>NZ_SCKV01000005.1:0-441664 GCF_014155795.1 Pantoea hericii
ACCGAGGTTTCTGAGAAACAAACGCCTGGCCCTGCGCCGTGCCGCGCTGGCACACTTGCGGCCATTTGCGGAGAAATCAGGGTGCTGATTGGTTACATTCGGGTATCAACAAATGACCAGAACACGGATTTACAGCGGGTTGCGCTACAAAGCGCAGAATGTGAGCTGATTTTCGAGGACAGGATAAGCGGTAAAACGAGTGAAAGGCCGGGACTGAAAAAGGCGCTGCGCTGCCTGCAGCCTGGCGATACGCTGATTGTGTGGAAGCTCGACCGGCTCGGCAGGAGTATGCGCCATCTGGTCATGCTGACGGAGGAGCTGCGAGAACGTGGCGTTAACTTCCGCAGCCTGACCGACAGCATTGATACCAGCACGCCGATGGGCCGGTTTTTCTTTCACGTCATGGGGGCGCTGGCTGAGATGGAGCGCGAGCTGATAATAGAGCGCACGCGCGCCGGGCTGGCTGCTGCACGGGATAAAGGGCGCATCGGCGGCAGGCGTCGCGTAATGACGCCGGACGTTATCGGCCGCGCTGAAAGAATGCTGGCGAACGGCGCAACACTGCAGCAGATTGCCCTTGTGCTGGAGGTATCAGTAAAAACCCTTTACCGGTACATTCCGGCCGACAGGCAGCGCCAGATTATTAATTCTGTCTGCTGACAGACCAGCAAACCCCCATCAGATGCACTGCAAAACCTGACCTGACACCCTGAGCACACCCTCAAAACGGAGTGCATCAGATGTCTGATTATCATCATGGTGTCCGCGTCGTCGAACTCAACGACGGCACGCGCACCATTACAACCGTATCAACCGCAATCGTGGGCATGGTCTGCACAGCGCAGGATGCGGACGCGGCAACCTTCCCGCTTAATACGCCAGTCCTTATCACCAACGTGCAGGGTGCTGTCGGCAAAGCAGGTAAAAAAGGCACGCTCGCCGCTGCGCTGCAGGCTATTGCCGACCAGTCAAAACCCGTGACCGTCGTCGTGCGCGTCGCTGAAGGAGCTGACGAAGCCGAAACTACGTCAAATATCATCGGCGGCACGGATGAAAACGGCCAGTATACCGGCATGAAAGCGCTGCTCGCCGCGCAGACCCAGCTCGACGTCAAGCCGCGGATTCTCGGCGTGCCGGGGCTGGATTCACTGGCGGTGGCAACCGCGCTTGCCGGCATTGCGCAGCAGCTGCGCGCCTTCGCCTATGTTTCAGCGTGGGAATGTAAAACCATTTCCGAAGCCCGCCTGTATCGCCAGAACTTCAGCCAGCGTGAGCTGATGGTTATCTGGCCTGATTTCCTTTCGTGGAACACCGCGACCAGCAAATCCGACACGGCCTATGCCACTGCCCGCGCGCTGGGCCTGCGCGCCAAAATCGACAATGACACAGGCTGGCATAAAACTCTGTCTAACGTCGGCGTTAATGGCGTGACCGGCATTTCCGCATCAGTGTTCTGGGATCTGCAGCAGACCGGCACAGACGCCGACCTGCTCAACGAGGCCGACGTTACGACGCTGATCCGTAAAGACGGTTTCCGCTTCTGGGGCAACCGCACCTGCAGCGATGACCCGCTGTTTCAGTTTGAAAACTACACCCGCACCGCGCAGGTGCTGGCCGACACGATGGCTGAGGCGCACATGTGGGCGGTTGATAAGCCGCTGACGCCGGTTCTGGTGCGCGAGATTATCGCGGGCATCAATGCGAAATTCCGCGAGCTGGTTAACGCCGGTTATCTGCTGGGTGCATCGGCCTGGTATGACGAAAGCGCCAACGATAAAGACACCCTGAAGGCGGGCAAGCTCTTTATCGATTACGACTATACGCCGGTTCCGCCGCTGGAAGATTTAACCCTGCGCCAGCGCATTACCGACACCTATCTGGCGAACTTCGCCGCATCCGTGAACAGCTGAGGAGCCGGATAAATGGCACTGCCACGCAAACTGAAGGGCATGAACCTTTTCAACAACGCCAACAGCTATCAGGGCGTCGTCACCGCCGTGACCCTGCCGAAGCTGGCGCGCAAGCTCGACCCGTTCCGCGCGGGCGGCATGAGCGGCGCGGCCTTCATTGATAACGGTCTGGAAGATGACGCGCTCGATGTTGAGTGGAGCATCGGCGGCATTGATGAGCTGGTACTCACGCAGTGGGGTGCGTCTGACATTCCCCTGCGCTTTACCGGCTCTTACCAGCGCGACGATACCGGCGAGGAAATCGCGGTAGAGATTGAAGTGCGCGGTAAGCATCAGTCGTTTGATTTCGGCGAAGCCAAACAGGGCGAAGACACCGAAACCAAAATCACCAGTAAAAATACCTATTACAAGCTGACCTTTAACGGCAAAGAGCTGATCGAAATCGACACCATCAACATGGTGGAGAATGTCAACGGCGTTGACCGGCTTGAGCAGCGCCGTAAAAACCTCGGCCTGGTATAAACCCTGACGCCAGCGCCCGCCGCTGGCTTTACCTGACTACAGTGAACAGAGAACAATCATGGAAAAGAAAGATAACGTTGTTGAGTTTGAAAGCCCGCTGCAGCGCGGCGAAACCGAAATCAAAAGCGTGGAGCTGATTAAGCCAACGGCCGGAAGCCTGCGCGGCGTGCGCCTGGCCGATCTGTGCCAGTCGGACGTTGACGCCCTGCTGACCGTGCTGCCCCGCATTACCCTGCCAGCGCTGACAAAGGCCGAGTGTAATGCCCTTGATCCGGTAGACCTGATTGCGCTGGGCGGAAAGGTGATCGGTTTTTTGCAGTCGAAGTCGGACGAATAGACTGGCCGCACGGCCTGACGGTTAACGACCTGATGGCCGACATTGCCACGATATTTCACTGGCAACCCTCCGAGATGTACGACATGCCGCTGGCCGAGCTGATGGACTGGCGGCATAAAGCCTTTATCCGCAGCGGAGCAACCCCGGATGAGCAATAACCTCAAGGTGCAGGTGCTGCTGAACGCGGTAGACAAAGCCTCGCGCCCCTTCAAAGCCGTGCAGACCGCCGCTAAAAATCTGTCTTCAGACATTCGCCAGACGCAGACGACGATTAAGGAGCTGGACGCGCAGGCCGGAAAAATTGACGGCTTCCGCAAGGCCAGCGCGCAGCTGGCCGTCACGCAGCAGAGCCTGAAGGACGCGAAGCAGGAGGCGGCCGCGCTGGCCGTGCAGTTTAAAAACACGGAGCGCCCCACCACGCAGCAGGCCCGCGCACTGGAAAAGGCCCGGCAGGCGGCGGCAGAGCTGCAGACCAAAACCAACAGCCTGCGCCTTTCGGTGCAGCAGCAGCGCGAGGCACTTAATGCGGCGGGGATTTCAACCAAAGCCCTGAGCAGCGAGCAGCAGCGCCTGAAATCCGCCTCGGCGCAGGCAACCGTCAGTCTAAGTCGGCAGAAAATGGAGCTGCAGCGGCTTAATGCACAGCAGGAGCGGCTGAACCAGACCAGCGAACGCTACCGTAAAGGGCAGGAGCTGTCGGGTAAGGTGCGCAACATGGGCGCGGCCGGTATCGGTGCTGCCACGGTTGGCGGCATGGCAGCAACCTCGCTCCTGATGCCGGGGTTTGATTTTGCACAGAAAAATTCCGAGCTGCAGGCCGTGCTCGGCGTGGGAAAAGAATCGCCGGAAATGAAAGCCCTGCGTGCGCAGGCGCGTCAGCTCGGCGATACAACGGCCGCCTCTGCCGATGATGCCGCAGGCGCGCAAATCGTTATCGCCAAAGGCGGCGGTGATGCCGATGCCGTTCAGGCCGTTACGCCGGTTACGCTCAACATGGCGCTGGCAAACAAGCGCACGATGGAGGAAAACGCCGGGCTGCTGATGGGGATGAAGTCAGCCTTCCAGCTTTCAAACGATAAGGTGGCACACATCGGCGACGTGCTGTCGATGACAATGAATAAAACGGCCGCTGACTTTGACGGGCTGAGTGACGCGCTGACCTACGTCGCCCCGGTAGCGAAAAACGCGGGCGTCAGCATCGAGCAGGCGGCGGCGATGGTCGGCGCTCTGCACGATGCCAAAATAACCGGCTCAATGGCCGGTACGGGAAGCCGCGCCGTGCTGAGCAGGCTGCAGGCTCCTACCGGCGAATCTTTCAAGGCTATCAAAGAGCTGGGAATTAAAACGGCAGACGGCAAAGGAAATACCCGCCCGATCTTCACCATCCTGAAAGAAATGCAGGCGAGCTTTGATCGTAACAAGCTGGGAACGGGCCAGCGCGCCGAGTACATGAAAACCATCTTCGGCGAGGAGGCCAGCTCATCGGCCGCCGTACTGATGACCGCCGCCTCATCTGGAAAGCTTGATCAGCTGACCGCCACGTTTAAAGCCTCTGATGGCAAAACCGCCGAACTGGTCCAGGTCATGCAGGATAATCTCGGCGGCGATCTGAAAGAGCTGCAGTCTGCTTATGAGGCTATCGGCACCGACCTGTTTGATCAGAATGACGGCAGCCTGCGCACGCTTACCCAGGACACGGCGGCGCTGCTGCTCAAGGTGGATGGCTGGATTAAGGCTAACCCGGAGCTGGCGGGCGGTATCGCAAAAGTGGTAATGGGCGGGCTGATGTTAGCCGGGGCGCTGGGCGCAATCGGGCTGGTAGCCTGGCCGGTGATTGCGGGCGTGAATACCCTGATTGCCGGGGCGGGCTTCCTCGGCACGGCATTCAGCATCGCGGGCGGAGCGATTACGGCCGCGCTCGGCGCTATCACGCTGCCGGTTGTGGCCGTCGCGGCAGCAATCGTGGCCGGGGCGCTACTGGTGCGCAAATACTGGGAACCCATCAGCGCCTTTATTGCAGGCATGGCCGAAGGCTTCACCGCTGCGATGGGGCCGATCAGTGATTCCTTCGGTTCGTTAAAGCCGGTGTTTGATTGGGTGGGCGGCAAGGTCAAAGAGCTTTGGGACTGGTTCGGCAAACTGCTGGAGCCGGTGAAATCCACGCAGACCGAACTCGCCGCCGCCGGAGACATGGGTAAGAAGTTCGGCAACATGCTGGCCGAGGCGCTGAAAATTCCAAGTCACGCACTCGATCAGCTGATGGGCGGCATTGACTGGGTGCTGGAAAAGCTCGGCATTATCGATACGAAATCCGATGGCCTGAAAGACAAGGTGCCGTCGCCTGATCCGGTAGCAACCGGCGGCGCGGGCGCAGATACCGGCGGGCTGCAGTACAACATCGCCTATGGTGGCGCGCCTTACCGCCCGGTTTCCTCACCGTCAGCCGGGGGCGGATTCACCGACCGCAGCCAGAATACCTATCAGTATGAAATCAACATGCACGAGGGCATGACCAAAGACGATGCAATGGCGCTGATGGCGCAGCACCAGGCTAAAGAGCAGCGCAACCGGCAGGCACAGAACCGCAGCAAAATGGGCTGGGAGGATTAAACGATGATGATGATTTACGGCATGATGCCGTTTATGCGACAGACCCTGCCTTACGGGGATATGCAGCAGAATATCGACTATCGCTGGCCCACTAACAGCCGGTTCGGGCAGCGTCCGGCGGCGCAGTTTATCGGGCCGGGCGATGAAAAAATTACGCTATCCGGGGAGCTGCGCCCGGAAATCACGGGCGGCTCGCTGTCGCTGATGACAATCCGCCTGATGGCCGACGAGGGGGCAGCGTGGCCGCTGATTGGCGGCAGCGGCATGATTTACGGCATGTACGTGATCGAGAGTATTTCTAACACCTTCAGCGAGTTTTACCCCAACGGCACGGCCAGCAAAATCATGTTTACCCTGAGCCTGAAGCGCGTTGACGAGTCGCTTACCTCGATGTTTGGCGACCTGAAGAAACAGGCTGACGGGCTTATCAGCGGCTCCGCCAGTCTGCCAGGGCAGCTCACGTCAGCAATTAACGGCGTGAAGTCGGCGGCCGGTAGCCTGATTTCAACTGCAGGGGGGCTGCTCGGATGATCGGGATTAGCAGCCTGCCGGTGCTGGCCGGGGCGCGGCTGACGCCGGATTTCATGCTGAAGGTTAATTCTAATGACGTCACAACCAACATCCGGGATCGTCTTATCTCGATGACGCTGACCGACAATCGCGGCTTTGAGGCTGACCAGCTGGATATTGAGCTGGACGACGCCGACGGGCAGCTGGCGATGCCGGTACGCGGCGCAGTGATAACGCTGTTTCTCGGCTGGAAAGGCCAGACGCTTTTCGGAAAAGGCAATTTCACCGTTGACGAGGTAGAGCACCACGGCGCGCCGGACACCATGACAATCCGCGCCCGCAGTGCCGATTTTCGTGGCTCGCTCAATTCCCGCCGGGAGGTGTCCTATCACGACACGACCCTGGGGGAAGTCGTCACGCAGATAGCCGCGCGCAATAACCTAAAGCCCATGCTGGCCGATGGATTCGCCGGAATTGCCGTGGCTCACATCGACCAGACGCAGGAGACTGACGCTAAATTTCTGACGCGGCTCGCCACGCTGTACGGCGCGGTTGCAGCTGTGAAGGCCGGGCGGCTTCTGTTTATAAAGCCCGGTAACGGCGTCACCGCCAGCGGAAAGCCAATCCCGCAGATGACGATCACGCGGCAGGATGGTGACCGGCACAGCTTCAGCATTGCCGACCGTGGCGCATACACTGGCGTCTCGGCAAGCTGGCTGCATACCAAAGACCCTAAGCCTAAGAAAGTTAAGGTAAAGCGCAAGCCGAAAGAAAAGCATCTGCGCGCGCTGGAGCACCCGGCTGCTAAAAAGAAAAAGACGACCGCGACCAAAACGCCGGAGGCCAGCGAGGGGGATTATCTGGCTGGCACGGAAGACAACATATTCACGCTGACGACCGTGTATGCATCGAAAGCAGCCGCGATGCGGGCAGCAAAAGCAAAGTGGGATAAGCTGCAGCGCGGCGTCGCTGAGTTCTCGCTTACGCTTGCAATGGGGCGCGCTGATCTGTACCCGGAAACGCCGGTCAGGGTGAGCGGCTTTAAATCCGTGATCGATGCGCAGCCGTGGATTATTAGCAAGGTTACACATAGCCTGAGCGGCAGTGGATACACAACCATGCTTGAGTTTGAAGTGCTGCTTTCAGATGTTGAATACACCGCCGATGACAATGACGTAGATGATGATGAAAATTAAGAAATAGGACGAAACTTAAATTTGCATTATTAATCTTACAAATGCAGAATAGCCTAAAAGCTGCTCGCTTCGTTTGCTCAAGGAAAGCCATAAATGATGCATTGCCCAAAGTGCCAGACCGCCGCCCACGCTAAAAGTAGTCGGTACATCTCCCGCGTTACAAAAGAGCGCTATCACCAGTGTCAGAATATTAATTGCAGCTGCACATTCAAGACACACGAAAGCGTAGCCGGAATAATTGTAGAGCCAGGTCAAATCAACAGAGTGCCATTACATACTAGCCATGAGCAGCAACCCTCTCTGCTCCACTAATGAAGCCCGCGAAAGCGGGTTTTTTTATGGCCGTAGTCAGGAATGCCCACAATAATAATTCCATGTAGGCAATGCGTGGACAATGAGCAAAAAAAGGGGGTTAGCTTATCGCTAACCCCCTGATATATATTAACTTTTAGATGTCGCGTTAGCGATACCTTAGTTAAGACGCTCTTTAATACGAGCAGACTTACCAGTACGCTCACGCAGGTAGTACAGTTTGGCTTTACGCACAGCGCCACGACGTTTAACAGCGATGCTGTCAATTACAGGTGAATGAGTCTGGAATACACGCTCAACGCCTTCGCCGTTAGAAATTTTGCGAACAGTGAATGCAGAGTGCAGACCGCGGTTACGAATAGCGATAACCACGCCCTCGAATGCCTGCAGACGTTTTTTAGAACCTTCAACGACCCATACTTTCACTTCCACGGAATCACCCGGGCGGAAGGAAGGTACGTCCTGTTTCATCTGCTCTTGTTCAATTTGCTTGATAATGTTGCTCATAATTAAATCTCATATCCTGGGTAAACTGATAGTCGGGGAAGAGCTTACTCTTCCACATCATCGTTTTGTTGCTGCTGAGATTCCCGCTGGAACTCATTCAACAACCTTGCTTGCTCTTCAGTCAGAGCCAGGTTTTCCAGAAGTTCAGGTCTTCTCAGCCAGGTACGGCCTAGCGACTGCTTCAGACGCCAGCGGCGAATATCAGCATGGTTACCTGACAGTAATACTGCCGGGACTTCCACGCCGTCTAACACTTCAGGTCGGGTATAGTGCGGACAATCCAGCAAACCTTCAGAGAACGAATCCTCATCGGCTGACGCCTGCTTGCCGAGTACGCCGGGAATAAACCGGGCGACTGCGTCAATCATCGTCATCGCTGGCAGTTCCCCGCCACTGAGAACGTAATCACCGATTGACCATTCTTCATCAATTTCGGTCTGGATTACGCGCTCATCAATCCCTTCATAACGGCCACAGACCAGAATTAACTTGTCCCGTGCCGCCAGTTCGCAAACGCCCTGTTGGTCCAGTTTGCGACCCTGAGGTGAAAGATATATCACCCTGGCCCCTTCACCTGCCGCTGCTTTCGCTGCGGAGATGGCATCCCGTAAGGGTTGTACCATCATCAGCATTCCCGGTCCGCCGCCGTAAGGACGATCATCCACGGTACGGTGCCGGTCGTGAGTGAAATCACGAGGACTCCAGCTCTGAATGCTGAGCAGACCGTTTTTTACAGCCCGGCCAGTTACCCCGTAATCGGTAATAGCGCGAAACATTTCTGGAAACAGGCTAATAACACCAATCCACATTGTATTCGCCGTTACGTTACCGTTCGATTCGGAGATCAAAAACCAGGATCCCAATCTACCTCAATGACGCCAGTAGAGAGATCGACTTTCCTGATAACCTGTTCATCAAGAAACGGAATTAACCGCTCCTGAGCACCGAACGCATCCTTCAGGTTTGCCTTAACGACGAGAACGTCGTTCGAGCCGGTTTCCATCATATCGATGACTTTACCCATCTCGTAGCCTTCAAGGTTAACGACCTGGCAGCCCATAAGGTCTTTCCAGTAGTAGTCACCCTCTTCCAGCGATGGCAACTGCGTCGAGTCAACCTGAATTTCGCAATTGGTTAACTGAGCCGCCGCATCCCGATCTTCAATGCCTTTGACTTTGATGATCAGGTCCTGATTGTGGTGCTTCCAACCTTCCAGTTCGACCTGCTGCCATTTACCGGCGCGCTGGATGAACCAGGGTTGGTAGTTGAAGATGCTTTCAGCGTCTTCAGTGGAGGAAAACACTTTGAGCCAGCCGCGAATACCGTAGGCGGCTCCCATCTTACCCAACACAATTGGGTTAACAGGAGGCTGTGCGGCAAGTTGTCTGCTCATGCTCACCACCGTGACAGATTAAGCTGCTTTCTTAGCTTCTTTGACCAGCGCGTTAACGCGGTCAGAAAGCGTTGCGCCCTGGCCAACCCAGTGCTCGATACGATCCAGATCAAGACGCAGACCTTCAGCCTGACCAGATGCGATCGGGTTGAAGAAACCAACGCGCTCAATGAAACGACCGTTGCGTGCATTGCGGCTGTCAGTGACGACGACCTGATAGAACGGACGCTTTTTAGCGCCGTGACGTGCCAAACGAATTGTTACCATAACATCCTCTTCAGTTAATAAAACACCCGGCCCCCATCGAGGAACGGGGTCCGGGTGCTGTATAAAAAGCCCGAAAATTTTACTCATTTTGGCGAAAAAAGCAACCCAAACCGTGCCTTTTCGGGCTTTTTTGTGGAACGCTTTAGCGGCCAGGGAAACCTGGCGGCATCATACCCTTCATGCCGCGCATCATTTTCGCCATACCGCCCTTCTTCATTTTCTTCATCATACGCTGCATGTCGTCAAACTGCTTTAATAAGCGGTTAACGTCCTGCACCTGCATACCGGAACCGGTAGCAATACGGCGCTTGCGCGAGCCTTTGATGATTTCTGGTTTCTCACGCTCTTTGCGCGTCATCGAGTTGATGATGGCTTCCATGCGCACCAGCACTTTGTCATCCATCTGCGACTTTACGTTATCTGGCAGCTGTCCCATACCCGGCAGTTTACCCATCAGGCTGGCCATACCGCCCATGTTGCGCATCTGCTTTAGCTGCTCAAGGAAGTCATTGAGATCAAAACCGTCGCCGGTTTTCAGCTTTTTAGCCAGTTTCTCCGCCTGATCGCGGTCAACTTTGCTTTCGATATCTTCAATCAGGGAGAGTACGTCACCCATGCCCAGGATACGCGAAGCAATACGCTCCGGGTAGAATGGCTCAAGCGCTTCGGTCTTTTCACCGACGCCCATGAATTTGATCGGTTTGCCGGTGATATGGCGAATTGACAGCGCCGCACCACCGCGTGCATCACCGTCAACCTTGGTCAGAATAACACCGGTCAGCGGCAGCGCTTCATTAAAGGCTTTTGCCGTGTTTGCGGCATCCTGACCGGTCATGGCATCGACCACAAACAGGGTTTCTACCGGCTTGATCGCCGCATGAACCTGTTTGATTTCGTCCATCATTGCTTCGTCAACGTGCAGACGGCCGGCGGTATCCACCAGCAGCACATCGTAGAACTTCAGACGAGCTTCACGCAGCGCATTGTTGACGATATCGACCGGCTTCTGGCTGAGATCGGACGGACAGAAATCCACGCCAACCTGCTGTGCCAGCGTTTCCAGCTGTTTAATTGCCGCCGGACGATAGACGTCGGCAGAAACCACTAAAACTTTCTTCTTGTGCTTCTCGCGCAGGAATTTACCCAGCTTAGCAACACTGGTGGTTTTACCGGCACCCTGCAGGCCCGCCATCAGCACCACGGCTGGTGGCTGTGCTGCCAGGTCGAGTGCGTTGTTCTCTGCACCCATCGCCGCAACGAGTTCGTTACGTACGATTTTGATAAACTCCTGACCTGGCGTCAGACTTTTATTCACATCATGACCGACCGCGCTCTCTTTCACACGGTTGATGAAGTCACGCACCACCGGCAACGCAACGTCAGCCTCAAGCAGTGCCATGCGCACTTCACGCAGGGTCTCTTTGATGTTCTCTTCAGTCAGCCTTCCGCGGCCGCTGATATTTCGCAGGGTTTGCGACAAACGATCGGTTAAATTATCAAACATGGTCTCTCACTAAAAAAAAAGATCGCGAGGCGCCTGATCGGCAGAATGCGGCGGATTATAACACGAAGCCTCGGCGATCTCTGCAATTGCCCCTCAGATCGTTTGGAGCCTGCTTCGGCTGGCGCTATACTGCCTTTTTCCTTATCTGACTGAACCTGAAAGGATCTATGTTCGTTTTCGCGATAGTGGCGCTATTCGCCTACTCCTTAAGTCTTGCCCTGATCATTCCCAGCCTGTTGAAACGTAACGGCGGCTGGCGGCGAATGGCGATGCTCTCTGCCTGTGTGGCGCTGGTGACACACGCGGTGGCCTTGCAGCAACGCATATTTGCTATTGATAGCGGACAGAACTTAAGCCTGCTTAACATTGGTTCACTGGTCAGCCTGTTGATTTGCGCCATCATGACCATTGTGGCGTCACGCAACCGTGGCTGGCTACTGCTGCCGATTGTTTATAGCTTCGCGCTGATCAATCTGGCCTTTGCCACCTTTGTCCCCAATGCGTTCATCACGCATCTGGAAACTACGCCAGGCATGATGATCCACATCGGCCTGTCGCTGTTCGCCTATGCAACGCTGATCATCGCCGCGCTTTATGCGCTGCAGCTGGCGTGGATCGATTATCAGTTAAAAAACAAGCGACTGGCGTTCACCCAGGATATGCCGCCGCTGCTGACCATCGAACGTAAGATGTTTCACATCACCCAGGTTGGCGTCGTGCTGTTAACGCTGGTGCTCTGCACCGGTCTGTTTTATATGCAGGATCTCTTCAGCGCAGAAAACGTCGATAAAGCCGTGCTCTCGATCATCGCGTGGTTTGTTTATATCGTTTTGCTCTGGGGGCACTATCATGAAGGCTGGCGTGGTCGCCGCGTCGTCTGGTTTAACTGCAGCGGTGCGGTGCTGTTGACCATGGCTTACTTCGGCAGCCGCATCCTGCAGCATCTACTTGTCCCTGGTTCTCGTTAAAAAGGAAGTTTTGCGTTGGAGAATGTTTCAACTACCACGCTGATTATTATTCTCTGCATCATGGTACTGGTTTCAGCTTATTTCTCAGGCTCTGAAACCGGCATGATGACACTGAATCGCTATAAACTGCGCCATCAGGCTAAAAATGGTGATCGCGCAGCTCGACGTGTCGAAAAACTGCTGCGCCGCCCGGATCGTCTGATCAGTCTGGTGCTGATTGGTAATAACCTGGTCAACATCCTTGCTTCCGCGTTAGGCACTATTGTCGGAATGCGTCTGTATGGTGATGCGGGTGTCGCCATTGCAACCGGCGTGCTGACCTTCGTGGTGCTGGTCTTCGCTGAAGTGTTACCCAAAACCGTGGCGGCCCTTTATCCGGAAAAAGTGGCCTATCCGAGCAGCTTTTTACTTACTCCGCTGCAATACATCATGCTACCGCTGGTCTGGCTGCTGAACACCATTACCCGGCTGCTGATGCGCCTGGCAGGTATTCGCTCTGACGGCTCTGTTAACTCAGCGCTGAGCAAAGAGGAGTTACGCACCATTGTCTATGAGTCGCGTAGCCTGATGTCACGCCGTAACCAGGACATGCTGCTCTCCGTGCTCGACCTGGAGAAAGTCAGCGTTGACGACATTATGGTGCCGCGTAATGAGATTGTTGGTATCAACATCAACGATGACTGGAAGTCAGTCGTGCGCCAGCTAAGCCATTCACCTCATGGGCGCATTGTGCTGTTCAGAGATTCACTGGATGACTGCGTCGGCATGCTTCGTGTGCGTGAAGCCTGGCGCATGATGACGGAGAAAAAAGAGTTCACTAAAGAAACGCTGCTGCGCGCTGCCGATGAAATCTACTACATTCCCGAAGGAACGCCGCTGAACACCCAACTGGTGAAGTTCCAGCGCAACAAAGAGAAAGCGGGCGTGGTGGTGGATGAATATGGCGACATCAAAGGGCTGGTGACGATAGAGGACATTCTGGAAGAGATTGTCGGTGACTTCACTACCTCCATGTCACCGTCGCTGGCGGAAGAAGTGATGCCGCAGAATGATGGCTCCGTGCTGATTGAAGGCAGTGCCAGCGTGCGCGAAATCAATAAGGCCTTTAACTGGGATCTGCCAGAGCAGGAAGCGCGTACCATCAACGGCATGTTGCTGGAAGCGCTGGAGGAGATCCCTTCTATTGCCACACGTGTTCAGATTGGTAACTACAACGTCGATATTCTGGACGTGCAGGATAATATGATTAAACAGGTGCGCATCACGCCGAAGACGCCGCTGAAAAAATCGGTCGGTTCCTGAAGCCATAAAAAAACGCCGCAATCGAGATGATGCGGCGTTTTTTTTAGCAGAGAAGCCCTGACTAGATGTGCAGTTCTTTCAGCTTTTCAGCAGGCAGTTTCAGATCGTCATTACGGTTTACGCCGATCTCATGCGCCAGCACATTGCGGGCAATCTGCTGCGCTTCATCCAGTGAGTGCAGCTTGTAGCTGCCACACTGATATTCATTCAGCTCAGGGATCTGGTTCTGATCTTTCACTTTCAGAACATCTTCCATCGCCCCTTTCCACGCTTTCGCAACGCGCTGCTCGTCTGGCGTACCAATCAGGCTCATGTAGAAGCCGGTACGGCAGCCCATTGGCGAGATATCGACGATTTCCACACCGTCACCATTCAGGTGATCACGCATGAAGCCGGCAAAGAGATGCTCCAGCGTATGAATGCCACGCTCAGTGAGGATATCAATGTTCGGACGGCAAAAACGCAGGTCAAAAACGGTAATCGTATCGCCATGCGGAGTCTTCATGGTTTTCGCAACGCGGACTGCCGGTGCGCCCATGATGGTGTGATCAACGGTAAAACTGTCCAGTAGTGGCATACGTCACCTCCTGTTCTGAGAATTTTTTTTAAAACGATGAAACTTTTCTGTTCGCCCAACGTCTGAATATATGAAAGACGCGCATTTGTTATCATCATCATCCCTGACAACAGAGATGTTAATTTGGCCACATTGATGTGGCCTTTTTCTTTTCTACCCTTCCCGGCTCGCCAGATACGCTTCAAAATCCAGCTTATCATTTGCTTCCAGCTGCTGCTGTGCAGCAACAGATTCCTGCGCCTGACGCGTGAAATCTTCTTCTGTCAGCACTTCCAGCGGTTCTTCACAGAGCATATGGCGATACTGTTCAGCCAGTGCCACGCCGGTGCCGGTTACACCATTATCCTTCATTGCCTGAAGGATGCGCGCCGAGTAGGTTAGCTCAGGATCATCAAAGGATGCTACCAGTTGATCACAAACCTGCTGATATTCCGTGCTGTCCTGATTGTGACTGTCTAAGACTTCAGCAACCCGGCGCAGGTCGGCAAACAGGGTTTTGCCCACTTCAACCAGCGAATGTTCCGCTTCTCCACAACCCACCGCAATTTTCTGATCCGGTTTACGCCCTTCGAGCACCACCCGATTCCAGTTTTTGCGGGTGCATTGCAACTCATCTGCACTCATTTCCGGTGCATCCGCCAGGGTACACCAGATCAGGAACAGATCGAGGAAGCGAACCTGATTCTCATCGACGCCGATGGCAGAGAACGGATTGATATCCAGTGAACGTACTTCAATGTATTCGATGCCACCGCGCAGCAGCGCATCAGAAGGCGCTTCACCCGAGCGTGTAACACGCTTAGGCCGGATGGGCGCATAGAGCTCGTTCTCAATCTGCAGCACGTTAGTGTTGAGCTGCAGCCAGTTACCGTCAGCATCTTTGGTGCCCATCGCTGCATACTCATCTGACGGCGTCTTGATCGCTTTTTTCAGCGCAGTGACATAGCCTTCCAGCGAGTTAAACGTGATGCCCAGAGCGCTCTGCGATTTATTGGTGTAGCCTAAATCGCTCAGACGCAGCGAGGTGGCATACGGCAGCCACATCGTATCTTTGTCATTGGTTTCAAATGGCAGCGCACTCTCACGACCCTGCAGGAAACTGGAGCTGATAGCCGGTGATGCGCCAAACAGATAAGGTATCACCCAGCCGAAGCGATAGTAGTTACGAATCAACCGCAGATAACCTGCGGAGATAGTCTCTTTTCCGCTTTCCTGATCTTTCACGTCAGCCCACTCCTGCCAGAAAGAAAGTGGCAGCGAGAAGTTATAGTGAATGCCAGAGATCGTCTGCATTAACGCGCCGTAGCGGTTTTTCAGACCTTCGCGGTAAAGGGTCTTCATCTTACCGATATTGGATGTGCCATATTGCGCCAGCTCAATATTGTCAGCATCGTCAATGACGCACGGCATACTGAATGGCCACATGCGTTCATCACCGAGTTCACGGGCAACGTGACGGTGGATATCGCGCAGGAACGCCAGCATATGATCAATGCTGTGATCCACTGGCGTGATGAATTCCAGTAACGTTTCGGCAAAATCAGTAGTGATCCAGTCATGTTTCAGCGCCGAGCCCAGAGATTCCGGGTGGCCGCTTTTTGCCAGATCGCCATTTTCCTGTACACGCAGCGTTTCACGCTCGATGCCACGACCAATCCCTTTAAGGGCATTGGGATGCGCTTCCAGCCAGGATAGCGCTTTAGATACGTCCGGGATCACATTACCCCCCCGCTGTGATAATAATTTATTTTTGTTCAGCATAATGTTAACCGTAGCCCCGAATCTGTGCGAATCAATGCCACCATTGCATACCCTGTAATGTGGCAGTCGCGATAACGATATAACGCAGTGTTTTGCCGACAGCGAGAAACAGTATCGCTGGCAGCCAGGCGAAACGTAACCAGCCCGCGAGAACGCAGAGCAGATCACCTATCACCGGTAGCCAGCTGAATAAAAGTGCTGCTGGTCCCAGTCGGTGCAACCACGTCATTGCTGTGCCATGCCATCGCCCCTGACGTTTTAACGGCAGCAGGCGACCAATAAGAATGTTGGTTAAACCGCCCAAGGTGTTTCCCAGTGATGCGGCTACAAGCAACCCGTAAACTGATGTCTTTTTTGCTATCAATAGTGCTATCAGTAATGCTTCAGAACTTCCCGGCAGGAGCGTCGCACTCAGAAAACTGCTGCCAAACATCGAGGCATAGGTAAGTACGTCACTCACAGTAAACGAACATCCACCACTGCCATGCCTGCCGCTTTAGCGGCCTGAATACCAAAGTCTGCATCTTCGAACACCACACAACGTGCCGGCGCCACACCCATCAACTCAGCGCAGCGCAAGAAGGTCTCAGGCTCAGGTTTATGATGCTGTACGTCGTCAGCGCCGACGACTGCCGTAAAGAGCTCACGCACGCCAAGCTGCGTCAGTAACGCCTCTGCCATGCTATGTTCACTTCCGGTCCCCACAGCCATAGGACGACGCCCGTGATACGCCTTCGCCACCTCCAGTAAAGGCAGCGGCTTAACGTTTTCCAGCAGCATCGCTTTCACAGCAGCGGTTTTTTCTGCAGCAAGAAGATGAGGGTCGTGTGACGACTGATTGGATTCAATGATGAATTGCGCAAGCCGCCAGGCGGGTGCGCCATTAAAGTCGATAATACGTGCTTCATCCAGCGTTAATCCGTAACGCTGGAGCACCTGACGCCACGCTTTTCGATGTGTCGGCTCAGTATCAAGAATCGTGCCGTCCATATCAAAAATCAGGCCGTCATATTGATCGTACATTGTCACTCCGGACATTCACCAAATGAGACATTACTTTAGCCTAATGTGGACAGGTTGTCGCCAGGGGGGATGAACAGCAAATGCTTTGAAAGCATTAGCAATTTTTGTTTTCAGATAAAGGTGATCGTGCGCGGCCAGCGATAACCGTACGAATTTTCAGCGATTTTTTAACATTACTCTGGCAGGCAAGCGGTGGCGGACGGGCGTGGGCAGTAAAATGGCGATCTCTGAGGCGGAGAAAATGTGTTACGTGTCGCTTAAGTCAGGATGATGAATCAATGGGGCAGATCAGGCAGGAAAACAGTGTGGGTAAAGCCAGAGGGTAACTGCAGGGGAGCAGTTCAGGATGCTCGTTCAGCGCTTGCTGTACAGGGTATAAAAAAGTATGTCTCTTTTGAGGTCTTAGCGATGATTACGCCAAATTCATTGAGGGAACTTAAAACTGAAGAAGATGGTGCATCCAGGAGGATTCGAACCTCCGACCGCTCGGTTCGTAGCCGAGTACTCTATCCAGCTGAGCTATGGATGCATTGGGGTCTATCTTTTGGGGTACAACTTTTTATGGACTAACAGAAACCAACCTGAGGATGTTACAAAGAATGGTGCATCCAGGAGGATTCGAACCTCCGACCGCTCGGTTCGTAGCCGAGTACTCTATCCAGCTGAGCTATGGATGCATAAATCTAATTCTTGTACAACGCAGGGTGCTAACTACTCACCATGAAAGGAATTGCTAATTCGCTTTATTTCTTTATTTTCGATGGTGCATCCAGGAGGATTCGAACCTCCGACCGCTCGGTTCGTAGCCGAGTACTCTATCCAGCTGAGCTATGGATGCATCGAAAATGGCGGTGAGGGAGGGATTCGAACCCTCGATACAGCTTTTGACCGTATACTCCCTTAGCAGGGGAGCGCCTTCAGCCTCTCGGCCACCTCACCTTACGCTTTCTTTCGAACCGTGCGTCTGAACTTGTTTCTGCTCATCGGCACTGCGTGGCGCACATATTACTTTCCCGGACTTTTAAGTCAAACAATTTTTCCGAAACTTTGTTTGATTGAGCAAATCACACACAATTGGGGCAAAATGAAGACAAAAAGAGTGAATTATCAACAATGAGAGAGGATGACGTTAACTAAACAGGGAGAAAGCGGGAGAGAAGAAAAGAGAGGATTTTTAGACAAAGCGGTAGCGCCTCGCACAGGTGCGAGACGCTGAATCCGTTAAACGCTGGTTTGTTGCGTTTTTTCAGCCTGGATGCGTTGATAGATCTCTTCGCGATGCACAGACACTTCTTTCGGTGCGTTAACCCCAATACGTACCTGGTTACCTTTAACACCCAGCACCGTTACAGTTACCTCATCACCGATCATGAGGGTTTCACCAACTCGACGAGTTAGAATAAGCATTCTTTGCTCCTTGAAAGATTAAAAGAGTCGGGCTTGTACAGGCTCCCGGCATTATCCATCATTTAACGCTGCACATTGACTATGAGAGATACACCAATGCACATCGATGCGCCAATACATTCTGCTGATAGTTAGTTTAGCCGAAATACACTACATCAGCCTGACTTTGTCATTTGCTGCTTTAGCATCGTATTAAAAAGCGCCGGAACCAGAGTTCTGACGCTTTTTACAATGCCTTGTTCTAAGTCATTAAAGGCGGCTGTTAACCCAGCTCTCAACGCCTGCCAGAGCGCCTTTCAGCCCTTTAGCATCCGTACCACCCGCTTGTGCCATATCAGGACGGCCACCGCCCTTCCCGCCTACCTGCTGTGCCAGACCGGCGATCAACTCGCCCGCTTTAACACGGTCAGTCAGATCTTTGGTCACCCCGGCAATCAGCGACACCTTACCTTCGGCAACCGTCGCCAGCACGATAATCGCAGACCCGAGTTGATTCTTGAGGTCATCAACCATGGTACGCAACATCTTAGGCTCGACATTGTTGAGCTCGCTGACCAGCAGTTTCACGCCCTTAACATCGATGGCATTGCTACTCAGTGAAGCGCTCTCCTGGGCAGCTTGCTGGTCGCGCAGTTGCTGCAACTCTTTCTCCAGAGCCCGCACATGGTCAACGAGACCACGCACTTTCTCGTTCAGGTTGCTGCTGTTCGCTTTAACCAGTTGCGCAAGATCCTGCAGCTGACTGCTTTGCGCATTAACCTGTGCCAGCGCGCCTTCACCCGTAATAGCTTCGATACGACGGATACCTGCTGCCGTACCTGACTCAGCCTGAATACGGAACAGGCCGATATCACCGGTGCGTGCAGCGTGAGTACCACCACACAATTCGACTGAGAAATCACCCATGGTCAGAACGCGCACGCGCTGATCATATTTCTCGCCAAACAGTGCCATTGCACCTTTAGACTTCGCCGCATCCAGATCCATCACTTCCGTTTCAACCGGCAGGTTGCGACGAATCTGCGCATTGACGATATCTTCGACCTGACGAATCTCCTGAGGTTTCATCGCTTCGAAATGCGAGAAGTCAAAACGCAGGTATTTGTCGTTAACCAGCGAGCCTTTTTGCGCCACATGCTCACCTAAAACCTGACGCAATGCGGCATGCAATAAGTGGGTAGCAGAGTGGTTCAGACGGATGCGCGCACGACGTGCCGCATCAACCTGCGCCTCAAGGCGATCACCGATACGCAACTGCCCTGCGGTCAGCTTACCGACATGACCGATTGCCTGACCATATTTTTGTGTATCCTGGACGCTAAATTCAGCATTCTTCCCTTTCAGCAGACCGGTATCGCCTACCTGACCACCTGATTCGCCATAGAATGGCGTTTCATCCAGCACGACCACGGCATCCTGACCTGCGGTCACTTCATCTACCGCTTCGCCCGCAACATAGAGCGCTTTTACCGTGGCGGCTAAATCGAGCTGGTCATAACCTTTGAATGATGAGGCGGCATCAATGCGAATAACATTGCTGTAGTCAGCACCGAAGCCACTCGCTTCACGTGCGCGCTGACGCTGCTGCTCCATCGCCTGCTCAAAGCCCGCTTCGTCGATTTTCAGATTGCGTTCGCGGCAGACGTCAGCCGTTAAGTCAGCCGGGAAGCCAAAGGTATCGTAAAGACGGAAGACGATTTCGCCATCCAGCGTGTCGCCCTGCAGTTTTTCCAGCTCTTCATCCAGCAGCGCCAGTCCGCGCTCCAGCGTTCTGGCAAACTGGTCTTCTTCGCTTTTCAGCACCTGCTCAACCTGAGCCTGCTGACGCTGCAACTCTTCGCCTGCCGCGCCCATGACCTCAATCAGTGGTGCAACCAGCTTATAGAAGAAGGCTTCTTTGGCGCCCAGCATGTTGCCATGACGCACGGCACGACGAATGATACGACGCAGCACATAGCCACGGTTCTCATTCGACGGGATCACACCATCGGCAATCAGGAAAGCACAGGAACGGATGTGGTCGGCAATAACGCGCAGCGATTTGTTGCTGAGGTCAGTTGCACCGGTAACCTGTGCAACGGCCTGAATCAGTTTCTGGAACAGGTCGATTTCATAGTTGGAGTTAACATGTTGCAGAACGGCGGAAATGCGCTCAAGGCCCATTCCGGTATCAACCGACGGTTTTGGCAGCGGCAGCATGGTGCCATCCGCCTGACGGTTGAACTGCATAAAGACGATGTTCCAGATTTCAATGTAACGATCGCCATCTTCTTCCGGGCTGCCTGGTGGGCCACCCCAGATGTGATCGCCGTGATCGTAGAAAATCTCGCTACATGGACCACAAGGACCGGTATCGCCCATCTGCCAGAAGTTATCAGACGCGTATGCGCTGCCCTTGTTGTCACCGATGCGAATAATGCGCTCGCGCGGCACACCGATTTCATTCGCCCAGATATCAAAGGCTTCATCGTCGGTTTCATAGACCGTCACCCACAGACGCTCTTTTGGCAGGCTGAACCACTGCTCGCTCGTCAGCAGTTCCCAGGCAAAACCAATCGCCTCTCTCTTGAAGTAGTCACCAAAGCTGAAGTTACCCAGCATTTCAAAGAAGGTGTGATGACGTGCGGTGTAACCGACATTTTCAAGATCGTTGTGTTTACCGCCTGCGCGTACGCAGCGCTGTGACGTGGTCGCACGTGTGTAATCACGTTTGTCCTGCCCGAGGAACACATCTTTAAACTGGTTCATCCCGGCGTTGGTAAACAACAAGGTTGGATCGTTATTCGGTACGAGGGAGCTGCTGGTTACAACCTCATGTCCCTTGCTATGAAAAAAGTCGAGAAACGCTTGACGGATCTCAGCAGTGCTCTTGCTCATATATGTCCTGGAATCACGCTAACGAACGTTCCCTCTGATCGGCGCGACCACATTTTCGTGGTGCCTGATTAGTGGAACAAAAAGTGGGAATAAGATAAATTTTCTTCAGTGGGAAGTAAAATTACATCGGCTTTTAGCCATCAAAATTTCTGAAAACGGATTGGATATCTTCGGTCATAAAGCCCTTTGACTGCAGATAGCGTAGTACTTTCGCTTTCTCTTTCCACTCTGTGGGCAATGGGTGTCCGAATTTTCGTTCCGCCAGCTGAGCCGCGCACACCGCCCAGTCGACTTCCGTCTCTTCCATCGCAAGATCAATGGATTCACGGTCAATGCCTTTCTGGGCCAGTTCGAGGCGCACACGTTGCGACCCAAAACCTTTGCGGCTTCGACTCTGAATAAAACGCTCGGTAAAACGTCCGTCATTGAGCCAGCCGCTCTCCTGGCACCAATTCAGTACCTGTTCAAGCAGCGCTTCAGTGACAATTTCAGGCTCTTTTTTCTGTGCCCATGCGGCACGCTGCGCTGACTGTTGCAGCTTACGGGCTAATTCTGCACGGCTGTGATCGCGCTGGCCAAGAATACGCATCGCACGGTCCAGCAGACGGGAATAGGAGACGACATCAGGTTGGGGCTGAGAGGGTTCAGTCATACTGCGCACCTTGTACAAACAGGAGTGAGATTATGGCGACAGAACAGGACAGAGGGAAGGCAAGAAGAGTAATGGCGGGGGGAAACAACGATGGGAGAGGCTTTCGCCCCTCCCGCATCAGTGATTAGAAGTCTTCGTTCGCTTCACTTGCTGCGTTTTCTTTCTCGGCAGCCTTGTCAGCTGCTGCGAGTTTTTCATCCGCGCCGTTGAGCAACATCTCACGCAACTTCAGATCAATTTCGTTTGCCACAGCAGCATTCTCTTTCAGGAAGTTGCCGGCATTCGATTTGCCCTGACCAATCTTGTCGCCGTTATAGCTGTACCACGCACCCGCTTTTTCAATCAGCTTGTGCTTCACGCCCAGGTCGACCAGCTCACCAAAGGTATTGATACCTTCGCCATACATGATTTGGAACTCAGCCTGTTTGAATGGCGCGGCGATTTTGTTTTTCACCACTTTAACGCGGGTCTCACTGCCGACCACGTTATCGCCCTCTTTGATTGCGCCGATACGACGGATATCAAGGCGGACAGAAGCGTAGAACTTCAGCGCGTTACCACCGGTGGTGGTTTCCGGGTTACCAAACATCACACCAATTTTCATACGGATCTGGTTGATGAAGATCAGCAGGGTATTAGACTGCTTCAGGTTACCGGCCAGCTTACGCATGGCCTGGCTCATCATACGTGCCGCGAGGCCCATGTGTGAGTCACCGATTTCACCTTCAATTTCTGCTTTAGGCGTCAGAGCAGCAACGGAGTCGACGATGATGACATCAACCGCACCAGAGCGCGCCAGCGCATCACAGATTTCCAGCGCCTGCTCACCCGTATCGGGCTGAGAACAGAGCAGGTTCTCAATGTCTACGCCCAGTTTCTTGGCGTAAACCGGATCGAGCGCATGCTCAGCATCGATAAAGGCACAGGTTTTGCCTTTACGCTGCGCAGACGCGATAACCTGCAGGGTCAGCGTGGTTTTACCTGAAGACTCCGGTCCGTAGATCTCAACGATACGACCCATTGGCAGACCGCCTGCGCCTAACGCGATATCCAGCGACAGCGAACCAGTAGAGATGGTTTCCACATCCATTGAGCGGTCTTCACCCAAGCGCATGATGGAGCCTTTACCAAATTGTTTCTCAATCTGGCCAAGCGCGGCAGCTAAAGCCTTCTGTTTGTTTTCATCAATCGCCATTTCAACTCCTAATCAAGCCGGGTAAACACGCACTCAGGGTGCCTGTACTCTTTCTGTTGCCAGTAATTATACTGTATAGTCATACAGTATCAAGTTTAATTTGTCAGAAATTCGCCATACAGCGTCTGTAAGGCCCATGCCACCGACTGGCGGCGAACGGCCTCACGATCGCCGTTAAAATGTTGCTTCAACGCCAACACATTGCCCTGTGGGCCGGCAAAGCCGAACCACACCGTACCCACCGGTTTTTCTTCATTGCCGCCATCCGGGCCCGCAATACCGCTGACAGAGATCGCGTAGTCAGCATGGGCCGCCTTGCGGGCACCCTGCGCCATCTCGCGCACCACCGCTTCACTGACCGCGCCATACTGCGCCAGCGAGTCAGCCTGCACATCCACCATCTGTTGTTTTGCTTCATTGCTGTAGGTCACAAAACCGCGTTCGAACCAGGCGGAACTGCCGCTGATATCGGTAAAGATTTTAGCAATCCATCCACCCGTGCAGGATTCCGCACAGGTTACGGTGGCATTGCGTTGCTTCAGCTTCTCACCTATCTGCGCACTAAGCGCCTGCAACTGCTGATCATCCATTGCCATTTCTCCCTGGGCTGTGGTTTGAAGGTGGTGCAGAAAGTCTGCTTTTTCAAGGACGCTTATCCCGATTGCACTGTTTTTGCGACCGGCTTTCCATCGTACTTACTCTTTTTTCATCGCAACCATGAAAAGACGCGGGAAGGCGAGCAGAACCTGACCATCGGCCTGAGCCGGATAGGCGGTAAACAGACGCTGATGATAATCAGACAGAAAAGCTGTCTGTTCAGACGCATCCAGCGTCGCCAGGAAAGGCCGTAAGCCCGTCGCCTGCAGCCAGCTGATAATCGCCTGCGCATCGGCCATTACGTGATAGTAGGTGGTACGCCAGATATCCACCTCACAACCGGCCTGCACCAGCAGATTGTAGTACTCGCCTGTGGAAAGCAGCTCTGTACGTTCAACTGCACTGGCATTGATGCGTGAATGCCAGCGCTCTGTTGCCGCCACCTCGCGCATCAGTTGATGCGAGGGCTCATTAAGGTTATCAGGCATCTGGATAGCCAGCACGCCTCCGATTGCCAGCTGGCTGACAAGATGAGGAAACAGCATGGTGTGGTTGTCGAGCCATTGCAGAGAAGCGTTGGCATAAATAACCTGCTGCGGCACCTCTGCCTGCCAGCTGCGAATATCTGCCTGAACAAAACGGCAGTGCGGCAGGCGTTCGCTGGCCTGAGATAACATCGCCGCTGAACTGTCGAGTCCGGTGACCTGCGCCAGCGGCCAGGTATCGGCGAGCAGTTCGGTACTGTTGCCTGGCCCGCATCCCAGATCGGTTACCTGCTCAACCTGTTCAAGGCTAATGCGCGCCAGCAATTCGCGGGCTGGACGGGTTCGTTCCGCTTCAAATTTACGATACAGCACAGGATCCCACTCTTTCATCATGACCTCTCGCTCAGTTATCAGATGCATCCGCTTACTGAGACGGATGAAAGACGAAAAAGTGCGATACGTTGCTCACTTTTGAATCATGTGGTGGCAGAGACGGACTGGAATAATTAAGTTAAAACACTGTTTCATTTTTTAACACCCCATCCAGGAGTTCGCTATGAGTGAAAAATCGGCTTTTGCCGGCGTCTGGTGCCCTAGCGTCACCCCGTTCAATGCGCAGGGTGAACTCGATATCGACGCGCTCGGACGACATTTTGCCCGCCTCAATGATTCCGGTCTGGATACCTTGTTAGTGATGGGCAGCATTGGTGAATTCGCCTCACTGACACAGCAGGAGCGTTTACAGCTGATCAGGGAAGCCAGGCCGTTGTCACCCCTAAAAATGGTGGCAAATGTCTCGGCGACCTGTATCCCTGACATGCTGGAACTGACTGAAGCCGCCTGGAAAAATAACTTTGACGCAGTGATGGTGCTGCCGCCCTACTATTACGGCCAGACGCAACAGCAACTGATGCACTACTTCGAGGCACTTGACGCGCAGCTTGGGGGAAAATGGTTTGCCTATAATTTTCCAGCACGCACCGGCTGCGATTTGACGCCGGCGCTGATTGCTGCGCTGGCAGCAAAGTTACCTAACTTTGTGGGTATCAAAGATACGGTGGATTGCCTGTCGCATAACCGGGCGATGATTGAGGAGACCAGCAAAGTGCGCAGTGATTTCGCCGTGCTGTCAGGCTATGACGAATACCTGCTTCCCAATCTTCTGGCGGGCGGCGCCGGGGTGATTTCAGGTCTGAATAATCTTGTACCAGAGTACTTTGCGCAGATGATGGCCGCGTGGCGAAATGGCAATCTGTCTGAGCTGACGCGTCTGCAGCAGCAGATCGGCAGGCTGATGGCAATTTACAGTATTGGCGATGATTTTGTGACGACGATTAAGACGGCCGTGGCACGTCGTTATGACTCAATGAACAGCGCCTCACGTAACTACGGTGGTGCGCTGAATGCGGAACAGTGCGCCGCGATCGATCGGCTTTTCAGCTAACTGAATAACGGGCGCATCCCTGCGCCCCGGATCTCAGTTCTTTTTCACGAACTCAGATTTCAATTTCATCTGACCAAAACCGTCAATTTTACAATCGATGTTGTGATCCCCTTCCACCAGACGGATGCTTTTCACTTTGGTACCAATCTTCAGCGATGAGGAGCTGCCCTTCACCTTGAGATCTTTAATCACCGTGACGCTGTCGCCATCTGCCAGCAGATTGCCATTGGCATCACGTACTTCCAGCGATCCGTTGCTGCTGTCACCCTCTCCTTCGGTCCAAATATGACCGCAGGAGGGGCAGTTGAGGTTATCGCCATCTTGCCAGGTGTAATCGGCGTGACAAGCTGGGCAGGCAGGTAAAGACATAACGACTCCAGAGATATCAGTGGCTGTGTGGCCTGAAAAAGGGCGTCATCATATAACCTTACAGTTAACAAGGATAGCCTTTATAACAGGCCACCCTGCCGTGCCTTGCTCACCGCCTCACCCAGCTGCCACACCGCCATCGCATAATGGGTGCTGTGGTTGTAGCGGGTAATGACATAGAAATTCGGTAAGCCGTACCAGTACTGGTAGCTGGTGCCTAAGTCGAGGCGCAGCAGACTGACCTGATCGTTTCCGTCCAGCGAGCCCTGTGGTGACAGGCCTGACGCCGCCAGCATGCTCACGCTGTAACGGGTTTTGAAGCCATCTTCCAGCATCGGTGCCTGACCGCTGGCCGGAACCGCCACATTTTCGCCGCTGCGCCAGCCGTGCTTCTGGAAGTAGTGCGCCACGCTGCCGATAGCATCCTCCGGATCCCACAGGTTTGCGTGACCGTCGCCGTTGAAGTCAACCGCATAATCATTGTAAGACGACGGCATAAACTGGCCATAGCCCATCGCCCCGGCGAAAGACCCTTTCAGCGCCAGCGGGTCATCCTGCTCTTTACGCGACATCAGAAGGAAGGTTTCCAGCTCGCTGCTGAAGTACTCGGCGCGGCGCGGATAGTTAAACGATAAGGTTGCAAGCGCATCCAGGATCCGCGTTTTCCCCATCACGCGACCCCAGCGGGTTTCCACGCCAATGATGCCGACAATAATTTCTGGCGGCACACCATAGACCTGCTGCGCACGTTGCAGCGCATCCTGATACTGGTTCCAGAACGCCACACCGTTTTGTACGTTATCGGGCGTAATAAACTTGTTGCGATAACGGATCCAGGCACCGTTAGGCCCCGGCGCAGGCGTGTAGCTCGGCGCCTGGCGATCCATCAGCCGCAGCACATAATCCAGTCGCTTAGCCTGACCGATGATGTTGTGCAACTGTTCACGATCAAAGTCATGCTTCTCCACCATCTTATCGATAAAATGCTCTGCTGCCGGATTACCGGCGAAGTCGCCGAACATTGCCTGTCCGCTGTGGGACGGCTGCAGTAAAAAACCGCCCTGAGGTGCAGCCAGCATCTTCTGCTGGGACGGAACTTCAGGTTTGCTGCTGCAGGAGGCCAGAAGCGGGATGAACGCAAGGAGGGCTAACTTGAGACGCATCGGTTATCCATAAACGAGGGGTAAATTCAGATGCGGTAATAGTAGTCGTTCAGCGCAGTGACATACAGTCCGGAATGTTAAAAAAACGTCAACGCCGCAGTGGATCAGACAGGGCTGCGGGGCGGTGTCTCCCCCGCAGCCATCGGGCGTTTAGCGGCGGTTTCTCACCAGCTGATAACGACGGGTCAGATACTCAACCGGCGCGCTCCAGATATGCACCAGTCGGCAGAACGGGAACAGCAGGAACAGCGTCATGCCCAGCACCATGTGCACGCGGTAGATAAACGCCACGCCTTCCAGATGCTGCGACGCGCCACCGTGGAAGGTCACCACTGCCTGAGCCCAGCCCACCAGCTTCATCATCTCACTGCCGTCCATATGCTGAGCGGAGAACGGAATGGTCAGCAGGCCCAGCGTGGCCTGAGCCACCAGCAGTGTCAGGATCAGAATGTCGCCGACGCTACTGGTGGCCCGCACCCGAGGATTGGTCAGACGGCGCTTCAGCAGCAGCGCGCCACCCGCCAGCGTCAATGCACCAAACAGGCCTCCGGCTATCATCGCCAGCTTCTGCTTCACGTCGATTGGCAGGAACGATTCATACATCCAGTGCGGCGTCAGCATTCCGACGATATGGCCGAAGAAGATACCGATGATGCCGATATGGAACAGGTTAGAGGCAAGACGCATTCCTTTTTTGTCCAGCATCTGACTGGAGCCGGCCCGCCAGCTGTACTGCCCATAGTCATAGCGCAGCCAGCTCCCCACCAGGAAGACCGTTCCGGCAAGATAGGGGTAAATATCGAAGAAAAAAGTGTTAATAAAATTCATGCTGATTCTCCCGTGCTGCGCGCCGTCGCCGCGGCAATATCCAGATACTGCGGCGCAACCGCATCGGCGAAGCGACGCTGATGCATCGCCTGCTGCGCCGAGGCGCAACCTTGTTCGCCGAGAAATTTAATCTGCTCCTCTTCCCAGACCGCATCCAGTGCTGTCGGGGTATCGTCCCGCGCTTCCTGCGCCACCTGGGGCTTGAGGGCCGCAGGATCGACCGCGCTACCGGATAGCGTCAGTAACACCCTGAAAAGGTCAGCATAAGGACTCTGACGCGCTTCCAGCCGCGCAGCCAGCAAAGCCAGGATCGGCACGATGTCATCCAGCCCCTGACGCGCGGCTTCATCGCTTTTACAGGCGAGATATTCCAGGTAAAGCGGCAGATAATCGGGCAACTCTTTGCTGTCCAGCTCCAGACCGTCGGCCCGGTACTGTTCAAGCAGATCGACCATCGCCTGACCGCGATCGCGGGATTCCCCGTGTACATGTTCAAACAGCAGCAGCGAGGTGGCGCGGCCGCGATCAAACAGCTCGCAGTAATCAGCCTGCACATCCAGTATTGGCCGGGCGCAGAGCTCATGGATAAAGCGCACCAGCCGTGCGCTCTGCTGCAGGTTAAGTTCACTGGCCTCTTCCAGTGCCGCAATCAGGTCGGGATAGTGCGTAAACAACGCCTCGTCCGGGTAGTCCAGCAGGCGTGACAGAACACGCAGCGTCATCATGAGGCCTCCTCGGGACGGCTGGTTTTTTTGCTGACATCGATGGCATCAATACGCCGGCTGTTGAACAGATTGAATTTGGTGTCACTGCCGTGGCAGCCATCGCCAAAGCTAAAACCGCAGCCTTTGCTTTCCGGGAAGGCTTCACGTGCCAGTTCGCGGTGGCTGGAGGGCACCACAAAGCGATCTTCATAGTTTGCGATCGCCAGATAGCGGTACATCTCCTGCGCCTGCGCTTCGGTCAGACCGACCTGCTCCAGCGCCCGGATATCATGCTCACCGTCCACACTTTCTGCGCGCTTGTAATGGCGCATCGCCAGCATGCGTTTCAGCGCCAGCAACACCGGTGCGGTGTCACCTGCGGTCAGCAGGTTCGCCAGGTACTCAACCGGAATGCGCAGGCTTTCCACATCCGGCAGCACGCCAGTGTGCGCCAGCGCCCCACCATCCACCACCGACTGAATCGGTGACAACGGCGGCACATACCAGACCATCGGCAACGTGCGGTATTCAGGGTGAAGCGGCAGCGCCAGCTTCCACTCCATCGCCATTTTATAAACCGGGGATCGCTGTGCTGCGTCGATCACGCTCTGCGCGACGCCATCTTTCAGCGCCTGCGCAATCACCACGGGATCATTAGGATCAAGGAAGATATCCAGCTGGCTCTGATAGAGATCTTTCTCGTTTTCTGCGGCGGCAGCCTCTTCAATGCGGTCAGCGTCATAGAGCAGCACGCCGAGGTAGCGAATACGGCCAACACAGGTTTCTGAGCAGACGGTGGGCTGACCCGCTTCAATACGTGGATAACAGAAAATACATTTTTCTGACTTGCCGCTTTTCCAGTTGAAGTAGATCTTCTTGTACGGACAGCCGGTCAGGCACATGCGCCAGCCGCGACATTTATCCTGGTCGATCAGCACGATGCCATCTTCGCCGCGCTTGTAGATCGCGCCGCTAGGACAGGTCGCCACACATGCCGGATTAAGGCAGTGCTCACACAGGCGTGGCAGATACATCATGAAGGTGTGTTCAAACTGGCCGTAAATCTCCTTCTGGATGTTATCGAAGTTCTTATCCTGCGCGCGTTTGGCAAACTCGCCGCCGAGGATCTCTTCCCAGTTCGGGCCGTTTTCGATCTTTTTCATCCGCTGACCGGTGATCAGCGAACGCGGGCGTGCGATCGGCTGATGTTTACCGGCCGGCGCAGTGTGCAGATGCTGATAATCGAAATCGAACGGCTCGTAATAATCATCCAGCGCCGGCACATCCGGGTTGGCGAAGATCTTCGACAGCAGGCCGACGCGACTGCCCATGCGCGGTTCCAGCTTGCCGTTGATCTTACGGATCCAGCCGCCCTTCCACTTCTGCTGATCTTCCCAGGCGTGCGGATAGCCGACGCCAGGTTTGCTTTCGACGTTGTTGAACCAGGCGTATTCCATGCCCTCGCGGCTGGTCCAGACATTTTTACAGGTCACCGAGCAGGTGTGGCAGCCGATACATTTGTCGAGGTTCAGCACCATGCCAACCTGTGAGCGAATTTTCATGGTTTTACCTCCTGCTGGCTGCCCTGGCAGGCATCGTTGCCTTCCCCATCTAACCAGTTAACGTTGTTCATTTTTCTCACCACCACGAATTCATCGCGGTTGGAGCCGACAGTGCCGTAGTAGTTAAAGCCCCAGGAGAGCTGCGCATAGCCGCCGATCATATGGGTCGGTTTCGGGCAGGTTCGCGTCACCGAGTTATGAATACCGCCACGCTGGCTGGTGATTTCCGAGCCGGGGATATTCACGATGCGCTCCTGGGCGTGGTACATCATGGTCATACCGGCCGGGATGCGCTGGCTCACGACCGCACGCGCAGTCAGCGCGCCGTTGGCGTTGAACGCTTCGATCCAGTCGTTATCCACAATGCCCAGCTCGCGGGCGTCATCTTCACTCATCCAGACGATGGGTCCGCCACGTGACAGCGTCAGCATCAGCAGGTTGTCGCTGTAGGTTGAGTGAATGCCCCACTTCTGGTGTGGCGTCAGGAAGTTCAGCGCCTTCTCCGGGTTACCGTTGGGCTTGCTGTTCAGCAACGGCTTCGCCGCGCGGGTATCAATGGGCGGACGATAGACCATCAGGCTTTCCCCGAAGGCGCGCATCCACTCATGATCCTGATAAAGCTGCTGACGGCCACTCAGGGTGCGCCACGGGATCAGCTCATGAACGTTGGTGTAGCAGGCGTTGTAAGAAACGTGTTCATCTTCAAGACCTGACCAGGTCGGGCTGGAGATAATTTTGCGCGGCTGAGCCTGGATATCGCGGAAGCGGATTTTCTCGTCTTCTTTGTTGAGTGCCAGATGCGTGTGGTCACGACCCGTAATAGTGCCTAGCGCCTGCCAGGCTTTCACCGCCACCTGACCATTGGTTTCCGGTGCCAGCGCCAGGATCACTTCTGCTGCATCGATCGCCGTGTCGATATTCGGCCGTCCTGCCGCCGGGCCATCCGCTTTGACGTAGTTCAGCTGTTTGAGGAAATCGACTTCTTTGCTGGTGTTCCAGCTGATGCCTTTGCCACCGTTACCCAGGTTATCCAGCAACGGTCCCAGCGAGGTAAAACGCGCCCAGGTCGCCGGATAGTCGCGTTCCACCACCATAATGTGTGGCGCGGTTTTGCCTGGAATCAGGTCGCACTCCCCTTTTTTCCAGTCTTTAGTCTCAAATGGCTGCGCCAGTTCGGCTGGCGAATCATGCAACACCGGCAGCGTAACCACGTCAGTTTCAACGCCTAAATGGCCAGGACAGAGATCGGAGAAAGCTTTGGCAATGCCTTTGTAGATCTCCCAGTCGCTTTTTGAATCCCAGGCAGGATCGACAGCGGCCGAAAGCGGATGAATAAACGGATGCATATCCGAGGTATTCATATCGTCTTTTTCATACCAGGTGGCGGTAGGCAACACCACGTCGGAATAGAGACAGGTGCTCGACATGCGGAAGTCGAGTGTGACCACCAGATCCAGTTTGCCTTCGGCGCCCTGGTCCAGCCATTCAACTTCTTCAGGCTTCACGCGGCCCTGCTGGCCCAAATCTTTGCCCTGAATACCGTTTTCGGTACCCAGCAGGTATTTCAGCATGTACTCATGCCCTTTACCGGAAGAGCCAAGCAGATTGGACCGCCAGACAAACAGGTTGCGCGGGAAGTTCTGCGGGTCGTCCGGCTGTTCAGCGGCGAACCGCATGGTGCCCTGCTTCAGGCTCTCCACGGTATAATCCAGCGGTGACTGACCGGCGGCTTTCGCCTGTGCCGCGATGTGCAGCGGGTTGACGTTAAGCTGAGGCGCAGACGGCAGCCAGCCCATACGTTCGGACCGTACGTTAAGGTCGATCAGGCTGCCGCTGTAGCGGCTTTTGTCCGCCAGCGGTGACAGCAGTTCGCTGGTGGCCAGGGTTTCCTAACGCCACTGACTGGAGTGGTTGTAGAAGAAGGAGGTGCTGTTCATCTGACGTGGCGGACGCTGCCAGTCGAGTCCAAAGGCCAGCGGGGCCCAGCCGGTCTGCGGACGGAGTTTTTCCTGGCCGACATAGTGCGCCCAGCCACCTCCGCTCTGACCCACGCAGCCGCAGAAAATCAGCATGTTCATCAGGCCACGGTAGTTCATGTCCATGTGATACCAGTGGTTCATACCGGCACCGACGATGATCATTGAACGGCCACGGGTTTTCTCGGCGTTTTCGGCAAACTCGCGGGCAATGCGGATGATGTTCTGACGGGAAACGCCCGTAATCTGCTCTGCCCAGGCCGGGCTATAGGCCTTGATCTCATCATAGTTTTGCGCGAAGTTGGCATCGTCCAGACCGCGATCCAGACCATAGTTTGCCAGGGTCAGGTCGTAAACGCTGGTGACCAGCGCTTCGCTGCCATCGGCCAGCTGCAGGCGTTTCACCGGCAGTTTGTGCAGCAGGATCTCATCCAGCGCGACGCTGTTGAAATGCTCACTGGTGATGCCGCCAAAGTAAGGGAAACCGACCTCAACCACCTCATCGTGGCTGCCGAGCAGGCTAAGCTGCAGTTCCACTTCTTTTTGTGACAGACCGTCGCGCTGCTCCAGGTTCCATTTGCCTTTTTCGCCCCAGCGGAAGCCGATAGATCCCTGCGGCGCGGTAAGCTCGCCGGTCGCCTCGTTGATTGCGACGGTTTTCCATTCCGGGTTATTTTCCTGACCCAGACCAGCCACCAGATCGCTGGCGCGCAGCTGACGGCCTGCTGCGAAGTAGCCGCCCTCGCGCGGTTCCAGCATGACCAGCATCGGCATATCGGTATAACGTCGCACGTAGTCGCGGAAATAGCCAACCTCGCGATCAAGATGAAACTCTTTCAGCATCACATGGCCCATTGCCAGCGCCATCGCGCTGTCGGTGCCCTGCTTCGGACTCAGCCACTGATCGCACAGCTTCGCGACTTCAGCGTAGTCCGGGGTGATCGCCACGGTTTTCGTTCCCTTATAACGGACTTCGGTAAAGAAGTGGGCGTCCGGGGTGCGGGTCTGCGGCACGTTAGAGCCCCAGGCGATGATGTAAGAGGAGTTGTACCAGTCAGCCGATTCCGGCACGTCGGTCTGCTCGCCCCAGGTCATCGGTGACGCTGGCGGCAGGTCACAATACCAGTCGTAAAAGCTCAGGCAGGTGCCACCAATCAGCGACAGGTAACGTGCGCCTGCCGCATAAGAGACCATCGACATTGCCGGAATCGGCGAGAATCCGACAATGCGGTCAGGGCCGTAAGTTTTCGCGGTGCAGATGTTCGCAGCGGCGATCATCTCATTGACTTCCTGCCAGCTGGAACGAACAAAGCCCCCGCGGCCACGCGCCTGCTTATAACTTTTTGCTTTTTCCGGATTGCTGATGATGGATGCCCAGGCCTCCACCGGATCGCTGTGCTGCGCTTTCGCGTCGCGCCACAACTGAATCAGCTTCTTGCGCATCAGCGGATATTTCAGGCGATTAGCGCTGTAGAGATACCAGGAGTAGCTTGCACCGCGTGGACAACCGCGCGGCTCATGGTTGGGCAGATCGGGACGGGTACGTGGATAGTCGGCCTGCTGGGTCTCCCAGGTGACCAGACCGTTTTTCACGTAGATTTTCCAGCTGCATGAGCCGGTACAGTTAACACCGTGGGTGGAGCGCACGATTTTATCGTGCTGCCAGCGGCTGCGATAGCCATCTTCCCAGTCGCGGTTGCTGTTTAAGGTCTGGCCATGCTGGCCGGAAAACGGCTCGGCCAGCTGTTTAAAATAACGAAATCGATCAAGAAACTTGCTCATCCGGAATACTCCTGAAGGCGTTGTATGACATTGCTGACTCTGCATCTGTCGTGACACAGAAAGGAAAATTTTGCCGGTGTGCCACACCGGCTTTATCGTTATCAGGCGCGGGCTTTTCGTCCGTAAACCAGCCAGGTCACTGCGATACAGCAGAGGTAAAAGACCAGGAAGATTTTCATCGCGCCAGCGGGTGAACCGGTCATCGCGAGCGACAGGCCAAAGGTCTGCGGAATAAAGAAGCCGCCCAGGGCGCCAATGGCGGAGATAAAGCCGAGCGCAGCCGAGGTTTCCGTTCCAGCTTCACGCTGCGCATGCGCATGCGCATCGTCGCCGCCTTCAGCTTTGATACGTTCCAGCGTCAGCTTGCGGAAGAGCACCGCAATCATCTGGTAGGTAGAGCCGCTGCCCAGACCGGAGGTCAGGAACAGGCCCATAAATACGGCGAAGAAGGCGATAAATGAGCCGTCATGTCCGTCACCCGGCAGGGTGAGGAACAGCAGCGCGGTAAACAGCGCCATCAGGATGTAGTTGACCAGCGTGACGCGGGTGCCGCCGAGACGGTCAGAGATGATGCCACCTGCTGAACGGGCCAGCGCGCCAATCAGCGGGCCGAAAAAGGCGTAATGCATGATCACAACATCAGGGAATTGAGTCTTCGCCAGCATGGCAAAACCGGCCGAGAACCCAATAAATGAACCGAAGGTCGCCAGATAGAGCAATGCCATAACCCACAGGTGTGGGCGTTTCAGCACCGGCAACTGTTCACGCAGCGAGGATTTCGCCGCTGCCAGGTCGTTCATGCCGAACCAGGCCGCCAGCGTGCCGAGTGCCAGAAACGGCACCCATATCCAGGCCGCATTTTCCAGCCAGATGCTGTCGCCGGTGACGGTGGTATGGCCTGTATCCGCAAAACCAAAAATGGCGCAGGAGATGGCCAGCGGTGCAACAAACTGCATCACGCTGACGCCAAGATTACCCAGACCGCCGTTGATGCCCAGCGCGCCGCCCTGACGGGCTTTGGGGAAGAAGAAGCTGATGTTGCCCATGCTTGAAGCGAAGTTAGCACCGCCAAAACCGCACAGCAGAGCAATCACCATAAAAGTGGTGAATGAAGTCTGGCTGTCCTGTACAGCAAAACCAAGCCACAGACAGGGAATGATCAGGATGCCAGTGCTGAAGGCTGTCCAGCGGCGTCCGCCAAAGATGGGAATAACAAAAGAGTAAGGAACACGCAGCAAGGCGCCAGAAACCGACGGCAGTGCGGTCAGTAAAAAGAGCTGTTCGGTGCTGAAGTTAAAGCCCACTTTATTGAGGTTAACCGCGACGGTGCTGAACAACATCCAGACACAGAAACCCTGCAACAGGCAGAAAACAGAAATCCACAGGTTACGGCTGGCGATACGCTTACCGCGCGCCTGCCAGAACGCCTCGTTTTCCGGCTGCCAGTCCTGAATTAATGCGCCGCGCATCGGAGTTTGCAAATTAGCGGATTGGGTCATAAATTTCTCATCAGCAGAATAATAATTGTGCATATCCTGCGTATCCGGCCTGGCGGCTTGCTTGATACAAATCAACGGCAAGGCAGGTTACAAAGGCGCGGCAATCCCTGACCATCCCGGTTAAGTAGTTAGCTGGCTGCTTATAACCCTTATAAATCATGCGGTTTAATGGCAGCCGCAAGCGCCGTCAGCAAAGGGATGTCTGAATGGAAATAAAGGAGTAGTCCATAAGGGGTATATAGCGACCGGACTTCCCCGTTAAGATAGGCATTGTCGCCCGCCGGGGCTGACGCAGATGACGGGAACAGGAGCCATAGTGACGGACGGGAAATTTACGCTTTTATTGATCGATGACCATCCCATGCTGCGTAGCGGACTTAAGCAGCTGATTGCGCTGGATGAGCGACTGCAGGTCGTTGCCGAAGCAGGTAATGGCATTGATGGCCTGACGCTGGCACAGCTGCACGATCCCGATCTGATCCTGCTTGATCTCAATATGCCAGGCCTGAACGGACTGGATACGCTAACCCAGCTGCGTGAAATCGCCCTCTCTGGCCGGGTGGTAGTATTCAGCGTTTCAGATAATGAAGAGGATGTGATCAGCGCGCTGAAACGCGGTGCTGATGGTTATCTGCTGAAAGATATGGAACCGGAAGACCTGCTGAAAGCGCTGCATCAGGCGGCTGCCGGACAGATCGTGCTGAGCGAAGCGTTGACACCGATTCTGGTTGCCCGATTACGCGAAGCGCAGCCTGGTCCGAGGCGCGACATTAATCAGCTGACCCGGCGCGAACGCGAGATCCTGCAACTGATCAGCGACGGCATGACCAACAAAGCCATCGCCCGCAAACTGGACATCAGTGAAAGTACGGTCAAGGTCCACGTCAAATATCTGTTGAAGAAAATGAATCTCAAGTCGCGACTTGAAGCCGCCGTCTGGGCGCTGCAAAACGGACTGCATTGATCTGCAACACGCCCTGATGCGGCGTGTTGCCGCTCTGCCCGCCGAAAGCTGTCGCAGAAACCGCGAGCTGTCTCGCAGCCCCACATCAGAATCAGGAAACCAGGTACTTTTCTGTCGCCAGCGGCCGCCACATTTGTCAGGATGCCAGCCAGGTTATACCCGGTCAGGATCGGGGTGATTATCAGGCTGGCATATGCACTGCCCTATTCGTTATCATCTGATCATCCAGCGCGCCTGGAATCCTTTCGGTTTCATGGGCGTTGATCGCCAGAAATTTACCGCATTAAAGATGAGCTAAAACCTTATGCAAGAGCCAACCGAAAAGGACTTTCCTTCTCACACACCCATGATGCAGCAGTACCTGCGCCTCAAGGCAGAGCATCCTGACATTCTGCTGTTTTACCGTATGGGTGACTTCTACGAGCTGTTTTATGACGACGCAAAGCGCGCCTCTCAGCTGCTGGAGATTTCACTCACCAAACGCGGTGCGTCAGCGGGTGAACCGATCCCGATGGCTGGCGTGCCCTATCATGCGGTTGAAGGTTATCTGGCAAAACTGGTGCAGTTGGGCGAGTCCGTGGCCATCTGTGAGCAGATAGGCGATCCGGCACTAAGCAAAGGCCCGGTTGAGCGCAAAGTGGTGCGAATCGTCACGCCAGGCACCATCAGTGACGAGGCGCTGCTGCAGGAGCGGCACGACAACCTGCTGGCTGCGATCGTGCAAAGCCCGCGCGGTTTTGGCTACGCCACGCTGGATATCAGTTCAGGCCGTTTTCGCTTAAGTGAACCAGCTGATGCAGAAACCATGGCGGCGGAGCTGCAACGCACCAATCCCGCTGAACTGCTCTACCCCGAAGATTTTCAGGCGATGTCGCTGATTGATCAGCGACGTGGCCTGCGCCGCCGTCCGCTGTGGGAGTTTGAAATCGACACCGCGCGTCAGCAGCTGAACCTGCAATTTGGCACCCGCGATCTCAATGGCTTCGGCGTGGAGAATGCGCACCTCGGACTGAGTGCGGCGGGCTGCCTGCTGCAATATGTCAAAGATACCCAGCGCACTACGCTGCCCCATATCCGCTCGCTGAGCATGGAGCGGCAGCAGGACAGCATCATCATGGATGCCGCCACCCGCCGTAATCTGGAGATCACCCAGAACCTGGCAGGTGGCACCGACAACACTTTAGCGGCCGTGCTGGATAAAACCGTCACGCCGATGGGCAGCCGGATGCTGAAGCGCTGGCTGCATATGCCGCTGCGCGATGCGCGCATCATCAACCAGCGTCAGGAGTCGATTGCTGAGCTGCAAAATCTCAGCGACGTATTGCAGCCAGTGCTGCGTCAGGTCGGCGATCTTGAGCGAATCCTGGCCCGCCTGGCGCTGCGTACAGCCCGTCCGCGCGATCTGGCCCGCATGCGTCATGCGTTTCAGCAACTGCCAGAACTGAACCAGCTGCTGGCCGATGTTGAAGCACCGCAGCTGCAGAAACTGCGCGTGCAGATGGGCGAGTTCACCGAGTTACGTGAGCTGCTGGAGCAGGCGGTGATTGAGTCACCGCCTGTGCTGATCCGTGACGGCGGAGTAATTGCGCCCGGTTATAACGCAGAGCTGGATGAGTGGCGCGCGCTGGCCGATGGCGCAACCGACTATCTCGACCGGCTTGAAATTCGCGAACGCGAAAAGCTGGGACTGGATACCCTTAAAGTCGGCTTTAACGGTGTGCATGGCTACTACATCCAGGTCAGCCGAGGACAGAGTCATCAGGTTCCGATGCACTATGTCCGTCGTCAGACGCTGAAAAACGCTGAACGCTACATCATTCCGGAACTGAAAGAGTACGAAGACAAGGTCCTCACCTCGAAGGGCAAAGCGCTGTCGCTTGAGAAAAGCCTGTATGAGGCACTGTTCGACCAGTTGCTGCCGCACCTTGAAGCACTGCAGCTGAGTGCTGCCGCGCTGGCAGAGCTGGATGTGTTGAGCAACCTGGCGGAACGGGCCTGGTCACTGAACTATTGCCGTCCGGTCTTGCAGGAAAAAGCCGGGATTAAAATCAGCGGGGGTCGCCATCCGGTGGTGGAACAGGTTCTGAAAGAGCCGTTTATTGCCAACCCGCTGTCGCTGGCACCCCAGCGCAGGATGTTAATCATTACCGGCCCAAACATGGGCGGTAAGAGTACCTATATGCGGCAGGCAGCACTGATTGCGCTGATGGCATGGATCGGCAGTTTTGTTCCCGCTGATGAGACGCTGATTGGTCCGCTGGATCGCATCTTTACCCGTGTCGGTGCCGCAGACGATCTCGCCTCCGGGCGCTCGACCTTTATGGTTGAAATGACCGAAACCGCCAACATCCTGCACAACGCCACCGAAAACAGCCTGGTGCTGATGGATGAGATTGGACGCGGAACCTCCACCTACGACGGTTTATCGCTGGCCTGGGCCTGCGCCGAAAACCTGGCGAATCGCATCAAGGCAATGACGCTGTTTGCTACCCATTACTTTGAGCTGACCACCCTGCCGGAAAAAATGGAAGGCGTGGTCAACGTCCATCTGGATGCGGTTGAGCACGGTGACACTATCGCCTTTATGCACAGCGTGCAGGAAGGAGCCGCGAGTAAGAGTTACGGTCTGGCGGTAGCAGCGCTGGCGGGCGTGCCTAAAGAGGTGATTAAGCGGGCGCGCAATAAGCTCAAAGAACTTGAGAACGTTTCAAACCATTCGGCTTCATCGACGGTCGATGGTTCTCAGTTGCCGCTGCTGGTTGAAGAGACCTCGCCTGCCGTGGAGGCGCTTGAGGCGCTGGATCCGGATACGCTGACACCGCGCCAGGCGCTCGACTGGATTTATCGTCTTAAATCGCTGGTCTGACAGTGTGGCGCACCGCGTTATTGCGCGGTGCGCCGTTAATCAACAGCAAAAATTTTCTGCAGACATAAAAAAAGCGATGGTTTTCACCATCGCTTTTTGCATTCTTACTCAGACCATCTTAAATACGATTATTCACGAAACAGTGCTTCAATGCTGAGGCCCTGCGCCTGCAGGATTTCGCGCAGACGGCGCAAACCTTCAACCTGAATCTGGCGTACACGCTCGCGGGTTAAGCCGATTTCACGACCTACATCCTCAAGTGTTGCCGCTTCATAGCCCAACAGGCCGAAACGACGCGCCAGCACTTCACGCTGCTTGGCGTTCAGTTCGAACAGCCATTTGACGATGCTTTGTTTCATATCATCGTCCTGCGTGGTGTCTTCCGGGCCGTTGTCTTTTTCATCGGCCAGAATGTCCAGCAGCGCTTTTTCAGAGTCACCGCCTAATGGCGTATCAACCGAGGTAATGCGTTCGTTAAGACGTAACATGCGGCTTACGTCATCAACCGGCTTATCCAGCTGTTCGGCGATCTCTTCCGCACTTGGCTCATGGTCGAGCTTGTGGGAAAGTTCACGCGCTGTACGCAGATAAACATTCAGTTCTTTTACAATGTGAATCGGCAGACGGATGGTACGGGTTTGATTCATGATCGCCCGTTCAATTGTCTGACGAATCCACCAGGTGGCGTACGTTGAGAAACGGAACCCGCGCTCCGGGTCAAATTTCTCTACGGCGCGAATCAGGCCGAGGTTACCTTCTTCAATCAGGTCCAGCAGAGCTAAACCACGATTGCTGTAACGACGGGCGATTTTCACCACCAAACGTAAGTTACTTTCGATCATACGGCGACGGGAAGGGATATCACCCCGCAATGCACGGCGAGCGAAGAAAACTTCTTCCTCTGCCGTTAACTACGGAGAATAGCCAATCTCCCCGAGATAGAGCTGCGTCGCATCTAATACACGCTGCGTCGCACCCTGTGAAAGCAACTCTTCTTCCGCTACGTCGCTATCACTGGCTTCGTTTTCAACGAGTGCCTTCTCGTCAAAAATTTCAGCTCCGTTCTCATCGAATTCCGCGTTCTCATGTAACTCGTTTACTTTCAGCGTATTCTGGCTCATAAGCGGCTCCTACCCGTGATTCCAGGGCAGAACATACATCTGTTTTGTTCTGCCGGATTATCGCTGCGGCAAATAACGCAACGGGTTTACGGATTTCCCCTTGTAACGAATTTCAAAGTGTAATCTGACTGAACTGGTTCCGGTGCTACCCATGGTAGCGATTTTTTGCCCCGCCTTAACTTCCTGTTGTTCCCGAACCAGCATTGTATCGTTGTGGGCGTAGGCGCTCAGGTAATCATCATTGTGTTTGATGATGATTAAATTACCGTAACCCCGGAGTGCGTTACCTGCGTAAACCACTCGTCCTGAAGCAGTGGCGACAACAGATTGTCCGCGCGTCCCGGCGATATCGATACCTTTATTGCCACCTTCGGCGGCAGAGAAGTTATCGATAATCTTCCCGTCAGTCGGCCAGCGCCAGCTTCCGACCGGCGTTGAACTGTTAGTTGTACTGCTAACCGTTGGGGGTGCGGTAACTACTGGAGCTGTTGTCGTTGCAACATTTGCTCCTTTCGAAGGCAACAATTTGCTGCCACCCGAATTACCCGAATCATCAGAATACGTAATAACAGGTTGCTGTGCAACAACAGGCGATTTAATTTGTGGTGCCACAGGGACCCCGCCCTGCGTTGCATCAGCAACGGTAATGGGATTGCCACCGGTAATCGGCTGACCCGACCCATTTCCAATCTGTAAAGTCTGGCCGACATTCAGGCTATAAGGCGCGGGAACGTTGTTGCGCTGGGCTAAGTCACGGAAATCATTGCCGGTAATCCAGGCAATATAAAACAACGTGTCGCCACGCTTAACGGTATATGTTTCACCGGAATAGCTACCCTTAGGAATATTCTGGTAACTGCGGTTGTACACTATCCGGCCATTCTGCGTCTCAACATTACTGCTGGTACTAATCATTCCACCATTGCTGGGGGTAGATGATGAATTTCTGCTTAACATTTGTCCCTGAGACGGCGCGGCTGGAATGCCACCAGAAACCTGGCCTCCTCCCGCCTGACTGTTCATCATGCCGCCCTCATCGCCAACGCGACTGATAGGTGCCTGAGAATTGTCGCTGGAGCTGCAGCCTGCCAGCCAAAAACCTACCAGTGAAAGCGCCGCCAGACGGCGTAACTGAAAAAGTGTGCTTCCCGTGCTCATTAATCCCCCGTGATGGCAACTCTGATCTATCTGCTTCACTGTACCTGTCAGCAGAATGCTCTGCGTGGCGCGATAATTTCTGCATTTTTGTTGAATAAACTGGATAGTAACAACATCAGGTACGTGGTGCCATGAAACAGTTGTGAAGAAATACGAAGAGCGTCAGGCCAGATCGCCCTGTACCAGCGGAACAAAACGCACCGGCTCGATGATCTCCTCGATAACCTCCTCGCCCTGACGACGCAGCCGCTTGAGTACCTGCTGCTCTTCGCCAACCGGCAGCACCATAATGCCGCCTTCTGCCAGTTGTGCTATCAGCGCAATCGGAATTTCCGGAGGTGCGGCAGTGACAATAATGGCGTCGAACGGCCCCCGTGAAGGCCAGCCCTCCCAGCCATCGCCATGACGGGTAGAGACATTGTGCAGATCCAGCTGCTTCAGGCGGCGTTTAGCCTGCCATTGCAGGCCTTTGATGCGTTCAACTGAATAAACATGGTCCACCAGATGGGCAAGAATCGCCGTCTGGTAACCAGAACCTGTGCCAATCTCCAGCACACGCGAATGCGGATTAAGCCCGAGCAGCGCGGTCATCCGCGCGACCATGTAAGGCTGTGATATCGTCTGACCGGAGCCGATAGGTAAGGCAACATTGTCCCAGGCTTTATGCTCAAACGCCTCGTCGATAAAGCGTTCACGCGGCACCTCGCTAATGGCTTTCAGCAGGTTTTCATCATCAATGCCCTGCTGACGCAGTTGTGACAGCAATGTCTCAATACGCCGATTCACCATGCCAGGTTCACCTCAGCTTTTGCCAGCCAGTCGCTGAGCATGTTCTGCGCGCTGTGCGCCGTTAAATCAACATGCAGCGCGGTGACAGAAACGTAGCCCTGATCAACGGCAGCGAAATCTGTATCCGGGCCTGCATCGAGTTTTTCGCCCGGTGGACCTATCCAGTAGAGGGTATTGCCGCGTGGATCCTGTTGCGCGATCACCTGATCAGCCGGATGGCGACTGCCACAGCGCGTCACGCGGATACCTTTCAGCTCGGAGAGTGGCAGATCGGGGACATTGATATTGAGAATGCGGCCAGTGCGCAGGGGTTCATGCGTCAGCGCCCGGAGAAGCGCGCAGGTCACTGCCGCTGCGGTCGCGTAGTGCTGATGGCCATTGAGCGACACAGCGATTGCAGGCAGGCCAAGATGCCGCCCTTCCATCGCTGCTGCCACCGTACCGGAATAGATCACATCATCGCCCAGATTGGGACCGGCATTAATGCCTGACACCACAATGTCAGGGCGTGGCTGCATCAGCGCATTCACCCCCAGATAGACGCAATCGGTCGGCGTTCCCATCTGAACCGCGATATCGCCGTTTTCATGGGTAAAGGTACGCAGAGGTGTTTCCAGCGTTAATGAGTTAGAGGCACCGCTTCGGTTACGATCGGGGGCAACAACCTGCACGTCAGCAATCTGCCGCAGGGCTTTCGCCAGAGTCTGAATACCCGGTGCATGAATGCCGTCATCGTTGCTGAGCAATATCCGCATTTCGTTCTGACCTTTTTTTATTCGACTGGTCGCCGTGACTGAACCTGTTTTAACGGCATGGCAACAGGTGAGGAATGGACAGCGATTTTTGCATTCTAACGAGGCGCGCAAGGAAGTGGTAGGCGTAAATCACACAGCGGTGGGGGTTTGCCGCAACATTACCCACACTGCGGGTAATGTTGCAGCGAAGATTACTCATCAATCTGATCGAGCGAGTCTGCGGAGGTCAGCAGCTCCCGGACCACGCTGGTCGCAAAGCTCCCCGCGGGCAGCCAGAATGTCAGTTCCAGCGTGACGTCATCCCACCAGCGCCACTGCATATCCCGTGGCACCACCAGCATGGCGCGGCGGGCTGCATCGACCTTCTCACGTTCAATGAGGCTCAGCAGCGGCGTATCATTAGCCAGCGTCTGCTGTTCAAACGCCAGCGCATCAGCCTGCGTGCCAGCGTCCCCGCGTCCCGGCAGCGGCGCGGTAATCCGCAGCTCATGGTGATCAACCCGCCGTTGTGAGTCGGCCAGTTCTTCAGGCTGTGCCACAAACCAGCTGCCTCGACCGGTCAGCTGCAATGCATCGCCGTTGAGCACCTGAGTCAGACTGCCCTGCTGCTGCAGACGTGCACTGGTCACCTGATTAAACAGCGCACTGCGCGCGGCAGAGAGCATCAGGCTGCGCTTGTTGCGGTCACGGACAATGATCTCATTGCGCGCCCACTTTTCTGCCATCACCAGGTTATTGCCGCCGCGCCCAAAACGCTGCTCACCAAAATAGTTGGGCGCGCCCGCATCGCGGATCTGCGCCAGACGCGCTTCAACCGCATCACGATCGCTGATCTGACGGATGACCAGCCGGAACGCATTTCCGGCCAGTGCGCCGATGCGCAGCTTACGCTTGTGGCGCACCGCCTGCAGAATCTCAACCCCTTCCAGCGTAAAACCGCGCAGGTCGGGCATCGCATTGCCCGGCAGGCGAAAACAGAGGGTCTGTTCCGTCACCGCATGGCGATCTTTCATTCCGGCATAACTCATGTCGCGCGGATGAATACCCAGGTACTTAGCCAGCGCTTCTGCCACAAAACGGGTATTCGCACCTGTTTTACGGATCCGCACCAGCAGATGCTCACCTTCACCATCCGCGCCATAGCCGAGATCTTCAACCACCACGAAATCTTCGGGACTGGCTTTGATCACGCCAGAGGCCACAGGAGTGCCGTGCAGGTAATTCAGACTCATTGGCTGTCAGCTTTCAGGACTAACGCGACCGCTTCACAGGCAATGCCTTCACCGCGCCCGGTAAAGCCGAGTTTCTCGGTGGTGGTCGCTTTGACGTTGACCGCATCCATATGGCAGCCCAGATCTTCTGCAATGTTGATGCGCATCTGTGGCACGTGCGGCAGCATTTTCGGAGCCTGAGCAATAATTGTGACGTCGACATTACCGATGCGATAGCCTTTGGCTTCGATACGACGCCAGGCCTCACGCAGCAGGCCGCGGCTGTCCGCCCCTTTAAAAGCCGGATCGGTGTCGGGGAATAACTTGCCGATATCGCCCATCGCCACAGCGCCCAGCAGCGCATCAGTCAGCGCATGCAGCGCCACATCGCCATCCGAATGGGCGATAAAACCGTGTTCAAATGGGATCCGCACACCGCCAATCACTAACGGACCCTCTCCGCCAAAGGCGTGAACGTCAAAACCGTGACCGATACGCATCATGCGCTCTCCTTTAATTGAATCTGACTCAGATAAAAAGCCGCCAGCGCCAGATCTTCTGGCCGGGTGACTTTGATGTTATCACTGCGTCCGCTGACCAGCAGCGGATGATAGCCGCAATACTCCAGCGCCGATGCTTCATCGGTGATGGTTGCGCCTTCTGTCAGCGCCCGCGTCAGGCAGGCAGTGAGCAGCGCATGCGGGAAAAATTGCGGCGTTAAGGCGTGCCAGAGATCGTCGCGTTCCACGGTATGGGCCACTGCGGCTTTGCCCGGCTCGCCCCGTTTCATAGTGTCGCGCACTGGCGCAGCCAGAATTCCGCCCACGTGGCTCTGTTCACGCACGTTAAGCAGTTTCTGAAGATCGTCGGGATGCAGACAGGGACGCGCAGCATCATGGACCAGCACCCAGGCGGAACCCTGTGCGGCCTGTAATCCGGCCAGCACCGATTCAGCGCGGGTCTCGCCGCCTGTGACCCTGAGCACACGCGGATCGCGTGCCAGCGGCAGTGAAGCGAAGTGCTGGTCATCGGGACTGAGGGCGACAATCACCTGTCTGATCGCGGGATGGGAAAACAGACGTGCAATGCTGTGTTCCAGAAGGGTGTGCTGACCAATCGTCAGATACTGCTTCGGACAGGTTGCCTGCATGCGGCTGCCGATTCCGGCAGCGGGCACCACGGCAATCACATCCGCAAGGGAGGCCAGAGTGTTCATGTTTTATCGTTGTAGGTTTTGCGCTGATTGTTGCGCGTTACGTTTGTTCTGGTCAGGCACCAGACGATAGAAGGTCTCACCGGGCTTAATCATGCCCAGTTCATTGCGTGCACGCTCCTCGATCGCTTCCGAGCCGCCATTGAGATCGTCAATTTCGGCAAACAGCTGATCGTTTCGCGATTTAAGTTTGGCATTGTTTGCCTGTTGTACCGCGACATCATCATTGACGCGCGTATAGTCATGGATGCCATTTTTCCCCAGCCACAATGAATATTGCAGCCAGCCAAGCAGCACCAATAACAGTAACGTCAGTTTTCCCATCCCGCCCCCTAAAAACGGCCCAATCATCCCATAACTTTGCACAGGACTCCACACCAGCAGCGAAAATGGCGCGCTTTGCTGCGCCTCTGCGCAATCAGTACCGATTCTGACGGGAAAAGTTTTGTAACCTGCCGATGCGTTTGCACATCAGCACGGACGCCGTTAAGGCTTACCAGCCGGAGAGAAAGGAGAACATTAACCAGAAGAGAGTCACCACCATAATGACTGTGGCGAGGGCAGCCCAAATCCAGTGTCCGCTCAGCAGCGTATTCAGTGCGATGCCCGTGACCACGGCAACCGGCAGCAGCGCCAGAAAGAATGGCCAGGTATAGAGAAAGAAGAACAGCGTGTTAGAGCCGAACAGCAGGAAAGGAAGCGCCAGCGCACACCAGTAAGCGAGTAAGCCGATAACACCGCCCGGCAGCAATGAGCGTGGCTCATCCTGGGAGGAGTCATCTTTACGAGCGAGCATGGGTGTGACGTTCTGCATAGGCATCCTGTTGTTGCGAGGGCGGCAAACCCGAAGCGATTTGCCGCTGTCTCTTCAGGATCTGATGATATCGCGGTCGCGCAGCACGTCTAACAATTGGGCGGCCAGTTTTGTAACCAATTGTTCGCCATCCAGCTGGATTTCCGGGCTGTCGGGCGCTTCATAGACGCTGTCGATACCGGTGAAATTACGCAGTTCACCGGCACGTGCTTTGCGGTATAACCCTTTCGGATCGCGTGCTTCACACACCGCCAGCGGCGTATCGACAAACACTTCGATAAACTGACCCGGCTCCAGCAGGTCGCGCACCATCTGGCGCTCGGCGCGATGCGGTGAAATAAAGGCAGTGAGCACCACGAGCCCGGCATCCACCATCAGTTTCGCCACTTCTCCGACCCGGCGGATATTCTCTTTGCGGTCATCGTCGCTGAAGCCGAGGTCACGACAGAGGCCGTGACGCACATTGTCACCATCCAGCAGATAGGTACTGACGCCAATACGGTGCAGCGCCTGCTCCAGCGCGCCTGCGACTGTGGATTTCCCCGAGCCCGAAAGCCCGGTGAACCACAGCACCACGCCCTGATGGCCATGCTGCTGTTCGCGTGAAGCACGAGTTACCGGATGGTCATGCCACACCACGTTATCATCGTGCTGAGCCATTATTGACCGCCCAGCAGGTCGCGCGCGTTCCAGTGTGGGAAGTGACGGCGCACCAGTGCATTCAGTTCCAGCTCAAACGCGCTGAACTCGCCGGTATTAACCGGAGCGTCATGGTTTGGCTGATGGATCATGCCGGCACCCACGGTCACGTTGGTCAGTCGATCGATAAAGATCATGCCGCCGGTCACCGGATTCTGCTGATAGCTGTCGAGCACCATCGGTTCGTCAAAGGTTAATTCAATGCGACCAATACCGTTCAGCGGCAGCGCATCGACCTGACGTGTCTCCAGCGAGTTAATCTCCACCTGATGCAGGACTTTCTCTACCCGTCCACGGGTTTTCTTACCGGCGATTTTCAGATCATAGCTCTGACCGGCCTGCAGAGGCTGTTCTGCCATCCAGACCACGTCAACGCTGGCAGACTGAACCGCAGCCAGCGTTTCGCTGGCATCAACCAGCAGATCGCCACGACTGATATCAATCTCATCCTGCAGCACCAGGGTGATCGCTTCACCTGCGCCCGCTTCCTGCAGATCGCCATCAAAGGTCACTATGCGGGCAATAGTCGACTCTACGCCAGACGGCAGCACTTTAACGCGCTGGCCCACCTGCACGCTGCCTGACGCCAGGGTACCGGCATAGCCACGGAAATCCAGGTTAGGACGGTTAACATACTGCACCGGGAAACGCATCGGCTGGTGATCCACCACGCGGTTCAGTTCCACTGTTTCCAGGACATCCAGCAGCGTCGGGCCGCTGTACCATGGCATGGTCTGACTGGCGGATGCCACGTTATCCCCCTCCAGCGCCGACATCGGCACAAAGCGGATATCGAGGTCATCCGGTAACTGGCCTGCAAAGTCCAGGTAATCCTGTTTGATCTGCTCGTAGCGCGCCTGATCGTACTCAACCAGATCCATCTTATTAATCGCCACCACCAGATGTTTGATCCCCAGCAGCGTCGAAATAAAGCTGTGACGGCGGGTCTGATCCAGCACGCCTTTACGGGCATCGATCAGCAGAATCGCCAGGTCACAGGTTGATGCACCGGTCGCCATATTGCGGGTGTACTGCTCATGGCCCGGCGTATCGGCGATGATAAATTTACGCTTTTCAGTCGAGAAATAGCGGTAGGCCACATCAATGGTAATGCCCTGCTCACGCTCAGCCTGCAGACCATCCACCAGCAGCGCCAGATCGAGTTTCTCGCCCTGGGTGCCATGACGTTTGCTGTCGTTATGCAGCGATGAAAGCTGATCTTCATAGATCTGACGGGTGTCATGTAGCAGACGCCCAATCAGGGTACTTTTTCCGTCGTCAACGCTGCCGCAGGTCAGAAAACGCAGCAGGCTCTTATGCTGTTGCGCGGTCAGCCAGGCTTCAACGCCGCCCTGGTCGGCAATCTGTTGTGCAATTACGGTATTCATCTGGCGTCTCCTTAGAAATAACCCTGACGTTTTTTCAGTTCCATCGAACCGGACTGATCGCGGTCGATCATGCGGCCCTGACGCTCACTGGTTGTAGAGACCAGCATCTCTTCGATGATCTCAGGCAGCGTCTGCGCGTCGGACTCTACCGCACCGGTCAGCGGCCAGCAGCCGAGCGTGCGGAAGCGAACCATCCGTTGGGTGATCTCTTCACCCGGCTGCAGGTTGATGCGATCGTCATCGATCATCATCAGCATGCCATCACGCTCCAGCACCGGACGCGGCGCGGCGAGGTAGAGCGGCACGATCTCGATGTTTTCCAGGAAGATGTACTGCCAGATATCCAGTTCAGTCCAGTTCGACAGCGGGAAGACGCGGATGCTCTCGCCCTTGTTGATCTGGCCGTTGTAGTTGTGCCACAGCTCAGGACGCTGGTTTTTCGGGTCCCAGCGATGGAAGCGGTCGCGGAAAGAGTAGATACGCTCTTTGGCGCGAGACTTCTCTTCATCACGACGTGCGCCGCCAAAGGCCGCATCAAAACCATATTTATTCAGCGCCTGCTTCAGCCCTTCAGTTTTCATGATGTCAGTGTGTTTGGCACTGCCGTGGACAAACGGGTTAATCCCCATCGCCACGCCTTCCGGGTTGCGGTGAACCAGCAACTCTGCGCCCATCGCTTTCACGGTGCGGTCGCGAAACTCGTACATTTCACGGAATTTCCAGCCGGTATCCACATGCAGCAACGGGAACGGCAGCGTGCCAGGATAAAAGGCTTTACGCGCCAGATGCAGCATTACCGAGGAGTCTTTACCGATGGAGTACATCATCACCGGATTGCTGAACTCGGCCGCGACTTCGCGAATGATGTGGATACTCTCCGCCTCCAGCTGACGCAGATGAGTGAGTCGTTTTTGGTCCATGATTTTCCCTCAAGCCAGATTGACAACGGCGGACTCGCGAGCCCCCTGCTGTGCCGAATGTTTAAACCAGGCGAGTTGCCCGTGCAGATTAACCACCTCTCCGATCACCAGTAGCGCCGGAGTAGGTGCCGAGGCGGCCAGCGCCTCAAGTTGTTCTAAGGTGCCGGTCAGCACCTGTTGATCCTGACGGGTGCCGCGACTGATCACCGCCACCGGCGTTGATGGCGCGCGACCATGCTGAATCAGCGCCGCGCTGATGGCAGCCGCTTTAACCGTTCCCATGTAGATCGCCAGCGTCTGACGCGCACGCGCCAGTGATGGCCAGTCAATGTCATCCCCATCGGGACGGCAGTGACCGGTAATAAACATTACGCTCTGCGCGTAATCGCGGTGGGTCAGCGGAATCCCGGCATAGGCCGTCGCACCGGCAGCCGCGGTGACGCCCGGCACCACCTGGAACGGAATGCCCGCCTGCTGAGCCGCCTGCAGCTCTTCGCCGCCACGGCCAAAGATAAAGGGATCGCCGCCCTTGAGGCGGACGACGCGCTTACCTTTCAGCGCCAGTGAAACCAGCAACTGATTAATCTCTTCCTGCGGTAACGTATGCGCGCTGGCTCGTTTGCCGACGCAGATGCGGTCGGCGTCGCGTCGCACCAGATCCAGCACCTCTTCACTGACCAGATGGTCGTAGAGCACCACATCCGCTAACTGCATCACCTGCAGGCCACGTAGCGTCAGCAGGCCGCTGTCGCCCGGTCCGGCACCCACCAGGAAAATCTCGCCCTGACGGGTTGGCTCTTCCTGCAGCTCACGGTCCAGCGTACGTTTCGCCTCTTCGACGTTACCGGCTGACATCTCACTGGCGAACCGGCCATCGAAAGCGCGTTCCCAGAAGCGTCGACGGTCAGACATGCGGCTGAAGCGTGCTTTAACTTTATCGCGCCAGAGCCCGGCCACCTCAGCCATCTGGCCGAGACTGGCAGGCAACAGCGTTTCGATTTTTTCGCGCAGCATACGTGCCAGCACCGGTGCGGTGCCGCTGGAGGAGATCGCCACCACCAGAGGTGAGCGGTCAACAATCGAGGGGAAGATAAAGGTGCATTTTGGCTGGTCATCAACCACGTTAACCAGCTTCTGCCGCGCGTTTGCAGCATCAAAGACCTGGGTGTTGAGATGGTTGTCGTCGGTCGCGGCGATCACCAGGAAAACCCCATCCAGCTGGGCCGGGTCAAATTCAGTCGCCAGCCACTCCAGCTCCTGCTTTTCCAGCAGTGCCTGCAGTTCAGGGCAGAGTTCACGCGAGGCGATCAGAACGCGCGCACGCGCACGGCGCAGTAGTTCAATTTTTCGCGCCGCAATATCTCCACCGCCGACAACCAGAACCGGGCGGCCAGAAAGATCGGCAAAAAGAGGCAAATAGTCCACGTTAACCCTGATGTTTTAACTTTGTATTAACGCGACTATACGTCGCCGGGTTTATGCAGTTGAAATTACGAATTGGAATGAGTAGTTACCGAATGGAATAAAGACTTCGCAAAGCACAGAACAATTTGGTCTTAGCAGATGAAATATAATGGCTTTTTCGTGAACAGGTTCACAGATTCGCCTCTGTGCTTGTAACTGTAAAAGCAGATAAGTGCCAGCAATAAACACGCGTTACCCCATTATGTTAAGGCAGCAACTTATTCCGTTAACCAGGTCGCAGAACAAAGAGGGTATAATACGCGCGGCATGACTGACTCAGGTCCGCATGTTGAATGCCTATCGAATAATGAAAAAAGGACGCATTATGTTTTGTTCCCTCCGCCTGAGGGTAGCGACAGTTTTGTTTAGCGCACTCATTTCCCCGCTGGTTTTAGCCACGCCGACAGGTCAGTTTGCCGAACAGCAGGTCCGGCACATCGCCACTTATTTTCCTGGCCGCATGAGCGGCAGTCCGGCTGAATTGATGGCCACGGACTATCTGCAGCAACAATTTACCGCGCTGGGTTATAAAACCGATACCCGCCAGTTCAACACGGGCTACAAATGGCAGGAAGATGACGGCACGCAGCGCTGGCATAAACTGACGGCAACCTCCGTCATTGCTGCGCGCGCAGGCAGCGTGCCACAGGAGATTCTGATCGTGGCGCACCTGGATACCTGGACGCCGCAAAACAGCAACCAGGTCCATCACAATCTGGGCGGCTTACGCCTGCAGGGTGTTGATGACAATGCGTCAGGTCTTGGCGTGATGCTGGAACTGGCGCAGCAACTGAGTCGCAAACCGCTTCACTATGGCATTCGCTTTGTGGCGCTGAGCGCCGGAGAAGCGGATCTGCACGGCCTGGATGATTATGTTGAGCGAATGAGCACCCGTGAGAAGAAGAACACGCTGCTGGTCATCAATCTGAATAGCCTGATAACCGGCGATCATCTCTATTTCAACAGTGGCATGAACACGCCCCGGGCGGTGCGCAAACAGACCAGCGATCGCGCCCTGCTACTGGCACGTCAGCAAGGCATTCCCGCTGCCAGTCATCAGCTGAATCGCAAGGACTTCAATGGCCTCAATGCCTTTGACAAGGCAGGCTTTCCGCTGCTGAATGTTACTGCCAGTAACTGGTCGCTGGGTAACAAAGATGGCGCACTACAGCGTCATCGTAGCCCGCACTTTCCTGATGGCGTGACCCGTCATCAGACTGACCTGGATAATCTGAACTATCTCGACCGCTGGCTGCCGGGCCAGATAGCCCTGCGCACCCGCGACAGTGTCCGCGTGCTGCTGCCGCTGATCAGCGAACTGACCAATCCTAAAGTGTGAGGATCTGACATGTACGTGGTCTTTCTGAATTACGTTCGTCCGATAGAAGAGGTTGAGGCGCTGCTGGCAGGCCATATTGAATGGCTTGACCGCTATTTTGAGGCAGGCAGTTTTATTGCCGCAGGACGTAAAGATCCACGCACAGGTGGCATGCTGCTGGTCAGGGAGATGGCGCGTGAAGCGCTGGATGCGATCTTAGCGGAAGATCCGTTTGCGACGGTGGCAGAGTATGAGGTGACGAAAGTGAATGTGACCCGTGCAGCGGAGGCGTTTGCCGGATTAAAAGGCGTTTAACTTTCCGCCTTAGGATCACAAAGCCCTTCTCTCCCTGATTTCAGGGAGAGAAGCTCGGTATTACCCTTCGTGCAGACCACACTCGCGCTTGAGACCGAAGAAGCGTGTCTCTTCTTCTGCCATACCTGGCTCCCACTTGCGGGTGGTGTGGGTATCGCCCACTGAAAGATAGCCTTCATCCCACAGCGGATGGTACTTAAGCTTGTGCTGCTCCAGGTACTGATGAATCTGGCGGTTATCCCAGTCGATAATCGGCAGCAGCTTAAAGACGCCACGCTGTACACCCAGCACCGGCAGATTCGCCCGGCTGCCTGACTGGTCGCGGCGGAGGCCAGCAAACCAGGTCTGCGCGCCCAGGGTTTCGATGGCGCGGTTCATCGGCTCGACTTTGTTAATCTCGTTATATTTCTCAATCCCCTCGACGCCCTGCTCCCACAGTTTGCCGTAACGCGCTTCCTGCCAGGCCGGTGAGGTCTCGGCGCGAAACACTTTGAGGTTGAGATTGAGCTGGTCCGCCAGCTCATCAATAAAACGATAGGTCTCCGGGAACAGATAGCCGGTGTCGGTCAGGATCACCGGAATATCGGGCTGCTGGCGCGTCACCAGGTGCAGCGACACCGCGGCCTGAATACCGAAACTGGAGGAGAGCACATAAGCACCCGGCAGATTCTCCAGCGCCCAGCTGACCCGCTCTTCCGCTGAAGACTTCTCCAGCTGCGCATTGGTCGCGGCCAGCGCCATAGCACGCTGGACTTTGGACATCTCATTCAGTGCTGCGAGGTCGGGCTGACTCATTTTGCTTCCTCCCAAAAATCGCGTGCCGGGTCCAGCACCGGCGCAACAATGCCCGCGCGGATGGTGAAGTCACCAAAGCCTTCTGCGGCCTGGCGCTCGGTGGCCCAGCGTCCCACCAGCTCATCAATCATGGCGAGAATTTCGCTTTCGTTAATGTTTTCACGGTACATACGGGGAATACGCGTTCCGCTGCGGTTTCCGCCCAGATGCAGGTTGTAGCGGCCTGGCGCTTTACCCACCAGACCCAGCTCAGCCAGCATGGCACGGCCGCAACCGTTCGGACAACCGGTAACGCGTAACACTATGTGCTCATCGCCGACGCCATGCGCGTGCATGATGCCTTCTACTTTGGTCACAAACGCTGGCAGGAAACGTTCGGCTTCTGCCATCGCCAGCGGACAGGTCGGGAACGCGACGCAGGCCATCGAGTTTTCGCGCTGAGGCGTAACCTGATCCATCAGACCATGCTCACGGGCGATCGCTTCGATCTGCGCTTTCTCACTTTCCGGCACGCCTGCCACAATCAGATTCTGGTTAGCGGTCAGACGGAAATCACCCTGATGAATTTTCGCAATTTCAGCGATGCCGCTTTTCAGCGGTCGGCCCGGATAATCGAGCAGACGGCCATTTTCAATAAACAGCGTCAGGTGCCATTTGTTGTCGATGCCTTTGATCCAGCCAATACGATCGCCACGGGTGGTGAACTCATACGGACGGATCGGCTCAAACGTCACACCAGCACGTTTTTCAACTTCCGCTTTAAACGTCTCGACGCCAACGCGTTCCAGGGTGTACTTGGTTTTGGCGTTTTTACGATCGGTACGGTTGCCCCAGTCGCGCTGAGTCGTCACAACCGCCTCGGCCACATCAAGGATCTTCTCTACCGGGAAGTACCCAAACTCGCTGGCGGTGCGCGCGTAAGTCGCTTTGTTACCGTGCTCGATCGACAGGCCGCCGCCCACCAGCAGGTTGAAGCCCACCAGCTTGCCATTCTCAGCGACCGCAACAAAGTTCAGATCGTTGGCGTGCAGATCCACATCGTTGTGCGGCGGAATCACGACTGTGGTTTTGAATTTACGCGGCAGATAGGTTTCACCGAGAATCGGCTCTTCATCAGTGGTTGCGACTTTTTCTTTATCCCACCAGATCTCTGCATAGGCACGGGTGCGCGGCAGCAGATGCTCAGAGAGCTTCTTCGCCCACTCATAGGCTTCCTGATGCAGCTCAGACTCTACCGGGTTCGAGGTACAGAGCACGTTACGGTTTACGTCGTTGGCGGTCGCCAGCGCATCCAGTCCCACTTCATGCAGCATCTGATGCGTTGGCTTGACGTTCTTCTTCAGAATGCCGTGAAACTGGAAGGTCTGACGGTTGGTCAGACGGATGCTGCCGTAAATGGTTTTATCGGTAGCAAATTTGTCGATAGCCAGCCACTGGGTCGGCGTAATGATGCCGCCTGGCAGTCGGCAGCGCAGCATCATTGCGTGACGCGGCTCCAGCTTCTGCTCGGCACGTTCGGCGCGAATGTCGCGGTCATCCTGCTGGTACATGCCGTGAAAGCGGATCAGCAGGAAGTTGTCGCCGGTGAAACCGCCGGTCAGACCTTCTTCCAGATCTTCTTTGATGGTGCCGCGCAGATAGTTGCTCTGCTTCTTCAGACGCTCAGCGTCTGTTAATTTGCCTTCGACAACCAGCGGTCCAGGGTGTTTATCGCTCATTAGTAAACGTCTCGCTGATAACGGCGCTCAATGCGCAGCTCACTTAAAAATTCGTCGGCCGTTTCACGATCCATTCCGCCGTGTTCGACCACCACATCCAGCAGTGCCTGCTCGACGTCTTTTGCCATACGGTTCGCATCGCCACAGACATAAAGATGCGCGCCCTCTTCAATCCAGCGCCAGACTTCGGCCCCTTTCGCACGGATCTTATCCTGTACGTAAATCTTCTCTGCCTGATCGCGTGACCAGGCGAGGTCGATATTCGTCAGCAGGCCATCCTTCACATATTTCTGCCACTCCACCTGGTAGAGGAAATCGTCGGTGAAGTGCGGATTACCAAAGAATAGCCAGTTTTTACCGCTGGCACCGTCGTTGTCGCGCTGCTGCATAAAGGCGCGGAACGGCGCGATGCCGGTGCCCGGACCAATCATGATCACAGGTGCGTCCGGATTAGCCGGCAGGCGGAAATTGTCGTTGTGTTCGATGAAGACCCGGACCTCGCCCTCTTCTTCGATGCGATCGGCCAGCCAGGTCGAAGCCCCGCCGCCGCGCTGGCGACCTTCAATATCAAAGCGCACCGCACCTACGGTGATGTGTACTTCGGACTCGGTTTCGGCCTGCGAGGAGGCAATAGAGTAGAGTCGCGGCGTCAGCGGTCGCAGCAGGCCGGTCAGCTGTTCTGCGGTGAGTTCAGCCGGGGCCAGACGCACCATATCCACAATCGGATAGTGCTGCGCATACTGCTGCAGCCTGGCTTTATCATCCACCAGTGACAGCAGCTCGGCGTTGCGGGACAGCTGGGCATACTGCGCCACGATCTGCGCAGTATTCACCGTCAGCTCGAAATGTTTCTGCAGCGCCTCCGCCAGCGGCAGGGTTTTGCCCTGAACCTCTACTGACTCATCGCCTTTCAGCCAGACCAGCTCCAGCAGCTCGCTGACCAGCGCCGCGTCATTTTCATACCAGACGCCCAGCGCATCGCCAGGCTGGTAGCGGAGACCCGAGTCGCCCAGATCGATTTCGATATGGCGCACATCTTTGTCTGAGTCACGTCCGGTGATTTTCTGATTTACCGCCAGACTGGCGCTGAGCGGAGACTCTTTGCTGTAGGGACTGGTGGTGACTTCGTTGACGCTGCCTGCCGCTGTCGCCGCAGCCTGCGCCGGGGATTCGGTCGGCACGCGCTTTTTCAGAATTTCCGTCAGCGCACTGCGCCAGGCGGAAGCCTGCTCAGCATACTCAACATCCGCATCGACGCGATCCAGCAGACGCTCGCCACCCAGCTCTGCCAGACGGTTGTCAAAATCTTTGCCCGCCTGACTGAAAAATTCGTACGAGGTGTCGCCCAGGCCAAACACCGCAAAGGCTGCACCGGCCATTTTCGGTGCCTTTTTCGACATCAGGAATTTATGCAGTGCCACCGCCTCTTCCGGCGGCTCACCTTCGCCCTGGGTGGAGGTCACCACGACCAGCATTTTTTCCTGGCCAATCTGTTTGAACTTGTAATCACCGGCGTTCACCAGGTTTACGTTGAGCTTCGCGGCCAGCAGGTCATCACGCAACTGCTCAGCCAGACGACGGGCATTGCCAGTCTGGGAGGCAGAAAGCAGCGTAATGGCGGGCACGTCTACCGAAGCGGGTGTACTGCCTGCGACGGCGCTACCTGGCGTCTGTTCTACCCGACCCCAGAAATAGCCGGACAGCCACGCCAGTTGAGTCGGGGAATAATCTGTCGTCGCCGCCTGTAAGCGGGCGAGTTGTTCCGGTGAGAGCGGAAGCATAGAACCAGGTGCCTGAGTCGTCATCGCGTTAAAAATTCCAGTATCAGAAGTCCGGACCGTAAATGGCGGAAGAGTGCGTAGGTTACCGGTCTGTATATTAACGATTAAATACACCTTCGACATATCAAATAACCAAAATGACTAAAGGGTTTTCCAGGTAGGCATAATCGTTAAAAGTGGTAAGCAAAGCGGTGATATATCAGTTGATTAGCTGGTTACCGGGAATTAACGCCGCGGGAAACGTATCGGTTTGTGCGGTGCGGGTGCGAAAAAAGCGGTAATCAGGTAGAATTCAGCGGTTTTTTAATGTCTGAGAACCACTATGTCTACCACCTTGTTTAAAGAGTTCCAGTTCGAAGCCGCGCACCATCTACCGAATGTGCCGGCCGGACACAAATGTGGCCGTCTGCACGGTCATTCGTTCCTGGTTCGTCTGGAGATTACCGGCGAAGTGGATGCGCATACCGGCTGGGTTATGGATTTTGCTGAACTGAAGGCGGCGTTTAAGCCCCTCTATAATCGGCTGGATCACTACTATCTGAATGATATTCCTGGCCTGGAAAATCCCACCAGCGAAGTGCTGGCAAAATGGATCTGGGATCAGATGAAGCCAGAACTGCCGCTGTTAAGCGCGGTGATGATCAAAGAAACCTGCACTGCAGGCTGCGTTTACCGCGGCTAAGCCTGTCGGATCGAACCCTTCGATCCGACGCTATTTCCTCTCTGTCCCGCCCTTCACGCTCGTTTCCCCGCGATTAACCACGCAATACGCTTAATCAGGCAATATTCAGGTACTTATGGGTTTGCATCGACAGACGCCAGTTACGTGCAATGCAGGTCTCGATGCAGAGTCGGGTGGCATCATCTTTGCGGCTGATCGGCTGTAACGCGATGATCCGGGCTTTAGTGTCGTCTATTCCTGCCAGCAGCAGATCCAGCGCGTCCACATCACGCTCGCGCGCCACCGGATGCTTGATTTCATCGGCCCGGCTCAGCGCCTGAGGCAGCACATCATAACCGCCGCGCATGTTGACTTTCGGGGAGACGGTCACCCAGGTCTGTTCGGAACAGTGAATCTCGTGCGTTCCGCTGGTCTCAATCTGGCACTGGAAACCGTGCTGTTCCAGCGCAGTCGTTAACGGACGCAGATCGTAAATCGCCGGTTCGCCGCCGGTAATCACCACGTGCCGGGCCGTCCAGCCCTGCTGTGCAATGGCATTCACCAGGGTCGCCGCGTCGGCATCACCCCACGCATCGCTTTCCACTGTCTTGATCAAAATATCGCCCAGCGACGTTTCCCGATCTGTCCGCTTTTCCCAGGTGTGTTTGGTATCGCACCAGCTACAGCCCACCGGGCATCCCTGTAAGCGAATGAAAATGGCAGGCACGCCGGTGTAATAACCTTCGCCCTGCAGTGTCTGGAACATTTCGTTAATCGGGTAGAACATTTTTTACTCGCCTGGAGAAATCGGGGCGCTGATTATGCCAGCGTGTGCCGCACAACAACAGCTGCGCGACACGAAAAAGCAAAAGCCCCGCACAAGGCGGGGCTTTCAGAATATGCGATGCCGCTTAACGCGACATCAGCACAGGGTCATTACTGACCTTTAACTTCTTTCAGACCGTTGAATGGCGCTTTAGAACCCAGCGCTTCTTCGATACGGATCAGCTGGTTGTACTTAGCAACACGGTCAGAACGGCTCATTGAACCGGTTTTGATCTGGCCCGCTGCAGTACCTACCGCCAGGTCAGCGATGGTGGCATCTTCGGTTTCGCCTGAACGGTGAGAGATCACGGCAGTGTAGCCCGCGTCTTTCGCCATTTTGATCGCAGCCAGGGTTTCGGTCAGAGAACCGATCTGGTTGAATTTGATCAGAATGGAGTTAGCGATACCTTTATCGATACCTTCTTTCAGGATTTTGGTGTTGGTGACGAACAGATCATCGCCCACCAGCTGGATTTTGTCGCCCAGCACTTTAGTCTGGTAAGCGAAGCCGTCCCAGTCAGATTCGTCCAGGCCATCTTCGATAGAAACGATCGGATACTGTTTAGTCAGATCTTCCAGGAAGTGGGTGAACTCTTCAGAGGTAAACGCTTTACCGCCTTCACCGGCCAGAACGTATTTGCCATCTTTGTAGAACTCAGATGCTGCACAGTCCATTGCCAGGGTGATGTCTTTACCTAGCTCGTAGCCTGCTGCTTTTACCGCTTCAGCGATAACAGCCAGGGCTTCAGCGTTAGAACCCAGGTTAGGCGCGTAGCCACCTTCGTCACCCACTGCAGTGCTCATGCCTTTGCTTTTCAGCACTTTTGCCAGGTTGTGGAAAACTTCAGAACCCATACGGATGGCTTCTTTCAGGTTTGCTGCACCAACCGGCTGAATCATGAACTCCTGGATGTCGACGTTGTTGTCGGCATGCTCGCCGCCGTTGATGATGTTCATCATTGGCAGTGGCATAGAGTATTTGCCTGGGGTGCCGTTCAGTTCAGCGATGTGCTCATACAGCGGCTGACCTTTAGAGGCTGCAGCAGCTTTAGCCGCTGCCAGTGAAACGGCCAGAATGGCGTTAGCACCGAAGTTAGATTTGTTCTCAGTACCGTCCAGGTCGATCATGATCTTATCGATGTTCGCCTGATCTTTCGCGTCTTTGCCTTTTACCGCTTCAGCAATCGGACCGTTTACTGCAGCAACGGCTTTGGTTACGCCTTTGCCCAGGAAACGTGATTTGTCACCGTCACGCAGTTCCAGCGCTTCGCGTGAACCGGTAGAGGCACCTGATGGCGCAGCGGCCAGGCCAACGAAACCGCCTTCCAGATGCACTTCAGCTTCAACAGTCGGGTTACCACGTGAGTCGATAATTTCGCGACCGATGACTTTTACGATTTTGGACATTACGATTTTCCTCAGTACAAGTTAGTCAATCCTAAGACAGGCAACGCGCGAAAAGTTCGCGCGCTGCCTGTGAAACTTACTTCGCTAAACGCTTCTGATGCTCATGCGCGGCTTTAACAAAGCCGGCAAACAACGGATGGCCGTCGCGTGGGGTCGAGGTAAACTCAGGGTGGAACTGGCAAGCCACAAACCACGGATGGTTCGGGAGTTCGATAATCTCAACCAGTTGATCATCACCCGAGCGACCTGCTACGCGCAGACCGGCTGCTTCAATCTGCTTTAACAGCATATTGTTCACTTCATAGCGGTGGCGATGGCGCTCAACGATGGTGTCAGAGCCGTAGAGCTGGCGAACCTGACTGCCCGGCGTTAACTGACACTGCTGGCTGCCCAGACGCATAGTGCCGCCCAGATCGCTCTGCTCGCTGCGGACTTCGACGTTGCCATCTTCGTCACGCCATTCGGTGATTAATGCCACCACCGGATATTTACAGTCTGGCACAAATTCAGTGGAGTTGGCGCCAGGCATGCCAGCGACATTGCGGGCAAACTCCATCAGCGCGACCTGCATACCCAGGCAGATGCCGAGGTAAGGCACGTTGTTTTCACGTGCGTATTGCGCGGTCATCAGCTTGCCTTCCACGCCACGGTAACCGAAGCCACCTGGAATCAGAATCGCATCCAAATCTTTCAGTAATTCGACACCACGTGACTCAACATCCTGCGAATCGATCAGTTTGATGTTCACAGTGACGCGATTTTTCAGGCCGCCATGTTTCAGCGCTTCGATGACTGACTTGTAGGCATCCGGCAGCTCAACATACTTGCCCACCATACCGATGGTGACTTCACCACCCGGATTGGCTTCTTCGTAAATCACCTGCTCCCACTCAGCCAGGTTAGCTTCCGGTGCATTCAGGTTGAAGCGCTTACAGATATAGTCATCCAGGCCCTGCGACTTCAGCATGCCAGGAATCTTGTAGATGGAATCAACGTCTTTCAGCGAAATAACCGCTTTTTCAGGGACGTTACAGAACAGGGCGATTTTGGCACGTTCATTGGCCGGTACGGCACGGTCAGAACGGCAAATCAGCACATCTGGCTGGATACCAATCGACAGCAGCTCTTTTACAGAGTGCTGAGTCGGTTTCGTTTTCACTTCACCCGCCGCCGCCATATAAGGCACCAGCGTCAGGTGCATATACATCGTGTGTTCGCGGCCCACATCCACGGCCATCTGGCGAATCGCTTCCAGGAACGGCAGTGATTCGATATCTCCTACCGTGCCGCCGATTTCAACCAGCACCACATCATGACCTTCACCGCCTTCAATGATGCGTTCTTTGATGGCGTTGGTGATGTGCGGGATAACCTGAATAGTTGCGCCCAGATAGTCGCCACGGCGCTCTTTGCGCAGGACTTCTGAGTAGATACGGCCAGTTGTGAAGTTGTTACGACGCGACATTTTAGTGCGGATGAAGCGCTCGTAGTGACCCAAATCCAGATCGGTTTCAGCGCCGTCATCAGTGACGAAAACTTCACCATGCTGTGTCGGGCTCATGGTGCCTGGATCCACGTTGATATACGGGTCCAGCTTCATGATGGTCACGTTCAGACCACGCGCTTCGAGAATGGCTGCGAGGGAGGCTGCGGCAATGCCTTTACCCAGAGAGGAAACGACCCCGCCGGTCACAAAAATATAATTCGTTGTCATGCTGAACCTGAGAGTTTAGGTTTAAAGACGGTGGAATAACCAGGACGGGAAAACAGTATACTGGAAACCGCTATCAGCCACAATTGATGAATCACAGCCATCCTCCAACGCATTGCTGCGTCTTAACATAGCGGATAGCTGCCGATGAAATGTTGATGTGCGTCACAAAGTTGCCGCCGCGCTGAATCGAGTAAGCGTAAACGGTGACTTTATGCACAGCGGTGGAATAATCAGCGCTTCTCGCCCTGTTTCACCTGCTGCCAGGCGGCCTCCATTTGCTCCAGTGTGGCGCCCGGCATGCTGAGACCTTGTGCATTGATAATCGCTTCCACTTCACGGAACCGGCGCTCAAACTTGTCATTCGCCTTTTGCAGTGCGGTTTCCGCTTTGCTGCCAAGATGACGCGAGAGATTAACCGTGGCAAACAGCAGGTCGCCAATCTCCTCTTCCAGCTTCTCGCCATCCACCACGCTCTGCTGCGCCTCGTGCATCACTTCATCAATCTCTTCGTGCACTTTTGCCACCACCGGTCCCAGCGTGGTCCAGTCGAAGCCGACGTTGTGACAGCGCTTCTGAATCTTGTGGGCGCGCATCAATGCGGGCAGCGCTTTGGGGATATCATCCAGCGCGGAATGCTGGGCTTTGTCCGCACGCTCGGCAGTTTTAATTGCTTCCCAGTTTTTCAGCACGTCGCTGCTGGTTTCTGCTGTGGCATCGCCAAAAATATGCGGATGACGTCGCTCCAGCTTGTCGCTAATCGCGTGACAAATATCCTCGAAATTGAAGCGTTCCTGTTCGCTGGCCATCTGCGCATAGAACACTACCTGAAACAGCAGATCGCCCAGCTCGCCGCGCAGGTCGTCAAAATCTTCGCGCTGAATAGCGTCCAGCACTTCGTAAGTCTCTTCCAGGGTATAGGGCGCAATAGTGGCAAAGGTCTGTTCACGATCCCATGGGCAACCATGCTGTGGATCGCGCAGCGTTTTCATTATGCCAAGCAGGCGCTCAATAGCGTTCATTCAGGCGGTTCCTTGATGAGTCAGGTGATGGGCAACGATCAGAGAAGCAAGGCGTGCAACCCGGCCGGATGTGGTGAACAGCATCCGGCCGGGTTTCAGGGTGCAGAAAACGCCCGCGCAACCTCCTGTTGCCGGTTGCTTCAGAGCCTGACTGAATATCAGTGCAGGCGGCGGGCGTCAATGATATCAGAGACCTGGTTCAGTCGCGCCAGGACACGTCCCAGAACCTGGTGGTTGTAGATCTCAATATCCATATCGATAGTCGCCAGCTGCTTTTTGGTGTCGCTGCGGCTTGAGACGCCCAGTACATTCACTTTCTCGTTGGCGAGAATGGTGGTGATGTCGCGCAGTAAGCCGCTGCGATCGTTGGCGGTGACACGCACCACCAGCGAGTAACCGCTGGAGTAGCTTTCGCCCCATACCGCATCGACGATACGTTCCGGCGCGTGCGACGTGAGTTCAGCCAGCTGGTCACAGTCCGCGCGGTGAATCGAGATGCCGCGCCCCTGGGTGATGAAGCCGACAATGTCATCCCCCGGAATCGGCTGGCAGCAGCGGGCGATGTGGTGCATCAGATTGCCTACGCCCTCCACGACCACGCGACCACTCTCTTTGCGCGCAGGCTGAGAGTAGGCTTTCTGAGTCAGCTGGCGCAGCGCTTCGCGATCTTCCTCTTCAGCACTCGGCTTGTTCAGCTTCGCCTGCAGGAAGTTAACCATCTGATTCAGACGAATATCGCCGCCGCCAATCGCCGCCAGCAACTCTTCAAGCGAGGTCACGTTATAGCGCGGCAGCAGCAGTTTTTCCGCTTCGCGCAGGCTGATATCGAGCTGATTCAGTTCGTTATCCAGAATCTGTCGTCCGGCGATAATGTTCTTGTCGCGATCCTGCTTGCGGAACCAGTTGTGGATCTTCGAGCGTCCACGGCTGGTGGTAATGTAGCCCAGGTTCGGGTTGAGCCAGTCACGGCTCGGGTTCGGCTGTTTCTGGGTAATCACTTCAACCTGGTCGCCCATCTGCAGCTGGTAGGTGAACGGCACGATGCGGCCACCAATTTTTGCGCCGATGCAGCGGTGACCGATGTCACTGTGAATGTGGTAGGCGAAGTCGAGCGGTGTCGAACCTGCGGGCAGATCCACGACGTCGCCTTTTGGCGTAAAGACGTAGACCCGGTCATCAAACACCTGGCTACGGACTTCTTCCAGCAACTCGCCAGAGTCAGCCATCTCTTCCTGCCAGCTGATCAGCTTACGCAGCCAGGCAATGCGCTCTTCGTGACCCGCTGCGCCACGCGCGCTGCTGGAGGTGGGGCCCTCTTTGTACTTCCAGTGTGCCGCAACGCCCAGTTCGGCATCTTCGTGCATCTGTCGGGTACGGATCTGGATCTCCACCGTTTTGCCCTGCGGCCCAAGCACGACGGTATGAATCGACTGGTAGCCGTTGGGCTTGGGGTTGGCCACGTAGTCATCGAACTCGCTGGGCAGATGGCGATAAAGCGTATGTACCGTACCCAGTGCGCCGTAGCAATCCTGCAGGCGGTCGGCGACGATACGCACCGCACGCACATCAAACAGCTCATCAAAGGCCAGCGACTTTTTCTGCATCTTGCGCCAGATGCTGTAGATATGTTTCGGACGACCATAAACTTCGGCGCGCACGCCCTCTTTCGCCATCTCTTTGCGCAGGTTGCTGACAAAATTGTCGATGTACTGCTCACGATCAATTCGCCGCTCATGCAGTAGTTTGGCAATGCGCTTGTATTCGTCGGGATGGAGATAGCGGAAGCAATAATCTTCCAGCTCCCATTTGAGCTGACCGATGCCCAGACGGTTGGCCAGAGGTGCATAGATGTTGGTGCTCTCTTTGGCCGCCAGCACCCGCTCATCTTCCGGCGCATCTTTCATTTCGCGCAGGTTCATGATGCGTTCGGCCAGCTTCAGCACTACGCAGCGGAAATCTTCCACCATTGCCAGCAGCATGCGGCGGACATTATCCACCTGTTCAGAGGCCATGGAGTCGTTGTGAATCGCTTTCAGCTGGCGAATGGCGTCCATGTCACGCACGCCGTGCACCAGCGAGACAATGCCTTTACCGACGGCGGTTTCCAGCTCTTCTTCACTGACCACTTCATCGTTAGCCAGCGGGAAAATCAGCGCTGCACACAGGCTTTCAATATCCATGCTGAGCATTGAGAGGATTTCCACCATCTCGATACCGCGCCACAGAAGCAGCGACTGATCGGGATGGCCCTGCGTCTGCGCTTCGCAGTAGCGCCAGGTCTCGGCAACGCGTTGACATGATTGCGGGTTGGCAATACCGAGACTGGCGATCCACTGGTCGAGGGCGAAATCTCCCTCGGTATTTAAATGCGCACTTCTGACCGCAACCATAACCTCTCCTGCACAACGACATTCATCGCTTATGTTTTTCTGAACAGCACCATGGATTCGAGATGACGGGTATGAGGAAACATATCCAGCATCGCGACCCTTTCCAATTGGTAGCCTGCTGACAGCAATATCTGGCTGTCGCGGGCGAGTGTTGTGGGATTACACGAAACATAGACCACACGTTCTGGTGCAAGTTTAACCACATGCGCCATTACGCCCGCAGCCCCGGCGCGTGCCGGATCGAGTAATACCTTGTTAAACCCCTGTGTCGCCCACGGCTGGCGCGACACCTCTTCTTCCAGATTATGCTGAAAGAAACTTACATTTTTAAGATTATTCAAATCAGCATTATACGCTGCCTGCCGCACTAATGCTGCAATCCCCTCCACACCAACCACATTTTGTACGAAGATTCCTACAGGAAGTGTGAAGTTTCCCATGCCACAAAACAGATCCAGCACGCGGTCTTCCGGCTGCAAATCCAGCCAGGCGATCGCCTTCGCGACCATCTGCTGATTCACCCCATCATTAACCTGGATAAAATCCTGTGGATTGAAGGTTAGCTTAAGTTGATGAGAGTGATAAAAGGGCATCGATTCACTTAACGCCGTCAGATTTTCATCGCCCGCATCCAGGAACAGCATCAGCTGATGTTTATGCGAAAACTGTTCCAGTTTTTCACGGTCATCTGTATGCAGCGCATCAAGATGGCGCAGAATCATCAGCGGGCCATTGTCCGCCAGCACCAGTTCCACATGCCCGAGACGCCTGACAGCTCGCAGGTCGCTGAGACACTGGTGCAGCGGAACCAGCAATGCCTCAAGTTCGGGCACTAAAACGGGGCAGTGCTGTATATCGACCAGATCGTTGCTGGCTTCCTGCCGGAATCCCATCTGCAATCGCTGCGCTTTATTTTGCCATTGCAGACCCAGACGCGCACGACGGCGGTAACCCCAGGGCTGACCGGCGATCACCTCATCCACCGCGACACTCTGTGAGGCGGCCTGGCTCAGCATCCGGCTCAGTGCCTGCGCTTTGCTCTGCTGTTGCAGTGCCACATCGGCATGCTGCTGCTGGCAACCGCCGCAGCGATCATAGTGCGGGCAGCGCGGTGTCACCCGAGCCGGACTGCGGCTAATCAGCCGAGTCACTTTCGCCCGGGCAAATTGACGTTTATCCTCTGTCAGCACAATCTCAGCCTGTTCACCCGGCAGGGCACCCGCGACAAACAGGGTTTTGCCCTTGTGGCGTGCCACACCTTGTCCAAACGGGTCAAGCTCCTCAATGGTGACGGTGAGGCGTTGTTGCGTCGTCACGCGCTGTTTTGCAACGTAGAATTGCGCCATAGTGTTATTCATTCTCTTTATCGAAAAACGACCTGCATAGCTTTATCGACAGCATGCACAGGGACGTTAATGCCGGAGTAGCCAGGCGACTATTATGACCAAATACAGCCTTCGGGCGCGAATGATGATTTTAATTCTGGCACCCACGCTGATGGTTGGCCTGCTGCTCAGCTCATTTTTTGTGGTGCACCGCTACAATGAGCTACAGCGACAGGTAATCGATGCCGGGGCCAACATCATCGAACCCCTGGCGATTTCCAGCGAATACAGCATGACCTGGCACAATCGTGATGCCATGCGTGAACTGGTCAGCCTGCTGCATCGTCGCCACTCCGCCATTGTTCGGGCGATCTCGGTGTTTGATAACCACAATCAGCTCTATGTCACCTCCAATCACAAGCAAAACCTCAGCCTGTTGCAACAGGATGACATCCGCGGTCTGCCCGACGATGTTTCTATGGAACGTCACGGCAGCATACTGATTCTGCGCACGCCGATTACCACCGAACGTTACGATGTGGATGAATTACCGGATGAAGATGCCAAGCCATCGGGCAATCCGCTGGGCTATGTGGCAATAGAGCTGGATCTGCAGTCGGTGCGTTTACAGCAGTATAAAGAGGTGTTTGTCGCCACGCTGATGCTGCTCTTCTGCCTCTGCCTCGCCATGCTGTTTGCTTACCGTCTGATGCGCGATGTCACCGGCCCGATCCGCAATATGGTCACCACCGTTGACCGCATCCGTCGCGGCCAGCTTGATAGCCGCGTTGAGGGTTACATGCTGGGTGAACTCAGCATTCTGAAAAACGGGATTAACGCGATGGCCATGTCGCTGACCGCCTATCACGAAGAGATGCAGCACAATATCGATCAGGCGACCTACGATCTGCGGGAAACACTGGAACAGCTGGAGATTCAGAACGTTGAGCTGGATCTGGCGAAGAAACGCGCCCAGGAAGCGGCGCGCATCAAATCTGAGTTTCTGGCCAATATGTCCCATGAGCTGCGAACGCCGCTGAATGGCGTGCTGGGCTTTACCCGCCAGATGCTGAAAACCCAGCTGCGCACGACGCAGCGTGACTATATGCAGACCATTGAACGTTCGGCTAATAACCTGCTCAGCATCATCAATGACGTGCTCGATTTCTCGAAGCTGGAAGCGGGCAAGCTGATGCTGGAGGCCATCCCCTTCCCGCTACGCGCCACGCTGGATGAAACCCTGGTGCTGCTGGCGCCGTCAGCACATGACAAAGGGCTGGAGCTGACGGTGGTGTGTGACAGCAGCGTGCCGGACAACGTGATTGGCGATGCGCTGCGCCTGCAACAGATCCTGATCAACCTGATCGGAAACGCCATCAAGTTTACCGAGAAGGGATACATCGGCCTGCGCGTCGGACAGCGGGTGATTACGCAGTCGCGCGTCGAGCTGGAGATTCAGGTTGAGGACAGCGGCATCGGCATCTCTGAGCAGCAACAGACCCAGATGTTTCAGGCGTTTCGTCAGGCTGACGCCAGTATTTCGCGCCGTCATGGCGGTACCGGGCTGGGGCTGGTCATCACCCAGAAACTGGTACGGGAGATGGGCGGCGAAATAACCTTTAGCAGCCAGCCGGATCAAGGCTCTGTGTTTGTCATTCGCGTACAGCTGGATCTTAATCCTAATGCACCCGGCATGCCGCGCGTGCTGGATGCGCTGTCACATGCGCGCATTGCCTACGTGGAACCGGATGCTTATGTTGCCAGCGCAGCGCTGGAGATGCTGAGCGCGACACCGTTGCAGATTGACTACAGCGAAACGCTGGAGGGATTAAAAGCACCTCACTATCCGCTGCTGCTGATGGCGATGCCCGTCGATATCAGCCAGCCCGAACTGCTCAACGAGCGCAGGATTAATGGGCTGCTGGATCGGGCTGACAATGTGCTGATGGCGCTTCCCAGCCCGATGATGTTGCTGGCTGATGAGCTGAAGGCGCGGGGCATTGACGGCTGCATTGCGAAACCAATCTCTCTGACGCGACTCCTGCCGATGTTACTGGATCTCCATACCCGTCAGATGAGTGAACTGCCGCCATCTCCCCGCCTGCCGCTGACGGTGATGGCGGTGGATGATAATCCTGCCAATCTTAAACTGATTGGCGCGCTGCTCGAGGAGCAGGTGCAGAATATCCTGCTGTGCAGCAGCGCTGAACACGCTATTCGCGAGGCTCGTCAGCAGCCGCTGGATGTGATTCTGATGGATATTCAGATGCCTGAGATTGATGGCATTCGCGCCAGCGAAATTATCCGTAGCCTGCCTCAACACGCCAGTACGCCGATTGTAGCAGTGACCGCCCATGCCATTGATGGCGAGCGCGAGCAGTTGATCAAGGCAGGCATGAATGACTACCTTGCGAAGCCAATTGATGAGAGCAAGTTAAGACAGCTGCTGGCGCGCTATACGCCGCCGCCGGTGGTCCCTGTGCCTGAACTGCTGCCAATATTACCCACGCTCGACTGGCAACTGGCGCTGCGACAGGCGGCGAATAAACCCGATCTGGCACGTGATCTGCTGCGGATGCTGCTGGAATTTTTACCGGAAGTGCATGCGAAGATGGCGCAGTTTATGGCGACCAATGAGGTCAACGCCCTGCGTGAGATTATTCACAAGCTGCACGGCAGCGCCAGCTACAGCGGCGTACCGCGCATGAAACAACTCTGCCATCAGCTGGAGCGAGGACTGCTGGAGGCCAGCGACATCGCGGCACTGGAACCGGAGCTGCTGGAGTTGCAGGATGAGATGGAAAACGTCGCCAGAGAAGCCCGTCAGCTGTTAGGGATAGAGTAAGGCTGGCGGCAGTTGCCGCCAACCTGCCACTGTCGCAAACGCTGACCGGCTTGCAGGGCTAACTGACCGCGGGCTGGCCAAAAAGAGCGTGGTGCTTAAACAGACATTCTGAATATCAACGCCCTTTTCAGTCTGCTCAATGTCCGCTCAATCCGGCTGGGCTTAATAATCAGGTGCGCCTGCCGGTTACCTGAATCCGGCCAGTTTCAGCGTGGCAGCCACGTTACGTGCCGTCATCTCAACATTTTTTCCGGCACTGGCCAGTGCCTCTTCCAGCGAACAGATGGTGTAGAGCACGCTGAATACCGCATCGATTCCATGCTGATGCACCACGCCAACATCCGCCGTCAGGCTGCCGGCAATACCAATCACTGGCTTGTTAAAACGTTTTGCCACGCTGGCGACACCAATTGGCACCTTGCCATTAATACTCTGGCTGTCGATACGCCCTTCACCGGTAATCACCAGATCAGCATCTTTCACCTGGTCAGCCAGCCCCAGCGCCTCTGTGACAATTTCAATGCCGCGTCGCAGTTCCGCCCGACAAAAGGCGTGCAGTGCCGCCCCCATCCCGCCCGCTGCACCACCGCCAGGAATGTGCAGGACATCAATATCCAGATCGCGATGAATAATGGCGGCGTAATGCACCAATGCCTGATCGAGCTGCTGCACCAGCGCCGGTGTCGCGCCTTTCTGCGGACCGAAGATGGCCGATGCGCCTTCTTTTCCGGTGAGCGGATTAGAAACATCACACGCCACTTCGATGCGGCACTGATGAATGCGGGCATCCAGTGCATCAATATCAATGCTGGCAAGCGCAGAGAGTGCGCCGCCTCCGTGACCAATCTCGCCGCCCTGGGCGTCCAGCAGTCGGGCGCCGAGCGCCTGCATCATCCCGGCACCGCCATCATTGGTGGCGCTGCCGCCGATACCAATGATGATATGGCCGACGCCCTTATCCAGCGCATGCCTGATCAACTCGCCGGTGCCGAATGAGGTCGTTATCAGCGGGTCACGCTGTGCTGCCGGAACCTGTTCCAGTCCGCTGGCCGCGGCCATTTCGATATAGGCCGTGGACTCATCGCCGGACAGGCCATAAAAGGCATCAACCTGCGTGCCCAACGGTCCGGTCACCTTCAGCCTGACGATTTTTCCCTTCGTCGCCGCCACCATCGCTTCTACCGTGCCTTCGCCACCGTCGGCGACCGGTATTTTCACGTAATGTGCATCGGGGAAGATGTCACGGAAACCCGCTTCAATCGCCGATGCCACATCCAGGGCGGATAAACTCTCTTTATATGAATCCGGTGCGATTACGATTTTCATAGGCAATCCGAGCGCAGTTGGGTGATTGAAACGGCTCTGAACCAGTCCGGTGTTGGGGAGACCGGCATCGGGTTTTAGCGGGCGATTTCAACCTTCGCTAACTTCTCATAATAGCAGGCCAGTGCGCTGTGGTCGGCGTTACCCTGCCCGTCATTGCGCAGCGCCTGCATCATCTCCATCACTGCTGCCGTCAGCGGCAGGTGCGCACCGATGCTGTGCGACGTATCCAGCGCGTTCGCCAGATCTTTGATGTGCAGGTCAATCCGGAAACCGGGCTTGAAGTTACGATCCATCACCATCGGCGCTTTGGCATCCAGCACCGTGCTGCCCGCCAGGCCGCCACGAATCGCCTGATAAACCAGATCCGGATTCACACCCGCTTTGGTCGCCAGCGATAACGCTTCGGACATCGCCGCAATGTTCAGTGCCACAATCACCTGGTTAGCCAGCTTAGTCACGTTGCCCGCACCGATGTCGCCGGTATGCACCACCGAGCCCGCCATCGCTTTCATGATGTCGTAGCAGGAATCGAACACGGCTTTATCACCGCCGACCATCACCGAAAGCGTTCCTTCAATCGCTTTGGGTTCGCCGCCACTGACCGGCGCATCGAGCATTTTGATCTGCTTTTCTGCCAGCGCATCGTGTACCTCACGGCTCGCCAGCGGCGCAATGGAACTCATGTCGATGACCACCAGACCTGGCTTCGCCCCTTCGATAATGCCGTTTTTCCCCAGGCAGACGTCAATAACCTGCGGTGAATTAGGCACCATGGTAATCACCACATCGCACTGCTCAGCCACCTCTTTTGGCGTTTTCGCCACGGTTGCACCCAGTTTAGCCAGTTCCGCTTCGTTTTCGGTGTTGTTGTCGCGCACTACCAGCGAATACCCGGCTTTCACCAGATTTTTACTCATGGGTTTGCCCATGATGCCCAGGCCGATAAATCCAATTTTCATGACGTTTCCCCTTAATCGATTAGCGCTTAAATTTGTCGCATAACGCCTGCGAGGCGTTGCGGAACATCCCGACATCGCTGCCGACAGCCACAAAGGTGGCGCCCCACTCCAGATAGCGACGCGCGTCCGCTTCTACCGGTGCCAGAATGCCGCTCGGCTTACCGGCGGCTTTGGCTCGTTCAAAAATGTGCTTAATCACTTTCAGTACTTCAGGATGTGCGGGCTGACCGAGATAGCCCAGTGCAGCGGAGAGATCGCCCGGCCCGACAAAAATGCCGTCGACACCGTCCACCGCTGCGATGGCATCAATGTTGTCAACCGCCTGCTGAGTTTCGATCTGCACCAGCACCGTGATGTTGTCATTGATGGTGCTGTTGTAATCCGGCAGCGTGCCGTACATGTTGCTGCGATGCGACACCGAAACACCACGAATCCCGGCTGGCGGATAACGGGTTGAGGCAACAGCCCGCAGGGCTTCCTCTTCGGTTTCGACAAACGGCACCAGAAGATTGTTAAACCCGATATCCAGCAGACGCTTAATGATCACCGGCTCGTTGCAGGGCGGACGCACCACGGGCGCACTGTGGCTGCCTTTCAGCGCCATCAGCTGCGGTACAAAGGTGGTGATGTCGTTGGGCGCGTGCTCTCCATCCAGGACCAGCCAGTCGAAACCGGCCAGCCCCAGAATTTCAGTCGAGATCGGACTGGCCAGCGCGCACCAGCTGCCAATCAGGGTATCGCCCGCTAACAGGCGACGACGAAATCCATTGGGCCAGGCTGCATTACTCATGGTTGAACTCCTGTGACGATGGCTCCGCTTGGGGAGCCGAAAAGGTTAACGAACCAGGCATGGGCGCTTATTGTCGAACGTCCATCCCGGCACTAAAAACTGCATCGCTTCAGCATCGTCACGTGCACCCAGTCCCTGCTTCTGATAGAGCGCATTGGCCTGCATCACCTGATCCATATCCAGCTCTACGCCGAGACCCGGTTTCTGCGGCACCTGCACCATACCGCCTTTAATCTGGAACGGCTCTTTGGTCAGACGCTGATTGCCCTCCTGCCAGATCCAGTGGGTATCAATGGCGGTAATCGCACCCGGCGCGGCAGCGGCAACGTGAGTAAACATCGCCAGCGAAATGTCGAAGTGGTTATTGGAGTGCGAGCCCCAGGTCAGACCGAAGTCGTGACACATCTGCGCCACGCGCACCGAACCCTGCATGGTCCAGAAATGTGGGTCAGCCAGCGGAATGTCGACTGACTGCAGCGACAGGGTATGGCCCATCTGCCGCCAGTCGGTGGCGATCATATTGGTGGCCGTTGGCATGCCGGTGGCGCGGCGGAACTCAGCCATCACTTCGCGACCGGAGTAGCCCTGTTCGGCTCCACAAGGATCTTCTGCGTAGGCCAGCACATCTTTAAGCTGTTTGCCGAGCATGATCGCCTCGTTGAGCGACCAGGCTCCGTTGGGATCGAGGGTGATACGGGCTTCAGGAAAACGTTTTGCCAGCGCGGTAACGGCTTCAGCCTCTTCGCCGCCGCGCAGCACGCCGCCTTTGAGTTTGAAATCGTTAAAGCCATATTTCTCATAAGCCGCTTCCGCCAGACGCACGACCGCATCCGGCGTGAGCGCCTCTTCATGGCGCAGGCGATACCAGTCGCACGGATCGTTCTGCTGGTTCTGATAAGAGAGCGAGGTTTTATTGCGGTCGCCGATGTAGAACAGGTAGCCGAGCATCTCCACGCGGTCGCGCTGCTGACCGTCACCCAGCAGCGAGGCGACGTTGACGCCCAGGTGCTGACCCAGCAAATCAAGCAGCGCCGCTTCGATACCGGTCACCACATGGATCGTGGTACGCAGATCAAAGGTCTGGTTACCGCGCCCGTTCGCATCGCGGTCAGCAAAGGTGCTGCGCACCAGGCTGAGGGTATTTTTGTACTCACCCAGCGTTTTGCCGATCACCAGCGAGGCCGCATCTTCCAGCGTCTGGCGAATCTTCTCGCCGCCCGGAATTTCGCCAACACCAGTGTGTCCGGCGTTATCTTTGATAATCACAATGTTGCGGGTAAAGAATGGTGAGTGAGCGCCGCTGAGGTTTAGCAGCATGCTGTCATAGCCTGCGACCGGAATAACCTGCATGGCGGTCACTTTCGGTGTTGAACTCATCTCTTGCTCCTTATGCTGTTGCACGGCCAAATGCCGGACGCTTGCGATCAAAAGTCCAGCCAGGGACCAGATACTGCATCGCCGTGGCGTCGTTACGCGCACCGGCGGGCAGTGACTGATAAAGCTGATGGGCTTTGTTTACCTGCTCCCAGTCGAGCTCAATGCCCAGGCCAGGCGCATCCGGTACGGCAATTTTGCCGTTGCGGATTTGCAGCGGATTTTTCGTCAGGCGCTGATCGCCCTCCTGCCAGATCCAGTGGGTATCAATCGCGGTCGGGTTGCCTGGCGCTGCTGCACCCACATGGGTAAACATCGCCAGCGAAATATCAAAGTGGTTATTGGAGTGACAGCCCCAGGTGAGGCCCCATTCATCGCACAGCTGCGCGACCCGAACAGCACCGCTCAGCGTCCAGAAATGCGGATCGGCCAGCGGAATATCGACCGCATTGACCATCACCGCGTGGTTCATCTCGCGCCAGTTGGTGGCGATCATATTTGTGGCGACGGGCAGGCCGGTTGCGCGCCGGAACTCAGCCATCACTTCCCGGCCCGAATAGCCCTGCTCCGCGCCACAGGGATCTTCGGCGTAGCTCAGCACATCATGCATTCCTTTACACAGCGCGATGGCTTCATCCAGCAGCCAGGCTCCATTGGGATCGACGGTGATACGGGCATCGGGAAAACGCTGCTTGAGCGCCGCCGCCGTGGCGATCTCCTGCTCACCCGGCAGCACGCCACCTTTGAGCTTGAAATCTTTAAAGCCATATTTATCCTGTGCCGCTTCAGCCAGGCGCACGACAGCATCGCTGGTCAGTGCTTCCTGATGACGCAGGTGATACCAGTCGTGGCTGGCCTGATCACCGCTCAGATAGGGAAGATCGGTTTTACGGCGGTCGCCAAGATAGAACAGGTAGCCCAGCACCGTGACTTCATCACGCTGTTTGCCCGGCCCCAGCAGTTCAGCCACCGGTACGCCCAGACACTGTCCCAGCAGATCGAGCAGCGCGGCTTCAAGTGCGGCCACCGCATTGACCCGCAATTCAAAGGTCCATGCACCGTTACCGAAAGTGGTGAAGTCGGCGGACTGATTGCCTTTGTGCACCTGCTGCACCAGACGATTCATTCGGGCAATCTGCTGGCCTTTCACCTGCGGAATCGCCTCCACCAGCGTCTGATAGATGGTGTCGCCGCCCGGCGCCTCACCGACGCCGGTGTGACCGGCACTATCAGTGAGCACCACAATGTTGCGGGTAAAACAGGCGTTGTGTGCACCGCCAATATTGAGCAGCATACTGTCGTAACCGGCGACCGGGATAACCCGCATGTCAGTAATCACCGGCGAACTTTGCGTATTCATGATGCATCCTTACCAGGCCAGGTTTTCAGTTCGACACGTTTGATATCGCCGGCAATGACCAGGAAGCTGAATGCCGCGACAAAGGCGTGAATCCCCACATAAACCAGCGCGCCTTCAAATGAACCGCTGGTGGCAATGATGTAACCGATGGCGATAGGCGTGACGATGCCGGAGAAGTTACCGAACATGTTGAACAAACCACCGCTCAGGCCGCTGATCTCTTTCGGCGCGGTATCTGCCATCACCGCCCAGCCCAGCGCGCCGATGCCTTTACCAAAGAAGGCCAGTGCCATAAAGAACACCACCATCCATTCGGTATTGGTGTAGTTACACATCACCATTGAGATAGAGAGCAGCATGCCGAGAACGATTGGCGTTTTACGTGCGATATTCAGCGAGCCGGTTTTACGCATCAGCCAGTCAGAGATCACTCCGCCCAGTACGCCGCCGAGGAAGCCGCACACCGCCGGAATCGACGCAACAAAGCCCGCTTTAAGAATCGACATGCCGCGCGCCTGCACCAGATAGACCGGGAACCAGGTGATAAAGAAGTAGGTTAAGGCGTTAACACAGTATTGACCGAGATAGATGCCCAGCATCATGCGTGACGTCAGCAGCTGTTTGATCTGGAACCACTTCTCGCTCCAGCTCACTTTTCGGGTGTTCTTTTTGACATCCATGTTGATGAGCGCGCCGCCCTGTTCCATGTACTCCAGTTCAGCTTTATTCACGCCAGGATGATCGGTGGGATCGTGTATCACTTTGAGCCAGATGAAACTGAGGATGATGCCCAGGCCGCCCATGAACCAGAACACGTGCGCCCAGCCCACGGAAGAGACCAGCCAGCCCATAATCGGTGCGAAGATCACGGTGGCAAAGTATTGGGCCGAGTTGAAGATCGCCACCGCCGTGCCGCGTTCCTGCGCCGGGAACCAGGCTGCGACTATGCGGCTGTTGCCCGGGAAAGAAGGTGCTTCAGCCAGGCCGACCAGGAAACGCAGAATAAACAGCGACATGATGATGCCAAAGCCGCTGAACAGATCGACGAACCCTTGCAGAAAGGTAAACAGCGACCAGGTGAAGATGCTCCAGAAGTAGACGCGTTTTGAGCCGAAGCGATCGAGCAGCCAGCCGCCCGGAATCTGACCAATGACATACGCCCATGAGAACGCTGAGAAGATATAGCCAAGTCCGACTGAATCGAGGCCGATATCTTTGGACATCGCCGAACCGGCAATTGAAATGGTTGCGCGGTCGCCGTAGTTGAATGAGGTGACGATAAATAACATCACCACAATCCAGTAACGGGCATTGGTGCGCTTCTGCACCGTTTCCGCGGTCTGGCTGAAACTATTCATGATGCACTCCTGAAATATAGCGTGAGCTACATCCGCTCTGACTGCATACACATCGCGTTGGGTATCAGAGAGAAATTGGGTTAAACACGGCGATCTTTTTGTTTTGGCAAACTTTTATTTATTCATCCGGCTGCTGACAGCTGCGGTCATTAACGCGCCTTTGCCCCTGCATCAGATGAGGAATACGTCGTGACAGATAACCTGACTTTGGCTAACGAAACTCAGTATAAGAACAGCCCGCAGCGATCACATTGGCGTATCGCCCTGGAATAAACTTATTAATGAAGTGATTATCTTGCGGATGCACAAAAGGCTGCGGTGTGGCTCACGAAAGTGGCAAATACCATGGCGAAATTAGCCGCTGACGACGCTTTACCCCGCTGTTTGTGAGGCTCTTCACTTGCTTTTGGATAAGCGACCCAAAACAACGCGGTGAAATACCTCAATGGTGGTCATTTGCACAATGCGCCACGTGCGACGCCTCCCTATACTGAAGCTGGCAAACACGCGTGTGACAGATCAGAACATTACAACGTGCCGCACAAGTACGGCACGACAGACAGGAAGGTGAGCGATGAAACCCAATACAGATGAACAACCGCTCTATATCAAAGTCCATGAGCATGACAATGTCGCGATTGTGGTCAACAGCATGGGTCTGCCAGCCGGCACGCAGTTTGCGGATGGCCTGACGCTTACTGAACATGTGCCGCAGGGCCATAAAGTGGCGCTAAGCGCCATTAACCAGGGTGCAGAGATCGTGCGATATGGTGAAGTTATCGGCTATGCGCTGCGGGATATTGCCCAGGGCAGCTGGATTGATGAATCTCTTGTTGCGCTGCCAGAAGCCCCTCCGCTGGAGAGCCTGCCGTTAGCCACGCAGGTTCCGCCTGATTTGCCGCCGTTAGAAGGTTACACCTTTGAAGGTTACCGGAATGCGGATGGCAGCGTGGGTACGCGTAATCTCCTCGGCATCACCACCAGCGTCCACTGCGTGGCGGGTGTGGTGGATCATGTCGTGCAGATCATTGAACGGGATCTGCTGCCACGCTTTCCGAATGTGGATGGCGTCGTCGCCCTGAACCATCTTTATGGCTGTGGTGTGGCGATCAACGCGCCTGCTGCGGTGGTGCCGATTCGCACCATTCATAATCTGGCACTGAATGCCAATTTCGGCGGCGAAGTGATGATCGTCAGTCTGGGTTGCGAAAAGTTGCAGCCTGAGCGCCTGCTGACCGGCACGCCTGACGTGCAGGCCATTTCACTGGACGACCATGACATCGTGCGTTTGCAGGATGAAAAGCTGGTGGGTTTCGGTGCGATGGTGAATGAGATTCTGCAGGTCGCAGAACGTCATCTTCAGCGGCTCAATGCGCGCCAGCGCGAAACCTGCTCCGCTGCAGAATTGATTGTGGGTATGCAGTGTGGAGGCAGCGATGCGTTCTCAGGCGTCACGGCGAATCCGGCGGTGGGCTTCGCCTCTGATCTGCTGGTGCGCTGCGGGGCGACCGTGATGTTCTCTGAAGTCACTGAAGTGCGTGATGCCATTCACCTGCTGACGCCACGGGTGATCAATCAGGAAGTTGGTAAGCGCTTACTGGAGGAGATGGCCTGGTATGACAATTACCTCGACCAGGGCCAGACTGATCGCAGCGCAAACCCGTCTCCCGGCAACAAAAAAGGCGGCCTGGCCAACGTAGTGGAAAAAGCACTGGGATCGATCGCCAAATCGGGACGCAGCGCCATTGTCGAAGTGCTCTCGCCGGGTCAAAGGCCTACGCGGCGTGGATTAATTTATGCGGCGACGCCCGCCAGCGATTTTGTCTGCGGCACGCAGCAACTGGCATCCGGTATCACGTTACAGGTGTTCACGACCGGGCGCGGAACGCCTTACGGTCTGGCCGCGATTCCGGTGATCAAGATGGCGACGCGCAATGCGCTGGCAGAGCGCTGGCACGATCTGATGGACATCAATGCCGGAACGATTGCGACGGGTGAAGAGAGTATTGAGCAGGTGGGCTGGCGACTGTTTGAGTTGATTCTGGACATTGCCAGCGGCAGGAAGCAGACCTGGTCCGATCGCTGGGGTATCCGTAATCAGCTGGCTGTGTTTAACCCGGCGCCTGTCACCTGATATCGTCGCCAGTGCAGGCCAGGCTTATCATTACGCTGCGAAGGCAGAGATAAGCCTGGCACCACAATCAGAGCTGCGCGCCCCAGACTTCAACCCATGGAGAGGTGACCGCTTCTGGCTCAGGGTTTTCAGTGGCATCAACCAGTAAGACTTCGCCAACCCGCTGAGCGCCCTGCTCCTGCAGCAGCGCATCAAACGCTTTGCCCGCGCCACAGAAATGGTCATAACTGCTGTCACCCAGCGCAATCACGCCGTAGCGCAGCGCGGGCTGATGACCCAGCTTATCCTTGATCGCATGGAACAGACCGGAAATCGAATCGGGCAAATCGCCCTGGCCGGTGGTTGAGGTGACGATTAACGCCACATCGCCGGCACCGTTCTGCCAGTCTGCCAGCGTCGGATCATCAAATACGGTGACGCTGTGCCCCTGCTGTTGCAGTAACGGCTCCGCTTCTTCCGCCACCAGCAATGCATTGCCGTATACCGTACCTACAAAAATGCCAATCTTTGCCATCTGCTTTCTCCCTTATTCTGAAACGCTATCCTGTCCTGGCGCTGCGTTAAACTCAACCCGCGGCACCTCAGGAATCTGATCCTGCCAGCCAAACTGATTCATCAGATTCTGCCAGACGCCATCCAGTCCGGCGCGTATCAGCAATGGTTCACCGGTCACCGGATGGGTCAATGCCAGACTGCTGGCGTGCAGCATCAGTCGGTTAGCGCCGAAATGTTCGGCAGCACCCCGGTTCTGACGCAGATCACCGTGCGCAGAATCACCAATAATCGGATGACGCAGGTGTGACATATGGCGGCGCAGCTGATGCTTACGACCGGTTTTAGGGGCCATCTCTACAAGACTGTAGCGCGACGTGGGATAACGACCAATGCCGACCGGCATCTCAACGGTGGCCAGTGACTGATAATCGGTGACGGCGGGCTGTGCGGTGCGCGCTTCAGTGGCGTGTTTATCGGCAATTTTATCCAGCTCTTCCACCAGCGGATAATCGAGCGTTCCACTGCTCTCCAGCCAGCCACGCACCACGGCGTGGTAGGTTTTCTGCATCTGGTGCTGTTCAAACTGCAGGGAAAGCAGACGTCCGACTTCACTCGAAAGCCCCATCAGCAGCACGCCTGACGTGGGTTTATCCAGTCGATGCGCGGTAAAGACATGCTGTCCGATCTGATCACGAACAGTCTGCATCACAAACACCGTTTCATGGCGATCCAGCCAGCTGCGATGAACCAGCCAGCCGCTGGGCTTGTTAACGGCAACCAGCCACTCATCCTGATAGAGTATCTCCAGCATCAGTGGGCAGCATCCTTCATCAAAGCATCCAGCTGACGCAGGGTCAGCAGCAGCGGCGCAATGCCGGGCTGGTCAGGTACCAGCGCCACTTCATAATAGGGGGCAACGGCAAAGTTTTGCGGCAGCGGATGTCCCGCGGCAATCAGGGCATGCATCCGCGGGACTAAGACCCACTGGAGCCACTGCAGCGGTTCCAGTGTATCCACGCAAAAAGGTTCCTGGCTCTTAAGCGCACCCTCGGCCGGAGGAGTACTTTGCCAGAGATGGTGCTCACGCATCACCGCTTCCAGTTGCTCCAGCCGTTGCGTAATTAATTGTTCAGGCGCCATGCGCCACCTCCAGCGAGCAGTCAAAAATGGGCGGCAAGCATATCACTTGTTGGCACAGGCACAAAAAAAGGGAGCACTGTATAAACAGTGCTCCCGGTTCGTTTGCAGCTATCCTGCTACGTTTATGCTCCCTGCTCTTCCATGACAACTTGTCCAGTGCGAACTCCTGTCGCGCATCGTCCTGATGTATCCTTAGCCTCCTGGCCCACCGCCTCTTCTGAGGGGTTCTCATTCTCCATCCTGGAGGTGTCCCTTACTCAATCCTGAGCGATCCTGTTTCGTCCTGAAACCTTCACTGTGCCGTAAGCTCCGTTACGTTCCTGCCTCATGGCTTACCATCATCCTGACGATATCTGTTTCCTGAGCATCCTGCAGTGAGAAACATTTTGACAGAAACCGTTACGCAAACAAGGTACTCAGAAGGGAACTTTACGAAATGTGCTGCAGATATTCAGATAAACGCCATTAAGTTTATGATTCACAATATTTTTACATTTCAGTTTTCCGAATATCTTATCTGTTATATGGCGATCTCTCACAGAAGATGTAAGAGATATCTCACAAAGTCAGCAGCCGATCACTGCAAATCAGTTGATAACCGGTTGTAATGACTTAAGAAATATCTCAAGACTTTCGGCTAATACCGCACGCTGTTTGCGGCCAGGCTGCTCCAGAATCACTTCACCACTGAGATTAGAAAGCGAGATGATCTCCTCTTCTGAATCGGTTGTGGCAATAAACAGCGTAGGCGACTGCCTGAGGCGGCGCTGCATCACCAGATGGCCAATCAGGTTCTCCTGTAACCGCAGGAAATCCTCTTCACTCCACACCTGCAACAGTGTCAGCTGATTCTCGCCAAAAGTGGCCTGCATATCCCCGGCAAACTGCGCGGTATAGAAATCTGTGACTGACGGCTGAAGCTGGATATCGATCGCCCGTTCAACTGCATCCAGCGTCGGTGGCAGACTAAAAGGCTGCGGCTGCCAGAGCACACGCTGATCGCGATCCTCAAGTGCGCAGGGCGAAGGAACGCCATAAAGATCGCTGCTGGCCGGCGCATGTCCCGCCTGCTGAAGCCAGTGCTGGCAGTATCGGGTAGTAAAGTCGCGCAACGCGGCGGCAGTTTGCTGCATCATTCATATTCTCACTTCTGATGGGTTACACTTAGCCACTTTGATTAATTTTGGTGGTAACCGCAATGACTACTCACGAACAGGATCAGGCACTCAGTAACCTGACGCTGGGCAAACCCACAGCCTATCACGATCAGTATGACAACAGCTTACTGCAGTCGGTGCCACGCAGTCTGAACCGTGAACCGCTGGGCCTGTTTCCCGACAGCCTGCCCTTTACCGGCAGCGATATCTGGACCCTGTATGAACTCTCGTGGCTCAACAGTAAAGGGCTACCCCAGGTTGCCGTCGGCGAAGTGGTGCTGGATGCACAGAGCCGCAATCTGATCGAGTCGAAAAGCTTTAAGCTTTACCTTAACAGTTTTAACCAGACCCGCTTTGCGGACTGGGGCGAGGTCCGTCAGACGCTGGAGCGGGATCTGAGCGCCTGTGCAGAAGGTGAAGTGCAGGTTGCGCTGTTCCGTCTTAGTGAAATTGAAGGTCAGCCTGTCGGTCATTTTGACGGTTGCTGTATTGATGAGCAGGATATTGCTATCGACGATTATCGCTTCAATGCCGACTATCTGGCGGATGCCGCAGGCAGCGAAATCGTTGAGGAGACACTGGTCAGCCATCTGCTCAAGTCAAACTGCCTGATCACCAATCAGCCTGACTGGGGCTCGGTGATGATCCGCTACACAGGCCCGCGTATCGACCGTGAAGCGCTGCTGCGCTATCTGGTCTCATTCCGCCAGCATAACGAATTTCACGAGCAGTGCGTCGAGCGCATCTTTAATGATGTGATGCGTTTTTGTCATCCTGAAGCGCTGACCGTTTATGCACGCTACACCCGCCGTGGCGGACTGGATATTAACCCGTGGCGCACCAATGTGCCCTTCTCACCCGGTTTTTCACGGCTGGTTCGTCAGTAGTTTGCGAGACTTCTCGCAGGCTGCGTGCTGTATGCGCAGTTCCGCTTGAGCTGTGCAGGCCGACAAGGCTACTCTGATGAAGGCGGCAATCTGCGGATTGCCGACCAGGGATTTTCGTCACTGCGGTTGCAGTGCCAACAGGCACCCAGGCGGGTGTAAAGGAGTTCATTTGATTACCCATATCAGTCCACTTGGCTCAATGGATCTGCTCTCGCAACTGGAAGTCGATATGCTTAAGCGCACAGCCAGCAGCGACCTCTACCAGCTGTTTCGCAATTGCTCTCTGGCAGTACTCAACTCCGGCAGCCAGACTGACAGCAGCCACGAACTGCTCTCCCGCTTTGAGAACTTCGATATCAACGTGCTGCGCCGTGAGCGCGGCGTCAAACTGGAACTGATCAATCCACCGGAAGAGGCGTTCGTTGATGGCCGCATCATCCGTTCCCTGCAGGCAAATCTGTTTGCGGTGCTGCGTGACATCCTGTTTGTCAGCGGCCAGCTCAACATGCCGGGCCGTTTCACGGCAGCCGAAGAGAACGATTCCGCCACGATCACCAACACCGTGTTTTCCATTTTGCGTAATGCACGGGCACTGCACATTGGCGAGTATCCCAACACCGTAGTGTGCTGGGGTGGACACTCAATCAACGCCGTTGAGTACCAGTATTGCCGCAATGTTGGTACGCAGTTGGGACTGCGCGAGCTGAATATCTGTACCGGCTGCGGGCCGGGCGTGATGGAAGCGCCAATGAAAGGGGCCGCCGTTGGCCACGCCCAGCAGCGCTATCGTGACAGCCGTTTTATCGGCCTGACAGAACCCTCGATCATTGCGGCTGAACCGCCAAATCCGCTGGTGAATGAGCTGATCATCATGCCAGACATCGAAAAACGTCTGGAAGCGTTTGTGCGTATCGCCCATGGCATCATTATTTTCCCGGGCGGGGTCGGCACGGCAGAAGAGCTGCTCTATCTGCTGGGCATTCTGATGAATCCGCAGAACAACGACCAGGTGCTGCCGCTGATTCTGACCGGACCAGAAGAGAGCGCCGATTATTTCCGTGTGCTGGATGATTTCATCGTCAACACGCTGGGTGAACAGGCGCGTAAGCATTATCAGATTATTATCGATGATGCGGCAGAAGTGGCGCGTCTGATGAAGAAAGCGATGCCGCAGGTTAAAGAGAATCGTCGCGAAACCGGCGATGCTTACAGCTTTAACTGGTCGATTCGCATTGAACCCGATCTGCAGGTGCCGTTCCTGCCCACCCATGAAAATATGGCGAACCTCAATCTCTACACGAATCAGCCTCCTGAGAAGCTGGCCGCCGACCTGCGCCGCGCCTTCTCAGGCATCGTCGCGGGTAACGTTAAAGAGATGGGCATCCGCGAAATCCGTGAGAAGGGACGCTTTAAACTGCATGGCGACCCCGACATCATGCACCGCATGGATGAACTGCTGCAGGGATTCGTTGCCCAGCAGCGCATGAAGCTGCCAGGCACTGCTTACATCCCCTGCTACGAAATTATCAAATAAACCAGGAGGCAGCCCCCGGGCTGCCCAGACTCTCATGGCTTTTCATCTTGTTATTGTTGACGCATTGAATCTGATTCGCCGTCTGCATGCGGTACAAGGCTCCCCCTGTGTCGACGGCTGTGTGGCTGCGCTGCGCCAGGTACTGGGTCACGCCCGTCCGACCCATGCCGTGGCGGTATTTGATGGCGAAGCGCGTCATCAGGGCTGGCGGCATCAGCTGCTTCCCGACTACAAAAGCGGTCGTCCGCCGATGCCAGACGATTTACAGGCAGAGATGCCGGCGTTACAGGAAGCTTTTCGCGCAGCAGGCGTAAGCTGCTGGATTGCGGGCGAGGATGAAGCGGATGATTTAGCGGCGACGCTGGCGGTTAAAATGGCCCAGGCCGGACATCAGGCCACCATTGTTTCCACTGACAAAGGCTACTGCCAGCTGCTGGCACCCGAGATCCGCATCCGCGACTACTTCCAGAAACGGTGGCTCGACCTGCCTTTTATCGAGGCAGAGTTTGGCGTGGCGCCCCAGCGGTTACCTGACTACTGGGGATTGTGCGGCATCAGCAGCAGTAAAATTCCGGGCATCACCGGTATCGGCCCTAAAAGCGCAAAACAGCTGCTGACAACCTTTCACACGCTTGAGGGGATCTACCAGCAACTGGACCAGGTGCCCGCCAAATGGCGTGAAAAACTCGCTGAAGGGCAGCATATGGCAGAGATTAGTCGTCAGGTGGCCACACTGAAGCAGGATCTGGTGTTGCAGGGAAATCTGAACACGCTGCGTTATACCGGCTGAGTGCAACGGCACTCAGCCGGTCGATTAGCGCTCGTCGCGACGGCCACCGGTCGCAGCCCACATACGACGCACATGAACCGTTACCTCTTCGCGGTCATGATAGAGCTGACGGGCGCGAATCTGCACGTTGATGCCATTCTCATCAAACCGCTCCTGCATCATGGACAGATTCTGCGTGACCTCTTCATAGCGCTTTTTCATCGGCAACTTAAGGTTGAAGATCGCTTCGCGGCACCAGCCGTTGACCAGCCAGTCGGTCATCAGGTTAGCCACGCGAACCGGCTTCTCCACCATGTCACACACCAGCCAGCTGATGTTGGTGCGTGGCGGACGGAATTTAAATCCATCCGCTTTCTCGTGCATCACCTGGCCGGTATCCATCAGGCTCGGTGCCATCGGTCCGTTGTCTACCGCATAAACCATCATGCTGCGCTGGACCAGTTGATAGGTCCAGCCGCCCGGACAGGCTCCCAGGTCCACCGCGTACATGCCGCTGGCTAAACGCTCATCCCACTCATCCGCAGGGATGAAGACGTGGAATGCCTCTTCCAGCTTAAGCGTGGAACGGCTTGGCGCATCAGAAGGAAACTTAAGGCGTGGAATACCCATATAAAACGGCGAGCTGTTTTCCCGGATGGAATAACCGACGTAACAGGTGCCAGGTGCGATGAAAAACACATGCACAACCGGGCGTTTCGGGCTTTCATAGTTCAGCAGGATTTTGCTTTCACGCAGTGCTGAACGCAGCGGCACGGTGAACTTGCGGCAGAATTTGGTCAGCTCTTTGGCTTCGTTGGTGTCAGGCACTTCAACACGCAGTTCGCCACCCTTCTCCACTACGCCGGTCAGCATGCCGACAATCGGGGTGATACGATCTTCCTGTGGCAGGTCACGCAGCATTTCGCCGACGACCAGCATCTGACGGGCAAAGATCAGCTCGTCAAATGGCAGCTCACGCGCCAGGCGATCAGCATCTTCGAACTGATAGCACTCAAACAACACGTAGCCGGAGTCATCTTTAACGCGGGGAAAGCCGTAGATTTCGCGTTCCGCCGCTTTAGCGCTGATTTCTGCCGCGCACTCTTTTTCAAAACCGGGGCGACAATAGAGTAAAACTTTATTCATGGCGTTCTGCCTTTCGTTTAAGACGCAAAGCGCCAATCAACATCAATACCCAACCGGCGAGGAAACAGACTCCACCCACAGGTGTGATAAAAACCCAAAACTTAAGATGTGACAGCGCCAGACAATAGAGGCTGCCACTGAACAGCACGGTGCCGAGCGCCATTAACGCACTGCTCCAGTAAAACCAGATATTGGCGCGACGTAACATCGCAGCGCCCAGCCCCATCACCGCTAAGGTGTGATAAGCCTGATACTCCAGCCCGGTATGAATCCAGGCCATTTCAGCCGCACCAAGCGACTGACTCAACACGTGGGCACCAAATGCGCCAAAAGCCACCAGCAGAAATCCGCTGATAGCCGCAAAAACAAACATGGCACGACTGGACATGAACTGACCCTCAGGGTGCTTTTGCATCTGAATGCAAATAAATCAATACGTTATTGTTGATAGCGAAAGCGGAATTTTTCTTGTTCGGTTGCAGCTTTTTCCAGAATCCACTGTCGGAAGGCGGCTATTTTACCCAGTTCTGCCTGACTGTCATGACAAACCAGATAAAAAGCGTTTTTACTGACTAATACATCATTAAATGGGCAGATTAATCGTCCGGCTTCTATTTCACTCTGCGCCATAACATTGTTGGCCAGCGCCACGCCCTGACCATGAATCGCCGCCTGCAGAACCATCGCGCTGTGGCTGAAAATTGGCCCCTGCTGCACATTAATATGCTGCAGGCCCAGCTGCCGGATATAGGATTGCCAGTCGCGGCGGGAGGCATCATGCAGCAGGGTAAAACGCGACAGATCCATCGGCGTTTTCAGCGGATTATCCCCGGTCATCAGTGACGGCGAGCAGACCGGCAACAGATATTCGGCATAGAGTTTTTCCACCCGCAGTCCGGGCCAGTTGCCCCGCCCGTAAAAAATCGCCACATCGACATCGTCTGCCAGTTTCTCTTCGTCACGGTCAACCGCCTGGATGCGCACGTCAATTCCCGGATAAGCCATATTAAAGCTGGAGAGGCGGGGAACCAGCCACTGAATGGCAAAGCTTGGCAGTAAACTGACCGTCAGCGCCCCCTTGGCACTGCGCGCCTGCAATTTGCGCGTCGCTTCGTTTATCGCCGAGAAAATCTCTTTGATGTCGAGATAGTAGCTTTGTCCTTCCTCGGTCAGTAATAGCGAACGATTCCTCCGGCGAAACAGCTTTAACCCCAGAAAATCTTCCAGAGATTTTATCTGATGGCTTACAGCAGCCTGGGTGACAAACAGCTCTTCAGCCGCTTTGGTAAAGCTTAAATGGCGTGCAGCTGCATCAAAAACACGCAGTGCGTTAAGAGGAGGAAGGCGTTTCGACATGGTTTTCCGTATCCGGATCGGCGAAAAATACGCAGGATAATACAAAGCGTTTACGTATTAGAATTTTTAATCCGAGGCATTATAATTTGTCCGTTGAGGAACCTCCAGCAAATACCTATAGTTGCCACACTTCCTGAGCCGGAACGAAAAGTTTTTTAGATTTGTGAGTGAGTTCGCAGATTTTCTGAAAGCTTTTGGCTTGTGGTCGTGATGTTGTGTTTGCAAATTTTTGATCCGACGATTGCGGATCGAGCGCTTAATTCCTGTAGATTTACCCTGTCTGTCCATAGTGATTTTTAAATAGCACCGCAAATTGCGGTGCTTTTTTTTTGCTGCTTACTTTGACTCGACCATTTCTTTGACGTCTGAGCGGTTAATCTGCTGCTCGTTGCCATTCGCATCTTTATAGCTGATCATGCCGGTATCATTATCAACTTTAGGCTTGCCGGCAGCCACGATAGTGCGGCCATCGTTGGTATGCATCACGTAATTACTTGAACAGGCACTCAGTGTAAAAGCAAGAGTACACACGGCCAGAACTGCGGTAAGTTTTTTCATCTGCTATCTCCTTGTAGATTGATTGCATCAAACCACCCGCGCTACGCTAACCAGAGGCAGCCGATAAGTGAGATCGACTATTAAACGTCCACTCGTTATGCGGGTTTGGTTCAAACCTTGCAATATTCAGCATAACGCGCTTTTCCAGCTTTGCCAGACGCAGACCATTCTTTCAGTGTGGTCCTAATTTTTCTTATCATGGACCCGGCATGATCCCATTTAACCCTAGCGACTTTCGCCAGCAGTTTCCCGCGCTCGCCGACGCCGGCGTTTATCTCGATAGCGCCGCGACCACGCTGAAGCCGCAGGCCGTCATTGACAGTACACAGCAGTTTTACAGCCTCAGCGCAGGGACGGTTCATCGCAGCCAGTTTGCCGCTGCGCAGGCCTTAACCCATCGCTATGAACAGGCGCGTCATCAGGTTGGCCGCTGGCTGAATGCCGCAGACGATCGTGAGATTATCTGGACGCGCGGCACCACCGAAGCGATAAACCTGGTGGCGAACAGCTGGCTGCGCCCGCGCCTGCAACCCGGTGATGAGATTGTGGTGAGTGAGGCTGAGCACCACGCCAACCTGGTCCCCTGGCTGATGGCTGCACAGGCATGCGGTGCCCACGTCATAAAATGGCCGTTAGGGCCAGATCGCCTGCCCGATATCAGCCTGCTACCCAACCTGCTTAATAACCGTACCCGCCTGCTGGCTATAGGCCAGATGTCGAACGTCACCGGAGGGTGTCCCGATCTCGCCAGAGCGATTCCGCTGGCACACGCCGTGGGTGCGAAAGTGATGGTCGATGGCGCGCAGGGGGTGGTGCATTGCCCGCCTGACGTACAGGCGCTGGATATCGACTTTTACGCTTTTTCCGGCCATAAGATTTACGGCCCGATGGGCATTGGCGCGTTATATGGCAAAGCGGACCTGCTGGAAGCGATGTCACCCTGGCAGGGTGGCGGAAAAATGATAACGGATGTCGATTTCAGTGGCTTCACACCACAGCCAGTGCCCTGGCGTTTTGAGGCAGGTACTCCGAATGTGGCGGGCGTAGTGGGCCTGAGTGCAGCACTGAGCTGGCTGGCGCAGTACGATCTGGCCGAAGCGGAGCGCTGGAGTCAGCATCTGGCGACACTGGCGGAGGAGCAGCTGGCAGAATTGCCTGGCTTCCGCAGCTTCCGCAGTGGCAACGCCAGCCTGCTGGCCTTTGAATTTGCTGGCCTGCATCACAGCGATCTGGTGACGCTGCTGGCTGAGCAGGGAATCGCCCTGCGCGCTGGCCAGCATTGTGCGCAGCCGTTGCTGGCAGCGCTGGGCGTCAGCGGCACGCTGCGGGCTTCTTTTGCACCCTATAATAGTTTGCAGGATGTTGATGCGCTGGTGCGCGCCATGAAAGGTGCCATCTCGCTGTTATCGGAGTTTTGATTATGTGTTCATCGCTGTTAGCGCCACACCCGTTTGGCGAACAGATTACCGTTGCCAGCCTGAAAGAGAGCTTTGGCCGCTTTCATCAATGGGAGGATCGTTATCGTCAGCTGATTCAGCTGAGCCGACAGTTAGCTGCGTTGCCGGAGGAACTGAAAACCGCAGAAATTGAACTCAGCGGGTGTGAAAATCGGGTCTGGCTGGGCAGCCAGTTATGCGAGGATGGCACGCTGCATTTCTATGGTGACAGTGAAGGACGGATTGTGCGCGGCCTGCTGGCCGTGCTGCTGACTGCGGTTGAGGGCCAGACGCCACAACAGTTACTGGCCAGCGATCCCTTAACGCTGTTTGACGAACTGGGCCTGCGCGCCCAGCTCAGCGCTTCCCGCAGCAGCGGCCTGCAGGCGCTGGCTACCGCCGTGGAGCACGCCGCGCGTCAGGCGCTGACGGCATCCTGACGAACAGCGCGCGCCAGAAACTTCTTCAGCGCATGTGAAACGGCAACAAAGCCGAACGTAGCGGTAACCATGGTTGCCGCGCCAAAGCCGGATGTGCAATCCATCCGCTTCGGACCTTCCGCCGTGCTGCGTGAAGCACAGACGCTGCCATCTGCCTGCGGATAAACCAGCGCTTCAGTTGAAAAAACACAGTCGATGCCGAGTTTACCTTTGCTGTTTTTCACCACGCCCAGGCTTTTCAATCGTTCGCGCAGCTTCGCCGCCAGGGGATCCTGAATGGTTTTCGCCAGATCGGCGACCTGAATTTGCGTCGGATCAATCTGCCCACCCGCACCACCGGTGGTGATTAACGGGATCTTATTCCGGCGACACCAGGCGATCAGCGCCGCTTTAGGCCGCACGCTGTCGATAGCGTCGATCACGTAGTCAAAACCGGCAGCCATCAGTTCAGCAGTGTTCTCCGGCGTAATAAAGTCATCTATGCAGATCACTTCGCAGTCAGGATTGATCGCACGCAGCCGCTCTGCCATCACGTCCGTTTTGGCTTTGCCCACGTTGCCCTGAAGCGCATGAAGCTGCCGGTTGGTGTTGGTGATACAGACATCATCCATATCAATCAGGGTAATTTTACCAATCCCGGTGCGCACCAGTGCTTCCGCCGCCCAGGAACCGACGCCGCCAATACCGATGACGCAGAAGTGTGCGTCAGCAAAACGTTGCAGCGCATTCTGACCATAGAGACGCGCCGTGCCGCCAAAGCGCTGATGCCAGGCGTCGTTTAACACTTTCATAGTTGAACCTGTTACGTCGTGCGGGCCCGAAGGCCCGCAGAGAAGAAATTAGTTAGCGCCGAGAAGCAGTGAACCATTATTACCGTTTTGCGTGCCGGAGAACAGCGGCTGTCCGGCACCCGGTGCAGCTTTGAGTACCCAGACGCGGCCATAGTGATTATAGAAGCCGGCGAGATGCGCAGCGTCCGGGCCGATACCCTGATAGATATCAAAGTGCTGGCCTTTAATCGCGCCACCCACGTCGAGTGCGACCATCAGGCGCATCTCATATTTGCCGTTGAATTTGCCCTTCTCATTTAACTGCGGCACTTCAGCCAGCAGTACGGTGCCCGCCGGAATAATTGAGCGGTCAGAGGCAACCGAGGCTTTTGCTACCAGCGGAACGGCGCTGGCTCCACGCACCGGCGTAAACGGTTCAGCTTTAAAGAAGACAAACGATGGGTTGGTTTCCAGCAGTGCGCGAACTTCCTGCGGTGAGTGCTCCTGCGCCCACTGGCGAATGGCCTGCATCGACATATCTTCGCGTTTCACTTCGCCGCGATCGATCAGCTCTTTACCAATACTGTGGTAGCCCCAGCCATTTTTACCGGCGTAACCGAAGAAGGTCATCGGGCGGCCATCGCCAAAGTCGACATAACCACTGCCCTGCACATCCATCATGAAGTTATCAATCAGCGAGTTGCTGTAGGCAATGACATAGCGGTCATCGAGTCCGCCACTATAGATAGAAGCGCGGCTCGGTAATTTTTCTCCGCGTTTGCGCGGCGGCATGCGGTAGATCGGATACTGGAACTCACCCTGACGGGTGTAGCGCGCTTCCACGACCGGCGTGTAGTAACCCGTGAACTGCACGTTACCGTAGTTGTCCGTGCCCTCCATCTGCCACGCGTTCAGGCCATACTGACGAAGCTGTCGGGTATCGGCTCCCGCCATCAGCCAGCTTTCAATTGCACTATAGGTGCCGTTCTGACGACTATAAAGGGCAGATGAGGCGGACTGAATCTGGCGCACCTGATCGCCAAAGTCTTTGCCATTAACTGGCGCACCTTTGGCATTGGGCTGATTTACCAGCGCCAGCGGCTGTTCCAGTTTGCCATCTTTATATTGCTGACCGCGATCGGTCGGTTTAGAGCTACAGGCCGCCAGCAGCGTAATTAACGCGCCGGTGAGTGCATACTTCACCCAATGTGATTTCATTATCTTCTCTTTTTATAACTGTTCGCCCCGCGACGATAGCAAAGCCCCCGACAGAATGAAATGCATCCGCTTTGACCTGGTGCATATCAGTTCAATAATTAATCAGATGGTTGAATCCTTCAGCAACTGGCTGTTAATTTGGCTTTTATCTTCAAAAAGGGGTTGCATGAATTAGCGCGGAGAGTATAGTGCGCTTCCACGGACGCGGGGTGGAGCAGCCTGGTAGCTCGTCGGGCTCATAACCCGAAGGTCGTCGGTTCAAATCCGGCCCCCGCAACCAATACTTCTGCAGCAGGTTTACAGAAGTCACAGTGTGAGAAGTAAAAGTAATAGAAGCAATACGGACGCGGGGTGGAGCAGCCTGGTAGCTCGTCGGGCTCATAACCCGAAGGTCGTCGGTTCAAATCCGGCCCCCGCAACCAATACTTCTGCAGTTGTTTTACAGAAGTCACAATGTGAAAAAAGTATGATACGGACGCGGGGTGGAGCAGCCTGGTAGCTCGTCGGGCTCATAACCCGAAGGTCGTCGGTTCAAATCCGGCCCCCGCAACCAATCATTTAAACACCTGAAAGGGTGTTTTTTTGTTTCTGACGTTCCTGAAACCTCGTTAGTCTCTCTCCTGCCCTGAAAAGTGCACGGATAGCCGTAACTACCCGCAAACCGTTACCGATGGGCCAGCGCCGCCCCACTCTTCACATAAGCCTTAATGCCGTCCAGAATCGCCTCCGCAACCTGATGCTGATAGCGGGTGGTTCGCAACTTACGCTCCTCTTCCACATTACTGATAAACGCGGTCTCGACCAGAATAGACGGGATATCCGGGGCTTTCAGCACCGCAAACCCAGCCTGATCCACGGTACGTTTGTGCAGATGATTGATGCGCCCCATGCGATGCAGCACCTCTTTACCAAACTTCAGGCTGTCATGAATCGTCTGGCGCTGCACCATATCGAACATGGTGTGATCAAGATAGCGGTCGCCGCTTTTGCTGACGCCACCAATCAGATCGGATTCATTCTGGGTCTGCGCCAGGAAACGGGCTGCCGCCGAGGTCGCACCGCTGGTTGATAAGGCAAACACTGACGAGCCGCGAGCTGCACGGCTGGTAAAGGCATCCGCATGGATCGAGACAAAAAGATCAGCGCGCTGTTTACGGGCTTTCGCAACCCTGACGCGCAGCGGAATAAAGACATCTTCATTACGCGTCATATAGGCTTTCATATTGGACTCTTTGTCGATCAGCGCTTTGAGCCGCCGTCCAATCTTCAGCACAATATCCTTCTCGCGGGTCTTATATTTGCCGTGCGCACCCGGATCTTCCCCGCCGTGACCGGGATCGATCATGATAATGATCGGACGATCGCGCCCCGCTTTACCTGGCAAGGGTGCCTGCACGCCTTCATCTTTCTCCAGATCACCCTGGTTATAGTCTTTCAGCAGGGCCAGAAGAGGATCATCTTCTATCGGGTTCTGACTCGGATAGAGGTCGACCACCAGCCGGTGATTGATCCCGGCGACCGGCGAAAGGTTAAAAATCTTTGGCGCAACGTTGCGCTTTAACTCCAGAACGACGCGCACTGTATTGCTGTCGAACTGGCCGACCCGGGCATTTTTAATAAAAGGATCGTCGACCCGTACCTGCTTATCCACCCCTTTCAGGGCCGAATTGAGATGCAGGCCCTGAATATCTATTACGAGCCGTTCGGGATTGCTCAGCGCAAACTGCTTGTATTTCAGCGCGACGTTTGACTCCAGCGTCATCCGCGAGTAAGTGGATGAGGGCCAGATACGCACCGCCACAATGTGGTTTTTTGCCGCCAGTCCTGTGCGGCTGACGCTTAACAGCAGTAAGGCGCCCGTCCCCTGTAAAAATCGTCTGCGTGAAAAATGGGAATTAACGTCTGACATGCCGCTCCAGCTGCTGTGTTATGTCTAAAAAAGCGCCAGTTAATAAAATGGCGGCGAAAACTTTATCCAATCCGTAGCATGATGTCACCCCGGAAACCCTAAATAATGCAGGCTGTTAGCGGCTTTGACACCCATAAAAACGTAAATTTTCGTCAGGATTAAGACTTGCAAAACCGGGCGTAAAAGCATAAAAATACAAAAAATACGAATAAACATTCACTGAGGGTTGGCCGTGAAGGAACGTAGTACCGAACTGGTTCAGGGTTTTCGCCATACCGTTCCCTATATCAATGCCCACCGGGGTAAAACCTTTGTCATCATGCTGGGTGGCGAAGCGATTGAGCATGAGAACTTCTCTGGCATCGTTAATGACATCGGCCTGCTGCACAGCCTGGGCATCCGCCTGGTGGTGGTTTATGGTGCCCGACCGCAGATTGATGCCAGCCTGGCGCAGCAGCAGCTGGAGCCGGTTTATCATAAATTTACCCGGGTGACCGACGCGCAATCGCTGGAGCTGGTCAAACAGGCCGCCGGCCGGCTGCAGCTGGATATCACTGCCCGCCTCTCTATGAGTCTCAACAACACCCCGCTGCAGGGCGCACATATCAATGTGGTCAGCGGCAACTTCATTATTTCACAGCCGCTGGGCGTGGATGATGGCGTGGATTACTGCCATAGCGGGCGTATCCGTCGTATCGATGAAGAGGCGATTCATCGCCAGCTGGATAACGATGCCATTGTGCTGATGGGCCCGGTGGCGGTGTCTGTTACGGGCGAGAGCTTCAACCTCACCTCGGAAGAAGTGGCCACGCAGCTGGCGATTAAGCTGAAAGCGGAAAAAATGATCGGCTTCTGCTCTGAGCAAGGCGTCCTGAATAGCGAAGGTGAAATTATCTCTGAGCTGTTCCCGAATGACGCGCAGGCCCGTATCGACGAGATTGAAAAGGAAGGCGATTATCTTTCCGGCACTGTTCGCTTTCTGCGTGGCGCGGTGAAAGCCTGCCGAAGTGGTGTGCGCCGCAGCCATTTAATCAGCTATCAGGAAGATGGCGCACTGTTGCAGGAACTCTTCTCACGCGACGGTATCGGCACGCAGATCGTTATGGAGTCGGCAGAGCAGATCCGCCGCGCCAATATCAACGATATCGGCGGCATCCTCGAACTGATCCGGCCGCTGGAGCAACAGGGCATTCTGGTACGTCGCTCTCGCGAGCAGCTGGAAATGGAGATCGATAAGTTCACGATTATTCAGCGCGACAATCTGACCATCGCCTGTGCCGCACTCTATCCGTTTATGGATGAGAAGATTGGCGAGATGGCCTGTGTGGCGGTTCATCCTGATTATCGCAGCTCCTCACGCGGAGAGATGCTGTTGCAGCGCGTGGCGTTGCAGGCAAAGCAGATGGGACTGGAAAAGCTGTTTGTGTTGACCACGCGCAGTATCCACTGGTTCCAGGAGCGCGGCTTTACGCCGGTTGATATTGAGTCACTGCCCGAAAGTAAAAAAGAGATGTATAACTATCAGCGCCGTTCAAAAGTGCTGATGGCCGACCTCACCTGATTCACCGCAGAAGGGACAATCACCCACATCGTGATCTGTCCCTCTCTTCTCAGCGCGTTTCCGCCAGTCGCTCTACCAGACCGCTGCGCCGCTGCGTTTGCTGCTGCACGGCACGCTGAAACACGCCAGGTTCACTGTAAATAGTCAGTTGTTTACGCGCACGGGTAATCGCGGTATAGACCAGTTCACGGGTCAGAACCGGCAGCAACTGCGTGGGCATCACAAGCGCGGTGTGATCAAACTCCGACCCCTGCGATTTGTGCACCGTCATCACCCAGGCGGTTTCATGTGAAGGCAACCGGCTCGGCTGAATTGCCTTGATCGACCCATCGGGTAGCGGGAAAAAGACTTTCAGGTTGCCCTCTTCATCCCGCAGCGTAATGCCGATATCGCCATTAAACAGGCCGAGTGCGCTGTCGTTTCGGGTAATCATCACCGGACGACCTTCATACCAGCGGCTACCCATTCCAGGACGCCGGATGCGCTGCAGTTGCATCAGTCGCTGCTCAATACGCTGGTTCAGACCCTGAACGCCAAAGGGTCCGTCACGTAACGCGCACAACAGCTGATAACGACCAAAAGCGGTTATGATCTCAGCGGGTGGTGCGTGCTGCCTGATGAGCTGCAGGAAGGGCTGGTAGCCCTGTGCGACTTCGTCCAGCATCCCCTGATACGCTTCCGCGCTGTTCAGCGGCTGGTAACTGACATCTTTATGGGCCGCTGCAAACACCGCTCTGACCTGGTCGGCATCACCCTGATTAATCGCTTTTGCCAGCTGGCCGATGCCGGATGCGGCGTCAAACCGATAACTCTTTTGCAGCAGGCAGATGCTGTCGCGCACTGCCGGTGCCTGCGCATCATCACTGCCCTGTAACGTGCAGCCGGTCAGCAGGGCGAGCTGTTCTGCCCGCGCCAGGCTGTAGCCGCTTTCCGTGCAGCGGCAGATATCGCCCAGCACCGCACCGGCTTCAACAGAGGCCAGCTGATCGCGATCGCCCAGAAACACCACGCGGGCATGGGCAGGCAGCGCGGCGATCAGTTTTGCCATCATTGAGAGATCGACCATCGACGCTTCATCGACAACCAGCACATCCAGATGCAGCGGATTACCGGCATGGTAGCGTAGCCGCTGGGTATCCGGCTGAGCGCCCAGCAGGCGATGCAGCGTAGTGGCTTCGGCAGGAAAACGCTGCCGTTCTTCGTCGCTGACGGCCAGATCCTGCAGTGCCCTGCCCAGTGACTCGGTCAGCCGCGCGGCAGCTTTGCCCGTCGGTGCCGCCAGCTGGATGCGCAGCGCGCCCGGATTCAGGCGAATCAGGGCGGCGAGCAGTTTCGCTACGGTGGTGGTTTTGCCTGTGCCTGGCCCGCCGGAAATGACTGCTGTTTTGCGGGTCAGCGCCACTGCTGCAGCAATTTTCTGCCAGTTCTCTGGCTGGTCGTCAAACAGGCTGTTAAGGACATCTCCTGCGGCACGGATATCAAACGCGGTTTTCACTTCCTGGGCAGCAAAAAAATCGACAACGCGACCTTCGCTTTGCCAAAGCCGATGCAGATATAAACGCTGGTTGCTTAGAACCAGTGGCGTCACCCGGCTTCCATCACTCACCGCCGGCCAGTCAGCGAAGTGTGATAACCAGTCATCCGGCGCGCCAGCAGCCTGCCAGATCGCCTGGGCCAGCGCAGGCTGACGTCCGGCAAACAGGTGCGCCTCACAGAGATTGCTCAGCGGAAAACAGACGTGCCCTTCACCTGCCTCAGCGCTGACGCAGGCGGCAGCGAGCAGCCGCGCAGGCTGTGATTCCGGCACCACGAGTTGTGCAAACTGAATATCGAGCGGGCGCAGGAGACGCTTCTCTACTGCCTGCTGCAGCAGACTCAGCATGTCACTCATAACACCTCTCCGGTTTCACCAAACAGTGCATCGATCGCTTCCACAAAGGCTTCGCCAGGTCGGGTGGCAAAAATGCCGTTGTCCGGCGAGCTGCCGTCCATCCCGCGTAAAAACAGATAAAAGACGCCGCCAAAATGTTGCTCATAGTGGTAGTCCGGCAGGCGATGTTGCAGATAGCGATGCAGCGCCAGCGTATAGAGCTGATACTGCAGATCATAACGGTGGCCGATCATGGCCTGCGCCATCGCCTCGGGTGTGTAAGCGGCATGGCTATCGCCCAGCCAGTTCGATTTGTAATCGAGCAGATAATATTTTCCCTGCCAGCGGAAAACCAGATCGATAAACCCCTTGAGCATGCCGCGCACCTGACGAAAATCCAGCGGGGCGGCCTGCAGAGAGAGGCTGTCGTGCTGGCGCAGCAGATCGTCAAGATCGGCCGCCGTCAGCAGATTGTTGATCGGCAAATAGAACTCCATTTCGATCAGTCGTTCGCTGCTTTTAATTGCCGATAGCGTCAGCCCTTCCGCGTTAAGCGGCGTATGCAATACCCGCTCAATCCACTGTTCCAGGACCGGTAACCAGTCTGACGGATAGCCATTATGCTGCAGCTGATCCTCCAGCCAGACGCGATCCGGCAGTTCGGTAAAGTCGATCGACTCAAACAAACCGTGCAGGAAGGTGCCCGGCGCCGCACCGCGCGGAAAATGGTGCGGTGTCAATGCAGCCTCTTCACCACTCTCGTCCTCGCCCGCCGCATCAATATCGAAGTTTGGCAATGCATCAAGAAGTGACGAGCTGTGATGCTGTTGCAGGCCGGAATAGCTGGTGACCCGCCAGGCATCCGCCAGTGCGCGGGTCACGTCGCGACTGCTCAATACCTCATCGCCCTGCTCAGCGTCCTGCCACCTTTCTCCCGGCATCAGATCGGCTTCAACCAGCGCAATCCCCTCACCGGTTAGCGCATTCAGTTTCTGGCTGAGCTGCTGCGCATCCGCCGCCTCACCCTGCTGCACCAGATACCCGAGCGCGCTTTTGTGCAGATCGCTTTCGCCCTCTTTTTTTCGCGTGCCTTTAATCAGCGGTGCAATGCCGACGCTGCAGTGATAGATCGAGCGGGTCAGCGCCACATAGAGCAGACGCAAATCTTCCGCCAGACGCTCCTCTTCGGCTAACGCCAGACTCTGTGCATCGCCCTGCACATCAAGCAGCGCCATGAAGTTGTCACGATCGTGATAAAGCGCGCTGGCCGCCTCGCGGAATCCGGCAGCAAACGGCAGCCATACCAGGGGATACTGCAGCCCTTTCGATTTGTGGATGGTGACGATTTGCACCAGATGGCGGTCGCTTTCCAGACGCAGCTGCTGGCTGGCGGCCTGGCTGTTTGGTCGGGCAATCTGCTGCGCCAGAAAACGCACCAGAGCGTGAGGACTCTCCAGCTGTACTGAGGCTTCCTGCAGCAGTTCACCCAGATGCATCAGGTCCGTCAGGCGACGTTCCCCGTTCTCCGAGGCCAGCATATTTTCCGCCAGCTGCCGCTTGATCATGACATCACGCAGCATCGGTAACACGCCGCGCTGGTGCCACAACTGCTGCCAGACGGCAAACTGCTCCACCAGCGCATCCCACTCGCGTTCATTCTGCGTCAGCGCATCCAGCGTCGCGGCATCAATAGCAAAAATAGAGGTGGCCAGTGCGCTACGCAGCAGCCGTTCCTGTTCAGGAGCCTGAATCGCCTGAAGTAACCAGAGTAATTCGCGCGCTTCCGGCGTGGTGTAAACGCTGTCCCGGCTGGAGAGATAGACCGAGGGAATTGACAACGCATTCAGCGCGTCGCGGATCAAACCGGCCTCATTGCGACTGCGCACCAGCACGGTAATATCAGAAGCCCGCACTGGCTGTAGCGCGTCGCCTTTGCCCAGGCAGGCACGTCCCTGCTGTCCGGCCACCAGCCAGCGGCTGATATCTGCCGCACACTGTTGCGCCATAAACTGCTGGTAATCGCTGTTGCCGACGCCCTCACCGGGCTGCAGCCAGAACCGTAACGCCGGTTGCTGCTGCTCGTCAAAAATCAGCTTCAGTGACTGGTTGGGCGCAGCGGGCATTACCGGCTGAAAGGGGATCGCCGAAAACAGAAAAGGCGAATCGATCTGAGAAAAGAGGCGATTGACGCTCTCGACCATCTCAGGTGAAGAACGCCAGTTAGTATCAAGTGTGTAGTGAGCACTGACTTCGTTTCTGGCCCGCAAGTAGGTAAAAATATCCGCACCGCGAAACGCATAGATGGCCTGCTTGGGGTCACCGATCAGAAACAGCGCCTGTTCTGGCTGATTAATGTAGAGCGTACGGAAGATGCGATACTGCTGTGGATCGGTATCCTGAAATTCATCAATCAGTGCCACCGGGAAACGCGCCCGGATAGTTTCAGCCAGCAACACGCCGCCCGGCTGCTGCAACGCTTCATCCAGCTTACTGAGCAGGTCATCGAAACCTAACAGCGCACGTAACCGTTTCTCGCGCTGAACTGTGGCTCGTACATCGGTCAGCGCCTGCGCAATGATCACATCCCGCAGCGACAGCGGTTCTGCCAGAAACTGATCAACAGCCTCAAACAGCGAATGGCGCGGTGCTTCACCCTTTTTCGTTTTCTCATCAAGCACCTGCTGTCCAAAACGCTCCAGCTCTTTAGGCAACTGATAATCACGCGTTTCGCTGCTGGCCCACTGCGTGACGCGGGCGACCCAGTTGGGCAGGTGTTTACTGCTATAGCTACGCTTATCAACGCCAGATGCGCTGATCATCCCTTCAACATCGGCGCTCAGCGCCTGCCACTGCTGCTTCATGGCGTTGATGCGCGCCAGATTGCGGGCGTGACGTGACGCCAGATCCTCATCGGCAGCGGGCGGCCGTTTGAGCACTGGCGACTCACCCTGTAGCCAGGGGCGCAGTGTCGTCAGCAGGCTGTCGGGTCCGCTCCACTCTGCGGCGATAATCCGTGCCACATCCAGACTGAGTGGATAGCACTGACGCCGCCAGAAATCGGCAGTGGACTGCTTGAGCAGTGCCTGTTCATCTTCTATCAACTCCTGCTCGAATAGCATGCCCGATTCAAACGCGTTGAGATTCAGCATTCGCTGACAGAAGCCGTGAATGGTGAAGATGGCGGCTTCATCCATCTGGCGTTCGGCCGCCAGCAGCTGCGCAGCGGCCTGACTCAGATCGGGCATCTGCGCCAGCAGCAACTGGTGCATCGGATTGCGGCTTTCGCCGCGAATACAGGCCAGCCGCAGCTGATGAATATTTTCGCGGATGCGGCCGCGTAACTCCGCCGTCGCGGCCTCGGTGAAGGTCACCACTAAAATTTCTTCTACCGAGAGTGGCCGGCTATACGCGTTTTCGCCGCCCAGCCCCAGCAGCAGGCGCAGATAGAGCAGACCAATGGTAAAGGTTTTTCCGGTGCCTGCTGATGCCTCAATCAGCCGCTCGCCTCTGAGCGGCAGCGTTAAGGGATTCAGCGATACGGGCGGTAACTGCGTCATTGGGTCTCACTCTTAACCGGCAGCGACTGCTGCAGTTTCGCCAGTTCTTTCCAGGTTTTCCAGCCAGGCTGGCGGGCAAATTCAACCTTGCCGTTGCCGGTGCCGGCAATCTGTGACGTCATCACCATGCCCTTGTGTTCGATCACCGCCTGCCGGAAAAAGTCAGCCAGGCTGGCCGGGGTTAACCGCGCCACCTGCTCGGCCATTTTTTGCCGGGTGTTAAACAGATCATTCTGTCGATCAAAGTCGCGGCTATAACGGTCCGCTTCCTCAAAGAGCGTCTGAGGACGCTGCTGCAAATCATTGATCATCGCCTGCTGATACTGAACAAAGTCTGCCTGACTCATGCTGCGAAGACGCTTTTCTGCCTGCGGATAGAAGGCCTGATAGCGCTGCAATAGCCAGCCCGGTTGCTTGCTATTACTCTGCAGCAGGAAACCGATGCCCCACTGACGGCCCACTGGCATCTGGAAGGCAAAGACGGCATAACCGAGCTGCTCTTTGGTGCGCAACTGATTGTAGAACCAGGGCTGCACAATCTGACTCAGCATAGAACTGTGCGCCATGCTCTGATATTCGCTGTATCCCAGTGGAACATAGAGCGCGGCAAGGGCGGAGTCAGTGCTGCTGCCCTGCTGTTGCAGGTTGGCTTTCATCGGTTTTTTAATGGCCACATACTGGCTGTGCCAGTCGCGGGTCGCATTACTCTGCACCTGCTGTTTAAGCTCATGTCCCAGTTGCTTCACACTCTCCGCACTGAGATTACCCACCACCAGCATCTCCGGGGTCGCGTCGCGGAACAGCGAGTCGCGATAGGTCGTTACATCCTTCAGTGTGAGCGTGCTCACCAGCTTGCGACGGGTTTCGCGCTGGGTATAAGGCAACTGTGAGAGCAACTGCATCGGCTGAATCGCCTGTTCAAACGCCTTGCCTTTCTCCGCCGCGTCCAGCCGCTCCAGATACCAGGATTTAGCCTGCGCCAGCTGCTGTTCTGTCGGCTGGAAGGTGGCATAGCCCTCTACCAGTTTCTTCAGCAGCGTGGGCAGGCGCTGAGTAAAGCCACTGGCGCTAAACACCAGCCCGTCATCCTCACCGGTTGAGAAGCTGATGCCGCCCACCGAGGCCTGTGAGTTTAACGTGTCCAGTGCCAGACTTGAGAGGTAGTCATTGAGGCCAAACAGCACCTGCTGGCGGGCGTCACTGATCGCATGCCGGTTACGTAACGCGAGGGTTATGGCCGCTTTGGGCTCGCTGGCATAATAGCGGCTGGGCATCCAGTAAATACGCATACCGTCTTCGTTATCCAGCTTCACCGGATGCTGATACGTTTTACCGTCTGATGGCAACAGGGTGAAGTCATCCGGGATATAGGGGTTCAGCACCGGCATCGCCAGCGAAATCTGACTGGCGCGCTGCTGCCAGTCGGCAAACGTTTGTGGCGTGATCTTCTCAACCTGATAAGGCGCTTCCACAAAATAGGCGGTTTTATTGTGCGGCTCCTGCGGACTGATGTACCAGATTCGCGCATGCTGCGGGGTCATCTCTTCAAGCCGGGATTTGATCGCCGCGGCATCGTACTGATCCGCCAGATAAGGTGCATCCAGCGTATCTTCCACCGGTACGCGCAGCATGGTATCAACCAGCCATTCAATATAATCCATATCGCGGGTAATAGAGGGGTAGCGGAAGTCGAGTGCCAGCACGTGTGAAACTTCGTCGAAATAACGCTTATCATCGCCCTGCTGACGCAGCAGGTTGATATAGCTGAAGATCGCCGCCACCACGTCATCACGCTGTGCCAGGCCTTTATCCGTGAGTGAGACGGTAATAGCAAACACGCCGCTATTACGCTCGGTCATTGGGTCCGCGCCTGCATTCACTCCATCGGCCAGTCCCTGTTTTTGCAGCCAGTCGGTGAGCGTGTTTTTACTGCGATTACTGATTAAGTAGCTAATCAGCGTGTCGGTTTTACTGCGGAAGCGATCGCTGTTGTTGGCAATGCGGAACTCAATTTTAAGCTGCTTGCGCGGCTGTGCAGGAACGTAATGAATAATGACGCCCTGCTGGGCATCGGTCACCACCGGCACCGTAATGTCTGGCACGCTGGCATTATGATTTTGTACCCGCCCAAAGGTTTTAGCTGCAATTGACGCCATTTCCGGCAGCGGTTTATTGCTGTAGATCACCGCCTTCATCAGGTTGGCGGAGTAATGAGTATGGTAAAAATCGAGCAGCGCCTGGTGCAGTTTGCTGCCGGGTTTATCTTTCAGGGTTTCAAGATTGCCGCCCGAGAAACGTGATGCCGGATGTGCCGGGTTCAGGGTTTCAGCACCGACCTGTGCCATACGCAGGCCATCACGCGAGCGGGCCATGGTCAGCTCCGCATTCACAGCATGGCGCTCACGGTCGGCATTAACCGGATCCAGCAGCGGCTCGGCCACGGCATCCGCCAGGCGATCCACCGCAGGCTCCAGCGAATCGTTTTCCACTTCCAGATAAAAAGCGGTGCGGTAAGAGGCCGTGCTGGCGTTGTGGCTGCCGCCATGCTTTTTCAGGAATTCAGCCAGATTGTCGGGTTGCGGATAATGTTTTGAGCCCATCAGCACCATATGCTCAAGGTAGTGCGCCAGCCCCGCCTGCTGATCGGGATCGTCCAGCGATCCTATCGGCAGCGTCAGCGCCGCCAGCGATTTCGGCGCCACAGGATCGGAAACCAGTAATACCGTCATCCCGTTGTCCAGCCGGATAGCCTGATAATGACGAGGATCCTGTTCACTTTTGTGAATGGTGTCGTTAACTGGCTGCCAGCCTGAAGATGTCTGCGCCTGTGCCGTGCAAGCCACCAGGCTTAACATTAGCGCCGCTATCCAGCGTGCGTGTACCCGCATGTAAACCCCTTTCATTTCCCGATAAGCCGCCAATATCGGACACGGCGGCTCAAAGCAGAGCAAAATTGCTGTGTAATGAATCAGTTAGCAAAACGCTTTCTGATGGCTATTCATCATCCTGATGTGCAGCCAGCACCGGTAAATACCAGCGCTGTGCCGCCTCAGTTATCTGTTGTAATTGGGGCACATCCAGTACCCGGCAAAGACGTTGCAGATAGGGATCGCTGCCTTCACCCTCAACCTGATAGTTGCCAGACCAGGCCGTCAGCAGGCGATTGCGCGCCTTGAGCTGAGTCGCCTCATCAGTCAGCAACTGCTGACTTTTTTTGTCGTAGCTGGCGGTGAGCCATGCGCCGCCGCTCCTGTTAAGCAGCATCAGCGGCTGACGCATACCGGCAAGATAGCCAGCGACATACTCATTCAGGGCAGCGATCGCCTCTTGTTGCGATACGGCAAGGAAACACCAGCGGCTTTGCTGCCGGCCAAACATCCGGCTGCTGCCTGTGCCTCCCAGCGCGCAGTAAACCAGGTGCTCCAGCCAGAGCAGCAGTCCGTCGTTCATATTGAGCACGCCAGGTCGCCAGCGCAGTAATCCATCACCCTGCACCTGTGTCAGCCAGCCGGTTAAGCTGACCTGCTCAAGTTGCAGATTCACTTCCCAGCTCTCGCCGTCGCTGCGTTGCGTCACGACTTCTGCCGCCACTTCCTGCATCTCATCACGCTGCGCCTGCCAGAACAGCTCACCGAAGGCGCCATAAGGCAGATTGCCGGCCGCACGATGGTATGTATAGAGCCGCTGCGTATCCTCGCCTTCGACCAGAGCATTCAGCAATTGTGCGTTGATCTGATAACGTTCCAGGTTGTCGAGCGAAAACGGCTCGCTGTCGGGCAGTTCGTCCTCCTCCAGCCAGAAGCTCACGCCAAGCCGCTGATGAAACCAGGCACGCACCGGATGCCGCCAGAAGCGCAGAAGTGCCTCCAGTGTCAGCGCATCCGTTACCGGCGCCTCAAGTGGCTGAACAAAATCGGGCTGGGGCTGCCCCATCCCCTGCGCGGCAGGCAGCCATTCACGCGCGAAACTCTGCAGTCTGGCCGCCGGCTTAAAGTTCTCCGCAGCAAAGGGCATCCGGCTGTGCAGGTGCTGCAAATGCATCCGCACCCGTTCAGCACTCTCATCCAGCTCAAGGTGCCCATCACCGTCCAGATAAAAACTCTGTCCGATGTACTCCAGTAATTCTGTGACCAGCACCGAAGGGTAGCGTTCCGTATTATCCTGAATCGCCCGGCCGATGTAGCTGATATAGAGCTGCCGCTGTGCCGAAATCATCGCTTCCAGGAAGAGGTAGCGGTCATCATCGCGGCGACTGCGATCGCCTTTGCGGGACTGTTGCTGCATCAGATCAAAGCCTAATGGCGCCAGGGTGCGCGGATAGACGCCGTCATTCATGCCCAGCAAACAGACCAGTTGAAAAGGGATGGAGCGCATCGGCATCAGGGTACAGAAGTTAATCTGTCCTGCCAGGAATCGCTGGCTGATGCGTTGCTGATCAAGCCGGCTACGCAGATCATCGCGCAACAGCGCCACCGGAATCGCCTCTTCAAACCGTGCATCCATGCCATATTCAATCAATTGCTGCCACTGCTCTTCCACCAGCTGCAAGGCGGCCTCGGTTTCTGCATCGGGGCTGAAAAAGGCGTTCAGCAGTTCCCGGCACAGGGGCAGCCAGGCCGCCAGTGGCCGCGGTTCAGCCAGCCGCTGTCGCCAGTGATTAAGCCGGGAGAGCAGCTCTGCGAGATGGCCCGCCAGTTCGCCTGCCAGACCACCCGACTCGTCATAAGGCAGAATCCCCTCCCAGTCTCCATTGTGGCTCTCCATCGCATAGCCCAGCAGCATACGCTGCAGGCCAAAACGCCAGGTGTGCTGCCCGGTGACAGGAAGAGACAGGGCTTCAACACTGGCATCATCCAGCCCCCAGCGCACACCCGATTCGCTGACCCAGCGCCGCAGTAAGCGCAGGCCGCTTTCATCAATGGCGAAGTGGGAGGCCAGCGCCGGAACATCCAGTAGCGCCAGTACATCCTCTGAGACAAAACGGCTGTCCGGCAGTGCCAGCAGATGAAGAAACGCGACAATGGCCGGATGCGCCTGACTGGCACGGCGATCTGAAATGGCAAACGGCAGATAGCGATCGGCAGGTGCGTTGGCGAACACAGCCTGAATAAACGGGGCGTAGGCGTCGATATCCGCCACCATGACGATGATGTCACGCGCTTTCAGCGTCGGATCGGCCTCCATCATCGCCAGCAGATGATCCTGCAATACTTCAACTTCACGCTGGGCGCTGTGACAGACCTGCACCGCAATTGAGCGATCCGCCGGATCCAGGCAGCGCTTCTGATCGCTGTGCGCCAGTTCCGCCGCATTCAAGCCGATAACGGCGTTATCCTGCAGATTGAGAAGATCGTGCTGCATGCAGTGCAGCAGGTTGTCTGGCTCGACATCCACAAACGCATCGATATCGTCGTTAGAGTCCATCTGACTGAGCAGAAACAGGTTATCGCGCCCCAGCTTGCCCCATGAGGCGAGCAACGGATTGGTCAGCTGCTGTTCACCCGCGTCGTTAAACAGCGCGGGTGCCTGCTCTGCATCCCGGAAGAGTCCGCGAGATTCATCAGCACCATGACGCCGGCGCTGACGGCTTTGCAGTTTTGCCAGAAACGCATAGTCCTGAATGTCGCCCCAGTAATCGCGGCAGGGATTGGTGAACAGCAGATGGATGTCGATGTGCCGTCCCAGCGCCTGCAACGCCTGCAGGTAAACCGGCGGCAGCGCAGAGATGCCACAGATGAAGACGCGTTTGGGCAGATTTTCCGGCGTGCTTTTCGCCTGCTCAAGCGTCTGGATAAATCGTGAATAGAGGTTGGCACGGTGCCATTCAGGCTGCCCCAGCGCCTGGGTATAACTCACCAGATCGCGCCACAGTGCGGCCTGCCAGCGCTGCGCCTCGCCCAGCCCCTCAATGGTTTCGCCACGCTCCCAGCTATTGAGCCAGTCGGCGCGATAGACCAGATACTGGTCGAACAGATCGGCTACGCGGGCGCTGAGCTGAAACAGCTTTCGCTTATCCCCGTCGTCATGGAGATAGTGGCGTAAAGAGGTGAACTCTTCCTGCTCCAGCATCACCGGCAGCCGGTGCATCAGCTTCCAGCCCATGCTGGCCTTACTGAAGGCACTTTCAACCGGAACATCAGGCAGAACGCGGACGAACATCTCCCAGATAAAACTGGCAGGCAGCGGGAATTCGATATTGGCCGCAATACCAAAGGTTTGCGCCAGCTCCATTTGCAGCCACTGCGCCATCCCCGGGCTCTGCACCAGCACCATTTCTGAGGCGAAAGGATCATCAAGAGGATCATGTTTAATCACCGCAGCCGCCAGAATTTTCAGAACATCAAGCTGATTTGAGTGATAAACGTGAAACATGAAAACTCCTGTGATAACTCAGAACATGACTGCGGTATTGCGGCACTCACTTTACCGCGTATCGCCGTTGAAACCCATCAAAAGGGCGACCCGCGACGTTTAACAACGCAGGCGTGTCAGGCTGGCACTACGCTGATAAGGCCCCGTTACGTCAGCCCGCTCCAGAGTGCAGCCTGAGGGACTGCTCTGCTCTTGCAGCGTGGATTTCCAGCCTGCCACTTCATGCCCTGCCAGACGTTGCTCAGCAACCCGCCATGCCTCACGCTGATACCATTGCTGGCTGAATCCCACTGCCAGTGCGCGATGATAGTGAAACAGGGTGCTGCTGCTTAATGCCATTAACAGCAGAGCAAACAACACTTCCGGCAGGCTGAATCCATCGCGCTTACAAACAGGCTGCCGGAGGCGTGAGCGGGCAATAGTCGATCCAGCCATGCGGCAACGCGGTAATCTGATTGCCCCGTAGCCGGACCCAATGCCAGACCGCCATGCCACTGCCGCTTGCCTCACCTTTAAGCAGACCTTCATCCTTTTCTCCTCGTTGTAAACAGCTGCGCCAGCCCTGGCGATCATCCTGCTGACAGCGGGCCGCCTCACTGGCTGGCCAGCTCAGGGATAAACCCCATTGCAGCGCCGACTGCGCCCGCCAGAAATCCTGCACAAACTGCTGCTCATCGGCCAGCAGTCGCATTCCCTGCTCTGACATCTTTCGGCTGGCGTGCAGCGTAAAACTCCCGATGACCATAATCATTAACACCATGCCCATGGCGCTGCTGCCTCGCTGCTTCACAGGTTCTCTCCCTCAATCCAGCTCTCCACGGTTTCAAGCCAGCGACCAGCCCGACCCTGCAACACTATCCTGACCTGCCTGCCCTGCTGGCTCACGCTGAACTGCTCCACCGTCATAAACGCGGGATCGGAGAGCCGCTCCCAGCCTGCTGACTGACACTGATCAACACCACGCTGCATCTCAAGCTGCTGTTGTCGCAGGCGATAACCGTAATAGTCACTTTCTGCATGGCTCACCCCTTCCCATTGACCGTTGCTGTTTTCATCCCAGCGCAGCAGCAGGCAATTTTCACTGATTTTCAGTACCTCCCTGGCACATTCACCGTGACAATAACCCGCACGCCGCACCGACTTTTCCAGCGTTGCCATCATCTGCTGTAACTCCTGACGCAGCTGTGCCCGTTGCAGCACACCCGCGTTCTCTGCCAGCAGCAATGGCAGAAAACGGCCAACGCTGAGCATGATGACGGCGCTGATTGCCATGGCGATCAGCATCTCCAGCAGGCTGAATCCTGCGATTTTCAACGGCATGTTTCCTCATCGATCATGCAGAGGCGAATACGGGCTCTGGCTGAGATAATCAGACGTATGCGTCCGGCGCGATTTCCCAGTTCAATGCTGCCCGCTCTGGCGACATTGCGGCGGCCATAGAAACCCGGTTCACCCCGGATGCCATAGAACACAACATCCGGGTGCGGCGCGATGAAATGCAGCCGTTTCCCGTGACCGCAACCCGTCACAGGGCGGCTTCCGGCACCGATACACCAGGGCTCGCCAGGCTGTGACCATAGCACCAGGTCGCTATTCTGCCGGTTGGCCTGGGCGCGCAGCCGTAGCAGAAATCCCTGCAGTTGCTGAGCGCTGTCAAGTAGCGCCTGCCGCTGTTGCCAGCGCTGCCAGCCATTGATTGCGGCAAGACTCAGCATGCCAGCAATGACCATCACCAGCAGCAGTTCCGGCAGAGTAAAACCACGTAAGTATGCTGTTTTCATCACTGCAGAGTGCGGGGTATGAAAAGGTGAAACAAGGCGTGTTGTAGCAGACTGGAAAGCGCATTGCAGAGAATATGCCCCATCAGCAGACAGTGGCAAAAAAGAACGAGCGGTGCCGCAGATTTGCCGGTTTGCAGGCAAAAAAAAGCCCCGGCGAGGTTGCCAGGGCGTTATTTTCTATCTATCGCAAATCAGACAGCGACAGGGGCTTTGATCGCAGGATGGGGATCGTAGCCTTCAATCTCGAAATCGTCGAACTGATAATCAAACAGTGATGCCGGTTTGCGTTTGATAACAAGTTTTGGCAGCGGACGTGGCTCACGAGTCAGCTGCAGACGCGCCTGTTCCAGATGGTTGCTGTAGAGGTGCGTATCACCGCCGGTCCAGACGAAATCGCCCACCTGCAGATCGCACTGCTGCGCCACCATATGCACCAGCAGCGCATAGCTGGCAATGTTAAACGGCAGGCCCAGGAAGATATCGCACGAGCGCTGATAAAGCTGGCAGGAGAGCTTGCCGTCCGCCACGTAGAACTGGAAGAACGCGTGGCAGGGAGCCAGCGCCATCTCACTGAGTTCACCGACGTTCCAGGCTGACACGATAATCCGGCGAGAGTCAGGATCGCGCTTTAGCTGCTCCATCACCTGACTTAACTGGTCAATTTCCTGACCGCTGGCTGTTCCCCAGCTACGCCACTGCTTACCATAGACCGGGCCGAGATCGCCGTTCTCATCCGCCCACTCATCCCAGATTGAGACCTTGTTTTCCCTGAGATAAGCGATGTTGGTGTCACCTTTCAGAAACCACAGCAGCTCATGAATAATGGAGCGGATATGGCATTTTTTGGTGGTGACCAGCGGAAAACCATCCTGCAGATTGAAACGCATCTGGTGGCCAAAAATTGAAAGCGTACCGGTGCCGGTACGGTCAGCTTTTGGTGTGCCTTCGTGCAGCACATGTTGCATTAAATCCAGATACTGTTTCATTTTTCCTCGCGAAATTGTGGCTGCGGGCGACGACGATACGCCCAGATCATCATAATAATACCGGCAACAATCATTGGCACAGAGAGGATCTGTCCCATACTGATTCCGCCTTCAAACAGGCCAAGCTGGGCATCCGGCTGGCGGAAGAACTCAACGATAATACGGAAAGCGCCGTAACCAATCAGGAACAGGCCAGAGACGCTACCCATCGGGCGTGGCTTACGGATAAACAGGTTCAGGATGATGAACAGCACCACGCCTTCCAGCGCCAGTTCATAGAGCTGGGAAGGATGACGCGGCAGTACGCCATAGGTGTTGAGCAGCGCCTGATATTGTGGATTGGTGGCGGCCAGCGCGACATCTTCGCTGCGGGAGCCCGGGAACAGCATAGCGTAACGGAAGCCCGGATCGACACGGCCCCAGAGCTCGCCGTTAATGAAGTTACCGAGACGACCAGCACCCAGACCAAACGGGATCAGCGGCGCAATGAAATCAGCAACCTGGAAGAAATGTCGTTTGGTACGGCGGGCAAAGACCAGCATCACCACAATCACCCCGATCAGGCCACCGTGGAACGACATGCCGCCATCCCAGACTTTAAACAGATAGAGTGGATTTTCCAGAAACAGCGGTAAGTTGTAGAAAAGCACATAGCCGATACGTCCGCCCAGGAATACACCCAGGAAACCTGCATAAAGCAGATTCTCAACTTCCTCTTTTTTCCAGCCGCTGCCAGGCTGATTGGCACGACGTACAGCCAGCCACATGGCGAAAACAAAGCCCACCAGATACATCAGACCGTACCAGTGAAGCGAAACCGGTCCGAGCGAGAAGATCACTGGATCGAACTGCGGAAATGCAATATAGCCGTTATTCATCATTCACCGTCTATTTTTCAACCCTGAAAAGGGGCGTTGTCAGGCACATAAATTAAGGCTGCGCATAATAGCACAGCCGGTTTTCTGAATTGTCTTGCAAATGTAAAGGCGGATAACGCGCAAAGCCTGAGCCGGTGTGGTACTAACGACCACCGCGAATCAGCCCGCCTAATCCACGCCGCTCCATAAAGGCCGAGACCAGATGGCGCACTTCCGTGGCGGTGTCGGCCTTCATCCCCTGCTCGCTGAGCTTCTGCGCTTCTTCGTGATCCAGATGGCGCAGCAGGTATTTAACGCGCGGTACGTTTTTACCGTTCATGCTGAGATGGTGATACCCCAGGCCAACCAGCAGTGCGACACACATCGGATCGCCCGCCATTTCACCACACAGGCACAATTCCAGATTGGCCAGGCGGGCTTCCTGTGCAATCGCATTCAGCGCGCGCAGCATCGCCGGATGCAGCGAGTCATAAAGGTTTGCAACACGGGTGTTATTGCGGTCCACCGCCAGCAGATACTGCGTCAGGTCGTTGGTGCCGACCGAGACAAAATCGACGCGTGACGCCAGATGCGGGATCATAAACAGCATCGACGGCACTTCGATCATGATCCCGATACGCGGTCTGGGAATCGGGAAGCCCAGCATCTCTTCCACTTCGCGACCGGCGCGATCGATCAGCTCTTTTGCATCATCGATTTCGTCGATATGACTGATCATCGGCAGCAGAATACTGAGGTTGCCCGAGGCGGCGTTGGCGCGCAGCATTGCGCGTACCTGCACCAGGAAGATTTCCGGCTGATCCAGCGTCAGGCGAATGCCGCGCCAGCCCAGGCAGGGGTTCTCTTCACTGATCGGCATGTAAGGCAGCTGTTTATCGGCACCCACATCCAGCGTTCGCAGCGTCACTGGCTTGTTGCGAAACAGCTGCAACATACCCTGATACTGAGCCACCTGCTCCTCTTCCGACGGGAAGCCATTCTGCAGCATAAACGGGATTTCGGTGCGGTAGAGACCGATGCCATCCACCCAGTCGCCCACCGTCTGCTCATGTTCCGGGCTTAAGCCAGCGTTGAGCATCACCTGCACGCGCTCGCCACTTTTCAGCTCACCCGGCTGATCGACCACGCCTTCCGCCATTTTGCTCAGCGCGTTCTCTTCGCTGATCAGCCGCTGATACTCCTGGACCAGCACTGGCTCAGGATCGATCAGCAGCTCACCGCGATAACCGTCGACGATCAGCAGGCGTTTGTTGAGCTGATGAGGCTGGATGTCAGCGCCCATGACTGTCGGGATCCCCATCGCGCGGGTCAGGATCGCCGCATGGGAGTTGGCTGCACCGTCACGCACCACTACGCCCGCCAGCCGCTCCTGCGGCAGCTCAGCTAAGGTCGTGGCGGTCAGCTCATCGGCCACCAGCACAAAGCGTTCCGGCCAGGCATTGGTGCCGACCAGGGTGTCATCGAGGTGGAACAGCAGGCGCTGGCCCAGCACCCGCAGATCGCCTGCACGTTCACGCAGGTAGTTGTCAGTCAGGCTGGCGAACTGTTCAGCAAACTTCTCGATCACCTGTTTCACCGCCCATTCCGCGACCGATCCGCGCTCGATCTCATCGAACAGATCTTTCTTCAGACGGGCATCGGTTAACAGGTGAGAGTAGAGATCGAAAATGGCCGCGCTCTCTTTTTGTGCGCTGGCGCTGAAACGTTTGCTGAAACGGCGAAATTCATTGGTTGCTTCGCTCATGGCGAGCGACAGACGCTCACGTTCACGATGAACATCCAGCGTTGAGGCGGCTGAGACCTGATCAAGCAGTGGCTGCGTCTCATCGACCCAGCCTGGTGCTACCGCCACGCCAGGCGCTGCCGCAATCGCACGCACCCGGGTCTGTCGGAACTGGCCAAACAGTTGGCCCATTTGAGATTGCGACAGCAAAGCCGCCATCTGCGTAGCCAGCGTGACCAGAAATGACTCTTCGCTTTCATCAAACTGACGGTGTTCGCGCTGCTGCACCACCAGCACGCCAAGGAGCTGGCGGCGGCTGATAACAGGCACACCGAGGAAGGAGCGATAGCGCTCCTCTTTCACTGCGGGGATATATTTGAAGCTGGGATGGCTTTGGGCGTCAGCAAGGTTAATCGGTTCGGCCAGACGGCCCACTAAACCGACGATACCCTCGTCGAAAGCCAGCGTTACGGTGCGGCCACGCGGTTTTTTGAGTCCGCGCGTCGCCATCAGGTAATAGCAGCGACGGTCCTGGTCGGCGAGGTAAACGGAACAGACTTCCGTATCCATCGCCAGACAGATCTCATTGACCAGGATGTCGAGTGCTTCATTGAGACGCGGCGCACTCGCCACTTTTTCTACAATTTCACGCAACTGAGTGAGCATAAAGGGCGTGGCCTATCCTCTCTTACGACGATGGGCAGGATTATTTCGCTGCCCCGCACTCTCCTGCATAGACATCACCACGCCAGCGAATTCCTTCATCACCCGACGATAAACATCGCGCTTGAAGGAGACAACCTGACGCACCGGATACCAGAAGCTGACCCAGCGCCAGCCATCAAATTCAGGCGTGCTGCTGCGCTGCACATTGATATCCGCGTCATTACACATTAACTGCAGAAGAAACCACTTTTGTTTCTGGCCGATACATACCGGCTTTGTGTCCCAACGCACCAAACGTTTTGGCAACTTGTAACGTAACCAGTTGCGGGTAGAGGCAAGTATTCGAACATCTTTCCGATGCAATCCGACTTCTTCGAACAGTTCGCGATACATCGCCTGTTCTGCGGTTTCACCGGGATTGATGCCTCCCTGAGGAAATTGCCAGGAGTGCTGTCCAAAGCGCCTGGCCCATAACACTTGTCCCTGCCGGTTACAGATTACGATACCAACATTCGGGCGGTAGCCATCATCATCGATCACCGGACTACCTCAAAGCAAAATTTGAATGGGCTGATTGTTTCACACTCCTTACAGGCGGTAAACCACTGGATTCATGGGGTATCAGACCATCAAATGCGGGATAACTCACAGAAAACGGCAAAGTTATAAACAAACAGCGTGAAAAAGATCGATCTTATTCACTTTTTCTGTGGATAGCTTTGTGCAGAACGCGGGAGTTAACTGAATAACATTTTCACTGCTCGCAGAATGACTCAAAAGAGACAACAACGCATCCTTATGATAATTAATGAAAATAAATCATTCCGGCTCTCCCTGAGACTTTCATAAACTGCCAATATTCTCGCGACAACTGACAATTGATTAAAAGATAACCACACCCTTTTTTATCCACAGATAATCGCTCAGGGTTAGGTCAGAGCGGCGAAATTATGCTCAGACAAAGAAAAGTCAAGGCTGTAAATGGAACCAGTACCGCACCAATACGGGGGTTATCCCATTTTTCTGTGGATAACCGGGATGGAGATCCTGTTCATTGTTGCGCGTAAGCTGGGATAACAATGCCTGCCTGATGATGGCGCAAGGGTTATCCGTTAAAAAAAGTGCGATCTATCATGTTATTATCGATCCCTGATGCGGTGAATTTTAGTGAAAGGATTTCCTCACCCGCAACTGTACAAATTTTAATCATTGCGAGTTATCAACATGAGTTATCTGCCAGGACCACCTGACGATGAAGCCAGCCTGCTGGCACGTGCGCAGGATTTAGCCGGATTAACACTGGAAACGCTGGCCGCTCGCGCCGGGCTGCCCATGCCTGCGGATCTTAAACGTGATAAAGGCTGGGTCGGCATGCTGCTGGAGTTACATCTTGGTGCCAGCGCGGGCAGCAAAGCGGAACAGGACTTTGCCCATCTGGGTATCGAACTAAAAACCATCCCGATTGATGCGCAGGGAAAACCGCTGGAAACCACCTTTGTCTGCGTCGCCCCGCTGACCGGCAACAGCGGCGTCACCTGGCTCACCAGTCATGTGCGCCATAAACTGGCGCGGGTGTTGTGGATTCCGGTTGAAGGCGGGCGTGAGATTCCGCTGCGGGAACGTCGTGTGGGCGCGCCGCTGTTATGGAGCCCGGATGCAGAAGAAGATGAGATGCTGCGTCAGGACTGGGAAGAGTTGATGGATATGATTGTACTGGGACGCGTTGAGCAGATTACCGCACGGCATGGCGCCTGGTTGCAAATCCGCCCGAAAGCCGCCAACAGTAAGGCGCTGACAGAAGGTATTGGCGATCAGGGCCAGCCAATTATGACCTTACCGCGCGGCTTCTACCTAAAAAAAAGCTTCACCGGGCCACTGCTGGCGCGGCATTTTCTCTTATGAATCGCGCCACTCGCGCTGATCAATCGCAATTTTGTGGGAGTTCGGTGAATTGAATGCGTATAATCGCCGTTTACTTTTCGTTTAGGATTGAATGTCGGTATGTTTGAGTGGATTTCTGATCCCAACGCCTGGCTGGCGCTGGGCACCCTGACCATCCTTGAGGTGGTGCTGGGTATTGATAACATCATTTTCCTGTCGCTGGTGGTCGCTAAACTGCCAAAACACCAGCAAGCCAGCGCACGTCGCATTGGTCTGATGGGCGCGATGCTGATGCGTCTTGGCCTGCTGGCCTCTATTGCGTGGGTTGCCCGTCTGACTAATCCGCTGTTTACGCTGATGGATCATGCGTTTTCAGCGCGCGATCTGATTCTGCTGTTTGGTGGACTGTTCCTGCTGTGGAAATCGAGCATGGAGATCCATGAAACGATCGAAGGCAGTGAAGGCGAACATAACACCCGCGTTCATTCGTTCCTCGGCGCGATTGTACAGATTATGATGCTCGACATTATTTTCAGTCTCGACTCTGTTATCACCGCTATCGGCCTCTCCGATCATCTGTTCATTATGATGGCAGCCGTCGTCATTGCGGTGCTGATGATGATGTTCGCCGCGCGCGCCATTGGTGAGTTTGTTGAACGCCATCCGTCGGTGAAAATGCTGGCCCTCTCCTTCCTGATTCTGGTCGGTTTTACCCTGATTCTGGAGAGTTTTGCGGTCCATGTACCAAAAGGTTACATTTATTTCGCGATGTTCTTCTCGATGGCGGTTGAGTGTCTTAACCTGATGCGCAGTAAGAAAAAGCACGCCTGATAAAGTCAAGGGCGAGCCTGCTCGCCCGGTTACTTTCAGATTTCTGCGATTAACCCTGCCGGCAAAAACATTTATTACTACACTGTTTGCACGTGACCATTTGTGAGGATAAGGCGTGATGAAAGGGTTGGCAGGAGTAGCACTGGTGATGGTAACCGCAGCATTCTTAAGTGGATGCAGTTCTGATTATGTCATGGCGACTAAAGATGGTCGTATGATTATGACCGAAGGTAAGCCAAGCATTGATAAAGAGACCGGTCTGGTTGAGTACACAGATCAGACGGGTCACATGGTGCAGATTAACAGCGATGAGGTTTCAACAATCATTGAACGTTAAGTGCCCTGTTTAATCGCCTGCCATCAATTCCCCGCTGGCAGGCGATTTCCCCGACTTTTCCCCCTTCCTTCCCCGCCATTGCTCGCGCTATAGTCCCTGAGAACACAACATTCCATTCCATAAAGAAAAGGAAGCTGGCAATGCACTATCATCGTATTCCTCACAGCACGCTGGAAGTGAGTCAGCTGGGATTGGGTACCATGACGTTTGGCGAACAGAACAGCGAAGCCGACGCCCATGCTCAACTGGATTTAGCACTCCGTTCCGGCATCAACTTTATTGATACTGCCGAGATGTATCCGGTGCCACCGCGCCCGGAAACCCAGGGTCTGACCGAACAATATATTGGCAGCTGGCTCAAACAGCGCGGCAGCCGCGACAAAATCATTCTGGCCAGTAAAGTCGCCGGACCGTCGCGCGGCAATGATGCGTCCATTCGCCCGGATATGGCGCTGGACCGTAAAAATATCCGTGCCGCGCTCGATGCCAGTCTGAAGCGCCTGAATACCGACTACCTTGATCTTTACCAGCTGCACTGGCCTCAGCGTCAGACCAACTTTTTTGGCAAGCTTGGCTATCAATACAGCGAAACTACCGCACAGGTCACACTGCTGGAGACGCTGGAAGCGCTGGCCGAACAGGTGCGCGCCGGTAAGATTCGTTATATTGGTGTGTCGAATGAAACGGCATGGGGTGTGATGCGTTATCTGCAACTGGCAGAGAAGCATGAGCTGCCGCGCATTGTCAGCATTCAGAACCCCTACAGCCTGCTGAACCGCAGCTTTGAAGTGGGTCTGGCCGAAATCAGCCAGCATGAAGGCGTGGAGCTGCTGGCCTATTCCAGCCTGGCGTTTGGTACGCTAAGTGGCAAATACCTGAATGGCGCGCAGCCTGCGGGCGCACGTAACACGTTGTTCAGCCGCTTTACCCGCTACAGCGGCGAGCAGTCACAGCAGGCCGTTGCAGAATATGTGGCGTTAGCGCAACAGCATCAGATTGACCCATCGCAGATGGCTTTAGCCTATGTGCGTCAGCAGCCGTTTGTGGCCAGCACACTGCTGGGTGCCACCACGCTTGAACAGCTGCAGATTAATATCGACAGTTTCAATCTGACCTTAAATGCCGAGATTCTGGAAGGCATTGAGGCGATTCATCGTCGCTATACCTATCCGGCGCCATAAGTGCGTCTTTGCCAGCTGCCGCCCTGGCGGCTGGCCTCTTTTACAGGTCGCGATAATAGAGTTTTACTGGTTTATCCGGATACTCCAGCGCCTCTCCCTGGGGCAGCCAGCCAGACCGTTCGTAGTAGCCCTCAAACGTTGACCAGAGCCACAACCGTGGATAGCCACGCGCCTGTGCATAAGTCATCACATGCTGCTGCAGCGCCTCGCTGACACCTTTGCCGCGCGACGACTCATCAACATAGAGCGCCGCCAGCCACGGGAAAAGATCCTGACGGCTGATCAGGTCGCAGCGCCAGAATCCTACAGTGCCGACCGCCCTGCCCGCCTCCAGAGCGACAAAGGTTACGGGGAAGTCAGCACCGTTCAGGCTGCTGTTCACCACACTGGCAAAGAACGCGTGGCTACTGGCTTCACCAAATGCGCGCCACTGCCAGTCAATAATCTGATCGGCAAACTGTGGGGCATCACTGAGCGAGACAATCTCAATCACATCAGTTTCCCCTGAAAGATCGGGACTGAATCAAACAGGTAGCCATCAAAATCAGGCGCATCGGCGTCGGAAAGCTCCAGCAGCGTATTTTTGACATTCTCAAGGTGCTGCCAGGTCGACTGCCACGCCCCCATCACATCGCGCCGACGCAGAGCAGCCAGGATAGTCTGGTGATCGCCGAGCCACTTCAGGCGATAGGCGCGGGTTTCAAACTGCGGGCGCAGCTGCTGCCAGAGCGGGCTGCTGTCGTGATGCCGCCAGATACTGGTAACGGTATCGAGCAGCATCTGATTCTGACTCGCACCCGCCAGCAGCAGATGAAACAATTTGTCGTTGTCCTGACTGTTGTCGTTGGCGGCGATGGCACGTTGCTCCTGTTCCAGCGTACGTCGCAGATTTTCAATGTCCGCTTTAGTCGCCATTTTTGCGGCAAAGGCGGCAATATTGCTCTCCAGCAACTGACGCGCCTGTAGCATTTCAAACGGGCCTACGTCGCTGCGGAAAAAGGCCTCTTCTTCATCATCACTGGCGGAAGGAATACGCATTACATAGACGCCGGAGCTCTGACGGATATCCACCGTACCTTCCAGCTCAAGCATCAATAATGCCTCGCGCACGATGGTCCGGCTGACGCCCCAGGTTTCAGCCAGCTGACGTTCAGGCGGCAGGCGCGATCCCACCGGATAGTGTCCGTCACTGATCTGCTGACGCAGGTGCTGACCAATTTCCTGGTACTGCTTTTTTTCTTGCGGCGCTTCGGCTTTGTCCACACTTTTACCCTTTGCAATCAACGTGCTAACGGCATTGCCGCCGTTCCCTGCGCGACAATGCCCGCGAACCGGAGAGGCTGGCTCGCAAACTGGGGCTCAGTGTATCAAAGCCAGCGCCTGATCGAGTACCTTTGCACCATTCAGCGTGCCGTAAGCAACCGTATCGATTACCGCGATAGGCAACTGATAGCTGTCAGTGAGTTTTCTGTTCTCCTCCAGTTTGAAGCGCACCTGAGGCCCGAGCAGCACCACCGCCACCTCGCTGCCGTAGTTTTGCAGCTCTTCACGCAGGTTTTGCTCCGGAATAGCGTAGATCTGAAATGCCAGTCCGCGAGCGGCGACCTCTTTTTCCATCCGCGTGACCACCATTGAGGTCGACATGCCCGCAGCACAGGCCAGAACAATTCGTTTCATGCTCGTTTCCTCGCGTTATTTCGGCTCATCATCAAGCCACAGGGTAAATTGCTGCGTGTCACGCAGCGTACGGAACCAATGGGCAGATTTCTTCATACGGCGCTGACGGTGCTTATCTAAGTCGATTTCGATCAGACCATAGCGGTTTTTAAAGGCATTCATTGGTGAGACGTTGTCGGTAAACGCCCACAGCATGTAGCCCTGACAGTTAATGCCCGCCTGGCTGGCGCGTATCGCCTGATGCAGGTGTTCGCTGATAAACGCGATACGGTAATCGTCCTGAATTTCCCCACCGGCATCTTTGAATTGGGTTTCGTTCTCAATGCCCATACCGCTTTCCGCCACAAACCACGGGATATTGCCGTACTCATCGCGCATTCGTTGTGCCATATCCCAGATAATTTCAGGCTGAATTTCCCAGCCGCGCGAACGATTCATCCGCCGCCCAGGCAGTTCAAAGTGTTCGTAATACCAGGCAGGATGAAAGGGTGTCTCGGGATGCCAGGCGCGGGACGGCGCCTTAACGCGATGGGGATAGTAGAGATTAAGGCCGACCTCATCGACGGTATTGGCAGCAATAATCGCCAGCTCTTCCGGCGTGGTTTCCCACTCAATCTGATGCTTATCAAGCAGCGCCAGCAGCTCCGCCGGATACTCGCCTTTAATCGCGGGGTCGAGAAACACCCGGTTGTAGAACAGGTCATAAATATGCGCCGCCTTCTGGTCGTGCGGGGCGGATGATCGCGGATAGGTGACCTCCGGGTTAAGAATGGTACCAATGCGACCGGCATAGCCACGCTTGCGGAAAAGCTGCACTGCCCGGGCAGTCGCGAGATTTTTATGGTGGTTCCACTGCATCCATTTATGCGTGTTCTGCTCATAAGGCCAGCGCAGCGCGTCGAGATAGACGCGGGTCTGCACCACAATGGGCTCATTAAACACAAACCAGCGTGTGACCCGACCGGCATAACGTTTAAAAACCTGTTCGACATAACGAATAAACAGTTCAACCACATGCTTTGACTGCCAGCCTCCATATTGCTCAAGCAGCAAGGCTGGCAGCTCGTAATGCTCCAGACAGAGCATCAGTTCAATGCCCTGACGCTGCATTTCATCAATCAGCCGGTCATAGTAAGCGGCATATTCCTCATCGACCGTGGCGGTTTCATAATCGATCAGGAAACGCGACCAGTTAATGGAAGTCCGGTAGTGGGTCAGCCCGCTGGCCTTCATTAGCGCCACATCTTCACTAAAGCGATTGATAAAGTCAGTGGCAACCGCCGGGCCATAGCCGTTGTGCCAGACGTGACGATCCTGCTGATACCAGGCGTCAGGCCAGGAGTCCTGGCCCGGCTTTTTTCCGCTCCAGCCTTCCGTCTGCCAGGCGGAGGCAGCAGCCCCCAGAATGAAATTCTCAGGTATGTGGACAGTCTGACGACTCATAACACCTCCGTTCGGTTGGGGTTCAGCTCAGGTTGCAGGCTCTTTGCTTCCGCTGCATCCGCGCGGCGGGCTGCGACTTTCACAAAGGGCAGATAGATGAGTACTGACACCAGAATGCAGACGATCTGCGTCACCACTGCGCCCATCGATCCAGCCGTTGAAAGCCAGGCATTGATAATCGGAGGCGTGGTCCAGGGCACCATCACCACGGCTTTCCCGGCAAAGCCCATCACCGTCGCGAAGTAGCCAATAGAACCTGTCACCAGCGGTGTGATGATGAAAGGGATAGCCAGAATCGGGTTAAGCATAATCGGCATACCAAATATAACCGGTTCGTTGATATTGAAAATGCCTGGGCCGAACGACAGTTTGGCAATTTCACGCATCTCTTTGCGTCGCGTCGCCAGCATTACGGCAGTGAGTAGCCCGATGGTCAGGCCGGAGCCGCCGATGCTCATATAGACATCCCAGAACGGCATGGTGATGATGTTCGGTGCCTCTTTTCCCTGCTCAAAAGCGGTCATGTTGACCAGAATTGCGCCCAGCAACAGTGGCTCACGAATCGGTTTCACCATCTGGTTGCCGTGAATACCAATCACCCAGAACAGCTGGGCAACGAACATCAGAATCAGAATGCCCCACAGACTCTGCACCACCGACTCCAGCGGCTGCTGCACCACCTGGTATACCGCGTCGTAGAGGTACATGCCGGTAACGCGATGGAAGATAAAGCCAAAGGTCGCTACCAGCGTCACAGTAATAATTGAGGGGATAAGCGCAGAGAATGAGGCGGCCACATTGGGCGGCACAGTGTCGGGCATTTTGATTTTCAGCCGCTCAACCTGTTCAAGGCGGCAGTAGATCTCTACCGACAGAATGGCGATAAACATGCCGAGAAACAGGCTCTTGGTATCGGAGAATTGTTTGGCCAGCACATCGGTGACCAGATGCATCTGCCCATCGACCATCATCTGTAAGGTGGTCGGCGTCACCGATATAAAGCAGATGATTGCCAGCAGACCGGGAAACAGCGTTTTTATACCGTTGATGCGCCCAAGCTCAATACCAATCAGGAACACCGCACCAATGTTAAGAAAGCTGAGCGTGGCGTAATTGATACTGCTGGTGATGGGCTTGAGGTCAGCTAAGAAAGCCAGAGCGGCAAAGCTGGCAAGGCCATTTTTGCTGTCCAGCACCATGTTAGAAATCAATACCGAGAAGGCGCCAACAATGATTACCGGCATCAGGGTAATGAACGAGGCTTTAATCGCCATGATGTAGCGATAACTGTTAAAGCGGGTGGCGAAGCTGCCCAGGGAATCGATAAGGCGGTCCTGTAAAGACATGATCAATCCTCAGAGATGTAAGATCGGTAGTCCTGTAATCATCATGATCTTCCTTGTTAGTGGCATACCAAAATGACGAATACCCGCGTTTTTTTCTGTGATGAATCTCCCGGAAATGTTTTTTGGCATTCCAGTATGATTAAAAAGGCCAATTTGGCATACCAATAGCGGAGGCGTTATGGATTACGAACAGACTATGATGGAATTACTGATCAATGCGGGAGAAGCACGCTCGTCGGCGATGATGGCGATTCAGTGCGCGCGCAAACGCGACTGGGCCGGGGCTGATGCCGGGCTGGCAGCCTCTGATACTGCGGCAAAAGCGGCACATAAAATCCAGACCGCGTTGATTGGCGCAGACGAAGGAAGCGGAAAATTACCGGTCACGCTGATTCTGGTGCATGCGCAGGATCACCTGATGAATGCAATGCTGTGCCGCGAGCTGGCAGAGGAATTGATCATGCTGCGCAAAGAGATCTATGGCTGACAGGCGGCGGCCTCGCCGCCCGAGTGAGGTGATTAGCTGATTTCCAGCGCCAGTAATGACTCAATCGTCTGCGCGCGGCGGATTTCGCGCGGCTGGCCCTGCTCAAACAGCACTTCCGGGATCAGCGGACGGCTGTTGTAGTTAGAAGACATGGATGCGCCGTAAGCACCGGTGTCGTGGAACACCAGATAATCGCCCACTTTCGCCGCCGGAATCGCGCGCGGTTCGACCATGCCGCCCTCCAGCTGGGTAAAGACATCACCCGATTCGCACAGCGGACCTGCAACCACCGTGTCGATCGTCTGCTGCTCATCAATCGCCCGCCCATCGCCCGCCATCAGCGAGATATGGTGATAGCTGCCATACATTGACGGGCGCATCAGATCACTGAAACCGGCATCGACCAGCACGAAGTGACTGCTGCCCATCGACTTCACCGCCCGAACCTGCGACACCAGCACGCCCGCTTCGGCCACCAGGAAACGGCCCGGTTCGATCTCCAGTTTGACCGCGTGCCCCAGATGCTGAGCAATGCGCTGCCGGGCTGCATCCCACAGGCCGAAATAGTGCCCGGTATCGATCGCCTCTTCGCCGTAGCGATAAGGAATAGAAAGTCCACCGCCCGCAGAGATCGCCGTCAGATCCTGACCCGATGCCATTACCAGTTCCACCATCGCATCACAGACGTGTTGCAGATGCGCATAATCGACGCCTGAGCCGATATGCATGTGAATGCCCACCAGGTTCAGGCCGTGCTTTTTAATGGCCGCCAGCGCCTCGGCTAAGTCACCGTGCCAGATACCGTGCTTGCTGTTTTCGCCACCAGTATTGGTTTTCTGACTGTGGCCGTGACCAAAACCAGGGTTGACGCGTAGCCATACCGCGTGTCCCGGTGACACCGCACCGAGTTGATGCAGCATATCGATCGAACCGGCATTCACCGGCACCTTTAACGCAGTCACCCGCTCAAGTGTCGGTTGATCGAACAGATCGGCGGTAAAGACGATCTCGTCACCACCTGGCTGGTATCCCGCGGCCAGCGCACGTTCGATCTCGCCCTGCGATACCGAATCCACTTTTACCCCCGCCGCCCGCATCAGGCGCAGGATATGCGTATTCGAGCAGGCTTTCTGTGCAAAACGCACCACATCAAACGCCTGCAGCTGAGCAATACGCGCCTGAATAATCTGCGCATCATAGGCCCAGAACGGTCCGTTATAACGACGTGCCAGTGGCAGCAGGTTAGTGGCGTTGAGTGCGGTTTCGGTATTCTGTAAGGAACGTGGCATAACAATTCTCCTGTGGCGTTAACCGCATTAAGCCAGATTCGTGTCATAGCGAAAAATATCTGTTTTAATAGCATCTATGCAGAATGGATATAGGTGAACGTCGTGGCGAATATTAACTGGCGGCATATCGAAATTTTTCATGCGGTGATGACCAGCGGTAATCTGACGCAGGCTGCAACACTGCTGCACACGTCGCAGCCTACCGTGAGCCGGGAGCTGGCACGTCTGGAGCAGCAGCTGGGACTAGAGCTGTTCGGGCGGGTACGCGGTCGCCTGCAGCCGACGGTGCAGGGATTGCGTCTGTTTGAAGAGGTACAGCGCTCCTGGTATGGCCTGGACCGCATCATGGAAGCGGCAGAAGGCCTGCGCCAGTTTCGTCAGGGCGAGCTGTCGATCGCCTGTCTGCCCGTTTTTTCGCAGTCGCTGCTGCCGCCGCTGTGTCAGCCCTTTTTACAGCGCTACCCGGATGTGAGCCTGAATGTGATTCCGCAGGAGTCGCCGCTGCTGGAGGAGTGGCTGTCGGCGCAGCGCTACGATATCGGCTTAACCGAAACCCAGCACGCGCCGGCCGGAACTGACCGCCTCGCCCTGCTGACCTGTGATGAAGTGTGCGTGTTGCCGCAGAATCACCCCTTGAGTCAGCGTGAGGTGCTGACGCCGCACGACTTTGCGGGTGAAAAGTATGTGAGCCTGTCGCGCAGCGACAGCTATCGTCAGCTGCTGGATGCGCTGTTTCAGGAGCAGGGAGTGGAACGGCGGCTGGTGATGGAGACACACAGCGCCGCTTCGGTATGCGCAATGGTCAGGGCGGGCGTGGGGATTTCGATTGTGAATCCGCTGACGGCGCTGGATTACGCCGACAGCGGTGTGGTGATGCGTAAGTTCAGCGTGGCAGTTCCGTTTACCGTCAGCCTGGTGAGACCGCAGCACCGCCCTGCGTCGGCGCTGGTGGATGCCTTTGTCAGCCATCTGCAGCAGCAGGTGGCTGACTTTCCGGCGCGAATCGCCGCCCGTCTGGCTTAAGCGCGAACCCTGGCGGTCGTATGGCCCGACTTACGAAAGGTAATCAGACAGACCAGCAGACCGATGGCGGCCAGCGCAGCCGCAGCAACCGGCACCGCCGTCAGGCCGAATCCCCGGCCAATCACTGCGCCACCGACCCAGGCACCTAACGCATTACCCACGTTGAATGCTGAAATGTTAAGGGTTGAGACCAGGTTCGGTGCTTCTTTGCCGTGACGCACTACGTTAATCTGCAGACCCGGCACCGTGGCAAAGGTTGCCATCGCCCAGAGGAACAGGGTGATCTCTGCCAGCCACAGCGCATGGCTGGTCCAGCTGAACAGCAGCGAGAAGATGGCAATCAGTGAGAAGCTGAGGATCAGGCTGAAGGAGACTTTCCAGTCAGCCAGTTTTCCACCAAGGATGTTACCGACCGTCAGGCCCGCACCTATCAGGAACAGCGTCCAGCTGACGCCGCGGTCGCTGATGCCCGTCACCTCTAACAATAGCGGCGCAATGTAGCTGAACAGTGCAAACATCGCCGCCGCAAAGCACACCGTCATCAGCAGCGACAGCCACAGTTTGCCGTTGGCCAGTGCGCCAATTTCACTCGCCAGATGAACCGGTTTTTCCTGTTTGTTGTTGGGCAGACTGACGATCAGGGCGATAAATGCCAGCACGCCGATCACCGCCACGCCCCAGAATGTCGCTCGCCAGCCAAACATCTGTCCGAAACTGGTTCCCAGCGGCACGCCCAGCACGTTAGCTAAGGTCAGCCCTGTAAACATCAGTGCCACAGCCGAAGCCTGACGCCCGGCAGGCACCAGACTGGCGGCGACAACCGCGCCAATCCCGAAGAAGGCACCATGACAGAGTGCGGTAACGATTCTGGCCAGCATCAGCAGGTTGTAGTTATAAGCCAGCGCACACAGCAGGTTGCCGACAATAAAGATCACCATCAGCAGAATCAGCGTTTTTTTACGCGGTAGTCTGGCGGTCAGCAACGCCATTATCGGCGCACCAATTGCTACCCCCAGCGCATAGCCGCTGATTAGCCAGCCCGCCGACGGAATCGACACCTGAAGGTCACGCGCCACCTCCGGCAGCAATCCCATAATGACAAACTCGGTGGTTCCGATGGCAAACGCACTTAACGCCAGCGCCATTAATGCTACAGGCATAACACTCTCCCGGTTTCATTTGCAGGTGAACCGCGCGGACACGCAGCCCCTCGACGCTTATTAATTTTGATCTGCGTCACAGTGAGTATTACAGCATAGCGCTGGTGCACGACATAGCCTGTATGCAGCAAAGGATTATTGCTGAGGCCGCAATAATCGTGTCGCTGTGCCTGTCGCAACTTTCTTTCTCTGCCTGCGGACCCTACCTGAAAGACCCTCGCGAACCCGGGTCAGGTTGTCATTCTCCGTGAACCGATTACGCTTTTTAGTGCGTATTTAATTAATAAATCCTTAACGTTGCCGATATATCCCTAATGAATTGCCAGGTGATGTAATCAACTGCTGACGCAGGGAGAGAGAATGCAACGACTCATAGCCTTAATGGTTTTAGGCTTAACCGGCTGCTCGGTGGGGCATTATGAGTACAGTAAAGAAGCGGAAAAACGCGTTGATATGACCGTGACCGGCATTCCTACCGTGCTGGGGTTAGGCACGCTGGGTACTACCATCCCGCTGACGCCGGAGTACAGCCTGACCGCTGCGCACGTGGCGAAGTTCTCTCTTTACCGGGTTAAAGCCTGGCATCCGCAATGCGATCTGGCCGTGGTCTACCATAAAAACAGCGAAATGAATCTGCCACCCAGCTTTCGCAACAGCCATATTGGCGACCAGGTGAATCTCTATGGCTACAGTTTTATTTCGGCCATGCCGGTCAGCTCCAGCGGACAGAACCTGATTAATACCACGCTGGCGAACAGCTGGAATAAGCCGGACTGTGTTGTAGTCGCGGCGAATGCGGGTGTGGTGAAAGGGATGTCAGGCGGTGCGGTTTATAACGCCTCTGATGATACGCTGGCGGGTGTGATTATTGGCTACAGCAATAACATCAATGACAATGTCAGCGGTAAGACACTCTATAAAAACGTTGCGCTCTATGTGCCCTATTCCCGCTTTCAGAGCTGGTTGAATCAGGCGATTAAGTCCTGATGTTTGCTGAATGGACAGTGGTAAAAAAGGCCGGAACTTCCGGCCTTTTTCGTGCTGACAACGCCGAATCAGAGTGCATCTGACAGCAACGGATAAAGTAAGCGCGCAGGGAAGACGGTCAGATCGGAAAGACGCAAAAGCCGTCATCCATGACCGCTCGGCCCGCGCCATCCCTGGCGCGGGACGCTTTCCTTTTCTGACCGTATTCCCTGAGCAGGCTCGATCTCATAGCGAACCGGGCCATACTCTTTCAGCAGACATAAAAAAGGCCGGTATACCCGGCCTTTTCTGAGAACAGTCAGACTTACTTGCTACCTGGACGCAGTGCCGGGAACAGAATCACATCGCGGATCGTGTGGCTGTTAGTAAACAGCATCACCATACGGTCAATCCCGATACCCAGACCGGCGGTTGGCGGCAGGCCATGTTCCAGCGCGGTAACATAGTCTTCGTCGTAGAACATCGCTTCGTCGTCACCGGCATCTTTGGCATTCACCTGCTGCAGGAAACGCTCAGCCTGATCTTCCGCATCATTAAGCTCGGAGAAGCCGTTACCGATTTCACGACCGCCAATGAAGAACTCAAAGCGATCGGTGATTTCCGGGTTCTCGTCGTTACGACGGGCGAGTGGCGAGACTTCAGCCGGATATTCAGTGATGAAGGTTGGCTGAATCAGATGCGCTTCAGCCGTCTCTTCGAAGATCTCGGTCACGACGCGGCCCAGACCCCAGCTCTTCTCCACTTTGATATGCAGGGATTGTGCAATCGCCACCGCTTTATCAAAGTCTTCCAGATCGGCCAGATCCGTTTCCGGACGGTATTTCTTGATCGCTTCACGCATGGTCAGTTTTTCAAACGGCTTGCCGAAATCAAACTCCTGCTCGCCGTAAGGCACGACCGTGCTGCCTAACACATCCTGCGCCAGAGTACGGAACAGGCTTTCGGTCAGTTCGATCAGATCTTTGTAATCCGCATAGGCCATATAGAGTTCCATCATGGTGAACTCTGGGTTATGACGTGGCGAAATACCTTCGTTACGGAAGTTACGGTTGATCTCGAACACGCGGTCGAAGCCACCCACCACCAGACGCTTCAGGTAAAGCTCTGGTGCAATGCGCAGATACATGTCGATATCCAGCGCATTGTGATGGGTGATGAACGGACGCGCGGACGCGCCGCCCGGGATCACCTGCATCATCGGGGTTTCCACTTCCATAAAGTCGCGGCCTACCATGAACTGGCGAATGCCGGCCATGATCTGCGAACGAATTTTGAAGGTGTTGCGTGACTCTTCGTTGGCGATCAGATCAAGGTAACGCTGACGGTAACGGGTTTCCTGATCGGCCAGGCCGTGGAATTTGTCCGGCAGCGGGCGCAGGGCTTTGGTCAGCAGGCGCAGTTCTGAACAGTGAATCGACAGTTCGCCGGTCTTGGTTCTGAACAGTTTGCCACGCGCACCCAGGATATCGCCGAGGTCCCATTTCTTGAACTGCTCGTTGTAGATGCCTTCAGCCAGATCGTCACGAGAGACGTAAAGCTGAATCCGGCCGCCCACATCCTGCAGAGTAACGAAAGAGGCTTTACCCATGATACGGCGGGTCATCATGCGTCCGGCGACGCTGACCTCAATATCCAGCGCTTCCAGCTCTTCATTGCTCTTCTCGCCATAGCTTTCCAGCAACTGGTTTGAAAGGCTGTCACGACGGAAGTCGTTGGGAAACGCCAGACCGTTGGCACGCAGCGCACTCAGCTTTTCGCGGCGCGTTTTCAGTTCGTTATTTAACTCAACGGCGGCATCAGCGCTCTGCGGTTGTTGTTCAGACATGTCTATAACCCTGCTTTTAAACTTGCTTCAATGAATCGATCCAGATCGCCGTCCAGCACCGCCTGGGTGTTACGCGTCTCTACGCCGGTGCGCAGATCTTTGATGCGTGCATCATCGAGAACGTAAGAACGGATCTGACTTCCCCAGCCAATGTCGGACTTGTTGTCCTCCAGCGCCTGTTTCTCAGCATTTTTCTTCTGCATCTCAAGCTCGTACAGCTTCGCTTTCATCTGCTTCATCGCCTGATCTTTGTTCTTATGCTGAGAACGGTCATTCTGACACTGGGTGACAGTACCGGTTGGAATATGGGTAATACGTACCGCAGATTCCGTCCGGTTAACGTGCTGGCCGCCCGCACCCGACGCACGATAAACGTCAATGCGCAGATCGGCTGGGTTGATGTCGATATCAATATCGTCATCCACTTCCGGGTAGATAAAGGCAGAGCTGAATGAGGTGTGACGACGGCCGCCTGAGTCAAACGGGCTCTTACGCACCAGGCGATGCACGCCGGTTTCGGTGCGTAACCAGCCAAAAGCGTAGTCGCCTGACACGCGAATAGTGACAGACTTGATGCCTGCAACTTCACCTTCAGACTCTTCAATAATTTCAGTTTTGAAGCCTTTCGCTTCGGCCCAACGCAGATACATACGCATCAGCATGCTGGCCCAGTCCTGCGCTTCGGTGCCGCCGGAACCCGCCTGCAGATCGATATAGCAGTCGGCGCTGTCATACTCGCCAGAGAACATGCGGCGGAATTCCAGTTCGCCCAGCTTGCCCTCAAGGACGTCCAGCTCGGCAACCGCTTCGTCGAAAGTCTCTTCGTCTTCCGCTTCTACAGCCAGTTCAAGCAGACCCTGCACATCTTCCAGGCCCTGCGACATCTGATCCAGCGTCTGCACGATCGCTTCCAGCGAGGAGCGCTCTTTGCCCAGCGCCTGAGCGCGCTCAGGTTCGTTCCAGACATCGGGCTGTTCCAGCTCGGCGTTTACTTCTTCGAGGCGTTCTTTCTTGGCATCGTAGTCAAAGATACCCCCGAAGAACGTCGCTGCGCTCACTGAGGTCCTGAATACGGTTTTTGACCGGGTTAATTTCAAACATGGCTTTGGCGTCTTTCTTATGTTCGATGGGACAGGAAAATTAACGCACAAGTTTACCCGAAACTGGCGGCAGATTGTAGCGCTGAGACAGCGGGCTGATGCCGGGGTTGCGTGACGTGTCGCATTTGCTTATCGGATCGCGGTGACATCCTCACGCGCAGCAGAATAACGCAGAAAACAATCGGGCGGTCGCGCATCTGCCGTAACCGGAGACGCGCGCACCCTGTTTAACTCAGTTCAGCGGCCAGATATGGTCGATGATCAGCTGCACCGAGCGGTTACCACGATACTCATTGATATCCAGCTTATAGGCCAGCTCAACCTGACGAATGCTGCTGTCGGGCCACAGCGTGGTATCGACATTAAAGGCGATACCGTCGAGCAGCGGACCGCCGTCCAGCGGCTCGACCATGACTTTAAGGTGTCGCTCGCCCACCAGCCGCTGTTGCAGCAGCTTAAATTTGCCGTCAAAAGCGGGTTCCGGGAACGCCTGGCCCCAGGGCCCGGCTTCGCGCAACATCTCGGCGGTCTGCAGGGAAAACTCCTGCGGCTGTAACGCGCCATCTGACCAGATGATGCCCTGCAGCGATTCGCCCTCCAGCCACTCACCGACCAGATCGGCAAAGCGCTGACGAAACTCCTCGTAGCGTGCGGTCTCCAGCGATAAGCCGGCTGCCATGGCGTGACCGCCAAACTTTAGCATCATACCAGGATTCAGGGTATCCAGACGCTCCAGCGCATCGCGCAGATGCAGTCCGGCAATTGAGCGGCCCGACCCCTTCAGCGTGCCGTCGCCTGCTGGCGCAAAGGCAATCACGGGACGATGGAAGCGCTCTTTAAGACGTGACGCCAGAATCCCCACCACGCCCTGATGCCATTCGGGATGATAGAAGGCCAGCCCCAGCGGCAGATCGCGCTGCTCGCGCTCCAGCGCCTGACACAGCGCCAGCGCTTCGCTCTGCATGCCCTGCTCGATCTCTTTACGCGTCTGATTCAGCGCGTCCAGTTCGCTGGCCAGCATCCGCGCCTGGCTGAGATCGTCGGTCATTAACAGCGCAACGCCCACCGACATATCGTCGAGCCGGCCTGCGGCGTTGAGTCGTGGTCCCAGCGCAAAGCCGAGATCGCTGGCCGCAAGCTGACGGGCATCGCGATTAGCAATCTCCAGCAGCGCGCGGATGCCTGGCCGGCATTTTCCGGCACGGATGCGGCTGAGCCCCTGCCACACCAGAATGCGGTTATTGACGTCGAGCGGCACCACATCGGCTACCGTGCCAAGCGCGACCAGATCCAGCATCTCCGCCAGATTCGGTTCCGTGCGGGTGGTGCCAAACCATCCCTTAGTGCGCAGATGGGCACGCAGCGCCAGCATCAGATAGAACGCGACGCCCACGCCCGCCAGCGCGCGCGAGGGAAAGTTGCAGTCCGGCAGATTGGGATTCACGATCGCCTCAGCGGCGGGTAAGGTCTCGCCGGGCAGATGGTGGTCGGTAATCAGCACCGGAATCCCGTGCTGATGAGCAAAATCAACGCCAGCGTGGGAGGAGATGCCGTTATCGACGGTCAGGATCATCGCCGCGCCGCGCGCACGCGCCTGCTCAACCACTTCCGGGCTAAGGCCATAACCATCTTCAAAGCGGTTAGGGACCAGATACTGCACGTTGCCGCCGCCCATGCTGCGCAGCGCCATGACAGTCAGCGCGGTACTGGTCGCGCCATCGGCATCAAAGTCGCCCACCACCATAATGCGACGCCCATCCAGCAGCGCCTGATGCAGCAGTTCCACTGCACTCTCAATTCCGCTTAAAGACTGGTAAGGCAGCAGGTTTTTCGCACCGCGCTCCAGCTCTGCGGCGTCACGCACGCCGCGTTGCAGATAGAGCCGCTTCAGCAACGGCGGCAGCGTGGCCGGTAGCGCATCGTCAACCGTCACCTCACGGCGACGCAGTTCCACTTCCTGTTTTACCACCGATTAACCACCACGCTTCTGATTGTCCAGCACCTGCTTCAGCTCCTGCGGCGACTGATAACCCGGGATCATCATGCCGGTGTCAGTCAGCATCGCAGGGGTGCCCTGAATGCCAAACAGCACGCCCAGTTTGTAATGCTGAGAAATATCGATTTTGCAGCTGTCTGGTGCGGCCATCTTCGGCGCATTGCCTTTCATCGCCTCATCAAACGCTTTATTGCGGTCAGCGCTGCACCAGATCGCCTTCATTGCCGGTTCGATCTGACCATTCAGTCCCTCTCGCGGAAACGCCAGGTAGCGCACGGTAATGCCCAGCGCATTGTAGTCCGCCATCTGCTCGTGCAGCTTGTGGCAGTAACCACAGGTGATGTCGGTGAAGACGGTGATCACATGCTGCTCTTTCGGGGCTTTGTAGACGATCATCTCCGGCACCAGCGCCTCGACTTTTTTGTCCAGCAGCTGGTTGGTGACGTTGACCGGCTGTTTGCCGCTGACGTCATAGAGCGGGCCCTGGATCATATGTTTGCCGTCATCGGTAACATAGAGCACGCCGCTTTCCGACAGCACGGTTTTAAAGCCAGGCAGCGGGGATGGACTGATCTCCGTCTGGTTCAGACCGAGCTTTTTAAGGGATTGCTGAATGGCGCTGTCATCGGCCTGTGCGAGACCGGAAAAGGCGCTGGCTAACAGGGCCAGCATGGCAAAATGCTTGTTCATTTTTATCCTTATGGCCGCGAATCAGGCTCGCGGATGGTGTTGTTGATGCAACTGACGCAGGCGCTCAGTGGCGACGTGCGTATAAATTTGGGTGGTGGAGAGATCGCTATGTCCCAGCAGCATCTGTACGACACGCAGATCTGCACCGTGGTTCAGCAGATGGGTCGCAAAGGCATGACGCATTACATGCGGCGATAACTTTTCGCTGTCGATCCCCGCCAGCGTGGCGTAATGCTTGATGCGATGCCAGAAGGTCTGGCGCGTCATCTGCTGCGCCCGATTGCTGGGAAACATCACGTCCAGCGTCTGCCCATTGAGCAGCCACGGACGACCATGTTCCATATATTGCTCCAGCCAGTAAACCGCTTCTTCACCTAAAGGCACCAGCCGCTCTTTATCGCCTTTACCGATAACCCGGACAACGCCCTGCCGCAGGCTGATGTCGCTGAGCGTCAGGCCAATCAGTTCGGAGACACGCAGGCCGGTCGCGTAGAGCAGCTCCAGCATTGCTTTGTCGCGCAGCTCCAGCGGAATATCGATATTCGGCGCCTGCAACAGTCGTTCGACCTGCGCTTCACTGAGATCTTTCGGCAAACGCTGCGGCAGTTTTGGCGCGGACAGCAGTGCGCTCGGATCGTCCGGTCGCAGCTTTTCGCGATAAAGATACTGGAACAGGCGACGCATGGCGCTGAGCAACCGCGCTGAGCTTGTCGCTTTGTAACCGCCCTCCAGCCTTTCGGCCAGGAACTGCTGCAGATCCAGTGGCGTCACGCTGAGCAGCGTTAGCTGATGATGCGCCAGCCAGCCGGTCAGCGTCTGAAGATCCTGACGATAAGAGGAGAGAGTATTCTGCGCCAGATTGCGTTCAATCCAGAGCGCATCAAGAAACTGTTCTGTCAGATCGCTGTCCTGCACGTTGTCTCCGCCGTCTGGTGTAAAATCATGCTCATTATGCCTGATTCAGCAGCGCTTCTGGTACAATTGCGCCAAAGTCAGTATTTACAGAGTGTTATCTGCATGAAAATCGGTCTTTTTTACGGTTCAAGTACCTGTTACACCGAAATTGTAGCGGAGAAAATTCGCGATTTTATTGGCGAAGAGTTAGTGACGCTGCATAACGTGAAAGATGACGACCCACGTCTGATGGAACAGTACGATTTGCTGATCATGGGCATCCCGACCTGGGATTTCGGTGAGTTGCAGGAGGACTGGGAGGCGATCTGGACGCAACTGCCCGCGCTGAATCTGCAAAACAAGATTGTTGCACTGTATGGCATGGGCGATCAGATTGGCTATGGCGAGTGGTTTTTAGATGCGCTCGGCATGCTGCACGATTTGCTGCAGCCCATGGGCGTGCGGTTTGTCGGCTACTGGCCGCTTGAGGGCTATGAGTTCACCAGTCCTAAACCGCTGAGTGCCGATGGCTCGCAATTTGTGGGTCTGGCGCTGGATGATGTGAATCAGTTCGAGGTCACCGATGAGCGCGTTGAGCAGTGGTGCGAGCAGGTATTAACCGAAACCGCTGCACTGCTCTGAACAATTCCGTGCTCTGGATTGCCGCTGTAGAACCCGGGCGCCTGCAGATGCCGGCAGATAATAGTCTGCCCTGTTGCCGTTAATGCCGCACTTTGCTGAAACAGCAGGCGCGTAATGCTCGCCATTCGCCGGGCTGCATATTGTCCCGCATCAGCCACCATCGTAGCGTAGCGCCCTTTTCACTCCTGGCCACCAGCAAGACGCCAATCGGTAACCAGCGCAGCGGCTGGGTCGGTCGCCAGCGTTTTCCCTGCCAGATCCAGCAATGACCGCCTTCCCGCTGTAACTCACCGTGCCGCTGACGCAATCGTCGGAAGCTGCACCAGCCTTCAGCCAGCAACAACAGAATAACCGGCACTTTAATCAGCCAGCCGCCCACCGGCAGCGTCATCAACACGACCCCAGTCACGGCTGCCACCAGCCAGGCGCACAGACATCCGCACGCCAGGCGGGAGGGCTGCAGCTTACATTGCCACGGGGCCGCGATCATGGTTACGCTGCTGGATCAAATTCACCATCCGCTTAAGCTCTGGATCTTTTGGCTCACCGTGATTCATCAGCCAGTTAAACAGGTCGGGATCGTCACTCTTCAGCAGGTTAACAAAGACCTGCTTATCAGTGTCATTAAGCGTGTCATACTCAAATTTGAAGAACGGCATAATAGCCACATCCAGTTCCAGCATGCCGCGACGGCAAGCCCACTGAATACGTGATTTATCATTAATATCCATGCATCAATTTCCACAATTCACAACGTGGCCGCTAGTGTAACCTGGTTTAATGCAGCTCGCAGGCGCAGCGTCGCAGGCTGTGCAACCTGCCACATTTCAGATTGTAGCTTTTCAGGGTTATCACGCCTTTTGTGCGCCGTTTTCCGTAAACAGGTTGCATTGCCAGTCGGCTCTTTTAACATTGAAGACAATGTTCCGGATGAACCTTCTAATACAGGATATCTCCATGCCCACTTTTACTTTACCGCCGCGCCAGCCTGCCGCGTCGTCTCGCCTGCCATTAACCCTGATGTCACTGGATAGCTGGGCGCTGGTTTCCATTACCGGTGCTGACAGTACCGCTTACCTGCAGGGTCAGCTAACGCTGGATGTCGCGGCGCTGGATGCAGACCACCATTCGCCCGCCGCACACTGCGATGCCAAAGGCAAAATGTGGAGTAATATGCGCCTGTTCCATCGCGGCGAAGGCTATGCCTATCTGATCCGCCGTGAACTGCGCGACACCCAGCTGACTGAGTTAAAAAAATACGCGGTGTTTTCGAAAGTGACGATGGCAGCTGACGATGAGTGCGTGTTGCTGGGCCTGGCCGGTTTTCAGGCCCGCGCCGCGCTGGCAAATCTGTTTGATAACCTGCCCGACAGCGAAAAACCAGTGGTGCAGCAGGGAGAAACCACGCTGCTGTGGTTTGCCCAACCCGCCGAACGTTTTCTGATTGTTACCTCGCTGTCACAGGCAGAAGCGCTGAAACAGAAGCTTAATGACGATGCTCAGTTTAATGACAGTCAGCAGTGGCTGGCGCTGGACATTGAAGCGGGCATTCCGGTAATCGATCCGGCCACCAGTGTGCAGTTTATTCCTCAGGCCACCAACCTGCAGGCACTGGATGCTATCAGCTTCAAAAAGGGCTGCTATGCCGGTCAGGAGATGGTCGCCAGAGCGAAATATCGCGGTGCCAATAAACGCGCGCTCTACTGGCTGGCGGGTCAGGCAAGTCATCTGCCCGAAGCCAATGCTCCACTGGAGTTACAGATGGGTGAGCGCTGGCGTCGTACCGGCAGCGTGCTGGCTGCGGTGCAGTTAGATGATGGAATCAGCTGGATTCAGGTAGTGCTGAATAACGATCTGGAGCCGGACAGCGTGCTGCGGGTTGAAGGTGACGAAGGCGGGCATCTGACCATTCAGCCGCTGCCCTACTCGCTGGCTGAAGAGTGATGTAACCGCATGGCCCTTTCATTAACGGAAGGGCCATGCCGCAAACTACTCAGCGCACATAAAAATAGATGGCGCAGAAGTGGCAGAGACTGCCGCCCAGCACAAACAAATGCCAGATGGCGTGGTTAAAGGGAATGCGGCGTGCCACATAGAAAATCACCCCAAGCGAATAGATAATTCCGCCTGCGGCCAGCAGCCAGATGCAGCCCGGCGGCAGGATCATCGCCAGCTGATAAACCACAATCAGCGACAGCCACCCCATGCAGAGATAGGTCACCAGCGACAGCGCTTTAAAGCGATGTGCAATCGTGAGCTTGAACACAATACCCGCCAGCGCCAGCCCCCAGATCACCGCCATTAGGCCATACGCCAGGGGCGTCCTCAGTCCGACCAGCAGAAACGGCGTATAGGTCCCCGCAATCAGCAGATAGATGGCACAGTGATCGAGCTTTTTCAGCCAGGGTCTGGCGGGCCCATCCGGGATTGCGTGATAGAGCGTTGAGGCCAGAAACAGCAAAATCATGCTGCCGCCATAGAGGCTGTAGCTGATAAAGGTGATGGTGTCAGCCTGCCTCTCAGTGGCCTGATGGAGCATCAGCACCAGCCCGACGATGCCAGACAGGCAGCCAAGACCGTGACTGATACTGTTGGCAATCTCCTCGGTAATGGAATAGCCCGCAGAGGGTCGATGTTTTTGAGAGAGTGTGGTGGTCATATTAGTTTCCTGAACAGCGCCATAGCAGTAGTCACTGTTACCCAGCCTACCCAATAATTTTTTCAGTGTACACGTGTACGCTAAAAATGCTCACAGAAATTCACTATCCCTTAAACCACGTACTGAATCTGGTAAACTGACCATCGGTCAACTGTTTAATGAGTCATTCATGTTTTCGCATCGCGATCTCGCCCGCCTTAACGATCTGGAAATGCAGGTCTATCAATTCATCATTAAGCACCGCGAGGGCGTCAGCTATATGACGATTCGCGAGCTGGCTGAGCAGGCTGCCGTCTCCACCACCACCGTGCTGCGCTTCTGCCGCAAGATGGATTGTGAAGGCTGGTCAGAGTTCCGCATCCGCCTGCGCTTAAGCGAACAACAGCGTGCACCGCTGCTCAACACGGCGGGCGTCAGTGAAATGCTGAGTTTTTTCAAGAGTATTAATAACCCGGAGTTTGAACAGCTCATCACGCAGGCTGCGCAGAAAATTAATCAGGCGGATCGGGTTTTCTTTATTGGCGTCGGCACCTCCGGCAGTCTGGCAAAATATGGCGCGCGGTTTTTCTCTAACCTCGGTAAATTCAGTCACGCCATTGACGACCCCTACTATCCGGTCAGCACTGACCTGTATGAAAATGCCGTCGCCATTATTTTATCGGTTTCCGGCGAAACGGAAGAGATCCTGCGCATTGCCAGTCAGTTCAGCCTGAAGAAGTGCAAAATCATTGCGATAACGAATACAGAAAGCTGCTCTCTGGCGAAGATTGGTGATTTTAACCTCTGCTATCACGTGCCGATTATTCGCATGGCCGACAATTCTGACATTACCACTCAGGTGCCGGTGACCTATATTATTGAAGCAATAGGCCGCCAGCTGGGGAAATAAAACAGCGTGTTTTTTGGATGTAACAAACGTAATTCCAGGCGCGCTGTTATATCGTGACTTTCAATATTGCCTTGCTACACTCAGCTCAATTTCAATATCCGTAATGGAGTAAAGCATGAGTGCAGAATTGCAGTTACCAAAAGGCTTTCTTTGGGGCGGTGCGGTCGCGGCGCATCAGGTTGAAGGTGGCTGGGATCAGGGCGGCAAAGGCGTCAGCATTGCTGACGTGCTGACCGGCGGTTCACACGGCGTTGACCGCGTGATCACCGACGGCGTACAGCCTGGTCATTTCTACCCGAACCACAAAGGCGTGGAGTTTTATTCTCATTATAAACAGGATATCGCGCTGTTTGCCGAGATGGGCTTTAAATGCTTCCGCACCTCCATTGCCTGGACCCGCATCTTCCCCAATGGAGATGAGCAGCAGCCTAATGAAGCGGGCCTGCAATTCTATGACGATCTGTTTGATGAACTGCTGAAGTATGGCATTGAACCGGTCATCACGCTTTCGCACTTCGAAATGCCTTATCACCTGGTCAAAGAGTATGGCGGCTGGCACAACCGCAAAGTGGTCGACTTCTTTGTGCGCTTCAGCGAAGTGGTGCTGAACCGCTATAAGAACAAAGTGAAATACTGGATGACCTTTAACGAGATCAACAACCAGCGCAACTGGCAGTATCCGCTGTTTGGTTACTGCTGTTCAGGTGTGATCTTTACCGAGCATGAGAAACCTGAACAGGCAATGTATCAGGTCATGCACCACCAGTTTGTTGCCAGCGCTAAAGTGGTGAAGCTCGGTCACGACATCAATCCTGACTTCCAGATTGGCTGCATGATCGCCATGGTCCCTGTCTACCCGTTCTCCTGCCACCCGGACGATGTGGTGCTGGCGCAGGAGTCGATGCATCAGCGCTATGTGTTCAGTGACGTGCAGATGCGTGGCTACTATCCGGCCTACACGCTCAGGGAGTGGGCACGTAAAGGTTATGACATTCAGATGGAAGCGGACGATGCTGAGACGCTGCGCCAGGGCTGTGCAGACTATGTCGGTTTCAGCTACTACATGAGCAACGCCGTGAAGAGCGATGCCAGCGGCGTTGACGATCCCATCACCGGCTTTGAAGGTGTGGTGAAAAACCCGCATGTGAAAGCGTCAGACTGGGGCTGGCAGATCGATCCGGTCGGCCTGCGTTATGCCATGAACGAGATGTATGAGCGTTACCAGAAGCCGCTGTTTATTGTCGAAAACGGCTTTGGTGCGATCGATAAGCCCGGCGCTGACGGCCTGATTGAAGATGATTACCGCATCGACTACCTGCGTGCGCACATCGAAGAGATGAAGAAAGCCGTAGCGTATGATGGTGTGGATTTAATGGGCTACACACCATGGGGTTGCCTGGATTGTGTCTCTTTTACCACCGGCCAGTACGATAAGCGCTACGGCTTTATTCATGTGAATAAAAACGATGATGGCAGCGGCGACTTTTCTCGTGCGAAGAAGAAAAGCTTCAGCTGGTATCAGCAGGTTATCGCCAGCAACGGCGAAAACCTCTGATTCCTGAAGCCGCATAAGCTACGAAGTGAGTTAACGACCACCGGCAGCGTCAATGATGCTGCCGGTGACGTATGAGGCCGCATCGCTGGCCAGCCAGACAATCGCTTCCGCTACCTCTTCTGCCTCACCGCCGCGCCCCATCGGAATCGCGCTGGCAAGTCTGTCTACCCTGCCCGGCTCTCCACCATCGGCATGCATCTCTGTATAGATAAATCCCGGACGTACGCCATTGACCCGAATCCCCTGCTGCGCCACTTCCAGCGACAATCCTTTGGTCAGCGTATCGATCGCCCCTTTTGAGGCGGCGTAATCTACATATTCGCCAGGCGCACCGGTACGCGATGCGGCCGACGAGACGTTTACAATCGCGCCGCCCTGACCGCCGTGATGCGTGCCCATCCGCTTAACCGCCTCACGACAGCAGAGAAAGGATCCGATGACGTTGGTCGCAAAGACCTTTTGCAGTCGCGCCGCCTCAAGCTGTTCGGTGCGGCATTGCTGAAACAGAATCCCGGCGTTGTTCACCAGCAACGCCAGCGGCATAGAGTGCTTGTCGAGCTGCGCAAACATCGCCATCACCTGCGCTTCATCACTGATATCCGCCTGAACCGCAAAGGCTTCACCGCCCTGCTGCTGGATCTGTGCCACCAGCTGTTGCGCTTCGGCCTCGCGCTGACGATAGTTCACTGCAACCCGATAACCCCGGGCTGCCAGTAATAGTGACGTGGCCCGCCCGATACCGCGGCTGCCACCCGTAACCAGTGCCAGTTTCATGCTGATTCTCCATAACAAAGGGCCGACGAATCGGCCCCTGATGATTAACGCTTGCCCGTAGGGAGATTACTGATAATCGCTCATCGGCACGCAGGAGCAGAACAGATTGCGGTCGCCAAACACATCATCCAGACGTTTTACGGTCGGCCAGTATTTGTTATGGCTGCCTGCCGGGAAGACCGCCAGTTCACGGCTGTAAGGATGTGACCACTCACTGACGATTTCCAGCTGGGTATGCGGCGCATTAACCAGTGGGTTATCGTCCAGCGGCCATTCCCCTGCCGCCACCCGGTCAATTTCCATACGGATCGCCAGCATTGCGTCAATAAAGCGATCCAGTTCGATTTTACTCTCTGACTCGGTCGGCTCCACCATCAGCGTGCCCGCCACCGGGAAGGACATGGTCGGCGCGTGGAATCCATAATCGATCAGGCGCTTAGCAATATCCAGCTCACTGATGCCGGTCTGCTCTTTCAGCGGACGGATGTCGAGAATACATTCGTGCGCCACACGGCCATCGCGGCCGGTATAGAGCACCGGATAAGCAGACTGCAGGCGGCTGGCAATATAGTTAGCATTCAGAATCGCGACCGAACTGGCCTGTTTCAGCCCTTCGGCGCCCATCATGCGAATATACATCCAGCTGATCGGCAGAATAGAGGCGCTACCAAACGGCGCTGCGGAGACCGCGCCCTGCTGCGTCAGCACACCGTCGATCTGCACTACGCTGTGTCCCGGAACAAACGGAGCCAGGTGCGCTTTCACGCCAATCGGTCCCATACCCGGACCACCACCGCCGTGCGGAATGCAGAAGGTTTTGTGCAGATTGAGGTGCGAGACATCTGCGCCGATGTAGCCTGGCGTGGTGATGCCGACCTGCGCATTCATGTTCGCGCCATCCAGATACACCTGGCCGCCATACTGATGCACGATCTGGCACACTTCACGGATGGTCTCTTCATAGACACCGTGTGTGGAGGGATAAGTCACCATGATGCAGGAAAGTTTGTCGCCCGCCTGCGCCGCCTTTTCATGCAGGTCGCCAAGGTCGATGTTGCCCTGTTTGTCGCACGCGACCACGACCACATCCATACCCGCCATCTGGGCTGAGGCCGGGTTCGTACCGTGTGCCGAACTCGGGATCAGACAGAGATGACGATCGCCCTCGCCGCGACTTTCGTGATAGCGGCGGATCGCCAGCAGCCCGGCATATTCCCCCTGCGCGCCAGAGTTAGGCTGCATGCAGAGTGCATCATAGCCGGTGAGCTGCACCAGCCACTGCGACAACTGGCCGATCATCTGCAGATAGCCGGTAGCCTGTTCAGCCGGGCAGAATGGATGCAGCTCAGCAAACTCCGGCCAGGTGATCGGGATCATCTCAGCGGCAGCGTTGAGCTTCATGGTGCAGGATCCGAGCGGGATCATCGCCTGATTCAGCGCCAGATCCTTTTTCTCCAGGCTGTGCATATAGCGCATCATCTCGGTTTCGCTGTGATGACGGTTGAACACCGGATGGGTCAGGATCTCGCTGTGACGCTGCAGGCCCGCAGGAATCGCGTGGCTTTCACTGGCGACTTCGCTGTCGAGTTTTTCCAGATCCTGGCCATGTTCATCACCCAGCAGAATAGCAAACAGCGCCAGAATATCTTCGCGGCAGGTGGTTTCATCCAGCGTGATGCCAACGGCATTATGGATGTCGCTGCGCAGGTTAACGCCAAAGCTCAGAGCGCGGTTCAGCACAGCGGCTTTATCCGCCACTTCCACCGTCAGCGTATCGAACCAGTGCTGATGGCGCAGTTTCAGGCCGCCCTGCTGCAGTCCGGCTGCCAGGATGCTGGTGAAGCGGTGAATGCGTGAGGCAATACGTTTCAGACCAGCCGGGCCGTGGAAAACCGCATAGAGACCCGCAATGTTTGCCAGCAGCACCTGCGACGTACAGATGTTGGAATTAGCCTTTTCACGACGGATATGTTGTTCACGGGTCTGCATCGCCATGCGCAGTGCTGTGTTGCCTGCGGCATCACGTGACACACCGATGATGCGGCCTGGCATAGAGCGTTTATGCTCGTCGCGGCTGGCGAAGAAGGCAGCGTGCGGACCGCCGTAACCCATCGGCACGCCGAAGCGCTGAGCGGAACCAAAGACAATATCTGCGCCCTGCCTGCCTGGCGCTTCCAGTAACACCAGCGACATAAAGTCTGCCGCCACGCTTACCACGACTTTGCGTGCTTTCAGCCCGGCAATCAGCGCGCTGTAATCGTGCGCGTTGCCCGTCGTTCCCACCTGTTGCAGCAGCACACCAAACAGGTCGTCGTGATCCGCTGCCTTGTCGGCGCTGTCGATGATCAGTTCAAAACCGAACGTCTCTGCACGAGTCCGGACCACATCCAGCGTCTGCGGATGAATATCGTCGGCAATGAAGAATTTATTGGCGTTTTTGAGCTTGTTGACGCGTTTTGCCATCGCCATCGCTTCGGCTGCAGCCGTGGCTTCATCCAGCAAAGAGGCGGACGCAATATCCATGCCGGTAAGATCCAGCGTCAGCTGCTGGAAGTTCAGCAGTGCTTCCAGGCGGCCCTGCGAGACTTCAGGCTGATACGGGGTATAGGCAGTGTACCAGCCCGGATTTTCCAGCATATTACGCAGGATAACCGGCGGAGTGATGACCGCGCTGTATCCCATACCAATCCAGGATTTGTAACGCAGATTCTGACTGGCAATGGCTTTCAGTTCGGCCAGCGCCTGCTGTTCAGTCGCGGCTTCGCCAACGGCGGGTGGACCCGGCAGCTGAATGTCTGCCGGCACAATCGTGCTGATTAACGCGCCCAGCGAACGGGCACCAATCGCGTCAAGCATCTGCGCCTGCTGCTCAGGTGAAGGACCGATATGGCGCTCAATGAATGCACCGTTGTGTTCAAGCTGGCTGAGAGTCTGAGTCATTAGCAGTAAATCCTGAATCGGGCTGGGGGAACCGGAGAGCAAACAGAAATCTGCGGCCTCTGTCTGAGGCCGCCTGACGATTACTCGTCGATGGAGGCTTTATAAGCATCCGCATCCAGCAGCGTGTCGATTTCAGACGCGTCACTGGCTTTGATTTTAAATAACCAGCCGCCGTCATAAGGCTCGCTGTTGACCTGCTCCGGTGAGTCAGTCAGGGCATCGTTGACCGCCACAATCTCACCGCTAATTGGCGCATAGATATCTGACGCCGCTTTAACGGACTCTGCCACCGCGCACTCTTCACCGGCGGCAAACGTCGCGCCCACTTCAGGCAGATCGACAAATACCATGTCGCCCAGTAACTCCTGCGCATGTTCAGTAATACCCACGGTGTAGCTGCCATCGGCTTCTTTGCGCACCCATTCATGGCTGTCGCGGTACTTCAACGTATTCGGCACATTGCTCATTGGCCATTTCTCCTGAATAAAATTTACTGAGCGACCGGTTTACCGGCGCGGACAAAAACGGGACGGGTAACCTGGACGGGCATCTGGCGGTTACGGATCTCAACGATGGCGGTGCTGCCGACCGAGGCCGGTACGCGCGCCAGGGCGATGCTGCAACCCAGCGTCGGTGAGAAAGAACCACTGGTGATGATCCCCTCCTGTGGCTGCCCCTGGTCATCGGTGAAACGCACCGGCTGGCCGTTACGCAGCACCCCTTTTTCTGTGAGGATCAGCCCCACCAGCTTTTCTGTGCCGCGTTCACGCTGCAGTTCCAGCGCTTCCCGGCCTATGAAATCGCGGTCAGAAGGTTCCCAGCACACCGTCCAGCCCATGTTGGCGGCCAGCGGTGAAACGCCTTCGTCCATCTCCTGACCATAAAGATTCATTCCGGCTTCCAGGCGCAGTGTGTCGCGTGCGCCCAGTCCGGCAGGTTTTACGCCAGCTGCCAGCAGGCGCTGCCAGAAATCGGCTGCCTCACCGGCGGGCATCGCAATTTCATATCCTGCTTCGCCGGTGTAACCGGTGGTCGCGATAAACAGGTCACCTGACTGCACACCAAAAAACGGCTTCATGCCAGCCACAGCCTGACGCTGCTCCTCGCTGAACAGCGTCTGCGCTTTCTGCTGCGCCTGCGGACCCTGCACAGCAATCAGCGCCAGGTCATCGCGTTCCATCAGCGTAATGCCATAACCCTGCGCATGTTGTGTGATCCAGGCGAGATCGTTTTCACGGGTTGCGGAGTTCACCACCAGCCGGAAGAACGATTCGCTCATAAAGTAAACAATCAAATCGTCAATGACGCCACCCGACGCATTCAGCATCCCGGTGTAAAGCGCTTTGCCTGGCTGCGTCAGTTTTGCCACATCATTCGCCAGCAGATAGCGCAGGAATTCGCGGGTACGCGGTCCTGTCAGGTCGACGATGGTCATGTGAGAGACATCAAACATCCCGGCGTCAGTGCGCACCACATGATGTTCATCCATCTGGGAGCCATAGTGCAATGGCATCATCCAGCCATGAAAATCCACCATGCGGGCACCGCAGGCCTGATGCTGTTCAAACAGAGGTGTTTGCTGAGTCATAACCATCCTGTGCAGAAGCGAGTGAGGGCAAAATTGCGCCGGAATTGAGTGCCGACGCAAACGTTCTCTTACGACTGACGTTACCACCGAATCTGACGATTAACCATAAGCAAACCGGGGTCGAACGCAGATGCACAGCCTAACCAGAAACAGCCTGTGACAGGATAAAAAACTGCAATTTTGTGATTAATCGCGCAATAAATGCAGGGACTTTAAATATACACAGCAAATTTATGCGGCAAGGCGTTCAGGATGTTAAAAAAATCCCGCTGCCCGCGAAGAGATGAATGAGAAAAAGTAATGCGAAATTGCTAGCAAAATTAGAATAAATCAAACGAAGACCCGGACTGGTGCAGCATTGCCTTTTGGTGGTGCAGAGGGATTCAGACATAAAAAAAGCCAGCAGACGCTGGCTTATCAAAAGGCGAGAATTTAGCGTAGCCAGGCGGGTAAATCATTCAGGCCCATCGCCTGCTTCAGCATCATAGGTTTTACCCCTGGCAGGCGATCAGCCAGCTTCAGACCGACGTCACGCAGCAGTTTTTTCGCCGGATTATTGCCGGCGAACATCTCCCGGAAGCCCTGCATGCCTGCCAGCATCATTGCGGCGCTGTGTTTACGGCTGCGCTCGTAGCGACGCAGATAGAGGTGCTGACCAATATCTTTGCCCTGCTGATGCAGACGGCGAATCTCGCCAATCAACTCGGCGGCATCCATAAAGCCAAGGTTTACGCCCTGCCCCGCCAGCGGATGAATGGTGTGAGCCGCATCGCCCACCAGCGCCAGACGGTGTGCCGCAAAGTTGCGGGCATAGCGCGCTACCAGCGGGAACGATTTGCGCTCGCTTTCCAGCTGACACAGGCCGAGGCGCATATCAAACGCCACTGAGAGCTGCTGATTGAACAGCGCTTCCGGCATGGTTTCCAGACGGCTCGCTTCCTGTGGCGAGAGCGACCAGACGATGGAGCTCAGATGCGGATCCTGCATCGGCAGGAAAGCCAGAATACCGTCGCCGTGGAACACCTGGCGGGCCACAGCGTCGTGCGGCTTCTCAGTGCGGACGTTAGCCACTAACGCACGGTGATCGTAATCCCAGAAAGTCAGCGGAATATCGGCTTTGTTGCGCAGCCAGGAGTTAGCACCGTCAGCGGCAATCAGTAATCGCGCGCTTAACATACTGCCATCCTGCAGCGTAACAAAGGCTTCGTTGTCACCAAATGCCACCTGCTGTAACTGCGAAGGTGCCATTATCGTCACGTCGCTGCAGGCGCTGGCACGTTGCCAGAGCGCAGTGTGAATCACCGGGTTTTCGACGATATGGCCCAGATGTGACAAGCCCTGCTGCTCATCATCAAAAGCGATGGAGCCGAAGCTGTCCTTATCCCACACTTCCATGCCGTGATATGCGCGGCAGCGCAGCGAAAGAATGGTCGACCAGACATCCAGCTTCTGCAGCAGCCGTTCGCTGGCGGCGTTTATCGCCGACACGCGAATCGACAGTGACGCACTCAGCGCCAGCGGTGGCTCCGGCGATTTTTCCAGCACGGCGATGCGCAGTCCGCTGCCCTGCAAGCCGCAGGCCACCGCCAGCCCCACCATACCGCCACCGGCGATCACCACATCAAAAGTTTGCATCTGAGCCTCTTTATTAACGCTTAACCCAGCCAAGCGTACGCTCAGCCAGTTGATTTCGTAGCCACGGCAGATGATCCATTGCCAGCAGGCCCAGGTTACGTCCTGCCACCAGTGGACCATACTGGTTTGCAAAAACGCGCACCAGTCCGTCGGTGATGCCGATAGTGGCGGCGCGATCGGGCTGACGACGCTGCTGATAATGATGCAGCACGGTATAGCTGCCGGGATCCTGCTGTTGACGATGGGCGGCTGCCAGCGTTTCAGCCAGCGACATCACATCGCGCAGGCCAAGATTGAAACCCTGCCCGGCAATGGGATGCAGCGTCTGTGCTGCATTGCCCACCACCGCCACACGGTGCGTCACCGGCGACATCGCCCGGTGCAGCGCCAGCGGGTAGTATTCTCGCTGACCCGTGTGAGTAAATTTGCCCAGCCGCCAGCCAAAGGCACGCTGCAGCTGACTCAGGAATTCAGCCTCGCTCCACTGCTCAATGCGTTCGCGCTGCGAAAGCGGATGACACCAGACCAGCGAGAGACGGTTGCCAGACATCGGCAGTAGCGCCAGCGGGCCATGCTCGGTGAAACGCTCGAAAGCGCGGCCCTGATGGGGCAGCGCAGTGGAGACATTGGCAATTACCGCGAGCTGCTGATAGTCGTCTCTTTGCCACTGAATACCGCACGAGGCGGCCAGGGCAGAGCGCGTGCCATCCGCGGCCACCAGCAGCTTGCCGCTGAGTTGTTCGCCACTGTCCAGTGTCACCTCAACCTGCTGGTCGCTTCGGTGAGCCTGGGTAACGCGTGCAGGACAGCGCAGCGTCACGCCTGGCGCTTTTTTCAGTTCCGCAAACAGCCGCTGACCGACATCAAACAGCTCGACAACCTGCCCCAGCGCCGGAATGTCATAATCAGCCGCCGCCAGTGACACAAAGCCCGCGTGACCGCGATCGGAGACATGGATATGGGTAATCGGCGTGGCACAACTGGCAATGCGCTGCCACAGGTTGATATCCGCCAGTTGCTGGCAGGTTCCGGCCGCGAGGGCAATCGCGCGGCCGTCAAAACCGGGATGCGCCCGGCTGCCTGGCTCGCTGCTTTCAATCAGCGTCACCGGCAGTGTGCCCTGGGTGAGATGGGAGATCGCCAGCGCCAGCGTCGCCCCGGTCATGCCGCCTCCGGCAATCAGAATTGTCATGCCTGTTTTGCCGCCGCCATCAGTGCTTCAATCTCATCGGCTTCTTTCACGACGCTGTCGGTGAGATTCTCAATGCCCTCTTCCGTAATCACAATGTCATCTTCGATTCGGATGCCAATGCCGCGATATTGCGCGGGTACATCCGCATCCGGCCCGATATAGAGACCCGGCTCAACGGTTAACACCATGCCCGGCTCCAGAATCCGATCGCGACTCGGGGTGCCGTAGTGACCTACGTCGTGAACGTCCAGCCCCAGCCAGTGGCCCAGGCCATGCATATAGAACTGGCGATGTGCGTCTTCGGCGATCAGGGTATCGATGTCACCCTCCAGGATACCCAGCTCCACCAGACCGGTCATCATAATGCGCACCACTTCGTCATTCACTTCGCGAATGCTGACACCAGGCCGGAACATCTCAAGCGATCGCTTCAGCGAAGCCAGAACGATGTCATAAATGGCGCGCTGCGCCGGGCTGAATCGGCCGTTAACCGGGAAGGTACGGGTGATATCACCGGCATAGCCGTGGAATTCACAGCCAGCATCGATCAGCACCAGATCGCCGTCGCGCATCTCACTTTCGTTTTCGGTGTAGTGCAGAATGCAGCCGTTCTCGCCGGCCCCCACAATGGTGTTATAGGAGGGATAACGCGCGCCGTGACGGGTAAATTCGTGATGGATCTCCCCTTCCAGCTGATACTCAAACATGCCCGGCTGACAGGTTTGCATCGCGCGAGTATGCGCCAGTGCACTGATTTTCCCGGCGCGGCGTAACAACTCAATTTCATCCGCATCTTTAAAAAGGCGCATCTCATGCACCCATGGACGCCAGTCAGTGACGGTGGCGGGCGCGCTAAGATTCTGGCGGAAACCGCGACGCAGTTTATCCAGTGCGCTGAACACCAGAGTGTCTGCGTGAGCATATTCGCCCTGCGCATGGTAAATCACATCCAGGCCATTCAGCAGCAGGTGCAGCTGTTCACCAATATCGGTCCAGGGTAAGGCGCGATCCACGCCGAGTTTATCGGGCGCGGCCTCCTGACCCAATCGACGACCAGACCAGACTTCCGCTGCGGGGTCACGCACGCGGTTAAACAGCACGCTGTGGTTGTGATTTTCATCGCTTTTGATCAGCACCAGCAGTGCCTGCGGCTCATTAAAGCCGGTGAAATAACTGAAGTCGCTGCTCTGGCGGAAGGGATATTCGGTGTCGTTACTGCGCGTCACTTCAGGCGCAGCAAAAATCAGCGCTGCGCTGCCAGGCACCATCTTCGCCAGCAGCGCCTGACGACGCTGCAGGTATCGTTCCAGTGAAATCATCTCTGCACTCCCTGTAAACTGACCGGTTAAACGCGTTGACCTGAAATTAGTGTAGCGTCGGTTTTTGCACTTCTGGCGCGGTTGGCTGCGGACGAGTGAAGGTATCGTGGCACAGCAGTGCAGCGACACGCACATATTCAATCACCTCTTCCAGCGACTGCTCCAGTTCTTCCTGGTCTTCATCCTCTTCGTAACCGAGTTGGGCAATCGTACGCAAATCATCGATTGCTTCGCCGGTTTCTCCGGTGACTTTATCCAGTTTAGGCTGTGTTACGCCTAGACCGAGCAGAAAATGGTTAACCCAGCCTGCCAGCGCATCGGCACGGTCAAATACGGTGATGTCGTCGTCCGCAGGCAGCATGAGCTGAAACAGGAAACCCTCATCTTCCAGCGTAGTGGCCGTGTGCTCGTGCAGCGCCGCCAGCGGGACCGCAAGCGTGTGTGAAAACGCCATGCCTTCGTTAGCCAGATCGTGTACCAGCGTCTTCCAGCTGGTGTCCTGGTTACCGCCGCAGAGGATGCCGCTTAGCAGGCCATGCATTTCTGCAGGCGTCATACCAACACCCTGCTGTGAGAGCACTGCCGCGAGCGCGTTGTAATCGGGGGTTGCGTTCTGTAAGGACATAAGTTTTCATCGTCGTTGGCAGAATAAGTTCGTGTTATGCTACCACTAGCTGCCTCAAGGTTTCCAGAAAAGGGGTTGTATCTTATTTCGTGGGTCTATATAGTTGCCCGCCTCCCAAGCCATTGACAGCTAAGGGAGTTGCGAGCGAAGTAATCAGTCAGGAAGGTGGCATGTCTGCACAACCGGTAGATTTACAAATTTTTGGTCGTTCGTTGAGAGTGAATTGTCCGCCAGAGCAGCAAGATGCGCTCAATAGCGCGGCTGAAGATCTCAATCAACGGTTGCAAGATCTAAAAGTTCGCACTAGAGTCACCAATACAGAACAACTGGTGTTCATCGCCGCGTTAAACGTCTGCCACGAGCTGGCGCAAGAGAAAGTGAAAACGCGCGATTATGCTGCTAATATGGAACAGCGTATCCGTATGTTGCAGCAGACGATTGAACAGGCATTAGTTGAGCAAGGTCGCATCTCTGAGCGTGAGGGTGCGAAATTCGAATAAAACTTCATGGTTGCTATACTAAAGTAACGGTGAGGTAAATTTTCTCTGAGATGTTTGCATGTGGGCCAGTCCCCTGAGCCGATATTTCGAAAAAACAGAATGTGACGCTCGTAACCTGTGTGCATGCTCGGTTCGTCCGAGAAGCCTGATGGTTATGACGGCATGTTCACCTTGAACCAAGGGTTCAAGGGTTACAGCCTACGGCGGCATCTCGGAGATCTCTCTTCCTGCAGTCCTGCTTTCATCCCCATACCGACATGTTATAGTCGCTGTTCAGCGACTTATCCGGCGGGGAAATCATGTCTGAATCTTCCATGTCATCACCTTCAATGATACAGCGTCAGGTTATCCGTCAGCAGGTACGCTATTTGCGTCGTGCAATGACTGAAGATCAGCAGGCCCAGGCGGCCGAACAGCTCGCTGAACTTGCCCTTAACTATGCGCCGATTACTCACGCGCGCAACATTGCCCTGTTCCTGTCAGTTGATGGTGAGCTGAATACCCGTCCGCTGATTGCCAGGCTCTGGCATCTGAAGAAAGCGGTCTATCTGCCCGTTTTGCATCCCTTCTCGCCCGGTCATTTACTGTTTCTGCGCTACACGCCCGATACCCCATTGCATATCAATAAACTACGTATTCCTGAACCGCCGCTGGATATCCGGCAGTTGATCACGCTTGATCAGCTGGATCTGATGATGGTGCCGCTGGTGGCGTTTGATCAGCATGGGCAGCGTCTGGGCATGGGCGGCGGCTTCTACGATCGCACCCTGCAGAACTGGCGACAGCACGGCTTTTTGCCGGTTGGTCTGGCCCACGATTGTCAGCAGGTCGATAGCCTGCCGGTGGCAGAATGGGATGTACCTTTGCCGGCGGTAATGACGCCGTCAAAGCTCTGGCAGTGGGAGTAGAAGAGCCGCTGTTATGGGCTTTTTCAGACGGATCAGCACCCCGAATCAGGGCGAATTTTGCAACAATGAAATAGCACCACGCGAAGGGGACACGGTAAGAAGAGGAAAGCGGCCCCCGCGCGGGCCAGGCAGTCAGGAATGACGTGTTTGCGACTTTCCGATCTGACCGTTTTTCCTGAGCAGGCTCAGCCTCACAGCAGATCGTACCTGATAGCACGAAGTGGCGCTATTTAGCGCCACTTCGTGTCTGCATCGCTTAGTAAAGCAGACGGGCGCGGATAGTACCCGGAATCGCCTTCATCAGCTGCAGCGCGTTCTCGGCCACTTCTGGCTCGGCATCAATGTCGATAACCACATAGCCCATAAACGGCGAGGTTTGCAGATACTGGGCGGCGATGTTGATGCCCTGCTCTGCGAAGATCTGGTTGATGGCTGTCAGCACGCCTGGACGGTTCTCATGGATGTGCAGCAGACGACTGGCGCTGATACCGTGAATCGGCAGTGAGACTTCCGGGAAGTTAACAGCTGACAGCGTCGAGCCGTTATCGGAATATTTCGCCAGCTTGCCCGCCACTTCAATCCCGATGTTCTCCTGCGCTTCTTCCGTCGAACCGCCAATGTGCGGCGTCAGGATCACGTTGTCGAATTCGCTCAGTGGAGAGATAAACGGCTCGCTGTTGGTGGCGGGTTCTGTCGGGAAGACGTCGATGGCCGCGCCACCAACATGTTTACTGGCCAGCGCATCACACAGCGCCGGGATATCGACTACGGTACCGCGTGAGGCGTTAATCAGCAGCGCACCGGGCTTCATCTGCGCCAGCTGTTCTGCACCGATCATATCCTGTGTTGAGGCAGTTTCCGGCACGTGCAGGCTGACAACGTCGCTCATGTTGAGCAGATCGGCCAGATGGCGTACCTGGGTAGCATTCCCCAGCGGCAACTTGTTTTCAATGTCGTAGAAGAAAACATGCATGCCCAGGCTTTCTGCCAGCACGCCCAGCTGCATCCCGATATGACCGTAACCGATGATACCCAGCTTTTTGCCACGTGCTTCAAATGAGCCTTTGGCAATCTTGTTCCAGATGCCACGGTGCGCTTTCGCGTTCGCTTCCGGGATGCCACGCAGCATCAGCAGCATCTCACCAATCACCAGCTCCGCAACCGAGCGGGTATTGGAGAACGGCGCGTTGAACACCGGAATACCCCGGCTGGCAGCAGCCTGCAGATCAACCTGGTTGGTGCCGATACAGAAACAGCCAACGGCGACGAGCTTTTCAGCCGCCGCAAAAATCTCTTCAGTGAGCTGGGAGCGGGAACGGATACCAATGAAGTGTGCATCGCGAATCGATGCTTTTAACGCGTCGGAGTCCAGCGCGCCCTTGTGGAATTCGATGTTGGTATAGCCTGCAGCCCGCAGGTTATCCAGCGCGCTCTGATGGACACCTTCCACCAGCAGGAACTTAATCTTATCTTTTTCCAGTGATACCTTTGCCATTTCCCAATCCTATTCAGCATTCAATGAGGACTACCATAAGCCAGCCTTCTGTCAAAATATCAAAAAAATCGCGTCCGGCAATACAAACGATTGCCCGGCAGCCAGCACGGCAGCGGCTGCCAGCAGTACATTGCCGGACAAAATCATGAGAGAGGCAAAGAAGAGAGAACGAACCCGCTGCCGATGACGCTTATGTGACATAAGTCACCAAATTTCACCAGTGTGAGAAAAGATGATTTTCAGGCAGAAATAACTGACGCCTTTACGGCGCCAGACAGATCATTTTTTGATAGTTTTGACCCCATCAGGTCCGCCAATCAGTGCAATATCGGCACCGCGCGCGGCAAAAAGGCCGACAGTGACGACGCCAGGCAACGCATTGATGGTTTTTTCCAGCTCAATCGGATCCAGGATACGCAGATTATGCACGTCGAGAATAATGTTACCGTTATCCGTTACCACGTTCTGACGATACTCCGGTAAGCCGCCCATTTTCACCAGCTGACGCGCCACATAACTGCGTGCCATCGGAATCACTTCAACCGGCAGCGGGAAGCGGCCCAGTACATCCACCTCTTTCGAGGCGTCAGCGATACAGATAAAGGTTTCAGCCACTGCAGCCACAATCTTTTCACGCGTCAGCGCCGCGCCGCCGCCTTTAATCATCTGCATCTGCGGGTTGATCTCATCCGCGCCATCGACGTAAACCGACAGCACATCAATCTCATTCAGGTCAAAAACCTGAATGCCCAGGCTTTTCAGCTTCTGGGTGGAGGCATCTGAGCTGGAGACGGCACCGTCGATCTGATGCCTGACCGTGGCAAGCGCATCGATAAAGTGGGCAGCGGTGGAGCCGGTGCCTACGCCGACAATGGTGCCCGGCTGCACGTAATCAAGTGCAGCCCAGCCAACGGCTTTTTTCAGTTCATCCTGGGTCATGGTATGTTTAAAACCTGTGCGACAACGAAGTGCGCGTAGTATAAAACAAGGCTTGCTGAAAATGCTCGGCTGACCGACGTGGATTTATCGCTTTGCAAGCCAGTCCACAAAAACAAGAGAACCATCACAGATAACAGTTTTGTGGCATAGTGACGTCCATCCTGAAGGAGAATTAATATTAATGAAACGCCCGGATTATCGAACGCTTCAGGCGCTGGATTCAGTGATCCGCGAACGCGGATTTGAGCGTGCCGCACAAAAATTGTGTATCACTCAGTCTGCAGTTTCACAGCGAATCAAGCAGCTGGAGAACCTGTTTGGTCAGCCGCTGCTGGTGCGCACTGTGCCGCCGCGCCCGACCGAACAGGGCCAAAAACTACTGGCGTTACTGCATCAGGTGGAATTGCTGGAAGAGGAGTGGCTGGGCGATGAGAACAGTGGCACCACGCCGCTGCTGCTGTCGCTGGCGGTCAACGCCGACAGTCTGGCGACCTGGTTGCTGCCTGCGCTAAAAGATGTGCTGGCTGACTCCCCCGTTCGCCTGAATCTGCAGGTTGAAGATGAAACACGCACTCAGGAGCGTCTGCGTCGGGGTGAAGTGGTGGGTGCGGTGAGTATTCAGCCGCAGCCGCTGCCGAGTTGCCTGGTGGATCAGCTGGGTGCGCTCGACTACTTGTTTGTGGCGTCACGCGACTTTGCTGAACGCTTCTTTCCAAACGGCGTTACCCGCTCTGCCCTGCTGAAAGCGCCTGCCGTGGCTTTTGATCATCTTGATGATATGCACCAGGCTTTCCTGCAGCAGAACTTTGACCTTTCACCTGGCAGTGTGCCCTGCCACATTGTGAACTCGTCTGAAGCCTTTGTGCAGATGGCCCGACAGGGATCGACCTGCTGTATGATCCCACATCTTCAGATTGAACGTGAGCTGGCGAGCGGTGAGTTAATCGATTTGACGCCGGGATTGTATCAGCGCCGGATGCTCTACTGGCATCGGTTTGCGCCTGAAAGCCGGTTAATGCGTCGGGTGACCGATGCGCTGATTGCACATGGACATCGGGTGCTGCGTCAGAATGATGTCGCGGCCTGAAAACAAAAACGGGGCAAAAGCCCCGTTTTTTTATTGTGCCGCGTTGGGCTTAATCTCAAACACTACATCAACCTGATCGTCAAAGTTGATGCTCTGCTGGTCATAAGTCTCCTGCGCCGAGGTATCTGCCGCTGCCGCCGCTTTGTACATGCGGTTCATCGGCATTGGCTGATAGTTGGCGACCTGATAACGGATGCTGTAGATCGATCCCAGCTTCGCGTTAAAGCCTTCAGCCAGTTGCGATGCCTGCTGAGTGGCGTTTTTAATCGCCGCTTTACGCGCCTGCTCTTTATAGCTTTCCGGGTTTGCCACGCCTAACTCGACGCTACGCACCTCATTCAGACCGGATTTCAGTGCTCCGTCCAGCAGATCATTCAGCTTGTCCAGCTGACGCAGGGTGACCTGTACCTGACGCACAGCACGATAGCCTTTCAGTACGGATTTACCCTCTTTGGTGTAGTCGTACTCTGGCTGCGTGCTCAGGTTAGCCGCATCGATATCTTTTTTCTCGATGCCATTCTTCTGCAGAAAATCGAAATATTGCGCAACCCGGCTATCTGCCTGTTTTTTCGCATCTGCGGCATCTTTCGATGACACGTTCACAACGATAGAGAGGGTCGCGATATCGGGACGAGCATCGACCGTTGCCTTGCCTGAGGTCACCACGTGCGGTCCGTTCGGTAACTCATCAGCGTGTACGCCAGGCAATGCCCCGGCGCTCATGATTGCGGCCAGAGCCAATGCTTTCAGTTTCATGAAAGTCCTCCTTGAAAAGGTCACTATGACGGCTTCCAACCGGCGAAGCCCAACAGCGCATCGGTATGCGCCATGCTTTGAGTGGTCATTATGCCAAAAATTCGTCCGCAGCGCGGCAATTACCGCCCGGGATCGAGGCTAAGATCAAAAACCGGCAATACCCTGACGCGCCAGTTGCAGGGCGATAAACCACATTACCGCGCCGACCAGCAGGTTAATCACACGCTGTGCTTTCGCGGTGCGCAGGCGCGGTGACAGCCACGCGGCCAGCAGCGCCAGGCCGAAAAACCACAGGATCGACGCGCTGACGGTGCCCAGCGCGAACCACTGACGCGCCGTGGTGCTGGGCAACTGGCCGCCAAGACTGCCCAGCACCACAAAAGTGTCGAGATAGACGTGAGGATTGAGCCAGGTTACCGCCAGCAAGGTTGCGATAATGCGTCCCCTGCTCTGCTTCAGTGGCTCGCCATCCGCCAGATCGGCGTTGCCACGAAAAGCGCTTCGCAGCGCACCCCAGCCATACCAGAGCAGAAAGGCTACGCCTGCCCAGGTGATGACCATCAGCAGCAGCGGAGACTGGCTTAGCAGGGCGCTGCCGCCAAAGATGCCGCCGCATATCAGCAGAATATCGCTCAGTGAGCAGAGTGCCGCCGTCATCAGATGATACTGACGTTTCACGCCCTGATTCATCACAAATGCGTTTTGTGGCCCCAATGGCAGGATCAGCGCAGCGCCCAGGGCAAGCCCCTGAAAGTAGAGAGATATCACAGAATTACGTCCTCACATGGTCAGATGTGGGGAAGTATAAAGAGAGGAGATGATTAGCGGAAATTGAAAGAATTAATCCACGATTAGCAAAATTAATGGGCGACAGACGCCGCCCATTGAACAAATTACTGCGGCTGTGTCTCTGGTGCAGGTGTATCTGACGGTCTGACGCGGTGCAGATGCACATCCATCTGCGGATAAGGAATACCAATTCCTTTGCCATCCAGCGTACGCTTGAAGTTCTTCATCAGATCCCAGTAGACGTTTTGCAGGTCTCCACTGTTGCTCCAGCAGCGCACGACAAAATTCATTGAGGATGCGGCTAACTCATTAAGCCCAATCTGGATACCCATATCTTTTAGTACACGTTCATCTGCTTCAACGACTTCCCGCAGCAGCGTCAGAACCTGATCCACATCGGCATCGTAGGAGACGCCGATAATAAATTCATTGCGTCGTACCGGCTCGCGCGAAAAGTTAACGATGTTTCCGGCAAGGATTTTACCGTTCGGCACCACCACGCGCTTGCCATCCGCTGACTTGAGCGTCGTAGAGAAGATCTGCACGTTCATGACTGTGCCCATGATGCCACCCAGATCCACAAACTCACCGGTGCGGAAGTGGCGGAAGATCACCAGCAGTACGCCGGCAGCCAGGTTTGACAGTGAATCTTTTAAGGCCAGACCCACAGCCAGACCGGCCGCACCGAGGATGGCAATAACCGAGGTGGTCTGTACGCCAATGCGACCCAGCGCCGCGATAAGTGTGAAGGCGATAATGCCGTAGCGCACCAGCGCCGACAAAAAGTCAGCAACGGTCGTATCAATATGACGTGCGCACAGCAGACGATTAACGGTGTTGGAGATGATGCGTGCAACAATCATACCCACAAAGATAATCGCAATAGCTGCGACAATGTTCACCGCATAGCTTATCAGCAGCTCCTGATTGCGTACTATCCAGTTACCTGCGTTGTTAAGCTCATCAAACATACCCGTATCCTGCATGGAACCATCCTGTAATTAAATTCCCAAGGGAAGTAACAACAGATTGTCAGAACAGCTCTGACAATCCCTGACAAAAGGGTAAACAATAAATGCCGGTGTGCCAAACCTGCATGACCTTTGACGCAAATCCGGCGAAAAAAGATCAAAAAAAAGGCCCTTTCGGGCCTTTTTTATACAGAAGACAGTTTATACCGTAACTCAATATCAGTTACAGAACGTCGACAGCGTTGAGCTCTTTGAAGGCCTGCTCCAGACGCACGACCATTGAGGCCTGGGCTGAACGCAGCCAGACGCGTGGGTCGTAGTATTTTTTGTTTGGCTTGTCGTCGCCTTCCGGGTTACCCAGCTGCGACTGCAGATAGCCTTCATTCTTTTTGTAGTACTGCAGGATGCCGTCCCAGGTTGCCCATTGGGTATCGGTATCGATGTTCATCTTGATCACGCCGTAGCTGATAGACTCTTCGATTTCTGCAGCTGAAGAACCTGAACCGCCGTGGAAAACGAAGTCCAGCGCGTTGTGCGGCAGGCCATGTTTTTCACACACGAATTTCTGCGAATCACGCAGAATGGTTGGGGTCAGTTTCACGTTACCTGGCTTGTAAACGCCGTGTACGTTGCCGAATGAAGCCGCAATGGTGAAGCGCGGGCTGATAGCATTCAGTTTTTCGTATGCGTAGTTCACATCTTCTGGCTGGGTGTAGAGAGCAGATGCGTCCATATGGCTGTTATCCACGCCATCTTCTTCACCACCGGTGCAGCCCAGTTCGATTTCCAGCGTCATGTCGAGTTTCGCCATGCGCGCCAGGTACTTGCTGCTGATTTCGATGTTCTCTTCCAGTGACTCTTCTGACAGGTCGATCATGTGAGAAGAGAACAGTGGCTTACCGTTTTTCTGGAAGTACTCTTCACCCGCGTCCAGCAGACCATCGATCCACGGCAGCAGTTTCTTCGCGCAGTGGTCAGTGTGCAGGATAACCGGCACGCCATACTGCTCTGCCATCAGGTGAACATGGTGTGCACCGGCGATAGCACCGAAGATTGCCGCGCCCTGTGGTTTGTCAGTCTTGAAGCCTTTACCGGCGATAAATGCAGCACCACCGTTAGAGAACTGGATGATGATTGGCGCTTTCACTTTCGCTGCCGCTTCCAGTGCCGCATTGATGGAGTCGGTGCCGACGCAGTTCACTGCTGGCAGTGCGAATTTGTTCTCTTTCGCAACTTTGAAGATCTTCTGTACGTCATCACCAGTGACAACGCCGGGTTTTACGAAATCAAAAATTTTAGACATGATTGTGTCCTGTTTCGTGACCGTTGTTCCCTTAAAGGAACGTCGATTTAAACGCCCAGATGGGCAAGACTTCAGACGATGCCGCGAGGCATCGCCCCCAAAGGATTACTGCTTCGCACGCTCTTCCAGCATGGCAACTGCTGGCAGTTTTTTGCCTTCCACGAACTCCAGGAACGCACCACCGCCGGTAGAGATGTAGGAAATTTTGTCTTCGATGCCGAACAGGTCGATAGCCGCTAAGGTATCGCCGCCGCCTGCAACAGAGAAGGCATCGCTGTCTGCAATCGCGTTAGCCACGATCTCGGTGCCTTTACGGAAGTTAGGGAACTCAAACACGCCCACCGGGCCATTCCACAGGATGGTTTTAGCCTCTTTCAGGATGGCAGCCATGGCCTGAGCGGTTTCATCACCGAAGTCCATAATCTCTTCGTTATCTGCTACTTCCGAAACCTTTTTCACGGTCGCTGGCGCAGTTTCAGAGAATTCTGTGCCGACGCGAGAGTCAGTTGGAACCGGGATACCGTGCTGATCGCGCAGGCCTTTAGCCGCTTCAACGAAGTCGGGTTCATACAGTGACTTGCCGACATTGTTGTCGATAGCCACGAAGGTGTTCGCAATGCCGCCGCCGACAATCACGGTGTCCGCGATTTTGACCAGAGACTGCAGCACATCAAATTTGGTAGAGACTTTAGAACCACCAACAACAGCCACCAGCGGACGCTCAGGGTTGCTCATGACCTTACCCAGCGCTTCCAGTTCTGCAGAAAGCAGGGGACCGGCACAGGCGATAGGGGCAAATTTGCCAACGCCGTGGGTAGAAGCCTGCGCGCGGTGCGCAGTACCAAACGCGTCCATCACAAATACGTCGCACAGGGCGGCATATTTTTTAGACAGCGCTTCGTCATCTTTCTTTTCGCCTTTGTTAAAGCGAACGTTTTCCAGCACAACCAGTTCGCCAGCGCCCACTTCAACGCCATCGAGGTAATCTTTTGCCAGGGTCACAGTGGTGCCGCTCAGCTTCTCTTTCAGGTAGTTAACTACCGGCAGCAGCGAGAACTCTTCGTTGTATTCACCTTCGGTCGGACGACCCAGGTGAGAGGTAACCATTACTTTCGCGCCCTGTTTCAACGCCGCTTCAATGGTTGGCAGAGAAGCACGGATACGTGCATCAGACGTCACTTTACCTTCTTTAACTGGTACGTTCAGATCGGCACGGATCAGAACGCGTTTACCAGCCAGATCCAGATCGGTCATCTTAATTACAGACATGGTGAATCCTCTCGTTGACTCTCATAAGTTTTGCCAGACGCAAACCGCGTCTTACCTGAAACCGCTTGCGGCCATCGCTAACGTCGTGTCGAGCATTCGGTTAGCAAAGCCCCATTCATTGTCACACCAGACCAGTGTCTTGATAAGGTGTTGACCGCTGACCCGCGTTTGTGTTCCGTCCACAATGGCACTGTGCGGATCATGGTTAAAATCTACTGAGACTAACGGTAATTCCGTGTAGTCAACTATACCACGAAATGCCCCTTCTGCCGCGCTTCGCAACAAGGTGTTAACGTCACATGCCGTTACCGCGTTATGCACAGAAACGCTGAGATCAATGGCCGTCACGTTAATCGTCGGGACGCGAACGGCTATCGCCTCAAAGCGATCGTTGAATTTCGGAAAAATACGGGTGATGCCTGCCGCCAGACGCGTATCCACTGGAATGATGGACTGACTGGCCGCACGGGTCCGGCGCAGATCGCTGTGATAGGCGTCGATCACCTGCTGATCGTGCATCGCCGAGTGGATCGTCGTGACGGTGCCGGATTCGATACCAAACGCATCATCCAGCAGTTTAATGACCGGAATAATGCAGTTTGTGGTGCAGGACGCATTGGAGACGATGCGATCGCTGGCGGTGAGATCCTGCTGGTTAACACCGAACACGACAGTCGCGTCGAGATCGTTTCCGCCAGGATGAGAGAACAGCACTTTTTTGGCACCCGCCTGCAGATGGGCTTCGCCATCAGCCCGTGAGCCATAGACGCCGGTACAGTCCAGCACCACATCCACATCGAGTTCACGCCACGGCAAATCGGCTATGTCTGCACGGTGCAAAATGCGCAGGGTATCGCCACCCACCCACATAACATCGCGCTCCTGACGAACGTCGAAAGCAAAACGGCCATGGCTGGTATCGTATTTCAGCAGGTGCGCCATACCGGTGGCTTCAGCCAGCTCATTAATCGCGACCACGGTAATCTCTGCACGTCGGCCCGTTTCATAGAGCGCGCGCAGGACATTGCGTCCAATCCGGCCAAAACCATTTATCGCTATCCGTACCGTCATTTATCTCCTGCCACGTCAGACTGAAAAAACGTGCCGTTAGCCTGAGCGCTTCACTGCATTTTGTACAGGAGATTCTTGCCCGGCATTGTCCGAAATCAGGGCGGCTGGCCCGAAGACTGAAACGGTTCAGCCAGAATAATAGAAGGAAGGAATAACAGGAATGATTGCGATCAATCTGACTGCATAAATTTGGATCTGCGTCACAAATTTAAGCCAGAAAGTGTTATTACTGCAGGAATAAAAGAGCAAAAGGGACGAAAGGATCGCCCCTTTAATTTCACAACCAGGCGGGAGCAGACCCGCCTGGCCAGTTATTACGCCAGCAGCGCTTTCGCTTTCGCGACGACGTTGTCAACGGTAAAGCCAAACAGCTCGAACAGCTGATCTGCAGGTGCAGATTCACCGAAGCTGGTCATACCCACGATAGCGCCATTCAGGCCCGTGTATTTGAACCAGTAATCAGCGATGCCCGCTTCAATAGCAACGCGAGCGCTGACGGCTTTCGGCAGCACAGATTCACGGTATTCATCGCTCTGCTTGTCGAAAGCATCGGTTGACGGCATCGAGACCACGCGCACTTTGCGGCCTTCGCTGGTGAGTTTGTCCCAGGCACCGACAGCCAGTTCAACTTCTGAACCGGTTGCGATCAGGATCAGCTCAGGGGTGCCGTCGCAATCTTTCAGCACGTAACCACCGCGCGCCACGTTAGCCAGCTGTGCAGCATCACGTTCCTGCTGCGCCAGGTTCTGACGGGAGAAGATCAGTGCCGTTGGGCCATCCTGACGTTCGATAGCATATTTCCACGCCACCGCAGATTCTACCTGGTCACATGGACGCCACAGGCTCATGTTTGGTGTGGTGCGCAGGCTCGCCATCTGCTCAACCGGCTGATGCGTCGGGCCATCTTCACCCAGACCGATTGAGTCGTGAGTGTAGACCATGATCTGACGGATCTTCATCAGTGCCGCCATACGCGCTGCGTTACGCGCATACTCAACGAACATCAGGAAGGTAGCGGTGTATGGCAGGAAGCCGCCATGCAGTGCCAGACCATTGGCGATAGCGGTCATACCGAATTCACGCACGCCGTAATGGATGTAGTTACCCGCAGCATCTTCGTTGATTGGCTTAGAACCAGACCAGATAGTCAGGTTGCTCGGCGCCAGGTCAGCTGAGCCGCCCAGGTATTCCGGCAGAATTTTACCAAAGGCTTCGATAGCATTCTGTGACGCTTTACGGCTGGCGATCTTCGCCGGGTTCGCCTGCAGCTGTTCAACGAACTTCTGAGACTCTTCCTGCCAGTTAGCTGGCAGTTCGTTGCTCACGCGACGTTTAAATTCAGCAGCCAGCTCAGGATGGGCCTGCGCATACGCAGCGAATTTCTCATCCCATGCCGCTTCTTTCGCCTGGCCCGCTTCTTTTGCGTCCCACTCAGCGTAGATGTCTGAAGGAATAACGAACGGTGCGTGGTTCCAGCCCAGCTGTTTGCGGGTCAGTGCCACTTCGTCATCACCCAGCGGCGCGCCGTGTGAATCATGGGTGCCCGCTTTGTTCGGTGAACCGAAGCCGATAACGGTTTTGCACATCAGCAGTGAAGGCTTGTCGCTGACGCTCTTCGCTTCGTCGATCGCTTTAGCAATCGCATCTGCATCATGGCCGTCTACGCCGCGCACGACATGCCAGCCGTACGCTTCAAAGCGCTTAGCGGTGTCATCAGTGAACCAGCCATCAATGTGACCATCGATGGAAATACCGTTGTCATCATAGAAGGCAACCAGTTTGCCCAGCTTCAGCGTACCCGCCAGTGAGCAGACTTCGTGAGAAATACCTTCCATCATGCAGCCATCACCCATGAAGACATAGGTGTTGTGGTCTACGATGTCATGACCCGGACGGTTAAACTGCGCGGCCAGTGTGCGTTCAGCAATGGCGAAGCCGACGGCGTTGGCGATGCCCTGCCCCAGCGGACCGGTGGTGGTTTCAACGCCCACGGTGTAGCCATATTCAGGGTGACCTGGAGTTTTTGAGTGCAGCTGGCGGAAGTTTTCCAGTTCGCTCAGTGGCAGATCGTAGCCGGTCAGGTGCAGCAGGCTGTAGATCAGCATTGAGCCGTGACCGTTAGAGAGGACGAAACGGTCGCGGTCGGCCCACAGCGGGTTGGTTGGGTTGTGGTTCAGGTAGCCGCGCCAGAGTACTTCAGCGATGTCCGCCATGCCCATTGGGGCACCCGGATGTCCCGATTTCGCTTTCTGTACTGCATCCATACTTAACGCACGAATGGCGTTGGCAAGCTCTTTACGAGAGGGCATTTTCTACTCCAGGTCGGATTAATGCTTCGCACCTTAACTGATTGTTATTAATGAGTTACCGGGCAAAACAAGGAAAAAGTTGCCCATCAATGTACATGAAAGTCAGGTCAAAAGTACATGTTGTAAAACGCTAAATGTCACCGCTTCGTATGGCTTTTTCGGCCAGGTCTGCTAGCAAAGTGCAGACTGGCACGCTATAACCAAATCGTTTATTCATCTGAGTGAGTTTCAGGTGTTTGTTTTTCTTACCTTGTTATGGATGGGATACAGCATGAAAACCAAAAAAATGGTGTTAGCACTTGGCCTGACAGCGATGCTCAGCGGCTGTCAGGGTTTAGACAATAATGCACTGATGCAATCTGGCGCGCAGGCCTATCAGGCTTATAGCCTGAGCGACGATCAGGTAAAGCAACTGAGCGATAAATCCTGTGAGCAGATGGACAAGGATAATCAGCTGGCGCCCGCTAACAGTGAGTATCAGCAGCGCCTGAATAAGATTGCAGCCGCGCTGGGCGATAATATCAATGGCGTTCCGGCGAACTATAAGGTTTATCAGACCAAAGATGTCAACGCCTGGGCGATGGCAAACGGCTGTATCCGCGTTTACAGCGGCCTGATGGATATGATGACTGACAATGAGGTGGAAGGCGTGCTGGGCCATGAGATGGGCCACGTTGCATTGGGTCATACGCGTAAAGCGATGCAGCTGGCGTATGCCACAACCGCCGCCCGCACGGCAGCCGCATCAGTTGGCGGCGTGATCGGTTCACTGTCTCAGTCGCAACTGGGTGAGATGGGTGAAAAACTGGTTAACGCACAGTTCTCCCAGACTCAGGAATCGCAGGCAGATGATTACTCCTACGATCTGATGAAGAAGCGCAACATTAATCCGGAAGGTCTGGTGACCAGCTTTGAGAAACTGGCGAAGCTGGAACAGGGACGTCAGAGCTCGATGTTTGACTCGCACCCCGCTTCTGAAGCGCGTGCCGAGCACATCCGTGAACGTATTGCGGCAGACGCGAAGAAGTAATGCCTGATACAGGCGCATGCACACAGCATGCGCCTGCAGTACGGATCAGGTCAGAATCACTGGCCTAACGTTTGAATATCTGATCCACCATCGAACCTAAATCGAGTTTATTCTCGTGCAGCGACGCCTCATCCATATGCCCCTGAGGTGACATTTTGTCGATCAGCTGCGGCAGAATAACCGCCAGCGTGCCCGCGGCGCCCTTAACGTCGGTTCCCAGCTTATCCGCCAGTGACTGTAGCTCAGCCTGACCAAATGCAGAGTGGATATCGCTGTGTTCTACCGGCTGATTCGCCCCGGTGCCGATCCACGAACCAAACACCTCGCCCAGCCCGCCCTGCTGGAATTTTTGTAGCAGCACTTCAATACCGCCCTGCTCCTGCACCCAGTGCCAGACCGCCTGAAGTTGTCCGGGCAAATGCCCATCACTCTGCGCGCCCTGTAGCGATCCCGCAAGTTCATCAAGAAAGCCCATGATTGCCTCCACGTTGAGAATTGATATCAATGAGTTTAGCTGCTGATGCGCGGTTACGCCTGAGCAGCGGGCGTTGTGATAAAGGGAAACAATCCTGAGGAGGAAAAGCGGATGGCGGTCGTTACTGGCACTGTGCCGCATTAGCCGGCGGCGCAAAACCTGCCAGGTTAACCCGGCAGGCTCATGACAGGATTAACCTTTGTTTGCAGCCTGAACATGCAGCATATCCAGCGCCAGCGTCGCCGCCGCCAGTGCTGTCAGATCAGCATGATCGTATCCCGGTGCCACTTCCACCAGATCCATGCCGACAATGTTCATGCCCTGCAGGCCACGGATCAGCTTGGTCGCTTTATCCGTGGTCAGGCCGCCAATCACTGGCGTGCCGGTGCCAGGCGCATGCGCCGGATCCAGACAGTCGATGTCGAAGGTCAGATAGATCGGCAGATCACCAACGGTGCGTTTCACTTCCGCGAGGATATCGTCAACGCTGCGGTCGTTGACCTGCGCCGCATCCAGCACGTTGAAACCAAGGCTCCTGTCGAATTCGGTGCGGATACCGATCTGCACAGAATGCTGTGGATCGATCAGACCTTCTTTCGGCGCGGTAAAGAACATAGTGCCGTGGTCGAAGGTCGGGCCGTTGGAGTAAGTGTCGGTATGCGCATCGAAATGCACCAGCGCCATCTTACCGAAGTGTTTTGCATGGGCGCGCAGCAGTGGCAGCGTAACGTAGTGATCGCCGCCAAAAGTCATCATGCGCTTGCCACTGGCCAGCAGTTTTTCCGCGTGAGCCTGCAACTTGTCGGAAAGATCCTGCGAATCACCGAAGGCGTAAACCAGATCGCCACAGTCGACCACGTTCAGACGCTGACGCAGGTCGAAATCCCACGGCCAGCGGCAGCCTTCCCAGGCCAGATTGGTGGAGATCTGACGAATCGCGCCCGGACCCAGGCGGCTGCCCGGACGGCCCGATGTTGCAGCATCAAATGGCACGCCAGTGATAACCCACTCGGCGTCGCTGTCGTAAGGCTGGAAATTCAGCGGAAAACGCATGAAACCAAAGGCGTTAGAAACCAGGGAGTTGTCATACTGATTGCCAAGGGTGTTATACATAATTGCTCTCTCTATGTGCGTTAGTCAGGCCAGGCCCGCAAGCCATTAAGGTTGAGATGAAAAAAATCCCCTCCGCGTCGTTAGGCCCGACGAGGAAGGGATTGAGTGGGTCAGATTATCGGCATAGTTAACGGCAACTGCAATATGCGATTGCAGGCTGCCAGCGCCGATTATTCATCTTCTAAATAGGTGTAACCGTAGAGGCCGCTCTCAAACTCTTCCAGGAACTGCGCGCGCAGCTCTTCGTCGACATCGGATGCCTGCACCTGATTACGGAACAGCGCCATCAGCTCGTTGGGATCAAGCTGCACGTAACGCAGCATGTCCGCCACGGTATCGCCTTCATCAGAGAGCTGGACTTCCACATCGCCATTTTCGCGTGCGTAGACATCCACCGCCTCGGTGTCACCGAACAGGTTGTGCATGTTGCCCAGAATTTCCTGATAAGCACCGACCATGAAGAAGCCCAGCATTGGCGGATTATCCACGTCATATTGCGGCATCGGCATGGTCGTCGCGATACCGTCGCCATCCACGTAGTGATCGATGGTGCCATCGGAGTCACAGGTGATGTCGAGCAGCACGGCGCGACGCTCCGGCTTCTTGTTCAGCCCTTCCAGCGGCAGTACCGGGAACAGCTGGTCGATACCCCACGCATCCGGCATGGACTGGAACAGCGAGAAGTTCACGTAGATCTTATCTGCCATGCGCTCCTGCAGTTCGTCGATGATCGGACGGTGCGCACGGTTGCTGGGATCAAGATGCTGCTGAATATAGTGGCAGATGCTCAGATAGAGCTGCTCAGCCCATGAACGCTGCTTCAGATCGTATGTACCGGAGGCGTAGCCGGTATGGATATCAGACAAATCCATCTGGCTGTCGTGCAGCCATTCACGCAGCGAACGACGGGTGCTTGGCTCATGCATCTCCTGCCAGGTTTCCCACATGCTGAGAATCGGGCGCGGCGCATCCGCATCCGGCGTTTCAGGTTCGCTGAACTCGTTACGCTCGACACCAATGATATTGGAGACCAGTACCGTGTGGTGCGCGGTCACAGCACGACCCGACTCGGTAATGACGGTCGGATGCTCGAGACCGTGCTCATCACAGGCCGCACCAATCGCCCAGATCACGTTGTTGGCATACTCATTCAGGCCATAGTTGACCGAGCAGTCAGACTGCGAGCGCGTGCCTTCGTAATCGACGCCCAGACCGCCACCGACATCGAAACATTTGATGTTAACGCCCAGCTTCGCCAGTTCGACGTAGAAACGCGCCGACTCACGCACGCCGGTGGCGATGTCGCGAATGTTGGACATCTGCGAACCCAGATGGAAATGCAGCAGCTGCAGGCTGTCGATGCGACCCGCTTCGCGCATGATCTCAACCAGTTTCAGCACCTGCGTGGCGGACAGACCAAACTTCGATTTTTCGCCGCCGCTCGACTGCCATTTACCGGAGCCTTGCGAAGCCAGACGCGCACGGATGCCAAGACGCGGCACGACATTCAGACGCTCCGCTTCTTCCAGCACCAGCCGCACTTCCGTCATCTTCTCCAGCACCAGATAGACCTTGTGGCCCATCTTCTCGCCAATCAGTGCCAGACGAATATATTCGCGATCTTTGTAGCCGTTACAGACGATCACTGAGCGGGTCTGACCGGCATGCGCCAGCACGGCCATCAGCTCGGCTTTCGAGCCGGCTTCCAGTCCCAGCGGCTCGCCAGAGTGAATCAGCGACTCAATAACGCGTTTGTGCTGGTTAACTTTGATCGGGTAAACCAGGAAGTAGTCGCCTTTGTAGCCGTAAGATTCGCGCGCGCGTTTAAACGCGGCGTTAATCGAGCGCAGACGGTGTTGCAGAATCTGTGGGAAGCAGAACAAGGCGGGGAGACGCTGGCCCTGTGCTTCGCGCTCTTTAACCAGGCGGGCTAAGTCGACGCGCACATCCGGACGATCCGGATCGGGGCAGACACTGATGTGGCCCAGTTCGTTAACGTCATAATAGTTGTTGCCCCACCAGGCGATGTTGTACGTACGCAACATTTTGCTCGCATCCTGATCGTTCATTGCCACCTCCTGCATGGAGCGGAGTGCACCCTGTTCGCCAGCTGACGAACCTTTGATATTCTTCATGTCGTCAGACATCGCGAACCTCAATTTTCCGTTGAAAGATAGAACTGCTAACCGGCTTTATGGCCGCTAATCTGAAAACCTGTTGCCACATTAAACACAATGTCCTGTTCACCTGACGTTGCCGTCAGCGCGATTCACGCATGAGAGTTAAGTGTAAAACACCCTGGCCATCTCCGTTTAAACAGAGAACATTTAGTTATGTATTGACCATGGATAACCTGCGTCGTTCCGCTACGCGGGCGCAGAGAAGAGACCAAACCAGCAGAACAGAGATAAAGATTAGCCGGCGCCTGTGTCGGTAAAATTACCGCATCGGACATAGTGTCGGCAGGACAAAGAAACAGATGGGAGGCAGGAGAGAGCCAGTGCAGCGCCGCAGCGCAAGGAACCGGAAGAAGAAAAAGCGTGGTTCATTACTTGTATCACCTCCGCATATGCCAGGGGCACATGGAAAACAACCTGGGTGAAAGCCAGACCAGAGTCTGACAGGCGCGACGCAAACAGTGGCGTCATCCTTGCTGCTGCTATCGAAGCAGCGGCGTTTTATACAGTTTACAGCGCTAAAATGCAAAAAGATTATCCGGGAATTGCGTGCAGTGTCAGCAAATTATGCCGATAACGGTTACAGGTTAAGCGCTTAAACAGAAAAAGGGCTGGTAATTGGTTTATCCTCTATCCTAAAATAGCCGTCCAGATGGTTTTCCATCTAAACAGGTTACTATCCAGGCGGTGTCAGCCTGCTGTGCTGATACTACCTCACTGCTCGCGGCTTTGCCTGAAGGGGCGTCAGGTCAGACAACCTCACTGGCGCTATGCAGTCGTACTCAAACCATATTTAAGGTAAAGAACAGAATGGCTAAACACCTTTTTACGTCCGAGTCCGTATCAGAAGGACATCCCGATAAAATCGCCGACCAGATCTCCGATGCTGTGCTGGATGCGATCCTCGAACAGGATCCTAAAGCGCGCGTGGCCTGCGAAACTTACGTTAAAACCGGAATGGTTCTGGTTGGCGGTGAAATCACCACCAGCGCCTGGGTCGATATTGAAGAGATCACCCGTCAGACCGTACGTGACATCGGCTATGTTCATTCCGATATGGGCTTTGATGCCAACTCCTGCGCGGTATTAAGCGCCATTGGCAAACAGTCTCAGGATATTAATCAGGGCGTTGACCGCACCGATCCGCTGGAACAGGGCGCGGGTGATCAGGGTCTGATGTTCGGCTATGCCACCAACGAAACTGACGTGCTGATGCCTGCGCCGGTGACCTATGCGCACCGTCTGGTTCAGCGTCAGGCTGAAGTACGTAAAAACGGGACCCTGCCGTGGCTGCGTCCGGATGCCAAAAGCCAGGTCACTTTCCAGTATGACGATGGCAAAATCGTTGGCATTGATGCAGTCGTTCTGTCTACTCAGCACGCTGAATCCATCAGTCAGAAAGATCTGCAGGAAGCGGTGATGGAAGAGATCATCAAACCGGTTCTGCCAACAGAATGGCTGAGTGCCTCGACCAAATATCACATTAACCCAACCGGTCGCTTTGTGATTGGTGGTCCGATGGGCGATTGCGGTCTGACCGGCCGTAAAATCATCGTCGACACCTACGGCGGTATGGCACGTCACGGTGGCGGTGCGTTCTCGGGTAAAGATCCTTCTAAAGTTGACCGCTCTGCCGCCTATGCAGCGCGTTACGTGGCAAAAAACATCGTGGCGGCGGGTCTGGCTGACCGTTGTGAAATTCAGGTCTCCTACGCTATTGGCGTGGCTGAACCGACCTCTATCATGGTGGAAACCTTCGGCACCGAGAAAATCTCAACTGAACAGTTGACGCTGCTGGTACGCGAGTTCTTCGACCTGCGTCCATACGGTCTGATTCAGATGCTGGACCTGCTGCACCCAATCTATAAAGAGACCGCGGCTTACGGTCACTTTGGTCGCGAACATTTCCCATGGGAAAAAACCGACAAAGCTGCCCTGCTGCGTGAAGCAGCTGGCCTGTAAGGTTAGCGGCGGCTGATAAAAACCCTGCCCCGGTGGCGGGGTTTTTTATCGCCCGATCAGCCCCATTGCTCACCAGAGAATGTCTGCCTCCGCCCGGCACCGGAATACGATAACCCAGCTGTTTATTCCAGACATCTGAAGACGAAAAAAAACGAACCTGAATGACATCCTCTTTACTCTGCAGCAAATTTTCAGTTCTCAGCTACACTTCCTTTCGCTTTTTCTGACGACAAAATGTTAACGATTACAAATCGAAATGCTTTGTATATCTGACATTTAAGAATTAACGCACGTAGTTATTATGCTGAAAATGCGTTATTTTCAGCGTCGTCTGATAGCCACTAAATAGAGCATTGTCAGAAACTTAATGAGTGCTATACCTCACTGGTTAATTAATCTTTCCGGGAAAAATATGCTGAATTTCAGGGTTTCAGCGTGTGTAAGCGATTACACTGATGTGATCAGGCTCACTTTTTTCCCGCAAATGGTTTTTTAACATTGATAAAAACAATGATGGATAAACCTGGAGGCTACAATGCCTGGCAATACACACAAAAGCAGAACTTCAAATAAGGCGATGACCTTATTTGTCTGCTTTCTGGCGGCCCTTGCGGGACTGCTGTTCGGTCTGGATATCGGCGTTATCGCCGGTGCTCTGCCGTTTATCGCAAAGGACTTTAACGTCACCCCTCATCAGCAGGAGTGGATCGTCAGTTCCATGATGTTTGGTGCGGCGGTCGGTGCTATCGGCAGCGGCTGGATGTCATCCCGCCTGGGCCGTAAGAAAAGCCTGATGGCCGGTGCGATTCTGTTCGTGATCGGTTCACTCTGGTCAGCAATGTCGCCAAACCCGGAAATGCTGATCAGCGCCCGCGTTCTGCTGGGTCTGGCTGTCGGTATCGCCTCTTATACCGCCCCGCTTTATCTTTCTGAGATCGCACCGGAAAAAATTCGCGGCAGTATGATTTCGCTTTACCAGCTGATGATTACTATCGGTATTCTGGGTGCTTACCTGACCGATACCGCATTCAGCTTTACCGGCAACTGGCGCTGGATGCTGGGTATCATCACGATTCCGGCACTGCTGTTGCTGGTCGGTGTTTTCTTCCTGCCAAACAGCCCACGCTGGCTGGCGGCGCGAGGCAACTTCCGCGATGCACAACGTGTACTGGATCGTCTGCGTGACACCAGCGAGCAGGCAAAACGTGAGCTGGAAGAGATTCGTGAGAGCCTGAAGGTCAAGCAGTCTGGCTGGGGTCTGTTCACCAGCAGCAGCCACTTCCGTCGCGCGGTCTATCTCGGCATCCTGTTGCAGGTGATGCAGCAGTTTACCGGCATGAACGTCATCATGTACTACGCGCCAAAAATCTTTGAAATCGCAGGCTTCACTAACACCACCCAGCAGATGTGGGGCACGGTGATTGTGGGTCTGGTCAACGTTCTGGCCACCTTTATTGCTATTGGTCTGGTGGATCGCTGGGGTCGTAAACCTACGCTGATTCTGGGCTTTATGGTGATGGCAGCCGGTATGGGCGTGCTGGGTACAATGCTGCACTTCGGTATTCACTCTGCAGGCGCACAGTACTTTGCGATCGGTATGCTGCTGATGTTTATCGTTGGCTTTGCCATGTCAGCCGGTCCGTTGATCTGGGTACTCTGTTCCGAAATTCAGCCGCTGAAAGGCCGCGACTTCGGTATCACTGTCTCTACGACCACCAACTGGATCGCAAACATGATCGTGGGTGCAACCTTCCTGACCATGCTGAATACGCTGGGCAATGCGAACACCTTCTGGGTCTACGCACTGCTTAACCTGTTCTTCATTCTGCTGACGCTGATGCTGATTCCTGAGACCAAAAACGTCTCGCTGGAGCACATTGAACGTAATCTCATGGCAGGTAAGAAACTGCGCGACATCGGTTCTCGCGACTAACGTTACGTCGTAAAAATCGCGGTAATAAAAAGGCGGGGTTTCCAGAGAAACCCCGCCTTTTTTATAGGTTCAGACAGAGACTATGCAGCGGTGACCGGCAGCGGCCGCCGTATACAGCAGAGCGCCAGAGCCATAATAAAAATGGTGGCGGTCTGATTATAAGGCAGTACCGAATCGGTCAGTCCGCAGATAAACAATCCCAGCATCGGCAGCGCAACACCGCGCAGATCGCACTTCTTCAGCACGCCTGCCAGCACGGTCAGATAGAGCAGCGCCAGCGACAGCGCACCCAGCCAGCCCTGCAGTGTCGTCACTTCCAGAAACTCGTTGTGCATGTTGTATTTAACGTTGGTATAGCCCTCAGTATTGTGAGGATAGTGCGCCGTGATGAACTGTCGGGCCTCGGTGGTGCGCGCATCCGGCGTCGCAAAACCGCCATGATGCTCAATAAAATTCATCGCCCCGCCCCAGATAGCCACACGTGCGCCCAGGGAGGTTGAGCTGTTTGAGCCATAGTTCTCGATATCCTGCACACCCTCCACCCAGCGGTTACTGGTCATCAGGATCAGCACCGCCAGCACGCCCACCAGCAAAGCACTAATCCGCCAGTTGGTCAGCAACGACAGCCGATAAGTCTGCACCAGGAACAGCAATCCTGCGGCAATCAGCGCAATCAGGGTCACCCGGGTGCCACATAGGTAGAGCAAGGCAAAGGTCACCGCCAGCGCAACGACATCAGCCACCTTCCAGTACGAGTGCGTCTCAAAGCGGCTCAGCCATAGCCAGGCACAGTAGATAAAAAGAATCATGTAGGAGGACATCGAGGCCGCTTCGGTGGTGAGTTTGATGCGGATATTTTCGGTATAAAGATGCTCGTGAATACCAAAGCCCAGCGTAATCAACAGTCCCACCAGAATTAACACTTTTCCGATGCGCAGCGTGGTAGCAGAGACCCGATGACCATAAATCGCCAGACTGAGCAGCACAAAGGCGCCCAGTAACAGTCGCTTCGCCCCCAGCAGATAGTTGCCGATATTGGTGATAGCATCTTTTGAGGGCGCGGTTTCGATCCCTTTAGCGTGTATCGCCCAGAAGAGACGGATCAGGGCAAAAATAATCAGTACAGCAAACAGGGCGATATAAAAACCGTTCTCTTTAAAGTCCTCTCGCCTGCGCACCAGGCCATACAACACGGAGGCAACGGAGAGATAAGAGACCAGATAGAATATTTTTTGCGGCAGGCCGGTAACAAACATATTCAGTGACAGCGCCAGACAGAGCGCAATAACTGAAAAATTAACCATTAACGTTAATCCATCGCGACTGGTTCTATTCGTCATGCTTAACCTCAGTTAGGCGGTTAAACACACTCATCAGGTGCTTCATATAATTTTCCTCATAAAAACCGGTAATGCTCGCTTTAATAACCTGATGATCAGGAAAGTGAAAATCCCCGCTCATGGTGTTGAGAATAGCGGCCAGTGCCATGCTGTCATTAGTGGGATAGAGCTGACCATTGAGACCATTCTGAATAATTTCTGACGGGCCGCTGATGCAGTCGGAGGAGACGCAGTAGACGCCACGCGATATCGCCTCCAGCAGAATCAGCGGGAAGCCTTCGAAGTTAGAGGTCATCACCAGGCAGGTGACCTGTTTAATATGGCGGCTGACATACGCCCAGGCGTTCTCCTGCCAGCCATGCCAGGTAATGCGATCCTGAATCCCGAGTTCCGCCACGTAGTGCTGACAGCGCGTCAGATCTTCCCCGTCCCCCACGATCTCCAGCGTCCAGGGTGTATCGAGTTTCTGCAAGGCATCAAACAGGTCTTTGAGCTGTTTCTGTCGCTGAAAATGGACGCGACCAATATAGAGAAACTTCAGCGCCTGCGGTCTGCCGATAACCTCATCATTGCGCCTGATGGGGTTATGGATGACATCAACGTCAGAGGCACGGGCACCTAACTCAACCAGCTGCGCTTTGATTTCATGACTGATAGCAAAATGGTGATCGGCCCGCAGCAGATAATGTGGGCGATATCGTTCGCGCGGTGGCAGGTGCATCCAGCTCGAAAGCACGATTTTGCGGCCAGAAAGCGTAATAGCCCGACGCGTCATCAGACAGGGAATGGTGTTGAGGGTCAGAACATGATCGGGTTGATAGCGACGAAAGAAAGCAGCCATTCTCAGCGTGTGAATAAGATTTTTAATTTTCTTATTCCGCAGCGTGCAGACGCTCTCTGCCAGTACGGCATTGGCGGTCCAGGCGCGGGAGTGGCTCTCCTCTCCGCTGTTAATAATAAACAGCCCCGCTTCCGTTCCGGCTTCCGCATTCAGGGCGGTGATCAACTGACAGGTCACATTTTCCATACCACCGCGACCGGCCATCAAATCCGTCACCAGCACAATCCGTTGTTTCCTGACGTTATCATTATTTTTCATTGCTTTATCCATGCTCTGTGCCGTTCGCTTTTCATCCATTCACTCGCCAGTGAATGTCTGCAATAGAATATTCTAAAAAAGGCCATAACTATATTTAATCCAGCAATTTCAGCCGATGGGCTTCGCCATTCCCCACCATCGGCAGGACGGCGTATTGCTTATCCGGAGACAGCTGGCGAAGTATAGACTCTGCGCGGCCCTGTTTACGGCTAACGTTGAGTTCCTGCGCGGCGGCGATTATTCTGAGCACCATGAAAACACCTCGTCTCCCCATTGCCCTGCAGCAGGCCGTTATGCGCTCACTGCGTCAGTCGCTTGAGCGCGCAAATCAGGTACTGAAAACCGCTTATCCGGAACCGAAACTGCTCTATCAGCAACGCGGAACGGCGGCGGGCACCGCCTGGCTGACTGCCTGGGAGATCCGCATCAATCCGGTGCTGCTGCTGGAAAATCAGCAGGCATTTATCGATGAAGTGGTGCCGCACGAGCTGGCGCATCTGCTGGTCTGGAAGCAGTTTGGTCGCGTCGCACCCCACGGCAAAGAGTGGAAGTGGATGATGGAGAATGTGCTGGGCGTTCCGGCACGACGCACCCATCAGTTTGAGATCGCCTCCGTGCGCAGCAACACTTTCGCTTACCGCTGTCAGTGCCAGCAACATCAGCTGACGGTGCGCCGCCACAATCGGGTGCTGCGCAAAGAGAGTGAATATCGCTGTGTGCACTGTGGCAGCCTGCTGGTCGCAGGCGAGTTTATCGCCTCCTGAGAACACTCCCCATTCCGCCCTATTCCACATTCTGTTAACCTGCCGCCCTTTTTCGTATTAGGTAGAAGCTGGAATATGTCTCGCATTTTAAGTCTGGCGGTTGCACTGCTGTTTGTCCCCGCCGCTGACGCCCTCAACCTGAATAACTATCATCAGAATAACTTTCAGCAGGCCAAAACCTTTGCGGCGGCGATCAATGCCGATGCGCCAGGTTCGTTTTATTGCGGCTGTAAAATTCAGTGGCAGGGAAAAAAAGGCACGCCCGATCTCAGCAGCTGTGGTTACCAGGTGCGCAAAAATGCGAACCGCGCTGCACGTATTGAGTGGGAACATGTGATGCCGGCATGGGAATTCGGTCATCAGCGCCAGTGCTGGCAGGAGGGAGGCCGCAAAAACTGCAGTAAAGATCCCGACTATCGCCGCATTGAAACTGACCTGCACAATCTGGAACCTGCGGTGGGTGAAGTGAATGGCGACCGTGGCAACTTCGCCTACAGTCAATGGAACGGCAGCGAGAAGCAGTACGGCCAGTGTGAGATGAAGATCGATTTTAAACTCAAACAGGCAGAGCCACCCGCTCGTGCGCGTGGCGCCATTGCCCGCACCTATTTCTACATGCGCGACCAGTATCATCTGCGCATTTCGCGCCAGCAGACGCAGCTGTTTACCGCCTGGGACAGGCTCTATCCCGTCACCCAATGGGAGTGCGAACGCGACCAGCGCATTGCAAAGGTTCAGGGCAATCACAATCCTTATGTGCAGCAGGCTTGCCAGCGCTAAAATCCCTGCCCTACACTAGCTCTTTTTCCCATGACGCCGCTGCAGCGCGGCGTCCGGTCTCAGGAATCTTATGCGCATACCTCGCATCTATCACGCCGAACCCCTGGACATCGGCAGTGAAATTACCCTGGATGAAGATGCATCCAATCATGTAGGCCGCGTGCTCCGGATGACGGCAGGTCAGCGTCTGGAACTCTTTGATGGCACTAATCTGACTTTTGCAGCAGAGATCACGCATGTTGATAAAAAGCGTGTAAAAGTATCCGTCACAGAGAGCCAGCCGGACGATCACGAGTCGCCTTTACATCTGCATTTAGGTCAGGTGATGTCGCGCGGTGAAAAAATGGAATTCACTATCCAGAAATCGATCGAACTGGGCGTGAATATCATTACACCCTTGTTTTCCGAGCGCTGTGGCGTAAAGCTTGATGCTGAGCGTCTGGCGAAAAAAATCCAGCAGTGGCAGAAAATTGCGATTGCCGCCTGCGAGCAGTGCGGACGTAATCGCGTGCCGGAGATTCGTGAAGCGATGACACTGGAAGCCTGGTGTGCGGAAGCTGACAGCGGTTTAAAGCTCAACCTGCATCCCCGCGCCAGTCACAGCATCAACACGCTGCCACAGCCTGTTGAGCGGGTACGACTGCTGATTGGTCCTGAAGGCGGTTTGTCTGCGGACGAAATTGCGATGACGGCGCAGCACGATTTTACTGACATTTTGCTTGGCCCACGGGTATTACGCACCGAAACTACCGCGCTGACGGCCATTACGGCACTTCAGGTGAGGTTTGGCGACCTGGGTTAAGCGATACTTTCAGCGGTCCTGACTCATCGGCCCACTGCAGACCGAACCAGACGAGGCGGTCAATGCCGCCTCACCGAGGAGATAATAATGATTAAACTTGGCATCGTGATGGACCCTATTTCGTCCATCAATATTAAAAAAGACTCCAGCTTCGCCATGCTGCTGGAAGCACAGCGCCGTGGTTACGAAATTCACTACATGGAGATGCACGATCTCTCCATGCGTGGTGGCGTGGCGTCTGCCCGCACCCGCCTGCTGACCGTTGAGGAGAACCCTGAGAACTGGTACCAGTTCGGCAGCGAGCAGGTGATCCCGCTGGCTGATCTGAACGTGGTGCTGATGCGTAAAGATCCGCCATTCGATACCGAGTTCATCTATGCGACCTACATTCTGGAGCGCGCTGAAGAGCTGGGTACGCTGATCGTGAATAAGCCGCAGAGCCTGCGCGACTGTAACGAAAAGCTCTACACCGCCTGGTTCGCCGAGTTTACGCCGGACACCCTGGTCACCCGCAGCAAAGCGCAGCTGCGTGATTTCTGGCAGGAGCATGGTGATATCATCATGAAGCCGCTGGATGGTATGGGCGGTGCGTCTATTTTCCGCGTGAAGAAAGACGATCCTAACTTTGGCGTGATTACCGAAACCCTGACCGAGCATGAGAGTCGTTTCTGCATGGCGCAGAACTACATTGCGGCAATCAAAGAGGGTGACAAACGCGTGCTGGTGGTGGATGGCGAGCCGGTGCCTTACTGCCTGGCACGTATTCCGCAGGGCGGTGAAACGCGTGGCAACCTCGCGGCTGGTGGGCGTGGTGAAGCACGTGCGTTAAGCGAAAGCGACTGGGAAATTGCACGTCGTGTTGGCCCGACGCTGAAAGCAAAAGGACTGATTTTTGTCGGTCTGGACATCATCGGTGATAAACTGACAGAAGTTAACGTGACCAGCCCAACCTGCATACGTGAAATTGAGGCTGCGTTCCCGATCTCCATCACCGGCATGTTGATGGATGCCATTGAGAAACGCCTGGGCTGAGCAAAACGCCGGGGCGAGGCTCCGTGATCAACCCAATACCGGTGCGGTCGTCGCGTGCCGGTTATTTTTTTGGTACATCGTGTGACAATGAATTTACAACATCACTTTTTGATTGCCATGCCTTCATTGCAGGATCCTTTCTTCAAACGTTCCGTAGTCTATATCTGTGAACATAACGAAGAGGGTGCAATGGGACTGATCATTAATAAACCCATGGAAAACCTGACGGTTGAAGGCATTCTGAAGAAGCTGAAAATCTCTGCTGAAGATCGCGATCCGTCGATCAAGCTGGATAAACCGGTGTTTACCGGCGGGCCGCTGGCAGAAGATCGTGGCTTTATCCTGCACTCAGCCCAACGCACGTTTACCTCCAGCATTCGTGTATCCGATAACACGATCATCACCACGTCCCGTGACGTGCTGGAGTCCATCGGCACGGCGTCTCAGCCCACCAATGTGCTGGTCGCGCTGGGTTACTGTGCCTGGGAAAAAGATCAGCTGGAGAATGAGCTGATGGAAAATGCCTGGCTGACGACGCCAGCTAACAGCAACATCCTGTTCCAGACGCCGATTTCAGAGCGCTGGCGCGAAGCGGCGCGCAGTATTGGCGTCGATATTCACAACATGGCCAGCGACGCCGGACACGCCTGATGTCAACTCAAACTCTGTTAGGTTTCGATTTCGGCACCAAAAGTATTGGTGTCGCCGTAGGGCAGCAACTCACTGGCAGCGCCCGACCGCTGACCGCCCTGAAAGCGCAGGATGGCATTCCGGACTGGCTGGTGATCGAAAAGCTGCTGAAAGAGTGGCAGCCCGATTTCGTGGTCGTCGGCTTACCGCTCAATATGGATGGCACTGAGCAGCCGTTAACTGACCGCGCGCGTAAATTTGCTAACCGTCTGCACGGTCGCTTTGGCATTCGTGTAGAGCTTCAGGATGAACGACTCAGCACGGTAGAAGCGCGTGCTGGCCTGTTTGAACGTGGTGGTTATCGCGCGCTCAATAAAGGGTCGGTTGATTCACAGTCTGCTGCCATCATTTTGCAGGACTGGTTCGAAAACCATTACTGACCTTCCGGCTTAATCAGCCCGTCAGCCTGACGCGCCAGCCTGCTCTGCTCAAACGTCTGCATACCGGCCTGTGCGCCGGTCTGTAGCATTGCCGGGATCTGGTGCATCTTGCCTTCCCTGATCAGATTCGTGATGCCAGGCGTGGCAATCAGTAGCTCAAACAGTCCAATGCGCGACCCGGCAGCAGACGGCACCAGTTTCTGTGCAATCACCGCTTTCAGGCTGCCTGCCAGTTGAGTGCGCACCAGATGCTTCTCCTCCGCCGGGAAGACATCCACCAGCCGATCTACCGCCTGTGCTGCGCCACGTGTGTGCAGCGTTGCCAGCACCAGATGGCCGGTCTCTGCCGCCGTTAGCGCCTGTCTGATTGTGTCGCTGTCGCGCAGTTCGCCCAGCAGAATGACGTCAGGATCTTCACGCAGTGCCGCCTTTATCCCCTGGGCGAACGAACTGCAGTGCAGGCCGATTTCGCGCTGCTGAATCAGCGACTGCTGGCTGTGGTGAATAAATTCAATCGGGTCTTCCAGCGTAATGATATGGCGCGCCTGCTGTCCGTTCAGCGCATCGACCAGCGCCGCCAGCGTGGTAGATTTACCGCTGCCCGTGGCACCGGTCACCAGAATCAGCCCATCCTGCTGCGTCAGTAACGTCGGCACAATAGCAGGCAGTTGCAGGCTCTCCAGCGTCGGGCACACAGAGGCAATAATGCGCAGCGCCAGTGACAGGCCGTTACGCTGCTTAAACAGGTTTGCGCGCAGACGCTGGCCGCAGGCCAGGCTCAGGGCGAAATCGAGCTGCCCTGTGCTCGCCAGTTCCTGACACTGCGGGTCACTGAGCCAGCGGGCCATAAACTGCGCCATCCAGTCAGCAGAGAGCACGGCCTGCTGTGGAATCGCCTCCAGCCGTCCCTGCCGTCGCCAGTAGGGCAAATGTCCGCTGCAAAGGTGCAGATCGACGGCATTATGCTTTACACTAAGCTCCACCATTTCATCCAGATTCATAATTTCTCCTGACTATGACCTCAATCCAGCAGAACCTACAGCAAGTGCGGCAGCGAATCGCCGCCGCTGCCGCGCAGTGCGGCCGCGCACCAGAAGAAATTACCCTGCTTGCAGTCAGTAAAACCAAACCTGCGAGCGCGGTCGAAGAAGCCTTTGCCGCAGGCCAGATTGGCTTTGGTGAAAATTACGTTCAGGAAGGGGTTGAAAAGGTCCAGGCACTGGCCGCACATCCTGAGCTGGAGTGGCACTTCATCGGCCCGCTGCAGTCCAACAAAAGCCGTCTGGTGGCAGAAAATTTCGCCTGGTGTCACACCATTGACCGCCAGCGTATTGCGCAGCGGCTCAGCGATCAGCGGCCCGCCTCGCTGCCACCGCTGAATGTGTTAATTCAGGTAAATATCAGTGACGAGAACAGCAAATCTGGCATCATGCTGGAGGCCGTTTCCGGGCTGGCGGAGCAGATTGCTGCGCTGCCGCAACTGCGGCTGCGGGGATTGATGGCGATTCCGGCTGCGGAGAGCGATTATCAGCGTCAGCTGGCAGTGTGTCAGCAGATGGCGGAAGCCTTCCGGCAGTTGCAACAGCAGTATTCGGATATTGATACGCTTTCACTGGGAATGAGCGATGACATGGAGGCGGCAATCGCCGCAGGCAGTACGATGGTGCGTATCGGCACCGCCATTTTTGGCGCACGAGATTATGCGCACAACTCACAACAATAATAGAGGAACTTCATGTTAACACTGACGTTTTTAGTAAAAACGCTGATCGATCTCTACGTCATGGTGCTGCTGTTACGCATCTGGATGCAGTGGTCCCGCTGCGATTTTTACAATCCAGTGGCACAGTTTGTCGTTAAAGTGACACAGCCGGTTGTTAAGCCACTGCGCCGCATACTGCCGGCTCTGGGGCCGATTGATACTGCTTCACTGCTGCTGGCCTTTGTGCTGACCACGCTGAAATACCCGATTTTATTGCTAATCCAGGTGGGTGTGTTCTCGGTCGATCCGACTAATCTGCTGGTCGGCCTGCTGTCGCTGGTTAAATCCGCCGGCTATCTGGTCTTCTGGGTCATCATCGTACGCTCTCTGATGAGCTGGATTAGCCAGGGTCGGGGTCCTGTCGATTATCTGCTGGTGCAGTTAACCGAGCCGATGATGGCACCGATTCGCCGTATTCTGCCTGCGATGGGCGGCATCGATTTCTCAGCGATGATCGTCATCCTGGTGCTGTATGCCCTGAACTTTCTCGGCATGGACCTGTTCCCGGGTCTCTGGTATCTGCTGTAAATGAATCAAACTGGAACTGTTATGCAAAAAGTTGTCCTCGCAACCGGCAATCCCGGCAAAGTGCGTGAGCTGGCGGAGTTACTCTCCGCCTTTGGTCTGGATATCGTCGCGCAGACTGACCTTGGGGTTGAATCGGCGGATGAGACCGGCCTGACCTTTATTGAGAACGCGATTCTCAAGGCGCGTCACGCGGCACAGATCACCGGATTACCGGCCATTGCCGATGACTCCGGCCTGGCCGTGGATGCGCTGGGCGGCGCGCCTGGCATCTACTCTGCGCGCTACGCCGGTGAAGAGGCCAGCGATCAAGAGAACCTGGAGAAGCTGCTGCAGGCGCTGGAAAATGTGCCTGACGGTCAGCGCCAGGCGCAGTTTCACTGCGTGCTGGTCTATCTGCGTCATGCGGAAGACCCGACCCCGCTGGTGTTCCACGGCAGCTGGCAGGGTGAGATTACCCGCTCCGCCTCTGGCACCGGTGGCTTTGGTTACGACCCGATTTTCTTTGTCCCGGCGCTGGGTAAAACAGCGGCCGAGCTGAGTAAAGCGGAAAAAGGTGCAGCTTCTCACCGGGGTAAAGCATTGACGCTGTTGCTGGAAGCCATGCGTAATGCCTAATCTGCCGCCTTTAAGTCTCTATATCCACATTCCGTGGTGCGTACAGAAATGTCCCTACTGTGATTTTAACTCCCATGCGCTAAAAGATGAGGTGCCGCACGTTGAATACGTACAGCACCTGCTGCGCGATCTGGAGATCGACCTGCCGCTGATCGGTGACCGTGAAGTGCGCACGATCTTCATCGGTGGCGGCACGCCCAGCCTGCTGAGCAGCAGCGCGATGCAGATGCTGATGGATGGTGTGCGGGCGCGTCTGACGCTCTCCCCTGATGCCGAGGTGACCATGGAAGCCAATCCGGGCACCGTGGAAGCGGACCGGTTCAGTGCCTATCAGCGCGCCGGTATTAACCGTATTTCGATTGGCGTGCAAAGTTTCAGCCCGCAAAAGCTGCAGCGTCTTGGCCGCATTCATGGCCCGGAAGAGGCCGTCCGCGCCGCTGAACTGGCGGAGTCTCTGTCGCTGCGCAGCTTTAACCTCGACCTGATGCATGGCCTGCCCGATCAGTCGCTGGAAGAGGCGCTTGATGATCTACGTCAGGCGATTGCGCTGAATCCGCCGCATCTCTCCTGGTATCAGCTCACTATCGAACCCAACACCCTGTTTGGCTCACGCCCGCCGGTGCTGCCGGATGATGATGCGCTGTGGGATATTTTCGAACAGGGCGATCAGTTGCTGCAGGCGGCCGGTTATCAGCAGTATGAGACCTCCGCCTACGCGAAGCCGGGTTATCGCTGTGAACACAACCTCAACTACTGGCGCTTCGGCGACTATCTGGGAATTGGATGTGGCGCGCACGGCAAGCTGACGCAGCCAGATGGCCGCATTGTTCGCACGGTGAAAACCCGTCATCCGCGTGGGTTTATGCAGGGCAACTATCGCGAAAAGCAGTACGACGTTGCCGATAGCGACAAGCCGTTTGAATATTTTATGAACCGCTTTCGCCTGCTGGAGGCCGCGCCGCGTGACGAATTCAGCCGCTACACCGGCTTGTCAGAGCAGGTGATTCGTCCACAGATGGATGCCGCGATTGCCGCCGGTTACGTGATAGAAACCGCTGAGCAGTGGCAGATTACGGAGAAAGGAAAACTCTTCCTGAACTCGCTGCTGGAGCTGTTTTTAGCGGAAGAATAGGCGAGGAAGGGTTAAAAAAAACGCCTCAGCCCGGCAGGCTGAGGCGTTTTTTATTTTTTCAGTGCGCCCGTAAGCTGTTTACGCTGATCTTCCAGCGAAATAACGCGATTACACACCTCGTGGCCGAAGTTCTGGAAATCCTGCTCCTGTTTGCTCCACTCAGCCTGAATCGACTGCTGCAAACCGCCAAGATTCCCCATAATCGCCTGCAGGGGATTACTTCCACCGCTGCCCTGCTTACTGCCCATCTCATTCAGACTATCCTGCATCACGCCGCCCAGCGTCGACTGCACCAGCCTTTCACCTTCGGCGCGCACCTGATCAATCGCCTGATGGTGGAACGTCAGCCCGTCTTCACGGTGTTCAATAATGCGATTCATCTGCTGTTTCAGCTGGCCATTCAGTGTGGTCAGGCGATTGCGCACGTTGCTGTCGGTGCCCAGTTTCTCAACGATGACCCGATCCAGTGCCGCCCGCCCTTTCTCCAGACGTGACGTCGCCCCGCTGTCGATCCACGGCAGATCGCGACGCAGCGCGTTCTGATAGTCGATCGCTTTCTGGCGCTCAGCATTATCCAGCGTGACCTTCTGTCCATTGAACTGCACGTCGCCCTGCGGCGAGATTTCCATATTGCCGTTGGCACCGACCACCTGCACACTCTGTGGTCTGATGACCACATCGTCCTGAGGCTTAACGCTGCATTCATAGGCTGCCTGAGCCTGAGTTGCTGCTACCAGCAGCACAGCAAGAAGCGTTTTACGCATCATATCTACTCCCTAAGATCGGGTCTGAAACCCTTTGATCGGGCCTCAGCCCGACACGGTGTGACGACTTAGTCCCACCAGACGTCAAAGAGTTCAGTCATCTGCACGTCCTGCAGCTTGCGGTCTTCAAGCCATTTGCGAACCAGCGCACGATGTTCATCAGTACATTTGCCGGTTTTCTGCAGGCAAACCAGACCTTCCCACACCAGGTAACCGCTGCCATCGAAAGCCAGACCGTTAGGATCGATCGCTTCGTTGATGAACTGGTTCAGCGTCTCATCAATTTCGCTTTCGCTGGTGCCTTCCGGGAAACGCCAGGCAACCGAGAAGCCCAGTTCCTGAAACTCATCGATGTGCAGTTTTTTACGTAAACGGCGGCTGCGTTGTGTGGCCATTATTTCACCCTCTCAAACATTAAATCCCATACGCCGTGGCCTAAACGCTGCCCGCGCTGCTCAAACTTGGTCAGTGGACGCGTCTCAGGACGCGGCACGTAATTCTGTTGTTCTGACTGGTTGCGGTAGCCAGAAATGCTGTTCATCACTTCCAGCATATGTTCCGCGTAGGCTTCCCAGTCGGTCGCCATGTGGAAAACGCCGCCCAGCTTCAGTTTACGCATCACCAGCTCGGCGAAAGGCACCTGAACGATACGGCGTTTATTGTGGCGCGCTTTATGCCATGGATCGGGGAAGAAAAGCTGAACCATACGCAGTGAGTTATCCGGAATCATCTTCTCCAGCACTTCCACCGCGTCATGACACATTACCCGCAGGTTCTGCACATCGGCTTCTTTCGCGGAAGCCAGACAGGCACCTACGCCTGGCGCATGCACTTCAATACCCAGGAAGTTCTGATGCGGCGTGTTCTGCGCCATAGTGACCAGCGAGGCACCCATGCCAAAGCCAATCTCCAGCGTCACCGGGGCTTCGCGGCCAAACAATGCGGGCAGATCGACAGGCTCCGGCTGATATTCCACCCCCATGATCGGCCACAGGGTGTCCAGCGCCTGCTGCTGGCCTTTTGTTAAGCGACCCTGGCGGCGCACAAAGCTACGGATCCGGCGCAATGGCCGCCCGTTCTCATCAAATTCTGGGGTGATGACGTCATTAATCATGTAAAAGCCTGCTGGTTAGCCTGTTCCGGGAAACGGGCATTATGCAAAGTTCATAAGCAGAAGCAAGCCTTTGCAATCTTCCGGTTTACACCCAGGTGCGCATGTGCTGGAATTCCTGCCTGAGTGTAGAGTAAACACGGAAAATTTCCTTCTTATGATGCAAGCGCCGCAGTTCGCGCAACAGGTGCTGGACTGGTATCAGCGCTTTGGTCGCAAAACCCTGCCGTGGCAGCTGGAGAAAACGCCTTATAAGGTGTGGCTCTCTGAAGTGATGCTACAGCAAACCCAGGTTGCCACGGTAATCCCCTATTTTGAACGCTTTATGGCGCGCTTCCCCACGGTTACCGATCTGGCTGCGGCACCGCTCGATGAGGTGCTGCACCTCTGGACCGGGCTCGGCTACTACGCCCGTGCGCGTAATCTGCATAAAGCCGCAAAGCAGATTGTTGAAGTGCATCAGGGCGAGTTCCCGCGTAATTTTGATGATGTCTCTGCCCTGCCCGGCGTTGGCCGCTCCACGGCCGGCGCGATTCTGTCGCTGTCGCTGGGCCAGCACTTCCCGATTCTGGATGGCAACGTCAAGCGTGTGCTGGCTCGCTGCTATGCCATTGGCGGCTGGCCGGGTAAAAAAGAGGTCGAAAAGCGTCTCTGGCAGATCAGTGAAGAGGTCACCCCTGCCGAGGGCGTCAGCCAGTTTAATCAGGCAATGATGGATCTGGGTGCTCTCGTCTGTACCCGATCGAAGCCGAAGTGTGAAATCTGTCCGCTGAACAGCGGCTGTGAGGCGTACGCCAGCAGCAGCTGGGCGAGCTATCCCGGCAAGAAACCTAAGCAGGTGCTGCCGGAACGCAGCGGCTGGTTCCTGATGATGCAGGATGGCGATGATGTCTGGCTGGAGCAGCGTCCGCCTGTGGGCCTGTGGGGCGGTCTGTTCTGCTTCCCGCAGTTCACCACCGAAACGGCGCTCACCGACTGGCTGACGGCGCGTGGCATCCATGCAAAACCGCAGCAGCTAACCGCGTTTCGTCACACCTTCAGCCATTTCCATCTTGATATCGTGCCAATGTGGCTGTCATGGCCTTCTGCCGGGGCGGCGATGGATGAAGCAGGCGGTCTCTGGTATAACTTAGCGCTGCCACCATCTGTGGGATTAGCTGCACCCGTTGAGCGCCTGTTACACGAGCTGCGCCATCCCCGACAACTGGCTTTGGACAGTTGTGAGATTAATGAGGAAGAGTAATGAGCCGCACCATTTTTTGTACTTTTTTACAGCGCGACGCGGAAGGTCAGGATTTTCAGCTCTATCCGGGCGACCTGGGTAAGCGTATTTACAACGACATCTCCAAAGAAGCCTGGCAGAAGTGGATGGCGAAACAGACCATGTTGATCAACGAGAAAAAGCTCAACATGATGAATCCCGAAGATCGTAAAGTGCTGGAGAAGGAGATGATCAATTTCCTGTTCGAAGGTAAAGACGTTCATATCGAAGGCTATACACCGCCAGAAGCGTAAACATTCCGGGCCTCATCACTGAGGCCGGTTATCCAGGTCAGGCTTGCATTCCCAATGAATAAAAAATTAATCGCCCTGCTGGTGATAGCACCACTTCTGGTTTCCTGCTCCGGGTCAAAGAAGCAGCAGACCCACGAGGAGTGGGTAAAAGACACCAACGCCTTTGATATTCTGATGGGGCAGTTTGCTCATAATATTGAGAATATCTGGGGTATCAATGAGGTCCTGATCGCCGGACCAAAAGATTACGTCAAATACAGCGACAACTATTACACCCGCAGCCACATCAACTTTGAAAGCGGTAAGCTGACCATCGAGACGATTTCTGGCACCGATCCGATGGCCAGTCTGCGTCAGGCGATCGTGACCACGCTGTTGATTGGTGAAGATCCGGGTAATGTCGATCTCTATTCTGACGCCAACGACATCGAGATCAGTAAAGAGCCGCTGCTCTATGGTCAGGTGCTGGATAACACCGGTCAGCCGATTCGCTGGCAGGGCCGCGCGGAAGCTTTTGCTGACTATCTGATCCAGAATAAGTTGATGCGTCGCACTTCGGGTCTGCATGTGATTTACAGCATTTCGATTCCGATGGTGCCGAACCACCTGGACAAACGTGCGCACAAATACCTGCCGATGGTGCGTAAAGCTTCCGAACAGTATGGTGTCGATGCCTCATTGATCCTGGCGATTATGCAGACCGAGTCGAGCTTTAACCCCTACGCCGTAAGCCACTCTGATGCGCTGGGTCTGATGCAGGTGGTGCAGCACACCGCCGGTGTTGACGTCTTCCGCATGAAGGGTAAATGGGGCAAGCCGAGTCGCAGTTATCTGCTGGATCCAGAGAACAATATTGATGCCGGTACGGCTTATCTGTCGCTGTTGCAGCGCAGCTATCTGGGCGGCATTCAGGATCCGGTATCACGCCGCTATGCGGTGATCACCGCCTATAACGGTGGTGCAGGCAGCGTGTTGCGCGTCTTCTCCAGCGATAAAGATCGGGCGTTTTCGATGATCAACGGTATGTCATCCAGCAAGGTTTACTCGACCCTGGCGAACCAGCACCCATCGGCGGAGTCGCGTCGTTATCTGTATAAGGTGAGTACTGCGCAGAAGAGTTATCGGGGATTCTGATCGGCCCGCTGAAGCGGGGTTGTTGTTCGCTGCGCGAACGGGGCTTGAGTACGGAGCTGAAGCTGGTGTTTGTTCGCTGCGCGAACGGGCGCTGAGAAGGTTTCGTTCGCCTGGCAGCGAGCTGGCACTGAGCGGGTTCCGACCGCCTGGCCGATGGTTCGCTGCGCGAACAGGCGCTGAGAAGGTTTCGTTCGCCTGGCATGCTGGGCAGTTTCAGTCACGCCTCTGCAGGCGACCAACAAGGGGGCGCCAGTCGCCGCGCCCCCTTGACCCCGGGCTCCGGCCTGCTTCACCGCCGCTTCGCGATCCCTTCGCTTCTTCAGGATTTCTCACGGACCGTCGGGACGCGCCATCCCTGGCGCGAACCCGCCTCTTCGCGACATCCCTGTCGCTCGTCCTGAAATCCCTCATCCGCTCAGCGGTTCTGACGGCCTCCCTTTCCCCGCTTTTATCTCTTCTTTAAATGTTGATTCATTGTCGCTGAAAGTTTTCAAAATTAGCTTTGCTTTCGGTCCATCAGACAGCGCCGCACCACAGAAAGCAAAAAGAAATCGCAGGCAGGGGTTTTACCAGAGGCGTCCGAAGCGCTGAGGAACAACCGGAGGCCAGGATGAGCCGACAGGACGTCGGCGAAAGGACGGAACGAGCCAGGGATGGCGAGTCCGGACGGTCCTCGGGCCGCAGGGCGTGACGAAGGCACCCCGCAAAGCGGGGCGCGCAGGCAGCCGGACGCCGGGATTGTTAAGGGGCGGGCGGACGCCTTTACACGTCCGCCTGCTCAGGCGAACTGAAACTCCCCCACGCCTGGCGGACGGAACCCGCTCAGCGTCAGTATGCTGGCAGGCGAACGAAAAATTCTCAGCGCCCGTTCGCGCAGCGAACAAAAAGGCCCGGCGGGCCGCTACCCGCCTCTGCCCCCGCTCAGATCAGCGCTCCACTATCATATTCGCCACCAGATACTTCTGTCCCTGGTCATCCTCTTCGGTATAAACACCCTGCAGCTCCGGCGAGAAGCCCGGCAGCAGGTTAAGCCCCTCTTCCAGCGCCAGGAAATAACGCTGCACCGCGCCACCCCACACTTCACCTGGCACAACGCACAGCACGCCAGGAGGATAAGGCAGCGCGCCTTCAGCAGCGACACGCCCGGCTGCATCGGCAATGGGGACCAGCTCCACTTCGCCGCGAATATAAGCCTGATGCGCATCCTGCGGATTGACCCTCACTGGCGGGAACTCCGCAGCGCGGAACATCAGACGCTGCAGATCCTTAACGTTGTGACTGACGTAGAGATCGTGCATCTCCTGACAGAGGCGACGCAGAGTATAGCCGGCATAGCGTTGCGCATTCTTGCGATAAATCGTCGGCAGCACTTCGGCCAGCGGCGCATCCTCTTTTACATGCTGCTCAAACTGCGCCAGCATCGCCACCAGATTCGCCATCTTCTCCGGACTCTCAGCCGGGGTCAGCAGGAACAGGATCGAGTTGAGATCGCACTTCTCCGGCACAATGCCGTTCTCACGCAGGTAGTTCGCCAGTATGGTCGCGGGGATCCCAAAATCACTGTATTCGCCGCTGGCAGCATCGATGCCCGGCGTGGTTAGCAATAGCTTGCAGGGATCGACCCGATATTGATCGCGGGCGTAACCCGCAAAGCCGTGCCACTTCGACTGGGGTTCAAAGCTGAAATAGCGCAGATCGCGGGCGATCGTTTCAGTGGGCGCATCCTGCCAGCGCTGACCCTCTACCGTCTCCGGCACAAACGGCAGGATCATTTCACAGCGGTCCAGGATCGCTTTACGTGCATCAATGCCCACCATGACGCACTCATCCCACATGCGACGCCCCGCTTCGCCCTGATGAATTCTGGCGTTGATATCCAGCGCGGCAAACAGCGGATAGAACGGGCTGGTTGATGCATGCAGCATAAAAGCGTTATTCAGTCGCTTGTGCGGACAGAAACGCCGCTGTCCGCGAATGTGATTATCTTTTTTGTGGATCTGCGAGGTTTGTGAAAAACCTGCCAGCTGCTTATGCACGGACTGCGTGACAAAGATGCCGGGATCGTTCTCATTCAGCTCTAGCGTCAGCGGCGAACAGCCCTCCATCAGGGGAATGAACTGCTCATAGCCGAGCCACGCGGAATCAAACAGGATGTAATCACACAGATGACCAATACGATCTACGACCTGACGTGCGTTGTAAACCGTACCGTCGTAGGTGCCCAGCTGGATGATCGCCAGACGGAAAGGCCGCGCCTCTGTCGCGCGCTCTGGTGCCACTGTCGCTATCTGCTCGCGCAGATAGGCTTCATCGAAACAGTGCGCGTCAATGCCGCCGATAAAACCGAAGGGGTTACGTGCCGCTTCAAGATAAACCGGGGTCGCGCCCGCCTGAATCAATGCGCCATGATGATTAGACTTATGATTGTTGCGGTCAAACAGCACCAGATCGCCGCGGGTCAGCAGCGCATTGGTCACTACTTTATTGGCGCTGGAGGTGCCGTTAAGCACAAAGTAAGTTTTGTCGGCGTTAAATACCTTTGCTGCATACTTCTGCGCATCTTTGGCTGAGCCTTCGTGGATCAGCAGATCGCCCAGTTTGACGTCGGCGTTGCACATATCAGAACGGAAAACATTCTCGCCGTAAAAGTCATAAAACTGTTTACCCGCCGGATGCTTTTTAAAAAACGCGCCGCCCTGATGGCCGGGACAGGCAAAGGTGCTGTTCTGCATGTCGACATAGCGGGTCAGCGTCTCGAAAAAGGGTGGCAATAGCTCAGCTTCATACGCCTGCGCAGCCGCTTCCAGCGCTATCCACTCCTGCGGCTCGCCATTCAGCTCACCGCTGACGCCGGGCAGGTGCATCACCTCTTCTTCAAACGCATTTGCGACAAACACCGGCAGATTAAAGCCGGTATGCCGCAGCAGCGCCAGTACACCGCTGCGGGTATCTGCCAGCGAAACGACAACCGCTGCCACATCAGTAAAGTCGGTGTTATCCAGCGTCACTACGTCACGCGAGGTGTTCAGGGTCAGACTGGGCGCGACAGCGGCGCTGGCAGCAATTTTCAGTGGAGTCATAACAGAATCCCTAACGTCAGGGAGGAAGTGCCTGAGGCACAATCATGGGGACAGCGCCCCGGCGAATTATTAACAGAAAGGCATTACGCAGCCCATGGAGAAAAGCCCCACAACCGCGGCCTGGCTGGCCTCACCGCATGAGAAATAACGAAGCGTTCGGCAATGTGGAAAACACGATGTGCGCCGGAAAAAGCGAACGGTAATCCGGGCGAGTGCGCGGTGAACCGGACATGGCGACGTCCTCTGTGATGAAGAAGCAGGGTCAAAAAGTGGCGGTCATAATGTCATCTTTTTTATACGTGGACAACCCGACCCGGACAATTATTCAGTCACCCTGCAAAAATGTAACAACATGATTTTTATAGCCTATTTATCATAAAAAATTCACAATTCGACTAATTATCTGAATTATATGCAAATTTATGCATCAGCCTCTACACTCCTGTCAGCACGCTTTTCCGCGCCAGCCACCCGCTTCACCTGGCGAGGCGGCCATTGCCCTACCGCATTACTGCTGTCAGGCGTAAACTGATCCCTCTTTCCCACTCTGCCGGAGGCTGCATGTTCAAGGCACTGGTCATTGAAAATGACGAACAAGGTTACCGTTCCCTGCTGAAAGATCTCCCCGAATCTCAACTGCCCGACCACGATGTCACACTCGACGTCAGCTACTCATCCCTGAACTACAAAGATGCCCTGGCTATCTGCAACAAAGGCCCGATAGTGCGCCAGTTCCCGATGGTGCCAGGTATCGACTTTGTGGGGCGTGTGACCGCCAGCCGCCATCCCGACTGGAAAGAGGATGATGTGGCGCTGCTGACGGGCTGGGGCGTGGGCGAAAAACAGTGGGGTGGCCTGGCGCAGAAAGCCAGCGTCAGCGGCGACTGGCTGGTCCGTGTGCCCGCAGCGCTGAGTCCGCTGCAAACCATGGCCATCGGTACAGCGGGGCTGACCGCGATGCTCTGTGTGATGGCGCTCGAAAAACAGGGCATCACACCGGAACGCGGACCGGTGCTGGTGACCGGGGCCAGTGGCGGCGTCGGCAGCTACAGCGTCAGCCTGCTGGCGCGTCTGGGCTATGAAGTAGTTGCGTCGAGCGGACGCACCAGCGACCCTGCATATCTGATCGAGACGCTGGGCGCGGCATCGGTCATTGACCGTGAAGCGCTTTCCCAGCCTGGCAAACCGCTGGCAAAAGAGCGCTGGGCCGCCGCGATAGACAGCGTCGGCAGTCATACTCTGGCCAATGTGCTGGCCGCTACGCAGCGTGACGGCGCGGTTGCCGCCTGCGGTATGGCGCAGGGACTCGATCTGCCAGCCAGCGTTGCACCCTTTATTCTTCGTGGTGTTACGCTGGCCGGGGTCGATAGCGTGATGTGTCCGAAGCCACTTCGTGAGCAGGCGTGGCAGCGACTCGGCGAGCTGATGGATAGTGAACGGCTCAATAAGCTGAGCCGGGTCATTCCGCTGAGTGAAGCCAGAGAAGGTGCGCAGGCATTGCTGGAGGGCAATGTGCAGGGCCGCCTTATTGTCGACTGCCGCTAACGCTTTTAAAGGCGCGTGAATCGCGCCTTTATCGATCGGCTCGCTGCAGCCGTTTGATCAGCCCTTCCAGCGCGAACTGCGTGCCCTGCTCCATCACCGATTTTGGATCGCCGCTGAACTGGTGGCACTCCGCCTCATCCCTTCCGTCGGGCAAGACCCAGCCAAACCAGATAGTGCCTGCCGGTGTGCCATCCTCGCCGCCGTCCGGTCCGGCATAGCCGGTGATTGAAAGTCCTACCGGTTCACCAGAGCGGGCGCAGGCTCCCTGCACCATCTCCCTCGCTGTTTTCTCGCTCACCGCCGTGTGCTGTTTCAGCGTGTCTGGATGTACCCCCAGCAGACGCGTTTTGGCATTTTCACTGTAGGTTACGAAGCCGCTGGTATAGAAGTCACCGCTGTTTTCCACGGCGGCCAGCGTCATGCTGATCAGTCCGGCGGTACAGGATTCGGCGGTCGCCAGATGAAGTCCGGAGGAGAGTAAAATATTACCCAGTTGCTCAGCGGTTTGATCTAATGATTTTGCCATTATGGTCTCCTTAAGGCTGCCCGGAACTCCAGGTATAGCGCAAAATCAGCGATTCAAAGCGCGCAACACAATGTTTTTAAAGCGAAACGGTCTAGATACGCAGCTGGATATGCGGCTGTCCACTTCCGGCATGTGCCACTACCTGAAGATCGGCCTGGTACCAGCGCGTCAGCGTCGCTTCCGTCATTACCGCCTGCGGCGAGCCTTGTGCCACCAGTTGGCCTGCGTGCAGCAGCAGTATGCGATCGGCCCACAATGAAGCCTGATTAAGGTCATGTAACACGGTACAGACGGTGAGATCTCCGGCGCGCGTCAGCTGGCGTAGTAAACGCAAGGTTTGCTGCTGCCAGAAGAGATCCAGCGCCGAGGTCGGCTCATCCAGAAACAGCCAGCCGCGTGGTCTTCCCTCCAGCCAGAGCTGTGCCAGCACCCGCGCCAGCTGCACCCGTTGTTGTTCACCGCCGGAGAGCTGGCGGTAATCGCGCTGCGCCAGCCCTTCACAACCGGTCAGCCGCATGACCTCAGCCACAATTTGCGTCGTCTGCGCTTCCGGCCAGGGCGCACGGCCCATCGCCACGACCGACTGCGCTGACTGTGCAAAGGTCAGGTTGTTCTGCTGGCGCATCACTGCCCGACGTCGTGCCAACTGCTCACGCGGCCATGTCGTCAGCCGTCGGTCGCCCAGCCAGCACTCGCCCCGATCGGGCGACAGAAATCCCGTCAGCATCCGCAGTAGCGTCGATTTACCTGCGCCGTTGGGACCAATCAGCGCCACCAGCTCTCCACCTGACAGCGTGACGTCGAGATTATCGATAACGGTTTTGTCGCCGTGCGCGAGACACAATCCCCTGGCCTGTAAAATTTCCATCACTCCAGCCCTCGCTGTTGACGCAGAATCAGCCAGAGAAACCACGGACCGCCAATCAGGCTGGTCAGTAGCCCGACTGGCATCTCGGCCGGAACCACCAGAGTGCGCGCCAGCGTATCGGCCAGCAGCAGCAGAATAGCCCCCGCCAGTGCTGAGCCGGGCAGCAGCCAGCGATGATCGCCGCCAAGGCAAAAACGCATCACGTGTGGCACCACCAGTCCGACGAAGCCGATCACGCCGCTGACCGAGACCGCTGTACCGACAAGCAGCGCGCTGAGGATCAGCAGCTGATGCTGAGTACGCTTCACATCAATTCCCATGTAGTGCGCATCCTCTTCGCCCGCCTGCAGCAGGTTAAGGTGGCGGGCGCGAGTCTGTAGCAGCAGCAAGGCTGGCAGAATCAGCAGCAGGCAAATCAGCAGTGCGGGCCACTGTGTCTGGCTAAGGCTTCCCATGCCCCACAGCGACAGCTGGCGCAGCTGCTGATCGTTGCTCAGCCATGACAGCACGCCTACCGCCGCACCGCACAACGCATTAATCGCAATACCGACCAGCAACAACCGCGAAAGATTGCCGCGCGCCAGCCGACTGAAACTGAAGAGCAGCAGTGTCACCAGCAGACTGCCGATAAACGCAGCGATCATCGGTAGCCACAATGCCAGTGGTGCCGGCAACGCCAACGGAATAATGATTGCCAGTGCCACCGCCAGTCCCGCCCCGCTGCTGATCCCCAGCAGACCGGGATCGGCCAGTGGGTTACGAAAAACACCCTGCATCACCGCGCCAGAGACTGCCAGCGCCATGCCCATCACCACCGCCAGTAGCACGCGCGGCAGGCGGATATCCAGCCAGATCTGCCAGATAAGATCGCTAAGCGGTGCCTGCCATAGCGCCCGCACTGAAAGCGACATCGCCCCCAGATTTGCCGCCAGCACCATCGCCGCCAGCAGGAAGATCAGCATCAGCAACAGGCCACGCAGCGCATTATCCTTAATCATGGTTCAGCGATTCCGCCGCCTGACGCAATTTCACGATTGCCCGCGGTGTATCAAGGCCAAACCCCAGCAGTGCCATGGTGTCGATCACCAGCAGACGGTGCTGCTGCCCGGCAGGTGTCAGCGTCAGACCCGGTAACTGCCACAGCTGCGCTTCGCCGCCCAGCGTTTTCAAGCCATCCTCGCCGATTACCACCAGATCCGGCGCGGCGGCGATCACCCCTTCCTGCGACAGTGCCTGATAGTGCGGCACCGAGCCCATAGCATTCTCCAGCCCGGCGCTGCGAATGGCGCCATCGGCCGCAGTCTGATTTCCAGCCGCCATCGATTTCATGCCGCTGTTCGCCATGATGTAGAGCACTTTTACCGGCAGCGGTTGCTGCGGCAACTGGCGAATCTGCTGCGTCATTTGCCGTGCCAGAGCCTGAGCTTCGCTTTCACGCTGCAGCGCCTGACCCACAGTGATAATTTTCTGCGGGATCGCCTGCAGGCTGCTGTCGCCGCTGACCGTGACCACCCTGACGCCCGCGCGGGCAATCTGTTGCAGTACCAGCGACGGCTGCGCCTGCTCGCTGGCGATCACCAGCGTTGGTTTCAGTGCCAGAATGCCTTCGGCGTTGAGCTGGCGCATATAACCCACGTCCGGCAGTCGGGTGGCCTGCGCCGGGCGCAGACTGGTGCTGTCGCGCGCCACTAGCTGTGACTGGGCATCCAGCGCATAGATAATCTGGGTGACGTCACCGCCAATCGACACCACCCGCTCCGCCGCCAGTGATGGCAGCGTCATGAGCAGCCATAACAACATCACTCTTTTCATGCCGCCGCTCCCGGCGTGTGGAGTGCGCCAATCTGCTCGCGCCAGCTTGACTGCTCTGGCGTACCCTCCGTGCGCTGACCGTAGAGCTGGGCGATCTGTGTGCCGTCGGCGGCGAACAGTTCCAGGCTGGTAACAAAGCCATCGCCCGTTGGCTTGCGTGTTACCCAGCTTTCGCTGATCTGATCAGCCATCAGATGCAGTGTGAACTGCGGATTGAAGATGTTGAGCCAGTTTTCCACTGGCTGCAGCTTCTCTACCCTGCCGGTGAAAATCTGAGTACAGCCACGGTTGCCGACAAAAATCATAATTTCATTGCCCGCCTGCTGTGCCATCTGTAGCAGGCGCTCAAGCGCATCGTTACCGGTCTGCCTGGCGAGATCGTCACCCACCGCGCGAAACGCCTGCGGTCGTGACACCTGATGGCGCTTAAGCAACGCGAAAAATTGATGAACATCGGTCATGGCGCGCCATTCACGGTCGATGGCGGTGGCATCAACCGCCTCAGTCAGGGGAGCTGCAGCAGCCGGCTCAACCACAAGCGGCGTCGCCGCGGCGTCGGTAAAGTCGGCAATCAGCGTCTGCCACGCTGCCATGTTGGTCTGCTCCGTGACGTAAACTTTCAGCACCGCATCGCCATGACGATCAAAGATCTGAATACTGTGACGAACGCCCTGCCCGGTTGGCTCCTGCAGAGCAAAGGCGCTGCACCACTGACCGACGAACAGGCGCAGATCGAGTGCACGGGGATTAAGCACCAGGCCACCATGTGCGCCAATCTGCACATTGTGGTATTCACCCAGATGTTCATGTACCGCATAAGCGTTACGCGTAATGTTTTTGGTTTCGCCGACTGCGCCAAGTGCCTTCAGCAACGCCGGAAAATCGCGTTTCAGCGCCACGGCATCAACGCCGATGCGCGCTTCACACAATTCCGCTTCGCTGATGCCGATCAGCGCAGCCAGGTCGCGGGCATATTTCTTCGGTTGTTCACCTTTAAGGGCAAGATAGTGCTGATAAATCGGGTTCATGACTCAGGCTCTCTTAGTAATGCCCTGCATCAGCGCAGGGCGACGGCTATCAAAAATCGACGTTAACACCTAACTGGAAAGTACGGCCCGGCATCACGGCCAGTGCCTGATCGTTGCGCTCCTGCTGAGTGGCGCTGGTCAGTTCACGACTGCTGAGGTAATCCCAGTATTTGCGATCGGTTATGTTGTAAAGCCCGCCACTCAGCCTGACGTTATGTGCGACGCGCCAGTAAGCGGTCATATCCACCATGCCATAACCTGGTACCCGCATGTAATCGGTGCTGGAGTCGGCCAGGCTGCTGCCGTTGTTAGCGAAGCTTTCGCGGTTAGTCGCGCTGGCTTGCTTACCTTTGACAAAGGTAGCGGTAACGGCGGCCCCGTAGCCACGCGCCTCATCATCCCAGGCGAGTCCGACAATCGCTTTCATCGGAGCAACACTCTCCAGATCGATGTAGCGGTCACCAAGGTAGCGTGACTTTGCCGCGCCCTGCGTGTAACCCAACGCCAGATTGGCGCTCAGACCCTCGACCTCATTGAACCAGCTACCGAAGTTCACTTTACTGCTGATTTCAGCCCCGTAGATGTAGGCTTTATCGCGGTTCTCCGCCTGATAGGTGGTGTAAATGTTGGCGGGCACATTAACGAACTGACCCGGATTAGCCGCCCGGCTGTAACGGGTAAAGGCAATAAAGTTTTTATAGTCGTTATAAAAAGCGGCAGCGTTAAGCGTGACGCCTTTTGCCACCTCTCCTTTTACACCCCACTCGTAGTTGTTGCTGGTTTCGGTTTTCAGGTCTGCATTACCAATCAGCGCATACTGTGCGGTGCCGGCATAGCTGGAGCCAAGGTTCCATGAGCCATAGAGCTGGGTATCGTTGGGGAACTGCGCGCCACGGGTATATTGCAGATAAGTCATCAGCTTCGGTGTCAGATCGAACTGGAAGGCGATCGACGGCAATATCTGGGTGTCGCTGTTTGGCGATCCGTAGAGCGCTGAAACTTCGCTGGCGTCAAGCACGCTACTGTTCGTGGTCAGCGTCGCCACATCACGTGGTCGGGTGTTCTGATAGGCCACGCGCGCGCCCGGCACGATAGCCGCCCGATGTCCGTCAGCATCGAAGCTGATAGTATCCTGCAGATAACCGCCCACGCTGTAGCTGCGGCTGTTAGCCTGCGGCTGCATAATCGCAGTAAAAGCACTGGCTGGCGGTGACTGACGGAAAGGTCGCTCAGTATCCACCAGACGCGCATTCAGCCCGGCACTCAGTTCATGTCGCCCGACGCTTTTAAGCGCTCGGGTGTCAAAACCGTAGCTGTCGCTGTTGTAATCGGAATAGACGGTTTGCCTGGCGGTGGCACTCGACGGCATTAGGGTGTTGTCATGCGCCTGGGTCTGCTGCCAGTAAACGCGGGTCGTCAGGCTGTCGATCAGGTCATTGTAAGGGGTGTACTCATCCGCCAGGCTGATGCCCCAGCGGCGGGTATCACTCTGCTGCTGTGCCGTTCCCCAGACGGTATTGCCGGAAGTGCTCCAGCTGTCGTAATGGCTGTGGTGAGTTTTGTGATAGTAATCGACCGTCGCGCTGAGCTTGTGAGCATCATTGGGCTGCCAGATGCCGGAAGTCATAAAGGCATCGGAGTGCCAGTTGGCCGGATAAGCATCGAGCGTATCGCTGTTGTTACGGGTCTGCTGTCCGTCACGACGGCTGTAAACAAAAATGCCACTCAGCGTGTCATCGCCTGCTGCTGCAGTCATGCCGTTGTGCCAGCTGCGGCTGGCGGAGTCGTAGTCACTTTGATAGCCGAAAAAGGTCGGCTTGCCGGAGTACAGATAGTCGTCCGGGGATTTGTTACGGAACGAGACGTTGCCGCCAATTGAGGTGTTCGACTGATCCACTGCTGTGGCGCCCTTCTCAATCTCAATACGCCCAAACATATAAGGATCGATGTAATCGCGGCCAATGCCAAAGCTGTCGAGACCAGCGCGTCCTACATAGCTGCGGCCAGTGGCCTGCGGCAACGGAATGCCGTCCACATCCAGACCGACGCGGTTGCTCTCGAGGCCTCGAATGTTGTAGCCGGTATAACCAGCCCGATCAAAACCGCTCTTACCGGCTGATGAACCGCCACTAGTACCGGTGGCACTGATCAGCGGTTCATAGCGCATAATCGATCCAAAGTCAGTGGCACCACGCTGTTGCAGATCGCTGGCAGAGAGCGAGGTTTTACTGCCTGCCGTTTTTTTAATTTCCGGCGCCGTCACCGTCATTACCTGTTCGGTATTGCTGTCAGAGCGGTCAGAAAGGGCTAGCGTAGCAGATTCACTGCCCGCAGCATAAGTGCAGGTGGTATTGATGAAGGTGGCGAGCAACGCCAGTTGAGTCAGACGCGGTTGCGTCAATCTCCGAAAACGTGGTGACATAGGCGCGAATTACCTGATTAATTGTTAGTATTCGCTCACTTGTTTGCTGGCAACAGTAAAACGGCTCCGCATAAAAGCCGTGAAAAGTCAGAACATCATGCTGGTGTAGTAATTATCGACTTAAATTTAATGCAACTGATAATCATTATCAATCTTATTTACATTTGGATATAAACCACAGCGCACAAATTGTTCACCCGAATGCATTGGCATTTATCAACACGTAAAGGAATAGAGTTATGGCACAAAAACCTGTGGTTGTTATTCACTACTGTATGCAATGCAACTGGCTGATGCGGTCAGCGTGGATGGCACAGGAACTTCTGCATACTTTCGCTGAGGATCTGGCGGAAGTAACCCTGAAACCAGGTACCGGTGGTATCTTTGAAATTACGCTGGATGAGCACCTGCTGTGGGAACGCAAGCGTGATGGTGGCTTCCCGGATGCGACCACGCTAAAACAGCGCGTACGCGACATCTGTTTCCCGGATCGTACCCTGGGCCACATCGACAAAAACAAAGCCGAAATCAGCTGATTAACTGTGAGTGATTTTTTCAGCCGCGTCGTGCAGCGCCTTAATCAGCGTCTGCAGCGCGGTTTCTGAGATATCTTCCTGCGCCAGCCGCTGGTTCAGCGCGACCTTCAGCCCATAAATCGCCTGCTCTACAGCAGGAATGCTGCGGTTATTGACCAGAATCGCCAGCGTAGAGAGCCGCGTGATCAGGCTGGAGACCGTTTCCAGGTTCTCTGCCAGTTGCGCCTCTCCCGTTGCGGTCAGACGATAGGCTTTGCGCGCTGTCTGCGCATCCACCACCTCAATCGCCTCCATCTCTTCAAGCAGCGTCAGATTGGGGTAAATGATCCCCGGACTAGGCGAATACTCTCCCTTCGACAGCACCTCAACCGACTTGATCAGTTCATAGCCGTGCGCCGCATTCTGCGCCAGGAAATGGAGCATCAGCAGGCGGATCTCACTTGCTTCCAGCATCTTTTCGCGTCGTTTGCGTCGTCCGCCGCAGCCGCCTGCGCGCGTACTCTGATCGTCAGATGAGGTGGAATTCGGATGCTGTTTCATGGCCTGCCCTGCGGGAAAAAGTCGGATTGATGGTAGTCCGCCGTCTGGCAAAACTCAATTGGCAGAGCCGCTTACTTCTGGTGCCAGTAGGCCACCGCCCGCACAAAATCACTGCTGAGGCCGCGCTGCACCGTGAAGTAGTCAGCCAGCGCTTTCACAAACTCACCTTCGCCAGTCAGCCAGATAAAGTAATCTTCCGCCGGAAGTGTGAGCTGATCCAGCCGGGCAATCAGCTGGCTGAGCTGTGCTTTCTGCATCTGACCGCTGCCCAACCAGTTTGTCGTTACGCCAGTCGTATCCGATAAATAGCCGTGGCCCGTCGCGTCATCGGTAAAGGCATAGAGATGCAAAGACTGGGCACTTGCGTCACGCTGACGACGCGCAAACGCTGGCAGCCCGGTTTCATCACAGACGTAAAGCTGAAATGCATAATCGGTCGGCACCACCAGCGAACCGCGTGGCCCACCGATAATTAATTTATCGCCCACCTGTGCCTGCGTTGCCCAGTCACTCGCCACGCCCTGCTGGTGAATATAGAAATCCAGGGTCAGAGAAGAGGCACCATCGAATTCAAGCGGCGTGTAGTCGCGCGCCTGCGGACGCAAACCTTCGGGCCAGACAATGCCCGCGTCGGTCATCTGCGGCAGAGCCAGTGTTTCACCTTCAGCGGAAGGGAAAAATACCTTGATGTGGTCATCAAAGCCTGGCGATGTAAAGCCCGCCAGATCGCTGCCGCTGAACCGTATGCGCCAGAATTTACCGGCAATGTTAGTTTTACTGGCGACCTGAATATGACGGAAACGCAGTTCATTACGGACGCGCTGGGGTAAACGCTGATTAGCTGATGCAGTCAAAATATCTCTCCTCAAGCTATGCCCGTGATTCAGGGGCATGCGCACTGTCATGAAAATTTCATGGAATAACAATCATTCTCATCTCAAGCCGGGAGATTAGCTATGATATATCTTAAGTACAAGAACGAAAAATGCGATCGGACTTGTTAAGATATATTTTACAGAGATGCAGGTGTGCGTATCGCAGGCGTGAAGCGACCCTGACAAGCGTTCAGAAAGAGGTATTTGCGGGTTTTTTAAGGCAGGCAGAGAAGGTTAAATCTGACCGACTCCTGACGAGCCGGTCATGTTGCGCCGCCGGGTCTGGCAGCGTATCAGCATTTACAGCGTGTCGTTAAATCCGGAGAGGGAAGCGTTACTGCTGGTGTGTTCCGGCAGCTCACCGTCACCCAGAATTTCATGCTGGGAGGCCTGAGAGTGCGGATGCAGTCCGGCAGGCGGTGAGAAAGGCTCAGCCTGCTGCGCCATTGCCATAACAGGCAATGCCAGAATCAGTGAAATCATTAAGCGTCGCATAATTATCTTCGTTTTTCGTTTTGGCCGGAAAAGGCCTGAAATGCAGATGAATGTTCCAGCCCCATCACGGATGCACGATGATTCCGGTATGACAGGGTTTCGGAAGAGGATTTTACGCCAGAACGGCGAGTTAGTTTATAGAATCGTGCGGTTTGTCACAGTTTACCGCACAAAATATGCATTAACGGGGCCGGGAATCACTCGCCCTGCCCTGCTGGCTACGCCTGCATCACCGGAATTGAAAATACGCCGCTCAGCCAGTCAGGCTTGCAATGTGCAAAGTCGAGACGCAGCAGGTCTTTGCCAGGACGCCGCGCTACACCCAGTGCTGGCAGATGTTGATAATAAATATCCTCAATAAAACGCGTCAGTTGTTCCGGTCTGCCGCTCCAGCGAATCGACGCATAGAGGCCCGCCGCTTCACTCCAACTGCTGGTGTGGTCACTCAGCAGATCGGCATATTGCGGCTCCAGCGCCTGAAACAGGCTGATATTCTGCTGGTCAGCAGAGCTATGCCCGGGGCCATACTGAAAGCCTAACCAGCCATGCGTTACATGGCTTCCCGCCAGCGACACCATCTGACGCGCCAGCCCGGCAACCCGGTGATCGTGGTCGGCAAAATAATCACCGAACTTACACTCCCACTCCAGCTTCTCTCCGCACAGGTGCAACGCTTCCTCGCGTTCAACCAGCGTGGCGCGCTCTGCCAGCGATCGCGCCAGAATGCGTCCATGGAAGTTTTTGACCGGCAAATGGGGAATACGCCGAAATGCGCCAGGCGTCAGCGCAAAGTGGCCTTTGAAAACCCGGGTGAAGTTTTGCTGGTTATCGAAACCAAATCGTACGGCAATATCAATCAGCGTCATGCGTGTCAGTCGCAGTGCCATAGCAGCCATCGTCAGACGCCGTTTGCGGGTATAGGCTGCCAGCGTTTGCCCGGTCATCTCCTTGAACATGCGCTGCATGTGCCACTTTGAATATCCTGATTTCAAGGTAATTTGATCGATATTGAGATCGTCAGTGAGATGGGCTTCAATCCACTCGACCAGATCGTTGATGTGCTTTTTTTTAATGGCCTGACTGAGCATGATGGCGATTTACGACGCGGGTTAAGACTGAGGTTTTAATTAAAAAAGGATAACAAATATGGCGAATCAGTGTAAGGAAAGGGTAAGCCGCGCACGTCCGTTCGGGGCAATTCCGCATTAATTGCTTAGGTTACTAACTAAAAAAGGCTGACTGACGTCAGCCTTCTGATTCCTGATAAAAACTGCGCCTGATAACGGTGAGGCGGAGTCTGCGACAATTAATGACTACGCATACCCGCTGCCGTCATCATCATGCGGAACAGCGAGGCGACCACGCCCAGCGCCAGTACGCTGGCGGCATAGATAAACACCAGCCACATTACCCGTTTCCACCACGGCGCTTTCGTCTCTTCACTGTGATTGTGGTCTTTCATGCTGCTGAGGCTTTTCATATCAATGATATCCTTCATCTGCTTTGATTTTTCCACGGAACACGTAGTAGCTCCAGAAGGTGTAACCCAGAATCATCGGGATAATCAGCAGGCTACCCACCAGCATAAAGGCCTGGCTCTGCGGTGGCGATGCGGCATCCCAGATGGTTACGGATGGCGGAATAATGTTGGGCCACACACTGATGCCCAGACCGGAGAAGCCCAGGAAGACCAGCGCCAGCGTCAGCAGGAACGGTGAATAGTGCGCCTCACGCTTAATGGCGCGCACAATGCCCCATGAACAGAGCAGCACCAGCACCGGAACCGGCAGGAACAGGAACAGGTTTGGCTTGCTGAACCAGCGATGTGCGATGTCCTGATGCGTAAACGGCGTCCACAGGCTGACAATACCAATAATCACTAACAGCGCGATGACCAGTGGCGTCGCCAGCGCGGACATCTTACGGTGCAGCTCATTCTCGGTCTTCATAATAAGCCAGGTGCAGCCCAGCAGCGCATAGGCCACCACCAGACCCACGCCGCAGAACAGCGGGAACGGTGCCAGCCAGTCCAGTGCGGAACCGGCGAAACGGCGTCCCTCAACCGGAATGCCATCCAGAAACGCGCCGACTGCGACGCCCTGACTGAAGGTCGCTAAAACAGACCCGGCAATAAAGGATTTGTCCCAGAATGCCCGATGACCTTCAACCGCCTTGAAGCGGAATTCAAAGGCGACACCCCGAAAAATCAGGCCAATCAGCATGGCGGTCAGCGGAATCGACAGCGCATCGGTAATCACCGCGTAAGCCAGCGGGAATGCCCCGAACAGGCCTGCGCCTCCCAGAACCAGCCAGGTTTCATTACCATCCCAGACGGGTGCGACGGTGTTAACCATCATGTCGCGCTCGCCGGCATCTTTATTGAACGGGAACAGCAGACCAATACCCAGGTCAAAACCATCCATCACGATATACATCAGGGTTGCGAAGACGATAATCACAAACCAGATAACGGAATAATCGATCATCTTAGTGGTCTCCATCCTTAAAGGTGGCAGCGGAAAGCGGACGCGCTGGCGTTTTCTTCTGACCCGGTCCACCTTCTTCGGTGATATGACCTTCGCCGACAACCGGTCCCTGCTTAATCAGGCGCATCATGTAGTGGTATCCCACACCGAACACCGAGCTGTAGACCAGAATAAAGGCCAGCAGGCTGATGCTCATATGCATATCGCCATGTGCCGAGACCGCATCAATGGTGCGCTGCACGCCATACACCACCCACGGCTGACGACCGATTTCAGTGGTAAACCAGCCCGCCAGAATCGCAATCAGACCCGATGGCCCCATTAACAGAGCAAACCACAGGAAAGGACGCGACTCGTAAAGACGGCCTTTGAAACGCAGCCACAGGCTGACCACGCCCAGCGTAATCATCAGCAGCCCCAGCGCCACCATCACGCGGAATGACCAGAAGATCACCGTAGAATTAGGGCGGTCCTCTTTCGGGAACGACTTCAGCGCCGGAACCTGTTTATCCAGACTGTGCGTCAGAATCAGGCTGCCAAGGTAAGGCACTTCCAGCGCATATTTGGTACGCTCCTGTTCCATATCGGGAATACCAAACAGGATCAGCGGCGTGGCCTCACCCGGTGGGTTTTCCCAGTGTCCTTCAATCGCCGCGATTTTGGCTGGCTGATGCTCAAGGGTGTTCAGACCGTGTGCATCCCCAATCATCGCCTGAATCGGCGCAACGATCAGCGCCATCCACAACGCCATGGAGAACATCTTACGGATAGCAGGATTGTTATTCCCTTTCAGCAAATGCCAGGCCGCTGACGATCCCACAAAAAAGGCACTCGCCAGGAACGCCGCCACTGACATATGGAAAAGGCGATAAGGGAAAGAGGGATTGAAGACGATTTTCAACCAGTCCTGCGGCACCACAATGCCATTCTCGATGATGAAGCCCTGAGGCGTCTGCATCCAGCTGTTGGAGGCAAGAATCCAGAAGGTCGAAATCAGTGTTCCCAGAGCAACCATGCAGGTGGCGAAGAAGTGCAGACCCGGCCCCACGCGATTCCAGCCAAACAGCATCACGCCCAGGAAGCCTGCTTCCAGGAAGAACGCCGTCAGCACTTCATAAGTCAGCAGCGGGCCGGTGATACTCCCGGCAAACGCAGAGAAGCCGCTCCAGTTCGTCCCGAACTGGTAAGCCATGACCAGCCCTGATACCACACCCATACCGAAGTTAACGGCAAAGATTTTCGACCAGAAGTGGTAGAGATCGCGATAGGTTTGATCGCGTGTTTTAAGCCACATACCTTCAAGTACTGCCAGGAAGCTGGCGAGACCGATGGTGATGGCGGGAAAGATAATATGGAAGGATACAGTAAATGCGAACTGAATCCTGGCCAGATGAAAGGCATCTAATCCGAACATTGCTTACCTCTTTGCCACATAGAACACCATGTATTTACTTATAATTAACAACTTAAGCCTGATGCGCTGACTTCTCTGCGCTTATTGAAATTCCCGCCGCAAATTTAGAGCTATTTGCGACGAGGAAAAAGAAACAGTGGGGTTAATGAAAACTATAACAGTCTTTATTGATTTTGGTCATTGTTTTTGGCGGGAAATTTTTATTTAAAAATAAGGCCGAAAGGTTAATCAGAGGGTGCTTATGTGTCGTTAATGTTACGTATTTTCTCACTTTAAAAGTCGAACGCGCGAAAGCAATGCCTGCACGTAAACTATCGTCAACGGCCTGTTTTCAGGCACTTTTTTGCTATAAAAATCGGAGTTATTTAAGATTATAAGTGAGAAGCAAAGATCTAAATACCATTATATTTTAAGAGGTTAAACCCTTAAACCCACATCTCTGCCGTTTTGTTTTCTTTTTTGTTTAATGCTTACTAATCCTGAGGTGAGTATGGATAAAATAAAGTAGAAAACACGAAGTTAAACACACATTAAGATGTTAAATAAATGAGTCAAAAAACGCCTCACTATTAACAGCGCTCAACACACTCTCCTATATTGCGACCCGAAGATTGATAAAACGACTTAATAATCAGCAACAGGACGAAAAGCCTGAAGGATCTATTTCCATTGCTATCGCATGGCTGCGGCATCAGAGAGGCAGTAAACAAAAGTGGGCTCAGAAGTTTTCAGGTAAAAATATCGATGCCGTCACATTCTGACGGCTGAGACGGGGTAGCTTTACTCTGCTGCAGATTTTTCGCGCTGCGCCAGAATCCGGCCCAGGTTTAGTTCCAGCCAGTCTGCCAGGCCCACAACCTGCTCACCGACTTCACGTCCAAGCGGGGTCAGGCGATATTCCACGTGCGGAGGCACCACATCGTAAGCAATTCGCTGCACGAAGCCATCTTCTTCCAGGTAACGCAGATTCTGAGCCAGCATTCGCTCACTGACGCCCCCGACCGTGCGGCGCAATTCACTGAAGCGCAGCGTTTGATCCTGAAGGGCCAGCAGAATCAATACACTCCAGCGACTGGTCACGCGTTTCAGCACATCACGCGACGGACAATTAACGTTAAGTAATTCACCGCGACTAAATTTTTCACTCAATTTATCAGACATTTAATCAGCACACCTTAACTAACATTTCTGTAAGTACTTACTAAAAATTAGTTTATATCTTAGTCTGGATTTCAACAACAGCCACAGGAGTCATAGCATGATTGCAATAACAGGTGCCACCGGCCAGCTGGGCCGTTTCGTTATCGAAGCTTTACTGAAAAAAGTGCCGGCAGAAGAGATCGTCGCTGCTGTCCGTACACCCGCCAAAGCGGCCGATCTTGCGGCGCAGGGCATCACGGTCCGACAGGCCGACTACAGTCAGCCAGAAACGCTCAGGGCCGCTTTTGCAGGCGTCGATAAACTGCTACTCATCTCCGGCAGTGAGGTGGGTCAGCGTGAAGCGCAGCATAAAGCCGTTATTGAAGCGGCACAGGCGGCGGGCGTAGGCTTCATCGCCTATACCAGCCTGCTGCATGCGGACACCTCACCACTGGGCTTAGGCGTTGAACATCGCGCCACAGAAGCGCTGCTGAAAGCCTCCGGCATCCCCTTCGCCCTGCTGCGTAATGGCTGGTACACCGAAAACTATGCCGCCAGCATTCCACCTGCGCTGGCGCATCATGCATTTATCGGCGCGGCGGGTGAAGGTCGCATCGCGTCTGCAGCCCGTCAGGATTACGCTGAAGCGGCGGCTGAAGTCATGTCCCGTGAGGATCAGGCGGGCAAAGTGTATGAACTGGCAGGCGACGACAGCTACACGCTGGCGCAGTTTGCTGCAGAGATTGCCGCGCAGAGTGGTGAGAAGGTTGATTACGTCAATCTGTCTCAGGCTGATTTTGCCGCCGCGCTTAAGGGTGCTGGCCTGCCAGAGGGTCTGGCGGAGATGCTGGCAGACTCGGATGCCGGTGCAGAGAAAGGCGGTTTGTACAATGACTCCCGCCAGCTGAGCAAACTGATTGGTCGCCCGACCACGCCCTGGCAGACAGTCGTTCGCGCGGCGCTGGCGAACACCTGATTCTGCTGTCAACGAGCGGGCAACCAGGCCCGCTTAGTTCCCTGCTCCTTTCTGCGCGGCGTTCCGTTACGTATGCCATTTTCTGCACCCTTTTCGGCCCGGCTATCTTTTACAAAATGTGAATAAACGCCAGTTTTCTTCAGTTTGAATTTTTTTATCCATTCCGTTAAGAGATTCATCTGAAATGTATTTTTTGTGAACACTGCTATATTTGGTTGAATTGTCTGGGATTTATCAAAAAACCTCGATTAATAGACAATTTTTATTACGTTCATAGATATTCTGCATTGTTGTTCCGCTGAATGAGAGGTCTATAATTTGTCTTTTGTGCAACCACGACCGCTCAGGAGGCCGTTATTAATACCCATCGCCAGCAACAAAATGCACTTGAAGAGGTTCGTGCCGGGGCGGAAGTTGAGTATCAATACGATCCCCATGAACTGAAACTGGAACGCATGCAGGATTCTGAGCCCGAGCCGGAGTTGATTGAAGGCTTACCGGCTCCGGATGCACTCACCCCTGCCGATCGTTATCTGGAACTGTTTGAACATGTCCAGATGTCGCGGATTTTCGAGGATAGCAAAACCTTCCCCGACTGTTCGCCTAAGTACGATCCGCTGGATGTGCTGATGCGCTATCGTCGACAGAAACGCAGCAGTGATTTCGACCTGTCGCGTTTTGTCGCCGATCATTTTTATCTGCCTGGCGTAAACGAAAGCTTTTATGTCTCTAACCCGGATAAAACCCTCAACGAGCATATTGATGACCTGTGGCCGGTTCTGACCAAAATGCCGCAACAGCATATGCCGCACTCATCACTGCTGCCGTTGCCGAAACCTTATGTCGTGCCAGGGGGACGCTTTGGCGAAACGTATTACTGGGACTCCTACTTCACCATGCTCGGCCTGGCAGAATCAGGCCGCGATGATCTGCTCCGTCACATGGCGGACAACTTTGCCTGGCTGATCGATAACTACGGTCATGTGCCAAACGGCAATCGTACCTACTATCTCAGCCGTTCTCAGCCGCCCGTGTTTGCACTGATGGTAGAGCTGTTCGAAGAAGATGGCGTGCGCGGTGCGAAACGCTATCAGGAACAGCTGATGAAGGAGTATCAGTTCTGGATGGATGGCGCGGGCTCACTGATGCCGAACCAGGCTTATCGTCACGTGGTGCGGATGCCAAACGGCTCCCTGCTTAACCGCTACTGGGATGATCGCGATACGCCGCGTGATGAGTCGTGGATGGAAGATGTCGAAACTGCCCGCGAATCTAAACGTCCGGCCAGCGAAGTCTATCGTGATCTGCGTGCTGGCGCGGAGTCTGGCTGGGATTACTCATCTCGCTGGCTGCGAAATCCGAAACGCCTGTCGAGCATCCGAACGACTCAGTTTATCCCCATCGATCTGAACGCATTCCTGTACAAGCTGGAGCTGATGATCGCGACCCTGTCGCACGCCAAAGGTGAAGAGCTGACGGCGCTGGCGTGGCAGAAAAAGGCGGAAGCGCGTAAACGTGCGATTACCCGTTATCTGTGGGACAGCACCGCCGGTGTGTTCCGCGACTATGACTGGCGTCGTGAGCGTTTCGGTGCCTTTACCGTAGCTTCAGTGGTTCCGCTGTTTGTGGGCCTGGCGACGCCGCATCAGGCGCATCTGCAGGCGATCTCGTTGCGTCATCTGCTGCTGAGCAACGGCGGTCTCCTGACCTCAATGGTCGAAAGCGGGGAGCAGTGGGATCGGCCTAACGGCTGGGCACCCATGCAGTGGATGGCAATTGTCGGCCTGAATAACTATGGCGAAGAGACGCTGGCAACAGAAGTGGCTGTGAACTGGCTGAATACGGTCAATAACTTCTATCAGTTGCATCACAAGCTGGTAGAGAAATATGACATCAGTGGTGAGCGTGCGCGTCCTGGCGGCGGCGGTGAATATCCGTTACAGGATGGCTTTGGCTGGACTAACGGCGTGACGCGTAAGCTGATGACGATGTATGGACATTTAATGGCTGACTGAATATCACCAGCCTGAAAAGCATTAACGCAAAAAGCCGGGTCATCCCGGCTTTTTCATGCGCGCTATTCAGCACTACTTCTTCGCTTCCACGCCCGGCTGGGACGCACGCTGCAGAAACTGCTGAGTGATCTCTGGCAGGTTCTGCAGCAGCCACTCAGCCATCGCCACTTCCTGGTCACGGATCTCGTTAAGTATGCGTACGCCCTGCGTATCACCTACCTGCTCTGCCGCGGCAATCAGGCTGGTGTAGCTGGCGATCTCAGCATTCTCGAAGACATAACCACTGATAGCGCCCTTCACGACTTCATCCGAATTGAACATACCCCCAACAGCCTGACCGGCCGCCGCCATTTTGCCCATCGCATCTTTCATCACAGAGTGATCGATACCGTGAGTGTCGAGCAGCTGCTCCAGCAGTGTCAGCTGATGTTTAGTCTCTTCCAGATGCTGCGCCAGACGCTGTTCCAGCGCCGGATAGTGCTCAAGACGGCCAGCCATCTTGCTCAGCATACTTTCAGCCTGCTTTTCCATGGCATGCGCATCGCGCAGCCAGTCATGATAATGTTCTATCGCAGTCATGTATTACTCCTTAAGAGACGGTAATAGACTCGGCTACCTGGGTGAGTTTCTCATCCGTTTGCTTCTCTTCGTTCAGAGTAGCTTCCAGTAGCTCTGCCGCTTTGGTGTAACCCAGCTTCAGTGCCAGCGCATGCAGAGTGCCGTAGGTCGCGATCTCATAGTGCTCAACTTTCTGTGCAGCACCAATCAGCCCCTGATCACGAACCTCACCTTTTTCAACCGAGTCGATAATTTCCTGTGCTTCTTCAACCAGACCTTCAAGCGCATGACATTTCATTCTTTTAATTTTGACTTCAGGTGTCACTTCCACCAGCTCGTCGAGTCGTTCAATCTGCGCACGGGTCTCTTCCAGATGCTGATTAAACGCAGCGATAAGATTTTCGTCACTGGCTGCACGCGCCATTTTAGGTAATGCACGGGTTATCTGTTTCTCAGCGCTGTAAACATCGGATAGGTCATGGATGAACAGGTCGTTTAACGTTTTCACTGTCATAAGATAGCCTCATTGTTTAAAACGCTGCGTCGGTAATAACGCAACGCCAGTCATATCGTTGACACCTGAAAAGTCTAGTGGAGATTTTTAATATCGCACGCTGCGTCAGTATGAATTTAAGACAAAAGTGGCATGTAAAATGCATTTTCCTTTTTACAGCAGACATTTAGCCGGGGAATGTTTTTATGTTTGCGGCTTCGCTAGCTGCATCGTAATTTGTACAAAGTAATAAAACACTGTATACATTTTTTCAGATTAACTGCATAAAAAAAGAACCAGTCAAAACTTAGTTGTACACGGTTTTATTAAATCGTATAGCTTTAACCTATCGGAAATAAAAAACCGGAAGAGTAAACTCTTCCGGTTCAATTAACAGCTCCCGCTATTGCCAATGATGGAGCAATGACATAATTCAGGGAGTAATTATCTTCGCGAGGAACTAAACAGATTCAAAATGCCCGGCTAACAGAGTAACCCTGCCGTCACAGCAGTGTTAAAGACTTTCAGCTCCGGCGGCTAACCTTACCTCCTTTGCGCCCCGCTTCAATGGCACGTTCAGGATCGTTCTTAAAGTTACCGCCGCTTTTCTGGCCTCCTTTGCGTCCTGCTTCAGCAGCACGCTCTTTGTCGGCCGCAAAATTCCCGGCCCCACCGCGATATTGAGTCATATGCGTCCTCTTTGAATATTAAAAATTGGAATTTGCACAGTTAACACTTCATCAGGCCGATTCAGCAACATAAATGTAGTCAGAAAAACGGACCAATCAAGTGAGATAAATAAAAAACCCGTCACAGTTCTGGTTTATTGCTCGTACTACCCTCAACCGGATTGATAGCGGATTTCAACCAATGCTCCTTTCTATTGATAAAAGAGCCGCGGCATGAAAAAGCTTTATAACTAAAATCGCCGCGCCCTATTAATCGATCATTTTCAAAAAATGTCCAATTGAAAAAAATATAAGCGAAGCGGTAAGTGGATAGTTTAATCAATATCAGGTAGTGAATATGATCAACAAACGATCAATTTCACTAAGCGAAGCGATAAATAGGATTTTAACTTCCCATTCTTATCGTTGGAAATAAGCGAAGCGTAAACCTTGATCACGATAGCTGAAAACAGCCGAAATTGATCATTAAATGATCAATTATCCTGATTTGAATAAATTTTTTAATTTGAAAGAGACTCGGATTTAAGGCGGATATTGCACTTTAACCGAAGCGGTAAGACTTACATATTCTGGCAGTGAAAATTGAATTTTCAGAATAGTACTAAAAGTGATTTTTGCAGCGATACGCGGAAATTGCACACGCAGGCGCAAAACAAAGTACAAAATGTTGTGGGTGAGAGTAGGCAGTAACTGAAGATAAAGTTTTTCAACAGGAGCTGGCAAAGCCTATGCCGGGTTAATCGGAGTCAGAGTGGATCCGGGAAAGCGTGATCAAACGCCACGCCGCGCTTGCCGTTTTTCTTAATGCGGTACATCGCTTCATCTGCGCGCGCAAGGGCAGTATCAAAATCATCTCTTCCCTGTACCTGTGACACCCCGACAGAAGCCCCAATCAGGGCGTGACCATTTGCCATATCAAATGGGGCAAGCACCGCGTCCAGGCAGGCATGGGCCAGTTGTCTGACCTGCGGATGGTCAATCGCAAACGGCAATAACAGCACGAACTCATCACCGCCGAGCCGGCCAATCATCACTTCTGTCGGCGCGAGTTCGGTAAACCGATGGCTTAGCTGGATCAGCACTTCATCACCGCTGCGATGACCCAGGGTATCGTTGACGTGTTTGAAGTTATCCAGATCGATAAAGACAACGCAGAGTGGGCCCTGCGCTTTCAGCTCACAGAAATAGTTTTGCAAAGCATGGCGATTGTTAAGCATCGTCAGGGGATCGTGAAGCGCCAGCAGGGCAAGCTGCTCTTCATATTGCTTCTCTTTGGTCATGTCGATATGCGTGCCAATGACTTTGACAGGCTCGCCATGGGCATTCCACTCGCTGACCCGCCCCCGATCCAGCACCCACGTAATACTGCCGTTTTTGGCAATCATGCGGTGAAGTGCTTCGTAGTAAGGCGCTTTCCCGGCGATGTGATCGTTAAAGGCTTGCAAAACCTCATCGGCATCCTCGGGATGCAGACTCTCCTTCCAGGATTCGAAATTGGCGTCGGTCTCTTTCGGCTGGAACCCGAGCATCGCTCCCCAGCGCCGGTTGAAGATCACCAGCTTGCCACTGGGAATATCAAGCTGCCACAGGAACAGTCCGGTACCATCGAGCGCCGCGTTAAGCTTTGTACGGGCGTCATGCGCTATACGCTTCAGACGCGCATTATGCTTTTTCAGGTTCTGTATCTGCAGACGCAGCGCTTCTTCTGACATGACCGTGACGGAGCTGGAAAAAGGGCTATTGTGCCTGTCAGGTTGATTCTGTAAAGGGTGCCTTATAAAACACGATTAGCCCCGGTCAATTGCAGGCTGGACAGGATTTCAGGCGGCAACGCTCTTGCAATGCAGCACAGAGCCGGGACAGCAAAGTGATTTCGACGTGAAATCTATTTGTATTGCTACTGAATTAAGAACTGGAATGGGCGGTTAGAGACCAAATTCGGATTGTTCGGGAAGGTATGGAGTCAGGTGGACCGGATTAGCGCTACAAACGCAAAAACCCGCCAGAGGCGGGTTCTTTGAATTTTGGTGCCCGAACCCGGACAAAAATGCCGGGAGCATTTTTGCATCGCGTGCCAGCGCGACCCGGAGGGCGAGCCACAGGAACGTGGCGAGTGAATCGAACCTTCGATAACGCGGTTCGCTCTATAAACGCAAAAACCCGCCAGAGGCGGGTTCTTTAAAGATGGTGCCCGAACCCGGAATCGAACCAGGGACACGGGGATTTTCAATCCCCTGCTCTACCGACTGAGCTATTCGGGCAACGGGGCGCATTAAACCAAAGCGGCCCGGCAGCGTCAAACGCTTTTCGCCGAAACTCACTCGATTGACCGCTTTTCCATCAACTCAATGACTGGTTTTGAGCCGCCGCAAAAACCTCACGGCAAGCCGGATAAATTTCACTCAGCGGAGCGAGTTAAGGCTGCATTGTGCCGCGATTTTGCCGATATAGGATGCGAGACCAACACTAATAATAAGGATCGCTATGTTTTCCACCATTACATCAGGCATCGCTTCGCGCCATAGCTGGCAGAAGCGCTCACACTCAGTTGCCACGCTGAGCTCTCTCAACGGCTCCATCGCCATGATTGAGTTCTCTCCCGATGGCACCATTCTCAGCGCCAACGCGCTGTTTCTGGCGCGCATGGGCTACACGCTGGCTGAGATTGAAGGCCAGCACCACAGCCTGTTTTGCACTCCGGAACAGCTGCAGTCGCGGGAGTATCAGGATTTCTGGCTGCGACTGAACCGGGGCGAAAGCTTCAGCAATAAGTTTCTGCGTATGGCAAAAAACAGCCGCCCAATCTGGCTGGAAGCCAATTATGTGCCGGTACAGAACCGTCATGGCCGGGTGATCAAAATCGTCAAACTGGCGACCGACATCACCGGTCATATTAACGATGCGCATGAGCAGCGCGCCATCACCACCGCCATTGAACGGTCAATGGCAGTCATCGCCTTTAACCTTAAAGGTGAAGTGCTGAAAGCCAATGACAACTTCCTGAAAACCATGGGATACCGTCGTGAAGAGGTGGAAGGCATTCATCACAGTCGCTTCTGTTCGCAGGCCCTGCGTGAGAGCCGCGAATACAGTGAATTCTGGCAGCAGCTGAACCGGGGAGAATTTGTCTCGGGTCAGTTTCCCCGCGTGAATAAACGCGGTGAAACGGTCTGGTTGCGTGCCACCTACAATCCGGTATTTGACGAACAGGGCAGGCTCTACAAGATCGTGAAATTCGCCACCGATGTCACCGCGCAGGTGGAAAAAAACCAGCAGGAGCATGACGCGGCACAGCGGGCTTATCACACTGCGCTGCAAACCGATCACAGCACAAAGCTGGGGGCGGATGTTATCGCCAGCAGTGTGCAGACCATGAACGCCCTGGCCGGTGAACTGCAGGGGATCTCGGGTGATATCACTGGCCTGAGTGAATCCTCCGATCGTATCGGCGCGATTGTGGAAGGTATCCGCCGGATAGCCGATCAGACTAACCTGCTGGCGCTGAATGCCGCAATCGAAGCCGCGCGTGCCGGAGCTCATGGCCGCAGCTTTGCGGTGGTCGCTAACGAAGTCCGCACGCTGGCGGCGAACATCAATCGCGCCACCAGCGACATTGAAAATCGGGTACAGCAAAACCACCTGCTGGCGAACCGGGCGCTGAAAGGGATTGAATCGAACCTGAAACGCGCCGATCAGGGCGTGCAGCTGGCCCAGGAGGCGGGCGGCGTGATTGCGGAAATCCGTGAAGGCGCAACCGACGTCGTGCGCGCCATCAGTCAGGTGACTAAAACACTTAAAGCCTGACACGTTGAGGGGGCAATCGCCCCCTTTTTACGGTGCAGGCTGAGCAGGTGCTTCGGGTGCTGAAGGAATAAAGATGTGATCCAGAATCGCCCGCATTACGGGTGCCGCAACAATCCCTTCATTACCGCCATTCTCCAGAATCAACGCCACCGCCACTTTCGGGTCATTAAACGGCGCAAAAGCGGTGTAGAAGATATGGTCACGCAGCCGCACCGGGATCATCTTCGCGTTATAAGTCTGGTTCTGGCGCAGGCTGAACACCTGCGATGTTCCACTCTTCGCGGCGATGCCATAAGGTGCCGTGTGGAAATATTTATAACCTGTGCCATTTGGCGCGTTAGCCATGCCAAACATCGCGTGTCGAACCAGCGACCAGTAGGGTGAATGCGGATCGCCAATCTGCGCCTCGCGCTGCGCGGGATGGTAGTTCTCAACCAGCGTGCCGCGCTGGGTTTTTTCCAGCAGATGCGGTGCAATGACCCGACCATTATTAATCAGCGCCACCATCGCCTTCACCATCTGAATCGGCGTCGCAACCCAGTAGCCCTGCCCGATACCCACAGACACCGTATCGCCCTGATACCAGGTCTTTTTATGGACCTTCTGCTTCCATTCACGGCTCGGCAGTAAGCCGCTGTACTCTTCATTGAGGTCGATGCCGGTCGACTTGCCATAGCCAAACTGGCTCAGCATGGTGTGAATCCGGTCGATGCCCATCATGAATGCCACCTGATAGAAGAAGGTGTCGGCAGACTCTTCAATCGCCCGGGTGACATCCAGCATGCCGTGCCCGCTCTTTTTCCAGTCGCGATAGTGCCGGTCCGTGCCTGGCAGCGTCCAGGTCGGCGCGCCAAAGAACTGCGTTTGTGGCGTAATAACATGCGTCAGCAGCGCCGACATCGCCATATAGGGTTTCACCGTGGAGGCAGGCGGATAAAGGCCCTGCGTGACGCGGTTAATCAGCGGCAGGTCTTTATTCTGCAGCAGCTTTTTGTAGGCCTGATAGCTGATGCCTTTTACAAAGGGGTTGGGGTCGTAACTGGGGCTGGAAACCATCGCCAGCACGGAGCCGTCGTGCGGATCTTCAACCAGCAGCGCCGCACGCTGTCCCGCCAGCAGACTCTCTATATATTGTTGCAGATGCAGGTCCAGCGTCAGCGTCAGGTTTTTACCCGCCACCGGCGGCACCTCTTTCAGCACCCGCACAATGCGGCCGTGGTTATCCACCTCCACTTCCTGATAACCCGGCTTGCCGTGCAGCAGCGATTCGTAATAGCCCTCAATCCCCTGCTTACCAATATTGTGGTCAGCGGCATAGTTTTCGGCGATGCCTTCTGCGTTCAGCCGTTTGTAGTCGCTGTCGTTGATTTTCGACACATAACCGAGCACATGTGCCAGATCCGCGCCATAGGGATACTGGCGATCCTGATAGGTTTCAAGACTGGCCCCGGTAAAGCGAAACTGATTGACCGCAAAGCGCGCGACCTGCTCTTCCGTCAGCTCCTCTTTTAGCATCACCGGCTTATAACGACTGGTCTGTTTCAGGGCGTGGCGGAACGTATCAATCTCATCGGGCGTCAGATTAATTAAAGGTGTCAGCGCCCGCAGTGTGGCGTCCATATCGGTGATTTTGTATGGGGTCAGCGTAATGGCGTACCAGCTGACGTTGCGCACCAGCGGAATACCGTTGCGGTCATAAATCAGCCCACGTGTCGGGGCGATGGGGATCATCTTGATGTCGTTCTGGTTGGATCGCGTCTGGTAGTAGCTATGATCGCGCACCTGCAGGCGATAAAGGTTTACGCCAAGAATGGTGAAACAGATACAGACCAGAGCAAAGGCTATTGCGGCACGACGGGCAAACAGCTTCTCTTCAGCATCAAAGTTACGAAAGTTCATCAGGAGGCATATCAGGCGATTAATTTTTATCTGTTATTGCGCACTATGATAAGGCCCGGATGCAGAGGTGCCAGCGCGAAGATGCACAAGCCTCAGCAAAAGTGTGTCATTTGATGTGAATGTTACCGGGACGGCGAGGCGGGAAAATCAGATCCTCCCGCAAAGGAGGATCTGAACAGGGGATCGGACAGCGGGCGGGAACGATTACCCGCCGCGCGGATTAATCACCCAGCAGGACAGACTCCAGCGCAATCTTAATCATGTCGTTGAAGGTGGTCTGACGCTCAGCAGCAGTGGTCTGCTCGCCGGAACGGATGTGGTCGGATACAGTACAGATGGTCAGCGCTTTTGCACCGAACTCAGCGGCCACACCATAGATACCTGCAGCTTCCATCTCTACGCCGAGGATGCCATATTTTTCCATCACGTCGAACATCTGCGGATCCGGGGTGTAGAAGAGATCGGCAGAGAAGATGTTACCCACGCGCGCTTCAACGCCCAGGTTTTTCGCCGCATCAACCGCGTTACGCACCATGTCGAAGTCAGCAATCGCAGCGAAGTCGTGATCTTTAAAACGCATACGGTTTACTTTGGAATCGGTGCAGGCACCCATACCAATCACGATATCACGCAGTTTTACGTCGGCACGTACGGCACCACAGGAGCCCACACGGATGATCTTTTTAACGCCGAAGTCCGTGATCAGCTCTTTGGTGTAGATGGAACAGGAAGGAATACCCATTCCGTGACCCATTACAGAGACTTTGCGGCCTTTGTAGGTGCCGGTGTAGCCCAGCATGCCGCGCACGTTGTTCACTTCAACCGCGTTTTCCAGGAAGGTCTCTGCGATGTGTTTTGCACGCAGCGGATCGCCAGGCATCAGTACGACGTCAGCGAAATCGCCCATTTCAGCATTAATATGTGGGGTTGCCATTGTTTAGTCCTTATTAAAGTGCTGATTTACAGCATGTTCTTGCCATAGTCCATCTCGGACAGGCCAAAGTAGTGTGCAATTGTCTGACCAATATCGGCGAAGGTTTCACGGTATCCCAGTGAACCCGGCTCCACTTTCGGTCCGTAGATCAGAATCGGAATGTGCTCACGTGTGTGTTCGGTGCCGTGCCAGGTCGGGTCACAGCCATGGTCAGCCGTCAGGATCAGAATGTCATCTTCGCCAACCAGCGCCATCAGCTCAGGCAGACGGCGGTCAAACAGCTCCAGACCACCTGCATAACCGGCTACATCGCGACGATGTCCCCAGGTTGAGTCGAAATCAACGAAGTTGGTGAAGACTATCGACTGATCCGGCGCGATTTTCATCTCCTGAATCGTCGCATCAAACAGCGCATCCAGACCGGTCGCTTTGACCTTTTTGGTGATGCCCTGCTCAGCATAGATATCCGCGATTTTACCCACGGAGATCACATGACCGCCCTTCTCGTCCACCAGCTTTTTCAGCATAGTGGCAGATGGCGGCTCAACGGCCAGGTCGTGACGGTTGCCGGTACGTTCGAACTGACCCGCTTTGTCACCCACAAACGGACGGGCGATAACGCGGCCAATGTTGTAGCCACCTTCAGTCAGCTCTTCACGGGCAATTTCGCACAGCGCATAGAGACGATCCAGACCAAAGGTCTCTTCGTGACAGGCGATCTGGAACACCGAGTCGGCAGAAGTATAGAAAATCGGCTTGCCGGTTTTCATGTGCTCTTCGCCCAGCTGGTCGAGAATCACTGTACCGGAAGAGTGGCAGTTACCGAGATAGCCCGGCAGGTCTGCACGCTCAACCAGCTTGTCCAGCAGTTCCTGCGGGAAGCTGTTCTCTTTGTCGCTGAAGTAGCCCCAGTCAAACAGCACCGGCACGCCAGCGATCTCCCAGTGGCCTGACGGTGTATCTTTACCTGACGAAAGCTCGCTGGCGTACGCGTACGCGCCAGTGATCTTCGCTTCAGGATCCAGGCCTGGCGGGAAGCGGCCGGTAGAGAGCTCTGCGGCTTTGCCCAGACCCAGCGCGGTGAGATTAGGCAGATGCAATGGACCTTTACGCCCCTTGTCTGCTTCACCGTTAAAACAGGCTTCGGCGATATGACCTAAGGTATCTGAACCCACGTCACCGAATTTATCGGCATCTTTACTGGAGCCAATTCCAAAGGAATCGAGCACCATAATAAAAGCACGTTTCATGCAAGTCTCCTGCGCTATGGCGCATGACAAGTCAAAAAAAAGCGATCAGATCAGTATACCCGAATGCATCACGGCTGGCACCGGTTACTGGTCAGTTAGCTGATATCGCTCACACGGCGATAGACAACCGGCGTCTCAGCTGGCGCGGAATCCCCGAGTACCAGTGCGGCTTTAACCGCAGCGGCAGCCTGCTGCCATTTGTCTTCGCTGCTGGCGTGAATCATCGCCAGCGGACGCTGTGCATCGGCACGCTCGCCCAGGGTGATCATCTCACTGAAGCCAACGCTGTAATCGATACTGTCGCTGGCACGCTGACGTCCGCCGCCCATCGCCACAACCGCAAGGCCAAGCGCACGGGTATCCATGCTGCTGACGATGCCTGGCTGGTCGGCGTAGACCGGTTTACTCAGCATCGCCTGGGGCAGATAGGTGTCGTAGCGTTCAATGAAATCAGCCGGTCCCTGCTGGGCAGCAACCATCCGACCAAACACCTCGGCGGCTTTGCCGTTATCCAGCACCGTCATCAGCTTCTGACGTGCTTCGGCATCGCTGGCAGCCAGTTTGCCGGAGATCAGCATTTCGCTGCAGAGCGCCAGCGTCACTTCCAGCAGGCGCGGATTGCGCTGTTCGCCGGTGAGGAAGCGAACCGCTTCACGCACTTCAAGTGCGTTACCGGCTGAAGAAGCGAGAACCTGGTTCATGTCTGTCAGCAGCGCGGTGGTCTGGCAGCCGGCACCATTGGCGACGCCCACAATCGACTGCGCCAGACTCTCTGAAGCTTCATAGGTGGGCATAAACGCGCCGGAACCCACTTTGACATCCATCACCAGCGCATCCAGCCCTTCTGCCAGCTTTTTCGCCAGAATCGAAGCGGTGATCAGCGGAATGGAATCAACGGTGGCGGTTATGTCACGCGTGGCGTAGAAGCGCTTATCCGCCGGTGCCAGCGAGCTGGTCTGGCCGATAATCGCCACACCAACCTGCTTAATAATTTCGCGGAAGCGGTCATCGCTGGGGAAGATATCGAAGCCCGGAATCGCTTCCAGTTTATCCAGCGTGCCGCCGGTATGGCCGAGGCCGCGACCGGAGATCATCGGCACATATCCGCCGCAGGCGGCAACCATCGGACCTAACATCAGCGACGTTACATCGCCGACACCGCCGGTCGAGTGCTTATCCACCACTGGCCCGTTAAGGTTGAGTGATTTCCAGTTAAGCACCGTACCGGAATCACGCATTGCCATGGTCAGCGCAACCCGTTCTGGCAGCGTCATATCGTGGAAGTAGATGGTCATCGCCAGCGCGGCGATCTGACCTTCCGAGACGGTGTTATCACGCACGCCATCAATGAAGAAGCGAATCTCCTCTTCAGTCAGCGCATGGCCGTCACGTTTTTTGCGAATAATTTCTTGTGGCAGGAACAAGGTAGCCCCCTGGTCAGGGAAAACAGGATGGGGAACAGGCGGTCAGCGACCGCCTGAGGGATCAGTAACCCGCTTTGCTGGTGTCGCTGTCGTGACCCAGCGTGTTAAGCAGGCTCGCCAGCAGGCTTGATGCACCAAAGCGGAAATGGCGCGCATCGGCCCAGTCGGCACCCAGCGTATCTTCTGCCATTTGCAGATAGATCGCGGCATCTTCAGCGGTACGTACGCCGCCCGCAGGTTTAAAGCCAACCTGCTTACTGACGCCTTTGTCACGGATCACATTCATCATGATCTGCGCTACTTCTGGCGTAGCGTTAACCGGTACTTTACCGGTAGAGGTTTTGATGAAGTCAGCACCCGCATCAATGGCAATTTCGGAGGCCTGACGGATCAGCGATTCCTGTTTCAGCTCACCGGTTTCGATGATCACTTTCAGCAGCACGTCCGCTTCAGCACAAGCGGTTTTACAGGCTTTCACCAGATCGAAACCGACCTGACTGTTACCGGCGATCAGTGCGCGGTACGGGAACACCACGTCCACTTCATCGGCACCGTAAGCGATAGCGGCGCGGGTTTCGGCCAGTGCAATGTCGATGTCGTCATTGCCGTGTGGGAAGTTGGTCACCGTGGCGATGCGGATCTCCGGGGTGCCCTGCTCGCGCAGCGTTTTACGCGCGATCGGAATAAAGCGCGGATAGATACAGATTGCCGCAGTGTTGCCTGCCGGGGATTTAGCCTGATGACACAGGGCGATCACTTTTGCATCGGTGTCGTCGTCATTCAGGGTGGTCAAATCCATCAGTTTCAGGGCGCGCAGGGCAAGGTGTTTGATATCGGTCATGAGGCTCTCCAAAGGATTGGGGTGCAACCCACCGGCTTGCCGGCGGAATGTTATAATAATAACACTCTGAAGCGGCCTGATATGTGCCAGCAGTCACATTGGAATAAGAAAATAGTGCAATCCTGCCACATGAAACGTGACTGAAATAGCAAATTACACTACCTGAGGACGATTATACGCCAGCCGATGCAATGTTACTATTATCACATTTTAGCGCAAGGGGTCGCGTTCAGGCGAAAGGCGGACAGTCAGTTACGCAGCGCCGGGAAAGCGGGATCGAGCTGAAACAGCTGCTGGCTGTTGTGCCACAGCGCATCGGCAATCTCTTCAGGTGACTCATTCCGCAGGCTGCAGAGCACTTGCCACACCTGACGCGCCCGTTCCGGACGGTTTGGCTGGCCCTGGAAACCCTGCAGCGGCATATCGGGTGCATCGGTTTCCAGCAAAAGCGAAGAGAGCGGCAGTTGCGCCACGGTCTGACGGGTCTTGCTGGCGCGTTCATAGGTAATGGTTCCGCCAACGCCAATCGCATAACCCAGCTTAATAAAGGCCTGCGCCTGTTGCAGGCTGCCAGCGAAACCGTGCACCACGCCACGGCGTGGCAGATCGTGACGACGCAGAATCTGTGCCAGCTTGTCATGTGTCCGGCGCGAATGCAGGATCACCGGCAACGCATAACGCTTTGCCAGCTTAAGCTGTGATTCAAGAAAGCGCTGCTGCTTATCAAACTGCGGATCGTCGCGATAGAGATCCAGCCCGATCTCACCGATCGCCACCAGTTTACGCGGCCGCTGTTGCAGTAAGGTTTCCAGCTGCTCGAGATGGGCGTTCTGATGATGTTCGATGACAATCGGATGCAGGCCCAGCGCCGCGTACAGCGGCGGATGTGCTGCGGCCAGCGCACAGACCCGTTCAAAACGGCTGGCATCAATCGCCGGGATGATGATCTTCTCCACGCCCGCCTCAGCGGCGCGCGCCAGACTGGCGGCGATATCTCCTTCGAACGGTGGAAAGTCGAAGTGACAGTGCGTGTCGATAAACCTCATGCCAGCGATCCTTTGTCGTAATCCGCATCATTGTCCGCCAGCGGAGGTGTGATGATCAACCGGGTATCGGGCGCATTGGCGACCGGCGCAGGCGGCGTAACGACCCGCGCTGAGACCATCGGTTCTGCATCACTCAGCCACTGGCCCAGCGTAGCGAGGAAATAGCGACCACAGCGCCGTCCCAGATGGTAATCCTGATTCAGTGCCGCGATGCTGCTGCCCAGCGCACTGCTGGCCAGTACGTGGGGCGGGAAAATTTCAATGATGCGTAAATCATCGGGGGGATTCTCAATAAACTGCTGAATTTCCCGATAGCTCTGCTCATGCTTATTCAGGACGTTAATCATCGGCTGCAGCGCGCCGGTGCTGAGCCAGCGCTCCATGCGCTTAAACCATTTCGGGGTATAGAACATCTGCGACGGCACGGTGCGGATCACCACAATCGTATCGGCCCCGCGTCGGGCGGCTTCACGCACCGGAATGGCATCGCTGATGCCGCCATCGTGATAACTGATCCCTTCCAGATTGACGCCCAGCCGGTAAAAACCGGGAATGGCACTGGAGGCTTTAATCAGATCCAGCCAGTTATCCGCCGTGGGATTAAAATAACCGGGCGTATAGTCATCGCTGCGGCAGGCGCACATATAGAACTCACGGCCGCTGGAGAACAACGGTTCCGCACTGCTCATCGCCAGCGGGAATTCACTGCGGGTGATATCGATCAGCCAGTCGAGATCGATCAGATTGCCCCCACGCACAAAGCGCAGCGGATCAAAAAAGAGTTTACTGGTTGTGTATCGGGTAATGACACGACGGGCATAGCCATGCTGGCCACAGACAAACGCTGAGAGATTTTGCGCACCGGCAGAGGTGCCAAGCATCAGATGAAAGGGATTAAATCGGGCGCGCTGGAATTCGTCTAAAACGCCTGCAGTGAAAATGCCACGCTGACCGCCGCCTTCACACACCAACGCAATTTTCTGAGATTTAAAGGGTGTCAGGGCCAGAGGTTCAATGGCGCCGAGTGTAACAGGAATGCGTATACCCACTGTGCGAACCTCAAAAAGGGTTCCGGGTATGCTGGAGGATCGATCCGTTTATGACGGCAGCATGCCGGAGAACCAGTCAACTATTCCTTTAACCGGCAGGCCAGCGGTGCTGGCTTACCTTGCAGCGATGTGAAAGTGTCCCTCTCTTCACGTCAGTCGCTACAGATGACTGGTCTCCGCTCTATGCTTTGCGTTGCATTAGACTGCAGAACTCATCGGCTAAAGCTTTTTACGGCCGGTAAACAGGCTGATGAGGAACAGGATAATACCAACGACGAAGACAACTTTAGCTGCCCATGCTGCTGTGCCCGCTAAACCGCCAAAACCTAATGCTGCAGCGATCAGTGCGATCACCAGAAAAATAATGCCCCAACGAAACATAAGCCTCTCCTTACCCTATTTAAAAATCGAACTGCTTAGTTTATCCCCGGATGGGTATCTTTTATTCGTGTGGCCACCTGAGCGGCCACACGTTAGCTATTAAGATTTAACCGTCAGGTCATTCTTAACGCTTTTCACGCCTTCAATGGCTTTAGCGATGCTTTCTGCACGATCTGACTGTGCCTGATTAGCAACATGCCCTGAAAGCTGAACAACACCGTCGGTAGTTTCAACTTTTACGTTGCGCGACGGAACAATGTCATCTGCTAATAGCTTAGCTTTAATTTCGCTGGTCGTTGCGGCATCACCGGCATAACCTTTCACTGAAGATGATTTGCTGTCTCTGACGTGTAGTTTGTCGCTGACGGATTTAACACCTTCGATTTTCTGCACCACAGCGACCGCTTTTTCAGCCTGGTCCTGTGAGGTGACGAAACCGCTTAAGGTCACGACGCCGCTATGCGTTTTTACCGAGATATCCGTGCTTTTAATTGCGTCGTCATCTACCAGCGCTGCTTTAGCTTTGGCAGTGATGCCGCTGTCATCCATATAACCATCGACTTTTTTCATAGAACTATCGATTTTCGAACCCGCGCTGTCGGCTGTCTGTGACGCTTTCTGCGACATTGATTCGTCAGCCAGTGCGCTGCCGCTGATCAGTGCTGAGCCAATCATGGCGGCCATCAGGGTTTTAGCAATCTTAGTCTTGTTCATCGATATCTTCCTTCTATCAGTTAACTCACCCAAAACTGTGGGCGAAACAGAGGCAACAAAGGCCGCTGCGTAACAGGACGTAAGGACAAGAGAAGTCTCTTCCGCCGTCCGATAGAGTAATCATAGACGGCATTTTGCAATTTGCCTGGCTAACTGGTTGATCACACGTCAAAACAGAAGAAAAACAGGGTTTTTAGGAGGAGTCTGGAAGGGGGAAAACAGGGCCATTCCCAGCTGGAATGGCCCGGAAACAGGCGATTAGTGCTCGCGCGTTTTGCGGAAACGGACGTCAGGATAACGTTCCTGAGTAATATTAAGATTAACCATGGTTGGTGCGATATAAGTCAAATTATCACCGCCATCAAGCGCCAGGTTAACTTCATTCTTACGCTGGAAGTCATCAAACTTTTTAGCATCGTCGCATTCAACCCAGCGCGCCGTTGAGACGTTAATCGCTTCGTAAATGGCTTCAACGTTATATTCGCTTTTCAGACGTGCCACTACCACATCGAACTGCAGTACCCCGACCGCGCCAACAATCAGATCGTTGTTATGCACCGGACGGAACACCTGCACGGCACCCTCTTCCGACAGCTGAACCAGCCCTTTCAGCAGCTGTTTCTGCTTCAGTGGATCGCGCAGACGAATACGACGGAACAGTTCTGGCGCGAAGTTCGGAATACCGGTGAACTTCATGTTCTCACCCTGCGTGAAGGTGTCGCCAATCTGAATCGTGCCGTGGTTGTGCAGACCAATGATATCGCCGGGATAGGCTTCCTCAACGTGTGAACGGTCGCCCGCCATAAAGGTCAGGGCGTCTGAGATCACCACATCTTTGCCGGTACGCACCTGACGCAGCTTCATCCCTTTTTCATATTTACCGGAGACCACACGCATAAAGGCCACACGGTCGCGGTGTTTCGGGTCCATATTGGCCTGGATCTTAAACACGAAGCCGCTGAACTTCTCTTCTTTCGCTTCTACCGTGCGGGTGTCGGTGTCACGCGGCATAGGACGTGGCGCCCACTCAACCAGTCCGTCCAGCATATGGTCAACGCCAAAGTTACCCAGCGCGGTGCCGAAGAAGACAGGTGAGAGTTTGCCGCTCAGGAAAGCTTCCTGCTCAAATTCGTGCGAGGCGCCCTGCACCAGCTCCAGCTCTTCACGCAGCTGTGCGGCCAGCTCTTCACCGACGGCAGTGTCGAGATCCGGATTATCCAGCCCCTTCACGATGCGGACATCCTGAATGGTGTGGCCTTTACCGGTCTGGTAGAGATAGGTCTCATCTTTGTAGAGGTGATAAACCCCTTTGAACAGCTTGCCGCAGCCGATAGGCCAGGTGATCGGTGCGCAGGCAATTTTCAGCTCGCTTTCCACCTCATCCAGCACTTCCATTGGATCGCGGATATCACGGTCAAGTTTGTTCATAAAGGTCAGGATCGGCGTATCGCGCAGACGGGTGACTTCCATCAGCTTACGGGTACGATCCTCGACGCCTTTCGCGGCATCAATCACCATCAGACAGCAGTCAACGGCGGTCAGCGTACGGTAGGTATCTTCCGAGAAGTCTTCGTGACCTGGGGTATCCAGCAGGTTTACCAGGCTATCACGGTAAGGGAACTGCATCACCGAGGTGGTAATGGAGATACCACGCTGTTTCTCCATCTCCATCCAGTCCGACTTGGCGTGCTGGTTAGAGCCACGGCCTTTAACGGTACCGGCGGTCTGGATAGCCTGTCCGAACAGCAACACTTTTTCGGTAATGGTGGTTTTACCGGCATCCGGGTGCGAAATGATCGCGAAGGTGCGGCGGCGTGCCACCTCTTCTAAAAAGGGATTAGACATGGAATTCTTCTCAATAGGCAGCGCAACGTACTGGCGCTGCTGATAAATCACGGTGGCCGGCAGAACCTTACCGGCGGGTAAACGGTGCCAAAAACGATCTTTTATCGTTGGCGGGTCAGCGCGACGTTACATTGGCGTGAAGTCCGGTTACCTGGTCAGCTTTAAGGCGGCATAGCATACAATATTTTGCGCGCGGCGGCGAACAGCGGCGGAGGAAATTGTTGCCTGCCTGCGTGCAAAGGTCAAAACAGATGACAACCCGGCACACACTGTGCAGGATAAGGTTTTTCATTTTCAGGGAATCCCCCATGAGCGCCAAACCGGTCCCCCTCGAGGGCCGTATTCGACAATACTGGGATGAGCTTTCCCTTCACGAACAACGGCTGGCGGAGGTGCTGCTCGCGGCTCCCGGCCAGCTGGCGATGAATACTGCCACAGAACTGGCGCAGAGCGCAGGCGTCTCCAAAGCCACCGCTACCCGTTTTTTTCGTCATCTCGGCTATGAAAGCTACGAGGCGGCGCGTCGTCAGGCGCGCGAGATGCAGAACAGCGGATCGCCGCTTTATCTGCACTCCGGCGTCAGCGCTTCCCCACTCGACAGCCTGATGCAGCAGCATCTTGAAAAAGAGATTGCCAATCTGGTCAATACCTTCCGCTCGCTGGATGGGGAAACACTACAGGCGTGCGTTGAGGCGATAGCCCAGGCGCGCCGCGTCGTGGTGCTGGGCTGGCGTCACAGTCAGACTATTGCTGCCCTGATTTATCGCAATCTGCTGCACGTTCATCCCAGCGTTACGCTACTACCACGCGCGGGCGATTCTCTGGCCGAACAGCTTGCGACGCTCGGCCCGCAGGATATGGCAATCTGCGTCGGTCTCCGCCGCCGTATGCCCGCGCTGGATACGGCAATGGCAGCACTCAGCGTGCAGCAGGTTCCCATGCTCTATCTCTCCGATGCGCTGGCGGGAAAACCTGCACGCCACGCTTGCTGGACACTGCGCTGCCATACCGATAGCACTCTGATTTTTGACAGCACGGTGGCGCTCTCCGGCGTCTGTAATCTGCTTTGCTCGCTGGTAGCACGCCATTCAGGTAAGGCCGGTAGCGAACGCCTTGCCGCAATTGAGGTGCTGCACCAGCAACTCGACGAGCTGGAATAGTGCGCTACGCTGACGCATTTTTGTTCATCTGACGCCCTGTAAAGGTGCGCCGCTGTCCGGCGTGCCAGCCCTCTTAACCTCCTCACAGAAACAAAAGAAAAATAAATATCATTATATGAAACTCATGTTTCTCACTGATTCTGTTTACAAAAGCAGGTAGCGCATCAGCCATCTGCTTCATCACTGTCACAACGTGGCACAAAAACTGCTCAGGTACAGGTGACCTTCACCCATACCAGGGACCACCATAATGAAAAAAATTGCACTGCTCATCGCCGCACTGCTTGCCGTCAGTGCGGCGCAGGCTGATACGCTAACGGACATTAAAAGTGCCGGCAAAATCACGGTCGGCATCGACCCGACCTTCCCGCCCTATGAATACACCAGTGATAATGGCGAGGTCACCGGTTACAGCGTGGCCATCATGCGATCGTTTGCCGACGATCTCGGCGTGAAACTGGTGTTTCAGAAAACCGCCTTCAGCGGCATTCTTCCCGGTCTGATCTCAGGATCTTTTAACGCGGAAGGATCATCACTCAACGTCACCGCAGAGCGCGCGAAGAAAGTGCTGTTTACCGTGCCCTACAGCAAAACCGTTAACGGTGTCCTGATGCGTAAAAGCGACGCCGAAAAGATCAGCAAATCCGGACTCTCTCCTGAGCGCCTGTCAGGACTGCGTGGCGCAGTGAAGAGCGCCAGCGTGCCGGAGCAGTTGCTGAAAAGCTTCAATGAGGCGCTGAAGAAAGCGGGTAAACCGCCCATTACCATCATCAGTGTCGATACCCTGGATCAAACCGTCAGTACGCTGATGACAAAACGCGCTGACTTTGTGCTGGATGATATTGCGGTGCTGGCACCGATCGTGAAGAAGTATCCCGACAAATTAGTACAGGCCGGAGAAGTGGGCCCTTCGCAGTGGATGGCCTGGGCCACGCGTAAAGAGGATCTCAGCCTGAACAAGGCAATCAGTGATCATATTCTGGCCATGCAGCAGAGCGGTAAACTTGCTGCACTGCAGAAGCACTATCTCGGCACCACTTTTACCGTGCCCGCCACCAACTTCATTCCCGCGGAGTAAGCGATGAGCCCTCTCTCTTTCACCATACCCGCCGGGCACGGCCGCACTTTTCTGGTTCGTAAAGGCCAGCTGATTATCATCATCGACAGCGAGGGCCAGCAGGCTGCCGATTTCGTTGCGGTGAATGCAGCGAATCATGATGAGAAACTCTCGCCGGTGCATACCCGCCAGCATCTTCGCTCGCTTTTCTTCAGACCGGGGGATTCACTCTGGTCCAGCGAAAATCGGCCGCTGCTGCGCATCGTCTCCGACACCATTGGTATTCACGATGCCAACGTCCCGGCCTGCGATCGCACCCGTTTTAGTGTCGATTTCGGTGTGGAAGGCCATCGCAACTGCGTCGATAACCTGCTGGAAGGGATGAAGGCGCACGGCATCACCTATTACGCATTGCCGGAACCCTTCAACCTGTTTCAGAACGGCCCGGTGACGGCCGATGGCCGCATGGAAGTTACCGATCCCCACAGTCAGGCCGGTGACAGGATCGTCTTCGAGGCGCTGTGCGATCTCATCTGCGCCGTCTCATCCTGTCCTCAGGACATCATTCCCGGTAATGGCCTGCAGGTCACGCCGATCGCCATTGAGATCCATGACAGCGAACCTGCGGAGGTCACCCATGCTGCTTATGCGTGAAGGTTTTACAGAAGATGCACCGCGTTCGGTTGCCGCCCCGCTCACCGTCGCGGCGGGCAGTGTGGGTTCGATTCAGGTTCTGCGGGGCCAGCTGCTGCGCATCAGCGCGCTGGCACCGGGCGCTGTGGCATCGCTGTTCGGGTTCAGCCTTGTGGATCCGGCGGTATGGCTCTCTGTTCATCACACCCGCGTATTCAGCAACAGTTATCTGCTCGGCTCCGGCATGCGCCTGGTAAACAATCGCCGCCGCCCGATGATGGTGCTGGGCAAAGATAGCGTAAAGCGCCATGACCTGCTGCTGCCCGCCTCAACGCGCGACTTCCTGGCCTCGCGGGGGTATCAGGATGAGGGGTGTGTGGAGGCAGTCAGTCGCGAGCTGTCGCGTCTTGGCATCCGGGCACCGAAGCTGCCAGACCCCATCAATCTCTTCATGCACGTCAGACTAACGCAGGCGGGAGAGATACTGCCCGAACCCAACCTGACCCGGGCTGGCGACGCGATTACCTGCCGCGTCACCATGGATATGCAGTTTGTCGTTTCTGCCTGCAATACCGGTATTGAGGGTAATGACCAGCCTGCGCCGCTTCGCCTTGCCGTTGCGGAAAATCTTTTCGATTTTAACGAGGATTAGTGGGTGATGGGGCTTAATGAACAGGTGGTCAGCGCTCTGCCCGAACTGGGACATGGTCTGCTGATGACGCTCTCACTCACGCTGCTGGCGGCGCTGCTTAGCCTTGTGATGGGCCAGCTTGGCTGTTTTCTTCAGCTGCGCCGCTTCTGGTTGTGGCGCTGCGCAGGCCGCCTCTATATCAGCCTGATGCGCGGCACTCCCGCCATCGTGCAGCTGTTTGTGGTCTTTTTCACCCTGCCACGTCTTGGTCTTGGTGGACATCCCATGCTGGCGGCGGTGATCGCCATTGGATTCAATAGTGGCGCTTACGTGGCAGAGATTCTGCGCGTGAATCAGAGCCTGGTGACGCGCGGTCAGCGCGAAGCGGCACGCACACTGGGACTGAGCCGGTGGCTGACCTGGTGGTATGTAATCAACCCGCAGGTCGTGCGATCGAGCCTGCCGATGCTGGTGAGCGAATTTACTATTCTGCTCAAGACCACGCCACTGGCGTCGGTGGTGGCGCTTACCGAACTGACCTACGCCGGACAGATTGTGATCGCACGTACCTATGAGGCAACCCAGGTATTACTGCTGGTCGCGGCGGGCTATCTGTTAATCGCGCTGCCGCTGATGCGCATTGCCCGCCGGCTGGAACTCAGAGGGAAACGCCTATGATGGACTGGCAGGCGATTCTTACAGCACTGCCCTCACTGGGCGAGGGGATGGCGGTGACGCTGCAACTCTGCGCCGTCGCTGCATTATGCTCGTTATTGTGGGGCATCATTATGGCGATCGGTATGCTGCGCGCTCCCCATTTCTGGCGAAAGTTGTTGCGTTTATACAGTGCGCTAACCCAGGCGCTGCCGTTGCTGGTGGTGATCTATCTGCTCTATTTCGTGTTGCCAGACTATAACATCACCCTCAGCTCGCCGCAGGCAGGCGTGCTGGCGCTGACGCTCTACTACGCCCCTTACGTTGCCCAGGTTATACGCAGTGCGATTGAGACGCTGCCGCGCGGTCAGTGGGAGGCGTGTCGCGTGCTCGGGCTGAGCCGGATGGAGCAACTGCGTGATGTGGCACTTCCGCAGACGCTGCCACAGATGCTCTCCCCGCTGGTCGGGTTGCTCATCGGTCTGATCAAGGATTCCGCGCTGCTCTCCATCGTCTCAGTACAGGAGTTTATGTACGCAGCTAAGGAAGCGATCTCCGAGACCTATGCTCCGCTGGAGATCTACCTCACCGTAGCGCTCAGCTACTGGGCACTCAACAGCCTGCTCGACGGGCTGACCCGCCGCATTGAATTTCGCATGACGCGCTACCGGCGCACCTTGCCACATTAGTCAGGAGAATCTTATGTCAGCTGAATATCCGCAGCGCGATACGCTGCTTATCCCCGCGCGTCACGGTAAAGCCGTTTTACTGCGCAAAGGCGAAGCGGTGCAGGTCATTAATCTGCACGGCACACAGGTCGTGGATTGCTGGGCGTATAACGCAAACGACCTGACTGAATATATGTCGATGGAGGCGACACGCGTCTGGAACCAACGCCTCAATCCTCACGTTGGTGACAGTTTTATCACCAGCCAGCGCCATCCTATCCTGACGCTGGTTGCAGATACCTCGCCGGGCGTACACGACACCTTTATGGCAGCATGCGATGCACGCCGTTATGAGCTTCTGGGGTGTACCGAACCGCACCGAAACTGCCATGACAATCTGTTTGAGAGTATGGCGGCGCTGGGCGTAAAGCTGCCGCACGGCAATCTGGCGTCGTTTAATATCTTTATGAATATTCAGGTGCAGTCAGACGGCATGACGCTAAAAACGCTGCCGGTTGTGACGCGTCCGGGAGACTACATCATCCTCCGCGCCGAGATGGATTGCTATGTCGCCTTTTCCGCCTGCCCGCAGGATATCGTCAGCATTCAGGGGGCGGGCGACAATACCCCACGTGATGCGGAACTGCGTATTCTCACAGGAGGATTTCCGCAACCCCAACTGGCCGGACCGTGGGTGCCAGCCTGACAGAATGACGTTGCCCGCCGCAAGGAGACGGGCAACGTTAATCTCTATCCCAGCACCTTTCTGACACAGGCTTTAAAGATCTGCACGCCAATTTCCAGTGAGCTGAGATCAAAACGCATATCAGGATGATGCAGTCCTGGCGTCAGGTTGGTACCCAGCCCCCAGAAGCCCGCTTTCACACCCGGACGCTTCACCGGATAGTAGAAAAAGTCCTCGCTGCCTGGTGTGGTGCGGGTCGACAGTGCGCCCTCTTCGCCCAGCACCTCGACGATGGCGGCGCGGATCACCGCCGTCGCCTCATCATCAATCTCGGCGGCGGGCATCTCTTTCAGCACGCGGACCTCAGCAGTGGCACCCAGTGCCGCCACGCTGTGAGTGATGGCACGCGTAACCTGCTCTTTCAGCAGCGTCATCGGCCCGTTCTCCTGCGAACGCAGATCCCAGACTACGCGCGCTTCATCCGGCACCGAGTTGGTGACACCCGCATCGCACAGGAAGCGAGTCGCTTTGACGCTCCAGGTCAGGCCGGGCGAAAGATGGATAGCGTTAACCGCCTGCACTGCCTGTACGGCCGCATCCAGCGCATTCACACCCAGATGCGGACGCGCCGCATGGGCGGGCTGGCCTTTGATGGTGGCTTCGAGCGTGCTGCAGGCGGAGTACAGTACCGCAGGCACCGCCTGGCCGACGACACACTCCTCCAGCGGACGCAGGTGGAAGCCAAGAATCATCTCCACATCATCCAGAGCGCCACCTTCGATCATTGCCAGCGCCCCGGCACCCAGCTCCTCGGCGGGCTGGAACAGGATCTTCAGCCGGCCACGTTTCACCGTGCCCTTCTGCAGCAGCGCCGTCGCCGCCGTCAGCACGACCGATGAGTGACCGTCGTGACCGCAGGTGTGACGCGCGCACGGCACGCCATCAATGATGTGACCCAGTGCATCCATATCCGCGCGCAGTGCCAGCACCGGACCCGGAACACCGCTGTCGATCTCCGCCACAATACCGGTGGTGTTATTGATGTTACGCGTTACCTTCAGGCCCGCTTTCTCCAGCTGGTCCGCGATATAAGCCGAGGTTTTCACCTCCTGAAAACCCAGCTCCGGAATTTCATGCAAATAGTGGTAATGCTCTAAAACCTCAGACACAGCGTTACTCCTGAATAAACAGACGCATAACAGACATTGCGATCAGCGCGTTAATGATGCTCACCAGCATCAGCAGCGGCCAGTATTTTTTGGGCACATCAGCCACGCCCAGCAGCCGCCCCATATATTGCAGCTGCGATCCCATCAGGAAAATTGCCGGGGCCAGAATCGTAATATCCGCACCGGTCAGCAGCCCTTTGGTCAGCAGGCTGACCGCGACACCCGTGCCTGCCGACGATGAGAGCCACGCGGTGAGCAGCACAGTAATCGCCTCACCCGGCAGACCAAACAGCCCCATCACCGGCGCAAAAACATGCCCGAGAAACTGCATGATGCCGAGCAGATTCAGCACCTCAGCCAGCACATACGCCATCACCACATTCGGCATGAGATTATGAATGGCGATGTGAAAGCCTTTACGCGCGCCGGTTACAAACACATCAAAGGGATTACTGCTGGTTGCGATTTTATTTTCCATCAGCGAAATCCTTTTTATAAACACTGTTTAACACAGCGCGCGTTATCGCCGCACCGACAAATTTAAGAACAAACATTAATAACAGCGGAATAATAATCGGCAGTGTCATGGAGGCGAACAGCGCTGAACCGATGGCGAAGTAATTATTGATTAACCCGGCACCGGAATATTGCCAGGCACTCATGACGACCACCTCTTTTTTGCTGATCTGCTTTTGATCAGCCATCTCTTTGGTTAATGCCGCGCCCGCATCAGTGCTTTGCAGGTCGGTGATTAACGCCAGACCGCAATGGCCAGGTAATCCCATCAGCGGTTTAAGCAAAGGTGTCAGCAACCGGTGCGCTGCGCGAATCGCGCCATAGTGGGTGAAGATTTCCAGCACGCCCAGCGCCAGCATCACCGTGGGCGTCAGCGACAGCGCAAACAGGAAACCCGCTTTGGCGCTGAGTCCGCCTGCGCCCAGAAAGGTGTTACTGGCGGGATCTTTCATGGTACCAAAGCTGCCGCCCAGAGTGGTGAAGTCGAACGCACCTAACCATGAAAGGCCCTCGACGTGATAAAACAGCCCTGAAAAAAACAGAATGGCAAAAATTAACGACACATAACTGCCTTTGGTCGCCGTCAGTTTCACCGGATTAACCACACTCTCGTCTGACATTTCTTTCTCCTGATAACTGCCTTGCCGCAAATTCCCTGGCATTGCAAATTTCAACGTTGGGAAGTGAGTTTCAAGCAGGATTTATGCCAGAGCAGTTGTAAACATGATTATTACTGTCTCGTCTGTCGCGATGGGACGTTTTATTCATGCCGGCTATATACTTTTCTCCGGAATAACGTTGCCATACCGCAACGTTATATTTTCGGGTCGTCATCAGAATGCGGTTATTTGACCTGTCGCTGCAGCGCCTGCACCAGCATGAACACCCCCGGTCGCACTATCATGGTGCTGATTACCCTGAATTAATTGGCCGGCAAAGTATGATGCAGGATGAGAATTGGTCGCATTCAATTTCCGAAATAATTCTATTTAAATCAATCAGATAAAATAGCTTATTTTGCCGAAAAGGCTTCACATTACGCACATGTTTGATGCATAATTCACCGACTTTACATCTGTATTTAACATCTTCTTAAAAGGACTCGGCCATGCTGACTGCTGAAATGACTGGGCGTTTAAACGACCAGCTGAACCTGGAATTTTTCTCTGCCAATCTTTATCTGCAAATGAGCGCCTGGTGCAGCGACAAAGGCTTTGAGGGTGCCGCTTCCTTCCTGAAGATGCATTCACGCGAAGAGATGCAGCACATGCAGCGTCTGTTTGACTACCTGAGCGATACTGGCGGCATGCCGGTGCTGGGCACCATTGCCGCACCACCCGTCGCCTTTACCTCGCTGAATGAAATTCTGCAGCAGGCGCTGGAGCATGAGCAGCTGATCACCAGCAAAATCAATGAGCTGGCCCACGCTGCTATGACTTCACAGGACTACTCTACTTTCAATTTCCTGCAGTGGTATGTGGCTGAGCAGCACGAAGAAGAGAAGCTGTTCAAAACTGTGCTGGATAAACTGGCGCTGGTCAGCAACAGCGGCAACGGTCTGTTCCTGGTCGATAAAGATCTGGGCCGCATGAGCACCGAGAATCACGCAGAATAATATTTATCGGCCCCTTTTCGGGGCCGATCTTATTTCCGTCTTGCTGACACTACTGCACCGCTATTCCAGCCGGTAACTTGCCGCTTTATCGCCATTCACCCACAGCTCACGATGTTCGCCTTCAGGCAATAACAGCGCGATCTCGCGCCAGGCGGGCTGGTAATCGCCACGTTTTTCCACCGTCAGGTCGATTCGGCTAGCGCTGCTGCACAATGTCCAGCTCAGCCACAGTGCATTGCCCTGCTGCCAGCCATGGCTCTCGCCATCATCATCAAACATTTCGCCCTGAGTCGTTATGCCTTCTGGTGCTGGCCACAGTTGCCACTGCCGTACCGTGTCGCGGCGGGCATCCGTCGTGGTTTCACATTCGCCCAGTGGGATGATCGCACCAGCCCGCACCAGCAATGGCAGCCGATCCAGCGGTGCATCCAGCGTGATGGTTTCGCCGCCCGCAAACACTTTACCGCTGTGCCAGTCATACCAGCCCCCACGGTTACGCGGCAAATAGACATCGCGGCTGCGCGCGCCCTGCTCTACGACGCTGGCAACCAGCAGATCGCGACCCAGCATAAAGTCATCACACTCCTGATAAGTCTGCGGGTCCTGTTCATGATCGAGGAAGGTCGGACGCAGCATTGGCTCATCTTCTTCGCTCGCCTGCCACGCCAGATTGTAAAGGTAAGGCATCAGCCGATAGCGCAGGCGGATCGCCTCGCGGATCATCGGTGTCACTTCCGGATACATCCACGGCTCGTTCACCGTGTGATCGTCATTCCATGAATGGATGGTAAAACGCGGATGCATCACGCCATTCTGAACCCAGCGCACAAACAGCTCGGCATCAGGCTTATCGCCAGAGAAGCCGCCGACATCGTGTCCGACGTTAAACAGCCCGGACAGGCTCATGCCCAGCCCCATGCGGATGTTGTAGCGCAAAGTCTGCCAGCTGGTGCGATTATCGCCGCTCCAGGTCTGCACATAGCGTTGCATTCCGGCACAGCCGGAACGGGAGATCAGATAAGGGCGTTTGTCTGGCGCAAACTGCTGCTGGGCTTCCATCGAGGCGCGCATCATCAGCAGCGGCATTACCGGACGGATATGCTTGATAGCAATCGGCTGACCGAAACCGTGACAACGCGCTTCGCCATCCCACACCTCATATTCGTTGTTGTCGTTCCAGGTGGAATCGATGCCCTTTTCCAGCAGCTGTTGAGTCACATTCTCCTGCCACCAGCGCACCGCCTGCGGATGGGTGAAATCAAGGTGCGATCCCTCGTCATCCCAGAACACCGATCGCTCCGGGCGATCCTGCTCAGAGTCACGAATAAACAGCCCCTGTGATGCGACTTCCTGATAGCGAGGATGATCCTGCAGCAGACAGGGCTTGATGTTGGCCGCCAGCTTCATGCCGGCACGATGAAACGCGTCGCTCAGCGCATTGGGATTCGGGACTTTGTCGTAGTTCCAGTTGAAGACGTAGCGCTTGTTATTAATCGAGGTATAACCGGATGAGAGCTGGAACGAGTCGCAGGGAATCTCATGCTCGCGACACAGACGGATAAAGGATTGCAGCTGCTGCTGTGCGTCCGGCGCGTCGGTGTAATGCATGGTAGAACCGCTGTAACCCAGGCTCCACTTCGGCTGAAACAGCGTGCGTCCGGTGAGACGCACAAAAGCTTTGGTCACGTCGAGCAGCGTCGGGCCGAGCATCATGTAGTAATCGAGATCACCTGCCTCGGCGCGGTAACGGCGATAAGGCAGATGGTAGTTATCCAGCTCATTCCCCAGATCGAGCCAGCTGCTGCTGAGGTTGTCATAGAACAGGCCGAAGCTGACGCCATCGCGCTGCGTCAGGGTAAACGGAATATGTTTGTAGAGCGGGTCGGTGCTGGCGGCGTTGTAGCCCATGGCGTCGAGATTACGCATCTCAAAACGACGGTTAACGCGGTTCAGGTCGCCACTCTTCTCACCCAGACCATACACCCGATCCTGCGGCTGACGACGCTGATAGTGCTCGACACCGTCGCCGTGCGCATTCAACAGATAGGCACCGGTGTGGCGATCGGCGGTCAGCGGCTGCCAGCTCTCCCCATCAAACTGCTCCCAGCTCAGGCAGAGCGGCTGATGCACGGTGACGCGCAGCTGTTGCGTGCTGAGACGCAGTTGCTGCGCATCGTGCTCCACCTGAAACGTTGGTAACGTAAAACCATCCAGCGCCTCGCGGTCACGTCCCTCCCAGGGCACATCCTGACCGGGCGCAATACTCCAGGTGCGGTTCAGCGCCAGCTCACCGTCGCGTTTCAGCAGCACGCGCATCAGCTTTTCTTCCAGCACATAAAGCCGCAGGAAATGACGTTGTTCGACCTTGAGCTCAACAAAGTGATCGGCCTGCTGATGCAGCGTCCAGTTCTTCAGGGTTTTCATCGCGATATCCTTATGGGTTAGCAGGGCGCTGGCGGCGTTCGGCGATCAGCATCACCAGGAAAACGGCACCAATCAGGTCAAAAAAGCCCATCGCCACAAACAGCGGATTGAAGCCGATGGTATCGGCGGTGACACCGATAATCAGCGAGAAGATAAAGCTGGCGATCCAGGCGCAGGAGCCGCGCATGCCGTTGACAGTGGCCATCTGGCGGCGATCGAAACGCTCGACCACCAGCGCACTCAGCATGCAGGAGATCACCTGATGGCCAAAGCCACCAACGGAAATCAGGGCAATGGCCAGCCAGGGATCTTTCACCAGCGTCATCAGCGCCAGCGAGACCATCAGCAGGGCGCCGGTCACCGAACTGGCGACGATCGAGTTGACGCGGGTCATGCCAAACCAGCGCACATAGATTTTGGTCAGATAACCGCTGGCGACGCTGCCGAGGTCGGCAGCCAGGAATGGCAGCCAGGCGAACATCACGATCTGCTTGAGATCCATGCCGCGCTCATTGGCCAGATAGAGTGGCACCCAGAAGCTCAGCACCGCCCAGGCCGGTTCGGCCAGAAACGCAGGAATCGCAATGCCGTAGAATTTCTTCTCTTTACCAATCACTTTCAGCGCGGTGAAGAACGGCAGTTTTTCACCGATGGCTTCATTATCCTGATTAATGAAGGCACGTTCCTCATCTGAAAGACGAGGATGGCTCTCCGGCGAGTGATAGCCCCACCACCAGAGTCCCACCCACAGCAGGCCCAGGCCGCCGGTCAGCAGAAATGCGCCCTGCCAGCCAAAAGTAATATGGGCGACATAGATAATCGGGGGAGCCAGCATGGCACCAATCGAAAAGCCGACGCCCGCCCAGCCCGCCGCAACCGGACGCTCCTTTTTGGGAAACCAGTCACCAATCGCTTTGGCATTAGCCGGTGTGGCCGCCGCTTCCGACGCACCCATGACGAAACGCAGCAGCGCCAGATGCAGCCAGCTTCCCGCACCGGCGTGCAGCAGACAGGTCACCGACCAGATAAGCGCACAAATCAGGAACCCCATCTTCAGTCCGATCACATCGATCAGCCAGCCGCAAACAGGCTGAAACAGGGTGTAAGCCAGCTGAAACGCAGCGACCACCCAGGAGTACTGCTCGGTACTCATATGCAGACTGTTTTTCAGTTCCGGTGCCAGAATGCCGAGCGAGTTGCGGGTGATGTAGTTGACGGTCACACCCAGCAGGAACATTCCCAGCATCCACCAGCGTAAATTTTTAATCACGCGCACCGTGCGTGACGCACTGATGGGTTTCGTTGTTGATTCGAGGCTCATTGTGCCACTCCTGATTACCATTGATGACGCACACCGCCAGCTGGCGTACCGCGTGTCCTTTTCACGAACTTAGAAAAGTGCGAAACGTGGGTACAGCCACTTTTTTGCAACGATTTTCATGGCAGGCTTTAACCCGACAGAAATGGGCACTGAAACGCTTATCTGACGCGATTCAGCAGACTATGAAAAATTTTTCATTAGCAGATTTGAAGGCGATCACAGAATGAAACAAAGGCTGAAAGTGGGTGAAATTGCGGCACTGAGCGGCGTCTCGATCAGCACGGTGTCGCGCGTACTGGCGGGTAAAGCCAATACCCGGCCCGCCACCCGCGATAAAGTGCTGGCCGTGGCGCAGCAGCAGGGCGTGCTGACCAATCTGCATAGCGGTCGCCTGCTGCTGAATAACCTGATGGTCTTTGCCCCGCCCCGCGCCTTCGATGTACGCAGTGATATTTTTTATTACAAGGTCATTCAGGGGATCAGTCAGGCGGTGGAGCCGCATGAAGTGCGGCTGCGCTACTGCCCCCTGGAAGAGGTGGAAAGTGATGCGGCATTGTTTATCGATAAGATGCAGCAGACCGAAGCGGCGCTGCTGATTGGCATTGATGATGAGCATATTCATCAGCTGGCGGCAGAGATGAACAAACCCTGCGTGCTGATTAACGCCCGAGATCGTCGTATGCGCCTGCCCTCGGTCTCGCCGCATCATCAGCTGATCGGAGAGTTTTCAGCGCGTTATCTGTTTGAGCAGGGACACCGGCAAATTCTCTCGCTGCACTGCCTGCGCCGCTACACCATGGAGCAGCGACTTCAGGGCGTCCGGGACGCCTGGCACGCCATGAACCTGCGCTTTGACAGTCGTCAGCATCTGCTGACCCTCAACAGTTTCAGCAGCAATGAGGCAGCGGAACGGCTGGGTGAATATCTGCGCCATTGCCCTGATGCGCTGCGCCCTACGGCGATTCTCGCCAGCGGCGATTACATTGCAGCAGGTGCCGTCACGGCCCTGGAGCAGGCTGGTTTACGGGTACCGCAGGATATTTCGGTGATGAGCATGGATGGGTTTAACCTGGCCGCTATCCACGATATTCCGCTGACCTCGGTGCAGGTGCCGCGTGATGAGCTGGGTGCGGCGGCAGTGAGAATGCTGCAGGAGATGCGGCTGAATCCCGGAACGCCGACCGGCAGTCTGCTACTGAATGGCAGGCTGGTGGTGCGTGAGTCGGTGCGACGCATCCGCGATAATCTCAGCCATGCGCCGGTCCAGCAGCATGGCCTTTATGATTGATCCAGCATTGATTATCCCAGCGTCGACTCATTCCGCGCGGGTTAACCCAGCGTTTTCAGCCGCAGTTCCGATGGCTGAGGCCGTCCAAACAGGAAGCCCTGGAACAGCGTACAGCCTTCGTCGCGCAGCTTAGCAAACTGCTCATCGCTCTCTACCCCTTCGGCGGTGATCTGGATATCCAGACTGCGGCTCATGCCGGTGATGGCGCGGATAATCGCCAGCGCCTCGCGGCTGTCGCCCATATCGTTGATAAACGATTTGTCGATTTTAATTTTGTCGAACGGGAAAGAGCGCAGATAGCTCAGCGACGAATAGCCGGTGCCGAAATCATCCAGTGCAATCTGTACGCCCAGCGCTTTGAGATTTTGCAGCGTCCGGATGTTTCCCAGTGAGTCATCCAGCAGCACCGATTCGGTAATCTCGACTTCCAGCCGCGCCGGATCAAGACCCGACTCCTTCAGCGCACCTTCCACCACCGGCACCAGCGAGCTGTTTTTAAACTGCAGCGGAGAGAGGTTGACCGAAACCGACTGCTCCCCTTCCCAGCTCGCCGCTTCACGACAGGCTTCATAGAGTGCAAACGCCCCCAGCATATGAATCAGGCCGGTCTCTTCCGCAATCGGGATGAAGTCATTAGGCATGATCAAGCCACGAATCGGATGATGCCAGCGCATCAGCGCCTCGTAGCCAATAATGGTGTGATGATCGCCGTTGGTGATGGGCTGATAGTAGAGCCGAAGGTGTCCGCCGCTGATCGCATCACGCAGATCGTTTTCAATCAGGCGCCGACTGCGCGCCACATCATCCATCTCCAGCGTAAAGTGTTCATAACGATTGCGGCCATTGCGCTTGGCTTCATACAGCGCCATGTCAGCACAGCGCAGCAGCTGCTCCGGCGTATTAGTGATGGTGGTGCTAAGCGCAATGCCCACGCTCAGCCCCACCGACAGATTATGGCCTTCAATGTTAACCGGTGGACGAATCGCCTCGATCAGGCGCTGAGCTACTGCGCTCGCCTCATCATTACCGGCGACGTGAGGCAGCACGATGGCGAACTCATCGCCACCAATACGCGCCAGCGTATCCTGATCACGCAGCGCGTTGCGCAGACGCTTAGCCACGCTGCGCAACAGCTCATCGCCAATCTGGTGACCCAGCGCATCGTTCACATTTTTAAAGTTATCAAGGTCAAGGCAGAGCGCAGCAGTCTGGCGTTGCATCTGTCCAGCGGTGCGTAAGGCTTCGCTCAGACGCTGGCGGAACAAAATGCGGTTAGGCAGGCTGGTCAGGTTGTCATGATGCGCCATATGGTGAATTCGGGCATCGGCTGCGCGCTGGTCGGTGACATCTTCCACTAGCAGCATTAAGTAGTTACGACGTGCATCCTGACCATTAATCGCGGTCGCGCGGGTATGCAGGATACGCTCGCCGCTGGCGGTCATCAGCAGTTGCTCACGCTCATGCATGCCCTCACTGCGCAGCGCAACATCGGCCAGATTATTGAAGTAGTCACTGAGTTCAGGGGACATGCATTCGTGCGGGCGCTTGTTGACGATCAGTGATTTCGACAGGCCGAACAGCTGCTGAGTGCGGTCGTTAACCAGCAGAATTTCACGTGTGATCGCATCTTCCACAATCACGCAGGAGGGAATGTTCGCGATGATGTTATCGAGAAATTTGGACAGCGCGGTTTTCTGAGTGCTCTGAGCTTCAGCCAGATCGCGGGCGCGCAGAATCTGCTGCTCCTGCTCACGGCGTTCGGTGCGATCACGCGTGATTTTGGCGAAACCGACCAGCTTACCGTCATCATCGTGGATGGCGTCGATCACCACATGCGCCCAGAAAGCGCTGCCATCTTTGCGGTAACGCCAGCCCTCATCTTCAAAGCGGCCAGTTTTGAGCGCGATACCGAGGTTAGCTTCCGGCGTCCGGTTCAGCCGCTCATGGGAACTGTAGAACAGTGAGAAGTGCTGACCGACCACTTCTTCTGCCTTATATCCTTTGGCGCGCTCGGCACCGGCATTCCAGTTCACCACCACGCCGTCGACGTCGAGCATATAGATGGCGTAATCAGTGACGCCCTCTACCAGCAGACGGAAACGCTGCTCCTGCTCCCGCTGCTCACTGCGAATGCGCTGCTGTTCGGTGCAGTCACGGGTGATTTTGGCGTAGCCCAACAATTGGCCCTGATCGCCGCGGATCGTGTCGATCACGACATGCGCCCAGAAGGCGCTGCCATCTTTGCGATAACGCCAGCCCTCATCTTCAAAACGGCCGGTGCGATACGCGGTTTGCAGGTTCTGCTCCGGGACATGGTTCAGCCGATCCTGCGCGCTGTAAAAGCGGGAGAAATGCTGACCGACGATCTCTTCTGCCACATAGCCTTTGGCCCGCTGTGCACCCGCGTTCCAGTTCACCACGTTGCCGTCATGATCGAGCATGTAGATGGCGTAATCGGTGACGCCTTCCACCAGCAGACGGAAGCGCGACTCCTGCTCCCGCTCTTTGTGTTGCTGCTCCTGCTGCCGGGTACAGTCACGGCAGATAGCGGCGAATCCGACCAGCCGGGCCACTTCATTGCGGATCGGATAGATCACCACATGCGCCCAGAAGGTGCTGCCATCTTTACGACAGCGCCAGCCTTCGGTTTCAAACCGTCCGGCGTTCGCCGCAATATCGAGTTCACGCTGCAGCTGACCGCGACGACGATCCTCTTCGTTGTAAAACAGGGTGGCGTGCTGACCAATAATTTCGTCTGGCCTGTAACCCAGGACGTGCAGGCCTCCGCCGTTCCAGCTGGCGACGGTTCCGTCCGGTTTAAGCATGGTGATCGCATAATCGATCACGCTTTGTACCAGCATGCGATAGATGACATCAGAGTTATTATCCATTGTTATTTGCCTGCTGCTCGATAGCCGGGTAGTGGCTTAGGAATGTTCTTAATAAACTGGCCGAGACTAAAGCGGAAAAGGTCTGCAAACACAAGCGCATTAAGAAGAATAACTAATATTAGCAGGTGATATATCGGCAGCGGCGGACAAATATTCAATGGAATGACAACAGGATTAGGCCCATGGCATTAACGTTTAAAAGAGATTTCAGGCCAGAAAAGCAAAGCGCGAGCCGTGCTCGCGCTTAACCATTTCACGACGGACGCAGGTCTCTACAGGTCCATCTGTTGCTGTAAATGCATGGCGGCAATCGGCTGCCAGATCTCCGTCAATGCGCCCTCTTTACCGGTGAAAGGGTCCTGCGTCGGCAGTGGCACTTTTTTTACCTGTTCCTGGGCCATTTTCAGCTTAGCCGGTTCATCACGCAGCGTCTCCGGCGACATGCCGTGCGGATAGGCACCAATCACCATGAAGTCGTCGCTGGCGCTGACCTGACGATGGCCGACGCCTGCCGGAATCAGCACCGCATCACCGGCGCGCAGCGTCACCATCCGGCCACTGTCGCCGCCAAACAGTACTTCTGCCCAGCCCTCCGCCACGCCCAGCAATTCATGGGTGTTGGGATGAAAGTGGGTGTAGGGAAAAATCGGATAGCGCCAGGCGGGTGGCCAGCCGTTCTCTTCAAACGTTTTCTCAAACCACGTCGCGATTTCCTCATCTTCCGGCACCACGCGCGGCCAGATAATCAGAGGTAACGGGTTATTCGGGACGCCACCCGACGGGATGCCAAGCATAAGATGCTGAGGATTATCAGAAGCCCCGGCCGAGAAAGTGCCTGCGGCAAAGGACATCATTAACATCAGGCTGGAGGATGAGGCACACATACAGGTTCTCCGGTTTTTTATTAAGTGTGGCAAACCCGCGGCACAATGCAATGTGCGCCAGACAACACATTTTGGATAATTGACTGATATTGCTGCCTAAAGCCAAATGTATCGTTAACAATAGGGCAAGAGTGTGCATGGGTGGCAGAGGGTAGCGGTTTTTACTGCGGCAAAGTGTTGCAAAATGTCAGGTGGGAGGATGGCCAACAACTGTTTTATCAACTGTTATATAAAAAATGCACGAATCTGTTTCTGATATGCTTGACTGTTATCTGTTGTAATAGCTAACAGATGACAGTGAGGTAACAAATGGACGCTATTAAACAAATCCTGATTGACGAGATCGCTACGCTTAATCGCGAAGAACGTCGCGACAATTTGCCGCGCTTTAGCCTCTCGTTTCTGAAAAAACACCCCGGCCTCTGGGCAGTCATGTATCTCTGCTACGGCCTGTGCGTGGCGCTGATTTTCTCTACCGAGATGCTCGGCTGGCCCGCCTTCTGGTTTGCCACCGCATTTGTGCTGGTCATGAGTGTTCTGATGCTGCTGGATATCAATCCGAAATATCGCTTTGAAGATATTGATGCACTCGATCTGCGCGTCTGCTACAACGGCGAGTGGTATTACATTCAGCCCGTGCGCGAGCAGGCTATCTCTCGCATTCTGTCGCTGCCTGAAGCACCGGAACGGGTGAAGACAGGCATCCAGCGTCTGCTGACGCAAAAAGGGGAAGTGGACTTCTATGATGTCTACTACCTGACCTGGGGTCACCAGGAAGCGGCGCAGGTTTAATCTGCCAGCGGCTTCGCCATCAACTGACCCAGCGTTTCTATTGCCGCCTCGGCCCGGCTATCCCACGGCCAGGCGGTATTCAGCCGAAAACAGTGGCTGAACTGCTCTCCTGCCGAAAATAACTGCCCCGGTGCAATGCTGATCCCCTTCGCCAGCGCCTGCTGATAGAGCCGGGTCGTATTAATATGGTCCGGCAGTGTCACCCAAAGAAAATAGCCCCCGCGCCCTTCACTGACCGTTGACTGCGGTGGCAGTACTTTCAGTAATGCCTGGCGCACCATTTGCTGTCGTTTCGCCAGAATCTGTCGCAGCCGCTTAAGATGGGTGTCGTAACGCCGCGTAGCGAGGAAATCGGCCAGCGCCAGCTGCATTGGCGCGCTGGTAGAAAGCGTGCTCATCAGCTGAAGCCGCTGAATGCGCTGCGCATGTTGCCCTGCCGCAACCCAGCCAACGCGAAATCCTGCCACCAGCGACTTTGAAAACGAGCCGCAATGCAGCACGTTCCCCTGACGATCCCAGGCTTTAGCCGGCAGCGGCGCAACATCACCCGCCCAGAGTTCGGCATAGACATCATCTTCAATCATCGGCACCTGATAACGCGCCAGTAGTTCGACCAGCTCTTGTTTACGCTCCGGGGTTAAGGTCACGCTCAGCGGATTTTGTAGCGTCGTCATCAGCCAGCAGGCTTTCACCGGCCAGCGCTGCAGGGCCTCCTCCAACTGGGCAAGGTCGATGCCCTGCTTTGCATCGACCGGAATTGCCAGCGCCTTGAGTTTGAGCCGTTCAATCGCCTGCAGCGCACCATAAAAACCCGGATGCTCAATTATCACGTAATCGCCCGGCTCGGTCAGGGACTGCAGGCTGAGATTGAGTGCCTCCAGTGCCCCGCTGGTGATGACAATTTCATCCGGCGACAGCGTAATGCCCTGGCGCGCATAGCGCTGGGCCAGCAGCTGTCGCAGCGTGGCGTTGCCAGGCGGCAGATTGTGCAGCGCATCCGTTGGGGTGAGATGATGAGAGACGTTTGCCAGCGAGCGCATGAGCTGGCGCTGCGGAAACAGAGCGGGATCAGGGAAAGCAGAACCAAACGGCACGATGGCGGGATCGCGCGTGGCCTGCAATACATCAAACACAAAGTCGTTGATATCAACCTGTTCGCTGATCGCCACGCTCAGCGGTGCGGGCGCCAGGGCACGCGGTGCCACGTAGTAACCTGACTGAGGACGAGAAACGATCCAGCCCTGGCTTTCCAGCAACTCATAGGCATGCAACACGGTCATCAGGCTGACACCCTGCTGCGCAACCTGCTGACGCAACGAAGGTAAACGGGTGCCTGGCAGCCAGATGCCGGCCTCTATTTGCTGCTGAATCTCATCCATCAATCGCTGGTATTTCGCCACGGGTCGCCTCTCCCTGTTTTACCGTGAATAATCTGGCCGCGAGACTTTACCACGGCAGGCGATCAATGACAGGCGGTGCGAATCGCTTATCGTCTCAATTCACGCGGATGCTACGCTGTGTCAGGTGTGTCAGATCGCAGCAACCTGCGGTGTCAGCAGCGGTTCAGCTTCACTCATCTGGCGGATATCCGTAACGACCTCTTCGTCTTCTGCTACCACAAAGTTAGCCAGCTCCGGCACCTGTTCCGCGGGAACCGGCCTGCCCAGCAGGAAGCCCTGCAGCGTATTGCAACCCAGGCCGGTCAGAAAGGCCTGCTGTTCAGCGGTTTCAACGCCCTCGGCCACCACTTTCAATTGCAGTGACTGCGCCAGTGCCACAATCGCCGACACGATGGTGGCATCTTCCGGCTGATGCTGGAGTTCATTCACAAAGGCCCGATCGATCTTAAGTTCGCTGGCCGGTAGCCTTTTCAGGTAGAGCAGGCTGGAGTAGCCGGTGCCAAAGTCATCAATCGAGGCTTTCACCCCAAGCTGAGTCAGCTGGGTGAGAATACGCACACTCTCATCGGGATCGCGCATCGCAGTGGTTTCCGTCACCTCCAGCGTCAACAGTTCGGCCGGAATCTGATGTTTTGCCAGCGCATCTACCACTGTCTCTACCAGATTCGATTGCTCAAACTGCAGCGCCGACAGGTTCACCGCCACTGACCAGTCCGTATGGCCCTGCAAATGCCACTGGCGCAACTGGCGACACGCTTCATTAATCACCCAATTGCCGATGTTGACAATCATCCCGGTTTTTTCCGCCATTGGCAGAAATTTGTCAGGCGATAACAGACCCCGCTTTGGATGTTCCCAGCGCAGCAGCGCTTCGAAACCAAGAAGCGGGCCGCGTGGCGCGCAATATTTTGGCTGATAGAACAGGCGCAGCTCATTGTTATCCAGCGCCTGCCAGAGATCATTGTTCAGCTGAAGCTGGCTCTGCGCCTGAATGTTCATTGAGGGCTGAAAAAAGGTGTAACCATTGCGGCCATTATTTTTGGTGTGATACATCGCCGCATCGGCGTTGAACATCAGTTCACGCTCATCCTCGCCATCGCCAGGATAGACAGCGATGCCGAGGCTCAGCGAGACCACCAGCTCATAGCGTGAGATATCAAACGGACGGTCCACCGCTTTCACCAGTTTATCGGCAATGGCCGCCGCATCGTTGGGATCGTCGATCTCCACCAGCAGTACAAACTCATCACCGCCGAGTCGCGCCAGCGTGTAATAGCCAGCCATCTGCTGGCTCATCCGCTCGGTCACACCCACCAGCAGACGGTCGCCAATGTGATGCCCGAACGCGTCGTTAACCGCCTTAAATCCGTCCAGATCCATAAACATCAGGGCAAACAGCGTCTGCTCACGATTGGCTTTGTTGATCGCCTGTTCCAGTCGATCTTCCAGCAGAATGCGGTTTGGCAGGCGAGTCAGATTGTCGTGCAGCGCCAGCTGTGCCAGCTCGCGGTTCGCTTCAGCCAGTGAGCTGGCGAGAATGGAGGTGCGCGCCTGCATCCGCGCATCCAGCATCGAGACCAGCAGAGTAATCCCCAGGATTGAGATAGTGACTACCGTGACCAGAATCGCCAGCCAGTTACTGTTAACGCCCTGCCCCATCGAATGGCTGTGAGCGGGAAACTCTGCCGCCATCATGCCGGTGTAGTGCATGCCCGCAATCGCACAGCCCATCACTACGGATGCGCCAATACGCAGCAGGGTCACCCGGCCAGTCTGACCTTCACGCAGGTTAAACGCCAGCCACAGCGCTGCGCCAGAAGCGGCGAGCGCGATCACCACCGAAAGGCCTATCCAGCCCCACCGCCAGACAATACCCGGCGAGAACATCAGGGCTGCCATCCCGGTATAGTGCATCGCCACGACGCCGCTGCCGAGAATCAGTGCGCCGCCCGCCAGGCGCGGCAGGGGCAAATCGCCACTGCAGACCAGCCACAGGGCAAATATCGATGCGCAGACCGCGATGGCAGCGGAGAAGGCGGTCAGCCCGGCGTTGTAGCTCATCACCATCTCCATGTTCATCGACAACATGCCAATGAAGTGCATCGCCCAGATGCCGATGCCCATGGAGAAACCGCCGCCAAACAGCCAGACCAGCGCGACTTTGCCCGTGGAGTGCACCACCCGTCCCGCCATATCTAAGGCGGTAAACGAAGCCAGCATCGCGACAAGAACGGAGACGATGACGATAAAAGAGTCGTATGAGGTTGCTAACATAGTGCGTTCCCGCGAAAAGCCGTGCTTGTGTTTAGGTAAGGGATTTTTAAAACTTCTTTTCTTAATTATCGGCACTGCCCGCCGGTTAATGAGCCGCGAACCCTGCATCTTTCCACTCACTCTGAGTGCTGAAATCTATCGTCAGCGTCAGACGGATGCTGATGCCAGAGGGGGTCGCAGTCCGGCAAAACGAAACGCCTCTATGCGATCCGCTGGCGTCGGCTTGCCCAGCAGATATCCCTGCAGCGCATCAAAGCCCAGGCTGGTGAGCAGGTGCTGCTGCTCTTCTGTCTCAACCCCTTCCGCCACCATGCGCAGGTTAAGACTCTGCGCCAGGGTCAGCATGGCGCTGACCACGGTCGCATCTTCACTGCCGGGTCGCAGGCAGTTAATAAAGCTGCGGTCGATTTTGAGTTCGCTGGCATCCAGATCTTTCAGATGCAACAGGTTGGCATAGCCGATGCCAAAATTATCAATGGCCACACTGACGCCCGCCTGCTGCAGTTCACGAATACGTTGCTGGCTGAAGAGGGGATCACGCATGGCAATCGCTTCCGTGATTTCCAGCATCAGTGCGCTGCCTGACAACTGGTAACGCGCCAGCGTCTGCATCAGCGTGTGGAGTAAATCACGCTGGTGAAACTGCAACGCGGAGAGATTGACCGAGACCGTCCAGTCGCTGTTGCCCTGGTTATGCCAGATTTTCAGCTGACGGCAGGCCTCATCCATCACCCAGTTGCCCAGTGCAACGATCTGGCCAGTTTTTTCGGCGCGCGGCAGAAACAGCTCAGGCGTCAGCAACCCGCGTTGCGGATGCTGCCAGCGCAGCAGTGCTTCAAATCCCATTAGCCGTGTGCCGCCGGAACGGAATTTGGGCTGATAAAAGAGTCGCATCTGTTGCCGATCGATCGCCTCCCACAGATCGTTTGCCAGCGCCAGCTGATGCTGCGTTGCATCACTCATCGCCGGCTCAAACAGGCACCAGCCGTTACGTCCGCTGTGTTTAGTGTGGTACATCGCCGAGTCGGCATTGAATAACAGCTCCTGCCGGTTACGACCGTGCAGCGGGAATATCGCAATGCCCGCACTGAGGGAAACGTGTAACACATAGCGATCCAGTTCAAACGGCGTACTGATCACTTTGACCAGTTTTTGCGCCAGCTGACGGGCTGGAGTGATATCACATGTCTCCGCCATCAGTACAAATTCATCGCCTCCCAGACGCACCAGCAGCATCGTGTTGCTGAGCTGGCTACGCAGCCGTTCCGACACGGCCACCAGCAACCGATCACCGACGTGGTGTCCCCAGGTGTCATTGACCGCTTTGAACCCATCAAGATCCATGTAGATCACGGCAAAGCGATTTTCGTTGAGCATAGCCTGTTTAATCGCCAGATCGAGCTGCTGCTCCAGCATGGCCCGATTGGGTAGCGCGGTCAGATTGTCATGCATTGCCAGCTGACGCAGTTCCTGGTTAGCGTGTCTGAGTCGGGTCGCCAGTCGCGCGGCACGCAGTTGGGCATCCAGCATGGAACTCAGCAGCGTAATGCCCAGAATAATCAGCGTAATGAGCGTTACCCAAACCGCCAGTCCTGGATTGCTCACACCACCCGGCTGCATCATACTGCTCTCGCTGAATCGGGCTGCCGACATGCCGACATAATGCATACCAGCAATGGCCATACCCATCACCAGTGAGGCCAGTCCCCGCATCAGCAGCAGATGATGGTCACCCTGGCGCAGATGAAACGCCAGCCACAGCGCCACGCCCGAAGCAACAAACGCAATGATCACGGAGAGCACTACCCGCAGCTGATTCCACTCAGGTCGCGGCTCAATCAGCAGCGCATACATGCCGAGGTAGTGCATCACGACAATCCCTGAACTCAGGATCAGTGTGCCGCGCAGTAACCGATAACGGGTGAGATGCAGGCCGCCTGCTGTCTGGCCAAAAGCAAACATTGACGCCATGATCGCCACCAGCAGCGAGAGTATCGTCAGCCGCGTGTCATAGCGCATCGTCATCGGCATCATCATCGCCAGCATACCAATGAAATGCATTGCCCAGACGCCAATCCCCATCGCAGTACCGCCTGCCAGCAACCAGAATCGGGCGCTCCAGCCACGGGATACCGCCACCCTTCCGGCAGTATCCAGCGCTGTAAATGAGGCAATAAACGCGACGATCAGCGAAACGCAGATCAAAACGCTATCCCAGGTGACAAGCAACATGTGCAGCTCCTCACCACCCGCTGAGAAACGGGTGCTGTGTAAAGTCAGAAAATGATTCAAAAAACACCCATTGGGTGAAAGTCATTAAATTTCGGTTTTTTGTTATCCCGGAGGCCCGGTAAAGCGCGCCCCCAGACGCAGGGCATTTTAAACCTGCATCTTATTTCCCGCCTGCTGAGACAGCCGGTAAATCGTTATTATGTCTGATTGGTAAAGGAACATATCACCGAAGCGGAAAGCATGCCAGAGACCGAAAAAACAAAGAGTTTTCTTTTTCTTTCTTGCTTTTATGGCTTGCTGTTACTGGGTTATCGGCCACTTAGGCCATTTGATTAATGAAAAATAACTGGCAGGGCTTCGCGTAACGCTTTAACTGATCTATAGTAAGTAAAACTAATATAAATCATCATTCTTAAGTCTAAGATTTTCCTCAGGACAGTGGCACTAACCGCCTTGTAATTTTTATTTCATCATTTTGAGTTGAATCGTTAATAAACACCGGGTGAAAAAGCACTGACTCTCGATAATCCGTAAGGAAATATTATGAAACTCAAGCTTTTTCTGTGTGCCGCTGCAGGATTAACTGTCGCAATGACACCCTTAACCCAGGCGGCAACGACCTCGGGAACCATCAATGCCACGTTAACGCTGACCACGGGTTGCCTGGTTAACGGTCAGTCAGCTACGGCGGGCGTTAACTTCGGTACCCTGAATTTTGGTAGCAGTGCAGCGACCTTCGACACCCTGAACGCCACGCTGGTCGGTGCGGCGGGTAACGGTATTTTTGTCCGCTGTACCACGGGTCAGGACTATAACGTGGTGGTGACCAGCAGCAATACTGCGCCAGCGACCATTTATGGCACCGCCTCTGCATCACCACGTTATCTGGTTCTGGGATCGGATAATGCACAGGGCATCGCCTATACCCTCTACAGTGACGCCTCTTTTACCACGGCTATCGCCAACAATACGCCAATCGCCGCCAGTGGAACCACGGACCCAACACTGGGCACCAACTACGCCATTTATGGCCGGGTTATTGGCGGCGGTTTTAATCCCCTGATTCCTGCCGGAACTTATACCGATACGATTAACGTTGCCGTGAACTATTAACGACTGTCGCAGGTAGATAAGGGTGGTTCTCTGGCGATCCAGCCTGATGATCGCATGCGGTCTGCCTCTGCTGATAAGGTGTTTCAGCGCCTGGGGCCTGCCCACCAGCACCTTTCAGGTCACGGCTTCTGTCGTGGCAGGCTGCGTAATATCCGGAACCAATACCGGTGTTTTCGGCACACTTAACTTTGGCACACAGTCTGGCGTGGCGGCCACTCCCGCCAGCGCCAGCTTTGTGCAGAGTACCTCGATAAATCTTGCCTGCACGCCGGGCACCACGCTGAGCATGAGCATTAATCAGGGCGCCAACTTCACGACCACCCGCAACCTGAAACTGCCCAACTTCAGCAATACCGTTCCCTATACGCTCTTTAGTAATGCCAGCCGCACCACGGTGATCCCGGTCAATCAGGCGGTGCCGCTGAGCTATAGCAATGCTAATAACATTACGCTGCCGATCTATGGCCAGCTGCAACTGCCCGGCACTGCGCGCGCCGGCGTTTATACCGATACGCTGACCGTCACCCTGAGCTGGTGAGGCGATAGAAAACAAGGATACGATCATGAAGCCACTGCGCGCCCTGCTGTTGCTGTTAAGTTCTCCCCTTTTCCATGCAGCCTTTGCTGCTAACTCTGTGATGATATGGCCTATCGATCCCGCCATTAATCCTGAAGAGAAAGCCAGCGAACTCTGGCTGGAGAATCGCGGTAACACGACCACGATGATGCAGATCCGTGTTTTCAGCTGGCAGCAAATCAATGGACAGGAACAGTACCAGACCCAGCAGCGGGTGGTCGCCAGCCCGCCAATGGTGCGAATGGAGCCAGGACAAAAACAGCTGGTCAGACTGATTAAACAGACGCCGCCTGCGGCCGGTAAAGAGCAGGCTTATCGGGTGGTGCTGGATGAGATTCCCACGCCGCGCAATCCTGGCGAGAATCAGGCCGGGCTGACCTTTCAGATGCGTTACTCAGTGCCGTTGTTCGTGTATGGCACCGGGCTCTCCACCGACAGCGCCCGTCCGGCTCTGCGCTGGCAACAGATTAGCGAGGGAGGCAAGCGCTGGCTGCAGCTGACCAACAGCGGCAATGGCCATGCCCGACTGAGCAATGTGACTATCGGCGGTCGCAGACTGGGCGACGGTTTATATGGCTATGTGCTCGCGGACAGCACATATCGCTGGCCACTCACCACGCCGGTCAGCGGCGAACTCACTGCAGAGGTCAACAAGAGCCCGTGGCGCAGCGCTGCCCAGAAATAAGCGCTGAATGAGACCTTTTTCCCTGCATCCCTGCGCGCTGACGGTAGCCAGCGTCATTTACGCCTTAACGCCGGATCCTGTGCTGGCGGAGACCTATTCATCCCTGCCGCCACCGCACAGCCTGCAGACCAGCAGCAGCGGTCAGCAATATATGCTGGAGCTGGTGATTAACCAGCAGGAAAACGGCAACATTGTGCCAGTCGAGCAGCGCAACGACCATTTCTGGCTGCGTAGCGGCGATCTGCAACGTGCCGGTCTGCCACTGGATAAGCTGGGTGAGCAGGCGCAGATCGATGTCAGCAGCCTGCAATCCGTCAGTGTGGAATATGACGCCGCCCGTCAGCGGCTGCTGCTCACCGTACCACCGGAATGGCTTCCCGGTCAGGTGATTGGCGAGGCGAAGAACGGACCGCGCTATCCGGGGCGCACCAGCGCCGGCGCGCTGATTAACTACGATCTCTACGCCAGCCGTACCGATACCACCGGCACCCGGCTTTCTGCCTGGAACGAACTGCGCCTGTTCGGTGATGCCGGACACGTCTCTACCAACGGCGTCTGGCAGCAGCAGCTGGAAGGCAGCCCCGCTTATCAGGACAACGGTTATATCCGTTACGACAGCTGGTGGAGCAATGAAGATGAGAACGCGGTGATGAGCTGGCGGGTCGGGGATCTGGTGACTGACTCGCTTGCCTGGAGCAGCAGCATCCGACTCGGCGGCATCAGTGTGGGTCGCGACTTCAGCGTCCGTCCTGACCTGGTGACCTATCCGCTACCCGCCTTCTCTGGCCAGGCTGCAGTCCCCTCCACCGTCGATCTCTTTATCAATGGCTATCGCTCCGGTCAGGCAAATGTGCAGCCTGGCCCCTGGTCATTAACCAATGTGCCATTCGTCAATGGTGCGGGTGACGCGGTGATCACCACCACGGATGCGGTCGGCCGACGCGTCACCACCACCATGCCGTTTTATGTCTCCAGCAATCTGCTGAAATCGGGGCTGGCTGACTACGCTATCTCCGCCGGGGCGATTCGCGAAAATTACGGCATTAAAAACTTCGATTACGGTGCGGCTGCCGCCAGTGGCTCATATCGCTACGGCATAACCGACTGGCTGACGCTGGAGAGTCACGCCGAGGGCAGCGAAAATCTGGCGATGGGTGGGCTGGGAGGTCAGCTTCGGGTTGGCAGCTGGGGCGTGGTTAACGGCGCGGTGGCACAAAGTCATCTTGATGGCGACAGCGGCAGGCAATATAGCTGGGGCTATCAGTACAACAATCGCTGGTTCAACATCGGCACGCAGCAGACCCAGCGCAGCAGCGACTTTGGCAATCTGGCCCTGGTCGGCAGCCGTGCCGGTAGTCAGGCGGATAGCCGTTACACGCTATCGCGCCGCACTGCCCAATACAGCGCCAGCATCTCACTGAACCGCTTTGGCAGCGTCGGCGCCGCCTTCATCGATATCACCGACGGCCAGGGCGATCGCACCCGCCTGTGGAACCTCTCATGGAGTAAGAATCTGTGGGGAAACAGCAGCCTCTATGTCTCCGCCAGCCGCGATCAGGAGGAGAAGAGCTGGACCGGTGCGCTCTCGCTGGTGATCCCGTTTGGCGAGCAGGGCAGCGCGGCGATCAGCACCGAGCGCGATCAACGCGGTCGCGATAGCCAGCGTCTCTATGCCTCCAGTGCCATGCCCAGCGACGGTGGATTCGCCTGGGATGCCTCATGGGCGAATCAGAGTGGCGACAGTGGCGACAGTGGCGACTACCGGCAGGGCAGTCTGCGCTACCGCAATAACCATATCGACACCTCGGGGGGCTTCTACGGTGATGATGACAATCTGACTCAGTGGGCCGATGTCGCCGGTGCACTGGTATTAATGGACAACAGCGTCTTTGCCGCCAACGCCATCAACGACGCTTTTGTGCTGGTGAAAACGGGCTATCCCGACGTTAATGTCCGCTATGAAAATCAGTCGATGGGACGCACTAACCAACAGGGCTATCTGCTGGTCCCCGCCATCAGCAGCTACTACCCGGCCAAATATGATATCGACACCCTCGACCTGCCCGCCGATATGACCACGCCCCATGTTGAGCAGCGTTTTGCGGTGAAACGTCAGAGCGGCTACCTGCTTAACTTCCCGGTGGAAAAACTGCGCTCTGCCAGCGTGATTCTGGTTGATGCACAGGGCCAGCCGCTGCCAGTCTCAAGCCTGGTACAGCGTGCGGATCATGCCACTGAGTATGTCGGCTGGGATGGCATCGTCTGGATGGAAAATCTCACTGCCAGAAACCCGATGGAGGTGGTGACGCCCGATGGCCGCCGCTGTGAAACCGAACTGCGCATCGCCAGCGGTCAGCCGCAGGCGCTGAAAACCTATGGCCCTCTGACCTGCGCGCTGCCCGCGCCCGCCGCAGGCAGCGCCGCCTCTCCCGCTGAATCTTTCACGTCCGGAACCCAACCATGATCAAATCTCTGTTATTGGCTGCCCTGCTGCTGACACTGCCGTCGCTGAGCTACGCCGCCTGCGGTCTGCCCGCGTCGACCGCCAGCTTCGGCTCGGTCACGACGTTTGTGGCGAATACCACCGTCAGCTCGGTGACCACTAACGCCAACGTCAACTGTGGCGCAGGCTCGGCGTTGTCACTGCTTGGCAATAACCAGATAACGTTTCAGCTGACCGGCGCGACCAATATCAGCGGCACACGGGGCGTCCTGAAACGCAGTGGTGACACCGGCAGCGATAATGTGCCAGTACGGCTCTGCACCGACAGCGCCTGCGCCAGCGAACTGACGATTGGCAGCACGCCGTTTGTTTACAGCTCACAAACCCTGATAAATCTGGCAGGTTTGCTGGGCAGTCTTAACTTTGCCCTTCCCGTCTATCTGCGCACTGTTCCCGGTCAGGTGGTTGCAGCGGGAACCTATTCCGTTACGCTAAATATGGCTGTGACTTACCGCATCTGCACCAGCATTGGCGTGGGTAATCTCTGTTTAAGCGAGCAGAAAGGCAGCGGCGTGATTCCGATTAACGTTACCGCTGTCCTCACCAACGATTGCACGACGATCACCGCACCCAACATCAGCTTTGGCAGTGCGCCGCTGGTGAGTAGCTTCTCCGCTGTATCACAGACCATTAACGTGCTGTGCAGTAAAGGCAGTACCTATACCGTCGGGCTGAACAATGGCAGTTATCCGGCGGGCAGCGTCAGGAACATGGCGAGCGGAGCGAACCGTCTGAGTTATGAGATTTATAAAAGTGCCACCAGCAATCGCTGGGGAGCGGCAGGCACTGAACGCTGGAGCAGTACCACCTCGACAGCGGTATCAGCGGATGGACTGACGCGCGGCTTTAACTACACCGCGCGCATCCTGACCACTCAGAACACGCCGCCTGCGGGAAATTACAGCGACAGCGTGGTCGTCGATTTATCGTTTTAAAGTGACGCGCTGACCGTCGTTGTGGCGCTGTGACGCCGCTGATACTGCTTCACCATCCGGCCAATCAACAGCGTACCGATCAGCCCGCAGACCGCCGCAAAGGTGAGCCAGACGCCAGGCATCGCTTTGTCACCGGTGGCGTGAATCAGATAGCTGGAGATGGCAGGTGTAAAGCCGCCAAATAGCGCCGTTGCCAGACTGTAAGCCATGGAGAAACCGGCAGCGCGCACTTCAGCAGGCATAATTTCTGCCAGATAAACCACCATCGCACCGTTATAGCTGGCATAGAGAAACGACAGCCACAGCTCAGCTTCCAGCAGGTGAGCGAAGCTGGCCGATCCCACCATCCAGTGAAGCACCGGCCAGGTGGTGGCAATCATCAGCAGGGTAAAAATAATCAGCAGCGGACGTCGTCCCACGCGGTCCGACAGCGTACCCATCAGCGGCAGCCAGAAGAGGTTGGAAACACCCACACAGAGCGTCACCAGAAACGCCTGCTTGTCGCTCATCATCAATACAGTTTTGCCAAAGGTCGGCGTAAAAGCGGTGATCATGTAGAACATCACCGTGGTGGTGACCACCATCAGCATGCCCGCCAGCACCAGCGCCCAGTTGCTGGCGACCGACTGCATGATTTCCGTCATGCTCGGGTGATGTTTACGTTTACTGAACGCTTCAGTCTCTTCCAGCATCCGGCGGATATAGAACAGGAACGGCACAATCAGACAGCCAACCACAAACGGGATACGCCAGCCCCACTCCGTTACCGCTTCTTTCGCCAGCAGATGATTCAGCATCAGGCCCAGCAGGGCAGCAAAGATCACCGCAATCTGCTGACTGCCCGACTGCCAGCTCACGAAGAAGCCTTTGCGTCCTTTGGGTGCAACTTCGGCCAGATAGACCGATACGCCACCCAGCTCAACCCCCGCCGAGAAGCCCTGCAACAGACGCCCCAGCAGAATCAGAATCGGTGCTGCCACGCCTAAGGTAGCGTAACCCGGTACCACCGCAATGGTCAGGGTACCAATCGCCATTAAGCCCAGCGTCAGCAACAGGCCTTTACGGCGCCCATGATGGTCGATGTAGGCACCTAAAATGATCGCCCCCAGCGGGCGCATCAGGAAGCCGGCACCAAAGGTCATCAGGGTCAGCATCAGGGAAGCAAACGGGTCATCACCCGGGAAGAAGGTTTTTGAAATGGCGGTCGCGTAGTAGCCAAACACCATGAAGTCGTACATCTCCAGGAAGTTACCACTGGTGACGTTGAAGATAGTTCGGGCAGCACTTTTCGGCGGCTTTTGTAAAGACGGGGTGTGACTCATAACGGCTTCCTATTGTTTTTTAGCCGTTTTAGCCTGACTGAAGCGGGATTAATGTGACGTGAGTCACCATTGCAATTTACAAATCTATGTACATAAGTAACAACAAATTAACAATCCGAATCAGGCAGCATAAGTGATCGGCTTGAGCACTGCTTGACCCGATTTTATGTGGTCAGAGAGCCAGCATAAAAAAAGGCGACCTCAATAGTCGCCTTCTAAGGATGCCCGATAATTCGCTATTTCTTCACGGTTTCCATGCCCATCAGCCCGATTTTCAGATAGCCCGCCGTGCGCAGTTTATCCATGACGCTCATCAGGGTTTCATAATCCACCGACTTGTCCGCCTGGAAGAAAATCGTCGTCTCTTTGTTGCCCTGCGTCTGGCTGGTCAGCACGTTCACCAGCGAGTCAGGCGTAACCTGATTGTTACCGACGTAGAGCTGCTTATCCGCTTTAATAGACAAATAAACTGGCTTCTCCGGGCGCGGCTGCGGCGCGCTGGTTGAGGCGGGCAGATTGACGCGCACGTCGACCGTCGCCAGTGGCGCGGCTACCATAAAGATGATCAGCAGAACCAGCATGACGTCGATAAACGGCGTCACGTTAATCTCATGCATTTCACCGTCGGTTTGCAGATCGTCGTTTAATCGCATGGCCATAACAGCTTACCCTAAGCGCAGTTTCTGGGCGGTCGCGGGACGTGGAACCTCTTTGGCCACAGTGCCCAGGTCGATGTCACGACTCTGCAACAGCATCACCTGAGCGGCAACATCACCCAGCGAGGCTTTGTAGTTAGCGATCATGCGGGCAAAGACGTTGTAAATCACCACCGCCGGAATCGCAGCGACCAGACCCACCGCCGTTGCCAGCAGCGCTTCTGCGATACCCGGTGCCACCACCGCAAGGTTCGTCGTCTGGGTTTTCGCAATACCGATAAAGCTGTTCATGATGCCCCAGACAGTGCCGAACAGACCAATAAACGGGGCGACAGAGCCGATGGTTGCCAGGAAGCCATTGCCCCGGCCTGCATGGCGGCTGAAAGCAGCCACGCGGCGCTCAAGGCGGAAACTGGTGCGATCTTTAATGCCGTTGGTATCTTCCACACCTGCCGACAATTCGAGTTCATTCTGCGCATCGTTCAGCAGCACGACGCTGTGGCTGTGACCGGTAAACGACTGAGCAATGCGGGCGGCGTCATTAAGACTACGGGCTTCGCCCAGCGCCAGTTGCTCACGCTTCAGGCGGCGCTTAGCGGCGCTGAGTTCAGCATATTTGCCGAAAAAGATTGCCCATGTCACGACCGATGCCAACAACAGGCCAATCATGACGACCTTTACCACGATATCGGCATGTTGATACATGCCCCAAACGGAGAGGTCCGTTTGCATCAAATCACTGGCTACCACGCTGCTTCTCCAACTTCTGATTCAGGGATGCGAAACAAGCGCGAATAATAGCAAAATGGCGGCGAATTGATAGTAGTTCTCATTAGTATTTACAAACCCAACCCTGGTCACAGACCTCGCTTTGACCAGCTTTGCACACTTTCCGTCAGGGACGTTTCGAAAATGTGAAGCTGCATGAAAATTTATTAAAACAACGTTTCAAAATGTGACGCCATTCATTCAATCAACATTACTGCATTTTACTCAGACGCATTTTCACTATGCTGGCTCCACACGGCACTCTGCGGTTAGCCCAGACTCCAGGCCGTCCTACCTCTGCGGGAGACAAAATAATGAGACTGACAAAAACATGCCTGGCCAGTGCCCTGGCGGCAATCATGATAAGTTCCACCGCCACGGCACAGGTGATTAAAGTCGCTGAAGTGCAGCCAGCCGGCTATCCCACTGTGGTTGCCCTGCAACACATGGGCGACAAACTCAAACAGGCCACAGATGGACGGCTGGAGATGAAGATCTACGCCGGTGGCGTGCTGGGTGATGAAGACCAGACGCTGCAACAGGTGCAGCTGGGCGCCATCGATATGATCCGCGTCTCACTGGCTCCGGTCACGTCTATCGCCCCGGAAACCAGCGTGCTGACCCTGCCCTACGTTTTTCGCGACATCGACCACATGCATAAAGTGCTGGATGGTGAGATAGGCAGCGAGATTGCCAGCAAGTTTGATAAGGATCCCAACGCCCGCATGGTCTTCCTGGGCTGGACGGATGCCGGTGAGCGCAACATGATCACCAAGAAGCCGCTGGCAAAACCCGACGATCTTAAAGGTATGAAGATCCGGGTGCAGAACAGCGCCATTTCACTGGCGACGCTGAAAGCGATGGGCGCAAATCCGGTGGCAATGGGCGTCAGCGAAGTCTTTAGTGCGATGCAGACCGGCGTGGTCGATGGCACCGAGAACAACCCACCTACCTTTGTCGCCCACAACTACATGCCGGTCGCGAAGTACTACACCCTCACCGGCCACTTTATTCAGCCAGAGATGATTCTGTTTTCGAAACGTGCCTGGGATCGCCTGAAACCCGACGATCAGACACTGCTGAAAAAGCTCGGTAAAGAGGCACAGGATGAAGAGCGTCAGCTCTGGGCGACCTACACCGAACAGTCGATCGCCAAAATGAAGTCCGGTGGCGTGACCTTCCAGCAGACCGACCGCGACTACTTCGTTAAGGCTACCCAGCCGGTGCGCGATCAATTCGGCGGCAAATATCAGGATCTGATGACCCGAATCGCCGACGTGAAATAACCCTTCCCGCGCCACACTGCCGTGTGGCGTGCTAAATCAGGTATTAATTATGTCTGCTTATACGCGTCTGATGGATGGGCTTTATCTGCTGTGCATGCTGGTGGCCGCCGTGGCGCTGTTGATCATGGTGACGGTCATTCCTGTTGGCATCTTCGCCCGTTACGTGATGAACGGCGCACTCTCCTGGCCAGAACCGGTCGCCATTATCTGCATGATCATATTCACTTTTATCGGCGCGCCGGTCGGCTTTCGTGCCGGAACACATATCTGCGTGTCAATGGTCACTGATCGTCTGTCACCTGCCCGCCAGCGCCTGATGCTGCGGGTCTGCGATCTGCTGATGATCATCACCTGTCTGGTGATCTTCCAGGCCAGTTACAGCCTGTGTGAAGCGATGTGGGTGCAGACGCTCGCCTCACTGCCGGCGGTGACCTACGGCGAAATGTATCTGCCGATCCCGATTGGCGCGATCTTCACCCTGCTGTTTGTTGTTGAGCGATTGCTGACCGGCGATCAAAGTCAGCGACCCATTGTCACACTGGGCGGCACCCACTAATCCGGAGCAGAAGATGGATGCATTAATCTTGATAGGCAGTTTGCTGGTGTTGCTGTTGGTGGGGTTTCCGGTCGCGTTTGCGGTCGGCCTGAGCGCTTTTATCGGCGCCTGGTGGATCGATCTGCCCCTGGAAGCGGTGGTGATTCAGATAACTAATGGCATTAACAAATTTTCGCTGCTGACCATCCCGTTCTTTATTCTTGCGGGTGCGATCATGGCGGAGGGTGGGATTGCCCGGCGGCTGGTCAATTTCGCCTATATCTTTGTCGGCTTTATTCGCGGTGGCCTCTCACTGGTTAACATCGTCGCGTCGACCTTCTTTGGTGCCATCTCCGGATCGTCAGTCGCGGACACCGCTTCGATTGGTTCGGTGATGATCCCGCAGATGGAGGAGAAAGGCTATCCGCGTGATTTTGCCGCTGCGGTAACGGCCAGCGGCTCCGTTCAGGCCGTGCTGACGCCACCCAGTCACAACTCGGTGATTTACTCGCTGGCAACCGGCGGCATGGTCACCATCTCTTCGCTGTTTGTCGCAGGTATCCTGCCGGGACTGATGCTGGGAGGCTGCCTGATGGTGATGTGCCTGGGGTTCGCACGCAAACGCGGCTATCCCAAAGGCGAGCGCATTCCGTTTCGTCAGGCGCTGAAGATTTTCTTTGACGCGTTCTGGGGCCTGTTTACCGTGGTCATCATCATGGGTGGGATTCTCTCCGGTATTTTCACCGCCTCAGAGTCCGCGGCGATCGCCTGTATCTGGGCCTTTTTCGTCACCATGTTTATCTATCGCGACTTTAAATGGAATCAGCTGCATATCCTGCTGTTTCGTACCATTAAAACCGTCACCATCGTGATGGTGCTGATCGCTTTCGCCGCCGGGTTTGGTGCGGTGATGACGTTCATGCAACTGCCGACGATGATCACCGAAGCCTTTACCAGCCTCTCTGATAATAAATATGTGATTCTGATGTGCATCAACATCCTGCTGCTGGTGGTGGGCACGCTGATGGATATGGCGCCGCTGATTCTGATTCTCACGCCCGTATTGCTGCCGGTGGCGACCTCACTGGGCATCGATCCGGTGCACTTCGGCATGATCATGCTGACCAATCTCGGCATCGGTCTCATTACGCCGCCGGTCGGCACAGTACTGTTTGTCGCCAGCGCGGTAAGTAAACAGAAGATTGAGCAGGTGGTCGGGGCGATGCTACCGTTCTACGGCATGCTGTTTATCGTTCTGATGCTGATTACCTATATTCCCGCCATTTCGCTCTGGTTACCGCGCCTGATGGGCGTGATGTAACGCAAAGAAAAACGGCCCGTGAGCGGGCCGTTTTTTTTCCTGCGATGCACTCTGATAATCACCATTGAGTCTCAACCCTGCTGGCTGTTTCGTGGTAACGTGAGAGCTTAGTCCGAAGCGGTAAAGGCGACTCATGACCACCAGAAAAATTGATACCACGCTCGTCAATGCAGGACGCAGCAAGCGTTATACCCAGGGCTCGGTGAACAGCGTGATTCAACGGGCCTCCTCACTGGTTTTTGATACCGTTGCGGAGAAAAAACGCGCCACCGCCGGTCGGGCAAAAGGTGAACTCTTTTATGGCCGTCGTGGCACCCTGACGCACTTTGCGCTGCAGGATGCGATGACCGAGCTGGAAGGCGGCGCAGGCTGCGTGCTCTACCCTTGCGGCGCGGCTGCCGTGGCCAATGCGATTCTGGCATTTGTTGAAGCGGGTGACCACGTGCTGATGAGTGGCGCGGTCTATGAACCGACGCAGGACTTCTGTACGAAAATTCTGGCTAAGCTGCAGGTTTCTACGGGCTGGTTCGATCACTGCATCGGCAGCGAAATCGGTGAACTGGTTCAGTCGAATACCCGGGTTGTTTTCCTGGAATCCCCCGCGTCTATCACCATGGAAGTTCAGGATATTCCAGCGATTGTGGCGGCTGTACGCGCCAAAGCGCCCGAGGCGATCATCATGATCGACAACACCTGGGCGGCCGGTATTCTGTTTAATGCGCTGGCGCACGGTATCGATATTTCCATTCAGGCCGGCACCAAATATCTGATTGGTCACAGCGATGCGATGATTGGTACCGCAGTCGCTAATGCGCGCTGCATCGACCAGCTGCGCGAGAACTCCTATCTTATGGGCCAGATGGCCGATGCCGATACCGCTTACATGGCAAGCCGGGGTCTGCGCACGCTGGGTACCCGTCTGCGCCAGCATGAAGAGAGCGCAATTCAGGTGGCAGAGTGGCTGGCGGCGCGTCCCGAAGTGGCGCGGGTGAATCACCCGGCGCTGGCGCAAAGCAAAGGTCATGAATTCTGGAAGCGCGATTTTAACGGTAGCAGCGGCCTGTTCTCATTTATCCTGCAGGAAAAATTAGACACACCCCAGCTGGCGGAATATCTCGATCACTTCCATCATTTCAGCATGGCTTACTCCTGGGGCGGCTATGAATCGCTGATCCTGGCGAATCAGCCGGAAGAGCTGGCAGAGATTCGTCCGGCGGGCGGTGTGGATTTCACCGGCACGCTGGTGCGGTTGCATATTGGCCTGGAGCATGTTGATGACCTGCTGGCTGACCTGGAAGCCGGTTTTTCGCGCCTGACGCGCTGAGTCGCTCAACAGAAAGTAAACAGAAGATAAACCGGGTCGCGGTGGCCCGCAGTGTTTGCCGGGCAGCGGCTCATTTGTTGTTAAAATTTATCCCGCATCGTTCAGATTGTTGGTGAGTTCACTGTACTGTCTGAACGCAGACGGATTGTTCCTTGTGACGTGATGGAATCGCTAATGGGTGTTTTACACGAGATTGTCCAGGCGCTCTGGCATCAGGATTTTGCCGCACTGGCAAATCCGGATGTGGTATGGGTAGTGTATGGCGTGATGTTTCTGACGCTGTTTCTGGAAAATGGTCTGTTACCCGCCTCTTTCCTGCCGGGAGACAGTCTGCTGTTGCTGGCAGGCGCGATGGTGGCTAAAGGGGTGATGGATTTTGTACCGACCATGGTGATCCTGACGACAGCTGCCAGCCTCGGCTGCTGGCTGAGCTATTTGCAGGGTCGCTGGCTGGGCAATACCCGACTGGTTAAGAGCTGGCTGATGCATCTGCCCGCGCAGTATCACCAGCGCGCCTGGAATATGTTTAACCGTCACGGTCTGATGGCGCTGCTGGTCGGCCGCTTCCTCGCGTTTATCCGCACCATCCTGCCTACCATGGCGGGCATTGCGGGCTTACAGAACAGTCGTTTTCAGCTGTTTAACTGGCTCAGCGGTCTGCTGTGGGTCGGCATTGTGGTGACCTTTGGCTATGGCATCAGCCAGGTGCCGTTCATCAAGCGTCATGAAGATCAGGTGATGGCGATTCTGATGATACTGCCGATGGTGTTGCTGGTGCTCGGTCTGTTCGGCAGCATTCTGGTGATCTGGAAACAGCGTCGCCAGAAACGCGCCTGACGTGCCCACAGCCTCGGGATCCGCCGCCTCCGGGCGGCCGGATCGGCGACCTACAAAGAGGAATCCGTCACCGTCTGCCTGACACGATTAACCTCTTCCCCCGGCGTCACGCCAAAATAACGTTTAAATTCCCGCGAGAACTGCGAAGGACTTTCATAGCCAACCCGCACCGCCGCCGCACTCGCTTTCAGTCCATCGTGCAGCATCAGCAATCGCGCCTGATGCAGGCGATAGCGCTTGAGATACTGTAGTGGCGAGGTTTGCGTTACCGCTTTGAAGTTATGGTGAAAGGCTGAAACGCTCATGTTCACTTCTGCCGCCAGCGCATCGACGCTGAGGTTTTCCGCATAGTGATTCTCAATCCGCCGGAGGGCGCGCGCGATCAGGCTGAACTGCGTCTGTCGGCTCACCAGTGAGAGCAGTGCGCCGCCAATCGGGCCGGTCAGCACATAGTAGATAATTTCCCGCACGATGTGCGGCCCCAGCACCCGCGCATCGCGCGGCTGGGTCATCACATCCAGCAGTCGCTCAGCGGCACACAGCATCGGCTCCGTCAGCCAGGCCGAGTGAATGCCCGAGGTCTGTGGCTGCGGCTGAAACTGATCGTCATCACCAATTTCAATCAGCAGATCCTGCAGACTGGCGGTATCGACGTTGAGGCACAGCCCGGCAATGGGTATCTCCGGCGAAGCCCAGGTTTCGCACTCCACCGGCAGCGGCACGGTGAGCATCAGATACTTGCTGGCGTCATACTGAAAAACGGTGCTGCCGAGATAACCGGTTTTGCTGCCCTGAAACAGGATCACAATGCCGGGCTGATACATCATCGGCGTACGCGGACGATATTGATTCGCATAAATCAGCGACACATTTTCGACCGGACAGAGACGGTCGTGACCGTGGGTCATTAACGTGACGACCTGCTGTGCCAGCCGGTGACACAGTGCATCGTGCGCCATAGCGACTCCTTTTTCAGCCAAAAAGCCAGTTTGCCGTGCGAATGCCTGAATCGCCAGCAGCCAGGAGAATCAGGCAATAAATTTACCGAATCGGGCATAAGACCAGGCGTGCTGTTATCGACTGAGCTAAGCAGGCTGAGAATTGTTGGCTAGACTTAAGCACAGTGAAATCTCACGGATTAACCGCAACGGAAAGGAGCAACTATGGCAGACCAACCCATTATCAAACTGCGCGATGGCAATATGATGCCGCAACTGGGACTCGGCGTATGGCAGGCCAGCATCGAAGATGCGCGTCATGCGGTGCTGAAAGCGCTTGAGGTCGGCTATCGTTCCATCGATACTGCCGCCGCCTATAAAAATGAAGAGGCGATTGGCCAGGCGCTCCAGGAAACCGACGTGCCGCGCGAAGAGATTTTCGTGACCACCAAACTGTGGAACGACGATCAGCAGAACGTTCAGCAGGCGATGGAAACCAGCCTGGAGAAACTGAAACTGGATCAGGTCGATCTCTATCTGATGCACTGGCCGTGCCCGGAAAAAGACAACTACGTTGATGCCTGGAAGAAGATGATCGAACTGCAGCAGCAGGGACTGACCAAAAGCATCGGCGTCTGTAACTTCCATGAAGCGCACCTGAAGCGCCTGCTGGATGAAACCGGTGTGACGCCAGTCGTAAACCAGATTGAGCTGCACCCGATGCTTCAGCAGCGTACGCTGCATGCGTGGAACGCGCTGCATCAGATCCAGACCGAATCCTGGAGTCCGCTGGCTCAGGGCGGCAAAGGGGTCTTCGATCAGGAGATCATTAAGTCGCTGGCGAAGAAATACAGCAAGACACCTGCGCAGATCGTGATCCGCTGGCATCTGGATAGCGGCCTGGTGGTGATTCCGAAGTCGGTGACGCCAGCGCGTATCGAAGAGAACTTTAAGGTGTTCGACTTCCGTCTGGATAAGCATGAAGTGAGTGATATTGCGAAACTGGACAGCGGCAATCGTCTGGGTCCGGATCCGGAGACGTTTAACTAAGGGGATGCGTCGCCCGGTGATGCGTACACGCTGCCCTGGAACTGCAGAGTAGCGTGTAATTAACGCGGTCAGGCCGGTCTTTCCAGCCTGACCGCGCTGTTATGAAGTGGGCTGCACCTCAAGCTGCCCCGCCGTACCCCGATCGGCCAGTTCCAGCGTCTGGCTGTAATAGACGAACGGGAAATGATCGGATGAGCTTTGCGGGAAGGTGACCATCAGCTCCACGCTGCCATCCACCCAGACCGTATCTTTCCAGCCACGATCTTCGCCCATCGGCTGCGCCCCATTCACGCTTTTAATCAGGAACATCACGCCCTGAATATGCAGTGACTGTGGCCGGTCAGCGTGCAGGATCCAGCGTTCAAAGGTGCCCTGCTGCGCGGTCGTGTCAATGCGGTTCATATCCCAGAGCGCGCCATTAATGCCCGGCATGCTGTCGCCAATGCGGAATTCGCGCGTGCGAACCGCCACACCATCCAGAATCTGATCGGCCAGCAGCCGCATTGGCAGATTATCTGTCACCAGCGGCAGTAAGCCGGTGGGTCGCAGCGTCAGGATCAGGGTAGAGGTAAGAATAGAGGATGGCTCAAAGAAACCGCGCAGCCTGTCCATGATGCCCGCCGCCGTACCCGCCGTTATCGACACTTCATCACCCTGCGACATATCTATCAGCACTTCGCGGCGTTCGCCCGGTGCCAGTGACAGACGCTGCACCGCCACCGGTGCAGGCAGATAGCCCTGATCGCTGGCGATGACCATAAACGGACGGTTGTCGCTTAGCACCATCTCATAACGTCGCGCATTTGAGGCGTTCAGCAAGCGCAGACGCACCCAGCCGCGTGACACCTCGACAAAGGGATTGCGTACGCCATTCACCAGCAGAGTATCACCCAGGAAGCCGCCATCCTGTGGCGGGTCATAGACTGGCGTGGCGAAGTTATCGAGCCGTTTGTCCTGAATGATAATCGGGAAGTCATCGACACCGTAATGCTTCGGCAGCGGCAGCTGTTTGCCGATATCATCTTCTACCAGCCACATGCCCGCCAGACCATTATAAATGTGCGGAGCCATGCGGTTTGGGGTATTAGCGTGATACCAGCAGGTTGCAGCCGCCTGACGAATCGGCAGCACTGGCGACCAGTCCACACCGGCCGACATCATACGTGGCGCACCGCCCATTAACGCCCCTGGCAGCTGCAAACCGCTGACCGTCATGGAGACTGACTCATTCAGCCGATTGCTGTAGATCAGCTTAACGTCATCGCCGCTGTAAACCCGAACGGTCGGCCCCAGATAGAGGCCATTAATGCCCCATACCGGCACTTTGTTATTGTCACCATTAAAGGACCAGTGGCTGCGCTGCATCGTCAGAAACAGCGGCTGGCCACGACGGGATTCCAGTAACGGCGGAATGGGCAGTGGCGTATCGCCATTAGCTGGAGAAGCGGCGCGCGCCGCATGAGGTAGTACACTGGCGCTAAGCGCCGCTCCGGCAGAAAGCTGGATGAACTGACGTCTGCTGAAAGACATAAAACTTCTGACCCTTTACGCTTGGCGCTGAGCGCCGACCCTGTTTTTATTGATCTGTTTTGCTGTGCTGCGTTCACGACGAGCCGGTAAAGGCTCGCCGGGTTGCATCCCTGCAGATGAGTTCGGCGAGTGATTCGCCGGTCAGATTTTTCCGTTTTTTTCGCGTTCGGCGACTTCGGCGTTCAACTCTTCCAGCTTTGCCGCCATCTGTTCGCGACAGTGGGTTGCCAGCTTACGTACCGACGACGACTCGAAAGCTTTAACATCAACCGGTGGCAGCATTTCAACGATGACCAGTCCATTGTTCCAGCGGTTAAGATTGATCTTGCCGTGTGTGTTCGAGACCACAATCGGGATGATCGGCACACCGGCCGCCACGGCAGCGTGGAAGGCACCCGTTTTAAACGGCAGCAAGCCACGACCACGACTGCGCGTCCCTTCCGGGAACATCCAGATCGAGATGCGCTTGCTGTTGAACTGATCCACCAGCTCACCGATGGTGCCGCGCGCTTTAGCCCGGTCATCGCGATCAATCAGCAGATTACCGGTCAGCCAGTAGAGCAGGCCAAAAAACGGCACCCACAGCAGGCTCTTCTTGCCCACGGTGACCGTATAGGGCTGCACCATTTTAGCCGCAGTGACCATGTCGTAGTTGTTCTGGTGGTTGGCGATGTAGATCGCATTACCATAATTCTCTGCGCCTTCCGGTCTGCGCAACTCTACTTTCAGGCCAAACACCGTCGACAATTTGCCGAACAGACGACCAAACGTCGCGACGTGGCGCGGATCGCGGGGTGAAAAAAGACACCAGATACAGCCAAAAATACAGATTAAAATCGAATAAATGATGACGATAATGGCACGCAGAATCAGTAACATAGTTCCCTCATTGAGCCGCGGCTGACGCAGGGTCAGCCGGGTAGTTTACGCTTCGCTATCCGGGCTCGCCGGACGCGCAGGCGCATCCAGTTCAACACGATCAATTTTTTGCAGGCCGCGCGGTAACAGCGTGCCGCGACGTCCGCGATCGGCGCGGAATTTCTGGAGTTCTTCACTTCGCAGCAGCATTTTACGCTTGCCCACGTGCAGCGTGATAGCGCTGCCCGGCGGCAGAATCATCAGCCAGGCCAGTTTATCCTGACCGGCAGCCGCTTCCGCTGACGGAATCGAGATGATTTTATTGCCCTTGCCTTTCGACATTTGCGGCAGTTCGCCAACCGGGAACATCAGCATCCGTCCCGCCTGTGTAATCGCCAGTAGCATGTCATCTTCATGATGGACGGCCATCGGCGTCATCACGCGGGCATTTTCCGGCAGCGTCAGCAGCGCTTTACCGGCGCGGTTACGTGATACCAGATCGCTGAAAGTACAGATAAAGCCGTAGCCTGCATCAGAAGCCATCAGCAGACGCTGGTCATCCGGCTCCATCAGCACCTGTTCAACGACGGCACCCGGCGGTGGCGTCAGCTTGCCGGTCAGCGGCTCGCCCTGACCGCGCGCGGAAGGCAGTGATGTCGGATCCAGCGTGTAGCTGCGGCCGGTGGAGTCGATAAAGGCCACCGGCTGATTGCTCTTGCCGCGTGCCGCAGCCAGATAGCTGTCGCCCGCTTTGTAGCTCAGTCCGGCCGGATCGATATCGTGACCTTTGGCGCTGCGCACCCAGCCCATCTGCGACAGCACAATGGTGACCGGTTCAGACGGCACCAGCTCGGTTTCGCTCAGCGCTTTGGCTTCTTCACGCTCACGCAGTGGTGAACGGCGATCGTCGCCGTAACTGGCGCTATCAGCCTGTAACTCTTTTTTCAGCAGGGTGTTCATCTTGCGTTCAGAGGCCAGCGTGGCCTGCAGCTGATCGCGCTCTTTTTCCAGATCCGCCTGCTCGGCACGGATCTTCACCTCTTCGAGCTTCGCCAGGTGACGCAACTTCAGTTCGAGGATCGATTCGGCCTGGGTTTCGCTGATGCCAAAACGTGACATCAGAACCGGCTTCGGCTCATCCTCAGTACGGATGATGTCGATGACTTCATCAATGTTCAGGAACGCAACCAGCAATCCTTCCAGGATATGCAGGCGGCGCAGCACGCGATCCAGTCGGTAATTAAGACGACGCTTGACCGTGTCGCGGCGGAACACCAGCCACTCGGTCAGGATCTCATGCAGGTTTTTCACCGCCGGGCGGTTATCCAGCCCGATCATGTTGAGGTTAACGCGGTAGCTTTTCTCAAGGTCGGTGGTGGCGAACAGATGATTCATTATCTGATCGAGATCGACACGATTGGAGCGTGGCACGATCACCAGACGGGTCGGGTTCTCATGGTCAGACTCATCACGCAGATCCTCAACCATTGGCAGCTTTTTATTGCGCATCTGGTTAGCAATCTGTTCCAGCACGCGTGCGCCGGAGACCTGATGCGGCAGCGCGGTAATGACCGCCTCACCCTCTTCCTTTTTCCATACCGCACGCTGGCGAATAGAGCCGCGACCGGTCTGATACATTTTACGGATCTCGTCACGCGGCGTAATGATCTCCGCCTCGGTCGGGTAATCCGGCCCCTGAACGATATCCAGTAGCGCTTCCAGCGTCGTTTTTGGTGCGTCAATCAGCGCAATGGCGGCCTGAGCGACTTCGCGCAGATTGTGCGGCGGAATATCGGTCGCCATACCGACGGCAATGCCGGTAGTGCCATTGAGCAGGATATTAGGCAGACGCGCCGGCAGAATTTTTGGCTCCTGCAGCGTGCCGTCAAAGTTCGGCTGAAATTCCACCGTTCCCTGGCCTAGCTCACCTAACAGCAGCTCGGCATATTTTGACAGGCGTGATTCGGTGTAACGCATGGCTGCAAACGACTTGGGATCATCCGGTGCACCCCAGTTACCCTGTCCATCGACCAGCGTATAACGGTAAGAGAACGGCTGCGCCATTAATACCATCGCTTCATAACAGGCGCTGTCGCCATGCGGATGGTATTTACCCAGCACATCACCCACGGTGCGCGCGGATTTTTTAAATTTGGCGCTGGCATTGAGACCCAGTTCCGACATGGCGTAGATAATGCGTCGCTGTACAGGCTTCAGCCCGTCACCGATATAAGGCAACGCGCGGTCCATGATGACGTACATCGAATATTTTAAATACGCATCCTCGGTAAAGGTATGCAGGGCAAGACGCTCTGCACCATCCTGCGTCAGTTCACTCATGAATTTCTCATCCTCACATCGTGGCCCACAACGGCGGGACACCCGGCGGTGGTTTGGCGAGGATAGTACCTTATTCGCCAGTGTTAGTCACAGGGGAAGCGCGGGACAGCAGGCGTCACTCAGCGCGATTTCAGCCGACGGAAGTACCTGATTCTCGCGCCAGGTGCATGGACTCTCAGCGCGAGTGCGTCAGGGCTTTGCGCCCATCCACTGGCGGGCAATATCACGATATTCGCCGGTGGCGGTGCTGAGATGCACCCACTGGTCGACATAGAGCTTCCAGCTGATATCGTCACGCGGAATCATATAAGCCTTCTCGCCATACTGTAGCGGTTTGTCGGGATTGATCGCACAGAGCGTCGGGTAATGCTGCTGCTGAAAACGCGCTTCAGAGGCATCGGTAATCATCACATCCGCCTTTTTATCCACCAGTTGCTGGAAGATGGTGACGTTATCGTGGAACAGCGTCAGTGAGGCTTTCGGCAGATGGCTGTGTACAAAGGCTTCGTTGGTGCCGCCAGCCGGTTCAATCAGCCGCACGTCAGGCCGGTTTAGTTGCTCAATGGTCTGGAAGCGGTCTTTATCCGTGCAGCGCACCAGCGGGATTTTTCCATCCACATCCAGCGGCCGGGCGAACCAGGCGGTCTGCTGACGTTTCAGCGTGACGGAGACGCCGCCGACGGCGATATCACACTGTTTTGCCAGAAAGTCAGGCATCAGGGTTTTCCAGGTGGTCGGTACCCACTCCACTTTCGCGCCGAGCGACGTCGCCAGTGCGTTCGCCATGCTGATATCCAGCCCTTCATACTGACCATCCGGGCGAAGAAAGCTGTAAGGCTTGTAATCCCCGGTGGTGCAGACCCTGAGCGTTTTAGAACTGAGAATGGTGTCGAGATGAGATTGTGCCTGGACCGCACTGCTGGCCAGCAGTAAAGAGAAAACGATTTTTTTCATTTTGATGTTTTCTTGACTGTTTTCATAGTGAGTTTGCCCAACGATGGTGCCATAAACCGGCGTATTGTTGCTGCCACAGCAAAAGTGTTGTGATCTACCTCCCATTTTTCCGGGAATGGCGCACGTGTAAGCTAGGCGCCATATTCAGAAAACGAGGCAACCTGTGCATGAGCAAGATTTTAATTATTGATGGCGGCAAAACGTTTGCCCACTCTAAAGGTGAACTGAACCACACCCTGACCGATGTTGCAGCCAGTCAGCTGCGTGATATGGGCCATGAAGTGTCAGTGACCGTGGCCGACAGCAACTACGTGATTGCCGATGAAGTGCAGAAATATGTCGACAACGATGTCGTGATTTATCAGATGCCGGGCTGGTGGATGGGCGAACCCTGGACCGTGAAGCGTTACATTGATGAGGTCTTTACCGAAGGTCACGGCTCGCTCTACGCCAGCGATGGCCGAACCCGTTCTGATGCGGCGAAGAAGTACGGTTCCGGCGGTCTGCTGCAGGGCAAAAAATATATGCTGTCACTGACGTGGAATGCGCCGCTACAGGCTTTTACTGACCCGGAGCAGTTCTTTGAAGGTGTTGGCGTCGATGGTCTCTATCTGCACTTCCACAAAGCCAACCAGTTCCTGGGAATGGAAGCGCTGCCGACCTTTATCTGCAACGATGTGATCAAAGCACCGGACGTGCCGCGTGATATTGCCGCTTATCGGACCCATCTTAGCCGCGTTTTTGCGTAAGATGATGAGGGGCTACCCCTATTTTCCCACGAAAGAGGAATTCACGAATGTTAACCGTCGTTGCTGAAATTTGTGTTAAACCCGGTCGCCGTCAGGCCGTGCTGGATGCGGTGAAAAAGCTGATCCCGCTGGTGTTAGAAGAAGATGGCTGCCATCAGTATGACGCGTTGCTGGACCATCAGGCGCAGGTGCCGTGGAAGCAGAACTCGCCGGACTCCATTTTCATGTTAGAGCAGTGGGAAAGCCTGCGCCATCTTGAGCAGCATCAGCAGATGCCGCACATGGATGCGCATCGCAGCATCATTAAAGATGATGTGGTGGATGTGAAGATTCTGGTGCTGGAACCCAGCGCCTGATTAGTGCTGAAGGCTTTACTGCGGTTGTGTAGCTGGGGTTAAGGCTGGGGATAAATTCCGGCCACCGTCGCTGTGAGATCGAGCTGGCACAGGGATCAGGGTCAGATCGGAAAAACGCAAAAGCCGTCATCCATGACATGCCCGGCCCGCGCGATTACGCACCTCATCCCTGAGGTGCGCCCGTTACCGGGCCAACGCGTTGCGTTGTTCAAAAACGCTCCCGGCGTTTTTGTCCCAGGCCGCGGGACGTTTTCCTCCTCTGACCCTGGCCCCTGCGCGCTGAGCGAATGCATTGCGGTCAGATGTGCCCGAATGCGTAATTGTCATCTATCTGAACCTCTGTCCTGCGACAGAGGTTTTTTTGTTTCTGGCAGACCGGCTTACAGCAGTTGCCGCCGATCAATCTCACTGCGAAGAAAATCCAGAAAGCAGCCGATGCGCGAAGAGAGCGTGGTGTTTCGGTAATAAACCGCATGCACCGGCAGGCGCAGATCGCGGGTTTCCGCGGAGAGTACAGGCACCAGCCGGCCAGTGGCGCAATCTTCCCGGCTGAAAAAGTCGGAGATACGCGCAATGCCCTGTCCCGCCAGCGCCAGCTGCCGGATGGTTTCGCCACTGGAAGCTGAGATAGTCGGCTTAATACGCATGAAATCACCATCAGGCTGCAGGACCGGCCAGACGTTGAGGGATTCAGGATGACTAAAGCCGATTTTTTGATGCTGTGCGAGATCGGCCACGCTTTGTGGCGTGCCCGCTTTTGCCAGATAGGCCGGACTGGCCATCAACTGAATCGCACTGCTGCCGAGCAGCCGTGCATGTAATGTAGAGTCACGCAGTTCACCGATACGAATAGCAATGTCCGTCTGCTGCTCCAGCAAATCGATCATAATATCGTCGGTATTCAGCTCAAGCTGGATCAGCGGATAACGGGCGCGGAAATCGTCTACCAGCGGCACAATCACATGCAGCATGAAGGGTGTGGCAGCGTTCACCCGAAGCCGTCCTGACGGCATCTCGCGCCGCAGGGCAATCTGCTCTTCGGCCTGCTCAACGGAGGCCAGGATCTGGCGCGCATGCTCCAGAAAAACCTGACCCTCTTCGGTCAGCGCCAGCCGTCGGGTAGTGCGATGCAACAGCGTGGTCTGCAGCTTGCTCTCCAGCCGGGAGAGTGCCCGGCTGATGCCTGAACTGGTCTGCGCCAGCTGGGATGCCGCCGCAGTAATGGAACCACTGTCTACCACCGCCACCCAGGCACGTAGCTCTTCCAGGGTAATTTTCACAAGATTGCTGTCTCTGCTCTCTAAATCAGCCAGGTTCGATGAAGGTGTACAGGTGCAAGCATAAACAAAACAGGACGCTTTCGCGTCCTGTCTTTTACACGTCGATATCGGCCGTGTCGCCTTTTTCCTGCAACCAGTTGCGCCGGTCTTCGGAACGTTTTTTCGCCAGCAGCATATCCATCATGCGTATCGTCTGATCGACATCCTCTTCGCTGATAGTCAGCTGTACCAGGCGGCGGGTATTCGGATCCAGTGTGGTTTCACGCAACTGCAGCGGGTTCATTTCACCCAGCCCTTTAAAGCGCTGAACGTTAGGTTTACCCTTTTTGCGTTTCAGCTGCTCCAGCACGCCCTCTTTCTCATCTTCATCCAGCGCATAGTAGACCTCTTTACCGAGATCAATACGGTAAAGCGGCGGCATGGCCACATAGACGTGACCATTGCTGACCAGTGAGCGGAAATGTTTGACGAACAGCGCACAGAGCAGCGTGGCAATATGCAGACCATCTGAGTCCGCATCCGCCAGAATGCAGATTTTGCCGTAACGCAGCTGCGAAAGATCTTCGCTGTCAGGATCAATGCCGATCGCCACAGAAATATCATGGACTTCCTGTGATGCCAGCACCTCATCGGACGAGACTTCCCAGGTATTCAGGATCTTGCCCTTGAGCGGCATGATCGCCTGATATTCACGATCGCGCGCCTGCTTGGCCGATCCGCCTGCCGAATCCCCTTCGACAAGGAACAATTCCGTTTTATTCAGATCCTGCGCGGTGCAGTCCGCCAGTTTGCCCGGCAGCGCCGGACCGCTGGTGAGCTTTTTACGCACCACTTTTTTGGCTGCCCGCATACGCCGCTGGGCGCTGGAGATCGCCAGCTCAGCCAGCTGTTCTGCCGTCTGAATGTTCTGGTTCAGCCACAGGCTGAAGGCATCTTTGACGACGCCAGAGACAAAGGCTGCGCACTGACGTGAAGAGAGACGCTCTTTGGTCTGCCCGGCAAACTGAGGATCCTGCATTTTGACCGACAGCACATAGGCACAGCGATCCCAGATATCTTCCGCTGAGAGTTTGACGCCACGCGGCAGGATATTGCGGTATTCGCAGAACTCGCGCATCGCATCCAGCAGTCCCTGACGCAGACCGTTAACGTGTGTCCCGCCCTGCATCGTCGGGATGAGGTTAACGTAGCTTTCGGTTAACAGTTCACCGCCTTCCGGCAGCCATAACAGCGCCCAGTCCACCGCCTCCACATCGCCGGCAAAACTGCCGACAAAGGGTTTTTCCGGCAGCGTCGGTAAGCCATTCACCGCTTCGCACAGGTAGTCCGTCAGGCCATCTTCGTAGCACCAGGTCTGTTCGGTATTGTTCAGTTTGTCTTTAAAGACAATCTCAACGCCAGGACAGAGCACCGCTTTGGCTTTCAGCAGATGGGATAAGCGTGATACCGAGAAGCGTGGGCTGTCGAAGAAGCTTTCATCAGGCCAGAAGTGGACGCGCGTACCGGTGTTGCGTTTCGCCACCGTGCCGGTAACCGTGAGATCCTGAACTTTGTCCCCATTTTCAAACGCCATGTCATAGATTTCGCCATTACGGCGCACCGTGACTTCGACGCGTTTTGACAGGGCGTTAACCACAGAAATGCCGACGCCGTGCAGACCGCCCGAGAACTGATAGTTTTTATTGGAGAACTTGCCACCCGCATGCAGACGACACAGGATCAGCTCGACAGCAGGTACGCCCTCTTCCGGGTGAATATCCACCGGCATGCCGCGCCCGTCATCAATAACTTCCAGCGACTGGTCAGCGTGCAGAATCACTTCAACCCGCTTCGCGTGGCCGCCCAGCGCCTCATCGACGCTGTTATCAATCACTTCCTGACCCAAATGGTTGGGCCGCGTCGTATCGGTGTACATGCCCGGACGACGGCGAACAGGCTCAAGGCCAGTCAGGACCTCAATGGCATCCGCGTTATAGTTTGATTGACTCATCGTAAATGTCTGATTAGAAGGGTGAAATTGGTGCGATTTCCGCATTACTCAGGGATGATTCAGACCAAGAAAGTCCAGAATCTGCGGGAAATGGCGCTCGAATCCAGTAAATGCATGATTTCCGCCCTCTTCTACCGTGTGACGGCACGCGCTGTAATAGTCGAGTGCCTGTCGGTAATCGAGAACTTCATCGCCGGTCTGTTGCAGCAGCCAGAGTAAATCGGGCGCTTCCAGCGGTTCAATCTGCATTACTTTGAGATCGTAAATGTGGCGTGACTCTAACACATATTGCTGGCCCGTGTAGGGATTCTGATTTTCGCCAAGGAAATCCACCAGCAGTTCAAAAGGGCGTACTGCGGGATTGACGACAACGGCCGGCAGCATAAAACATTGAGACAGCCAGGTGGCGTAATAACCGCCCAGCGACGATCCTACCACGCCCAGGGTTTCGCCACTGCGGCTCAGCACCAGGTCTTCCAGCATTGCCGCCGCATCAGCGGGAAAGGTCGGCAGCTGTGGCACGATCATGTCGATCTCCGGGTGCTGCATCGCTAACCATTGCCGGAACTGAGTCGCCTTCGCGGACTGCGGCGAACTGTTAAAACCGTGCAGATAGAGCAGTGCTGCCACGCGTCAGTATCCTTCGGAGTCTAAATCGGGACGAAAAGCGTCGGTGTCAAGCCGGTTCACTTCGGTCTCAAGGCCGCCATCCGGATGCAGTGTAAACCAGCGCCAGCCGGGAGCCACGGTGTCAATCGCAAAACTGGTACAGTGCGGTTTGAACTGGACACAGGTAGACGGCGTCGCCAGCACCCGACGGCCATGCCATTCCATATCCAGCTCCTGGTGAATATGGCCACAGACCAGCGTCCGGGCTAACGGGTAGCGCTGCAACACGGCATCAAGCTGATGCGAATTGCGCAGGCTGTGCTGATCGAGCCAGGTGCAGCCAGAGGCCAGCGGATGGTGATGCAGCATAACCAGCGTATGCCGTTGCGGAAAGCGGGCCAGCGCGTTGTCGAGCCACTCCAGCTGATAGTCGCTCAGCATTCCATGCGGAACACCGTAGACCTGGCTGTCGAGTAACACAATCTGCCACTGCTCACCCACCAGCACCTGCTTATGGGCATTGATGTGCGCTGCCGCCAGTGTATCCACCATTGCGGGCTGAAAATCGTGATTACCGGGTAGCCAGACGCAGGGCCGCGGCAAGCGAGAGATGCCCTCAGCAAAATGCTGATAGGCTTCGATAGAGTGATCCTGGGCGAGATCGCCCGTGGCGATGATCAGGTCATAGTCGCGATGTTGCGCAATAATCGCATCCAGCACGGCGTCGTAGCTCGACCAGGTGTTCACCCCAAGCAGCGATTCATGTTTTCCCGCGAACAGGTGGGTATCCGTGATTTGCAAAATCCTGATTTCGGAACCGTTCGCTGCAGGAAGAGTTAGCAGGCTATCCAAAGCGTTTCCTTCGTCTCCACGCCATTTACTGCATTATACGCATCAGCAGACCGGAACCGCCATCGCGCCATGTGCCAGGCAGTAACGCAGCCAGTCTGCGAGAAACTGGTTTATCTGATGTTTTTCATCGCGCTGATGCAATTTTTTATTAGGATAATCATAGCGCGCTTTGAACCGATAGATCTGTTGAGTTGAACACACTTCGGCGACCATCGCATCGTGATAGAGCCTGACCGACATCGAGGGCAGACTCCAGTAACTCACGGCAGGTGCGACCTGGCGGATCTCCACCAGCGTGGTGTAGCGTGTCGACTCCTGAATCGTCAGTTGATAACGGGCGCCACTCACCTGATAGATCACCGATTCTCCCGCCTCATGTTTACGCGGCAGCAGGCGGCGTAACTGGGCGAAATTGGTTTCGCAGAGCCGCATCATTTCGGGAAAGTCAGGGGTATAGCGCTGTTTCATTTTTGTATCCACTCTTCGCGTAGTTTTTCATGGTGCAACGCCAGCCATTGCAAGGCGATGACAGACGCCGCATTATCAATTATCCCCTCTTCCACCCAGCGGTACGCCTGTTCGCGGCTCACCACATGGACAAGAATATCCTCATTCTCTTCCTCCAGACCATGGCATCCCTCTGCCTGGCTGGCATCCACTTCCCCAATCAGCACCGATAAACGTTCGCTGGTGCCGCCAGGGCTGGCCAGATAGCTAAGCATTGGCTTAACCCGACCGACGTCCAATCCTGCTTCTTCAACAGCTTCACGGCGCACAACCTGCTCGACTGATTCACCGGGTTCGATAATACCGGCGACCATCTCCAGCAGCCAGGGTGAAGCACTGCTGTCATAAGCCGGGATGCGGATCTGTTCAATCAGCACCACTTCATCGCGTAAGGGATCATAAGGTAGCAGCACGGCAGCATGTCCGCGCTCAAAAACTTCGCGTTGCACTTCTCCACTCATTTCGCCATTAAACTGGCGGTGGCGGAAGCGGTATCGCTCAACGGAAAAAAAACCTTTGTAGAGTGTTTCTCGTGCAATAATTTCTACATCGTTTTTTGTGAAAGTCACAGGGGATTTTTTTTCTTCCGGCATCATCAGGTTCCTTGTGCAGATTGGGGTGGAGCGAAAAAAGCCTGTAACCGTGCTCCATGTAAGTAGTTCTTTCTGAAATATTTACGTAGATTAGAGATAGAAGGCACTTTCAGCCAACTTATCTCACAGTTGCCCTCTGCTAGAATCGGCGATAATTTTTTGGCTTACCCGGCAGCGCACCCACTGCAATTTGCTGCAACAAAAGGAATGCAAATGAAAAAACTGCTCCCATTTTTTATTGGGCTTAGCCTGGGCGGTTTCAGCTTCGCCAGCCAGGCCGAAGACCTGCTTCAGGTTTACCAGCAAGCACGTCTGAGCAACCCGGATCTGCGCAGCGCCGCTGCCGATCGTGATTCTGCTTTTGAGAAAATCAACGAAGCGCGTAGCCCATTATTACCTCAGCTCGGACTGGGTGCAGACTACGCCTATAATAACGGTTATCGCGACAGTAGTGGTCTTCATTCCAACACGACCAGCGGCTCTCTGAATTTAACCCAGACTATTTTCGACATGTCGAAATGGCGCGCGCTGACTCTGCAGGAAAAGACCGCCGGTATTCAGGATGTGACCTATCAGGTGGCGCAGCAGGATCTGATTCTGAACACCGCAACGGCCTACTTCAACGTGCTGAAAGCGATTGATACCCTTTCTTACACTGAAGCGCAGAAACAGTCTATCTACCGCGAGCTGGATCAGACCACCCAGCGTTTTAACGTTGGCCTGGTTGCCATCACTGATGTTCAGAACGCCCGTGCGCAGTATGACAGCGTGCTGGCCAATGAAGTGACCGCGCGTAACAATCTTGATAACAACGTAGAAACGCTGCGTCAGATTACCGGCATGGACTATATGTCGCTGGCTTCGCTGAGCATTGATCGTTTCAGAACCGATAAGCCCGAAGCGGTGAGTGCGCTGCTTAAGCAGGCAGAAAGCCGTAACCTGTCACTGCTCTCTGCGCGCCTGAATCAGGATCTGGCGCGTGAGCAGATTCGCTCAGCGGAAACCGGCCATATGCCGACGCTGGATCTGACCGCCTCCACCGGCATGTCAAACAGCAAATATGGCGGCAGCCGTGCAAACCAGAGCCAGGGTTCTACCGATTCAATTACCGGTTCAAACCAGGTTGGCCTGAGTTTCTCACTGCCACTGTATAGCGGCGGCAGCGTTACCTCTCAGGTGAAACAGGCGCAATACAATTTTGTCAGCGCCAGCGAACAGCTGGAAAGCGCTCACCGCACAGCAGTACAGACGGTACGCTCCTCGTTTAACAACGTGAATGCGTCTATCAGCAGCATCAACGCCTACAAACAGGCAGTCGTCTCTGCGCAAAGCTCACTGGATGCGTCCGAAGCGGGCTATCAGGTGGGTACGCGTACCATCGTCGATGTGCTGGATGCAACGACCGTGCTCTACAACGCGAAACAGCAGCTCTCTGATGCGCGTTATAGCTACCTGATTAACCAGCTGAATATCAGCTATGCACTGGGTACGCTCAACGAGCAGAGCCTGCAGAAACTGAACAGCCAGCTGGGTAAAGAGATTCCGACTTCCCCGGAAACGGTGGCGCCGGAAAATGCCCAGCAGACCGCTCGTGTGGATAGCGGTCCGGTGGCAACTGGCTCGTCTGAGGCAGCGCGTCCTGCGGCTCGCCACAGCAGCGGTAATCCTTTCGGTCAATAATCAGTGGACGGGCTGCTTTGCGGCCCGTCTCTCTGTTGAACGTATAACTAAGTAAAGATCCCTGTTGTATCAGGCCTCCAGCTTCAATTTTACCCCCCCTTCCCCTATTCTATGCGCTACCTTTGGGCACAGGATAATCATAATGAAACGCACAAAATCTATTCGCTATGCCGCTTTTCGTAAAAGCTGGCAGGCACGCCACTTGACGCCCGTTGCTATCGCCGTTTCAGCCGTATTTATGCTCGCTGGCTGCGAACAGAACGATGAAACGGTTTCGATGTACCAGAATGCGGATGACTGTTCGAAAGCCAATCCGGGCCAGAGTGCGCAGTGTACTACCGCATTCAATGAGGCTAAAAAAGAGGCTGAACGTACTGCGCCAAAATATGCCACGCGTGAAGATTGTGTCGCTGAATTTGGTGAAAATCAGTGTCAGCAGACACCGGCTCAGGCGGGCGTTGGCACCACCAATGCTGAATCGCAGCAGAGTGGCGGCAGCTTCTGGATGCCACTAATGGCCGGTTACATGATGGGCCGCATGATGGGCGGTGGTTCGGGCTTTGCGCAGCAACCGCTATTCTCACCGAAAAATGCCCGCAGCCCGGCAAACGGCCAGTTTGTTGATGCCTCCGGCCGTAACTATGGTGCTGCCACTTCCGGCAAAACCATGACCGTGCCTAAAACGGCGCTGGCACCGAAACCGGCAACGACCTCCACCATTACCCGTGGTGGCTTTGGTGAAACCGTCGCGAAACAGAATAGCATGCAGCGTAGCAGCGCCAGCGGCACATCCAGCCGATCAATGGGAGGCTAACGCCCCAATGGAACGCATTGCCATTTCAGAACGCCCAGGCTGGCGTGAAAAAGCCACCGAGTTTGGCTTTCGTTTTCATACCATGCATGGCGAACCCTACTGGTGTGAAGATGCTTATTACCAGTTCACGCTGGCGCAAATCGAGCATCTGGAAGATGTCACTGCAGAACTGCATCAGATGTGCCTGCAGGTCGTGGATAAGGTCGTAAACAGCGAAGCGCTGCTGACCAAATTCCGCATCCCAAAACACACCTGGGACTTCGTGCGCGATTCATGGCATCAGCGTCAGCCCTCGCTTTACTCACGCCTTGATCTTGCCTGGGATGGCAAAGGCGATGTGAAGCTGCTGGAGAACAATGCCGATACGCCGACCTCCCTGTATGAAGCGGCGTTTTTCCAGTGGCTGTGGCTGGAAGATCAGCTCAACGCAGGTCAGCTCCCGGCAGGCAGTGACCAGTTTAATAGCCTGCAGGAAAAGCTGATTGAACGTTTTGCCGCATTACATCAGCAGCACGGCTTTAACTGGCTGCACTTCGCCTGCTGCCGCGACACCGACGAAGATCGTGGCACCGTGCAATATCTTCAGGACTGCGCTACTGAAGCGGGGCTGCCGAGTGAATTTCTCTATATAGATGAAATTGGCCTGGGCGAAAAAGGGGAATTTACTGACGCTCAGGATCAGGTGATCAGTAACCTGTTCAAGCTCTATCCGTGGGAGTTTATGCTGCGTGAGATGTTCTCAACCAAGCTGGGTGATGCTGGCGTACGCTGGCTTGAACCGGCATGGAAAAGCATCGTCTCGAACAAAGCCCTGCTGCCGTTGCTGTGGGAAATGTTCCCGAATCACCCTAACCTGCTGCCCGCCTGGTTCGCCGAAGATGACGTTCCGCACATGGACAAATATGTGGTGAAGCCGCTGTTTTCACGTGAAGGTGCCAATATCCGGATCGTAAAAAATGGTCAGGAGATTGCCCGCGTTGATGGGCCATACGGTGAAGAGGGAATGATCGTTCAGCAGTTCCATCCTCTGCCTAAATTTGGCGACAGCTATACGCTGATCGGCAGCTGGCTGATTGACGATCAACCGGCGGGTATTGGCCTGCGTGAAGATCGCGATTTGATCACTCAGGATCTCTCCCGTTTCTACCCGCACGCATTTATCGGCTAACGCGCCGCGAGAATACAGGTCAGCTTCTGGCCTGTATTCTCTTAGCTTTGCCCTAACCTACCTGAACCGACAACATGCTGATTGCACCCATCTCCATGCCATCAATCGGAATGCTGATGGTTTCATCCGGCTGACGTGCGCCCAGCACATACAGCAGCGGCAGATAGTGTTCGGGTGTTGGATTAGACAGCGCCGCACCCGGATGGTCCATAAAGTTGACCAGCGGATGAGAAGCCGCATCGCTCTGCACCGCCAGGTTATCGCGGACAAACTGCTCAAAACTGCTGGCCCACGGATAGACTTCGCTGTTGCCGTCCCAGCGCACTTTACGCAGGTTATGCACCACGTTGCCGCTGGCAACAATCATCACACCCTGATCGCGCAGCGCAGCCAGTTTCTGGCCCATCTCAAAGTGCCACGCCGCTGGTTTAGTGCCATCAATGCTTAGCTGCACGACCGGAATGTCGGCATCGGGATACATCCTGATGAGGACGCCCCATGATCCATGATCCAGTCCCCATTCCTGATCAAGCTTTACGTCGACAGGCGCTAAAAGCTCTGCCAGTTGCTGGGCCAGTTCAGGCGATCCCGGCGCCGGATAGCGTGTGTCAAACAGCGCCTGCGGGAAGCCACCAAAATCATGAATCGTCTTAGGATGAGCCATTGCTGTCACGGCGGTGCCGCGCGTATACCAGTGCGCTGAAACCGCAATAATCGCACGTGGACGTGGCAGAGTGTCACCCGCATGACGCCATGCGGCGGTATAGCGGTTCTCTTCAAGGGCATTCATTGGGCTGCCATGACCCAAAAACAGCGCTGGCATACGTAACTGGCTCATTCGTGATCCCCGGGATCGTCTGTTTGATAGCCACTACGATACGCGCATTCGCCGCTTTATCACGCTGATAAGCATGATGGAGATCATCAGGAAATTTGAATGAAATTTAACGTAGCAGGAATTTCAGATATTTATCGGATAAAAGAGAAGGAATGCGAAGAATTAAACCCCGGGCCATCCTGAGGACGGCACAAAGGAAACAGGCCCGAAAGGGGCCCGTTAAATGCAGCAGAACGATTAGCTGGCGTGGCGCGTTTCGTGCGTGCGACGCCATGCAATCAGGTCTTCGATAGTCACTACTGGCATGTTGTGCTGGCGAGCGAAAGTAATCGCTTCGGGTGCATGAGCCATGCTGCCGTCATCGTTGGTCAGTTCGCAAAGGACACCGGCAGGCTTGAAGCCGGCCAGCGTCACTAAATCGATGGTCGCTTCCGTATGTCCGCCACGTGTTAATACACCGCCTTCGCTGGCGCGCAACGGGAAGACATGGCCCGGGCGATGCAGGTCAGAAGGTTTGGCATTGTCGGCGATAGCTGTACGGATAGTGGTGATACGATCCTGAGCGGAGACACCCGTGGTGACGCCTTCTGCGGCTTCAATGGTCACAGTGAATCCGGTGCCAAAGGAGCTGGTGTTGTTCTCCACCATCATAGGCAGATCGAGCTGCTGGCGACGCGCTTCGGTCAGGCAGAGGCAGACGATGCCACTGCCGTGACGAATGGTCAGCGCCATCTGTTCAACCGTCATGGTTTCTGCGGCGAAGATCATGTCGCCTTCGTTTTCACGATTTTCATCGTCGAGTACCATCACACCGCGTCCCTCACGCAGGGCGGCGATAGCACGTTCTACACGCTGTTCAGGCGTGCCAAATTCAGAAAGTAGCGTCTGATTCATGGTAATAAAAACCTTAAAATGTATGGGTTACCAGAATCAGGGCGTGCTTAGGAGTGACGTCAAAAAGACGTGGCAATAACGTGAAGCAGACACAATTGTCCGACAGAAGTCGTTACCCTCTCCCATCCGGACTGTAACCGTCGGCCCCGGAATTACACCGGATCTGCTGACCTTTATCTCTCTTTTCATCAAGATAAAGCGCTCGCGGGCTTTCAGCCGAAGCTGATTTACCGCCGGTGGGGAATTGCGCCCCGCCCTGAGAATAAGCCTTTAAACTATAACGCCGATCGTTTGAAGCGGCAATCATCAATAGCGCAATTGCTTTTGCATTTCCTGCGTTACCGATTTGAGGTTTATCCTTTTCATTTCTGGCATTACACTTAACACTTATTACGTTGGTAAACACGCTGACACAGCTCCCGTAACCAGGAAATCATCATGATCGACACGAAAAAAATTGAACAACTTGCCCGTCAGGTTCACGAAGCGATGCCTAAAGGTGTTCGTGAGTTTGGTGATGATGTCGAGAAGAAAATTCGTCAGGTTCTTCAGGCGCAGCTGACCCGTATGGATCTGGTCAACCGTGAAGAGTTTGATGTGCAGACGCAGGTATTGCTGCGTACGCGTGAGAAACTGGCGGCGCTGGAACAACGTCTGGCCCAGCTGGAAAGTCAGGGTTCGTCAGCCGGTACGCCACCGACCGCAACGGCACCTGTCACCACTTCTGCAGCAGTCACCCCTTCTGCCTCCGTAGCGAGTTCGCCAGCGGCGTCACCGGCACCGGCTGCCGACGTGGCGAAGCCTGCTGCGGATAATAAGCCAGAATAAGCGGTTTAGCGGGAGCCCGGCTCCCGCTTACTGCTCTGCTTCAGCTACCGCGAATGGTTTTAATAATGTTGGTGGTAGAGATACCGTCTTCGAAGTTCAGCACCTGCACGTCGCCGCCATTTGCCCAGACCTCTTTACTGCCCGCGATATCTTCCGGCTTGTAATCGCCACCTTTGACCAGCAGGTCCGGCAGAATGCCTGCAATCAGACGCTGCGGCGTATCCTCTTCAAATACCACCACCCAGTCGACCGCTTCCAGTGCGCCCAGCACTATCATCCGGTTTTCCTGTGGATTCACCGGGCGGCTTTCGCCTTTCAGACGTTTAGTTGACGCATCACTGTTCACCGCGACGATCAGTCGATCGCCGAGCTTGCGGGCATTTGCCAGATAGGAGACATGGCCGGCATGCAAAATGTCGAATACACCATTAGTCATCACCACTTTTTCACCGCGACGGCGGGCCATCTCAACGGCGGCTTTTAACTGCGCTTCCGTCATGATGCCAAAACCCTGTTCCGGGCGGGCGTGAATCGCATTTTCCAGCTCGACGGTGCTGACAGTCGACGTACCCAGTTTACCCACCACCACACCCGCCGCGGCATTGGCCAGGAAACAGGCTTCTTCCAGCGAGTCACCCGCAGCCAGAGCCGCAGCCAGCACGCCGATCACCGTGTCGCCGGCACCGGTCACGTCATAAACTTCCTGTGCCTGAGTCGGCAGATGCAGCGGTGCTTTGCCCGGCTGCAGCAGCGTCATGCCATTTTCTGAACGGGTCACCAGCAGCGCAGCGAGATCAAAATCTGCAATTAACTGCGCGCCACGCGCGACGATCTCTTCTTCGTTTTTGCATTTGCCGACCACGGCTTCAAATTCAGAGAGGTTCGGCGTCAGCAGCGTCGCGCCCCGGTAACGCGCAAAATCAGTGCCTTTCGGATCGATTAATACCGGCACGCCCGCTTCGCGCGCCAGCGTAATCATGGTCTGCACGCTGGAGAGCGCGCCTTTGGCGTAGTCGGACAGAACCAGTGCACCTGCTGCTGCCAGTGACTCACGCATTTTCTGATGAATCGGCGCCGGATCAACCTGATCAAATCCCTCTTCAAAATCGAGACGGATCAGCTGCTGATTGCGGGAAAGCACGCGCAGTTTGGTAATCGTCGGATGGCTTTTGATCGCCACAAAGTCACAATGAACGTTGACGTCTTTCAGCGTGTTACTCAACACGCGCGCCGCATCATCTTCACCGGTCAGGCCAATCAGGCGCGACGCGGCACCGAGTGCTGCAATGTTCATCGCTACGTTTGCCGCGCCGCCAGGGCGCTCTTCAACCGTGTCCACTTTCACCACCGGCACCGGCGCTTCAGGGGAGATACGGCTGGTTGGGCCATACCAGTAACGATCCAACATTACATCGCCAACAACCAGCACTGAGGCTTGGCCGAACGCGGGCAGAGTCACTTTCATTCCAGACACTCCAGACTGCATTAAAAATAGTGCGCGGATGATAGCACAGTTGCGATTTGTGCTATCAGCATCACGCCAGGATAGACGCAGGGGTTACCAGCCAGCGCTGCCAGCTGTTCATCACCGTCTGCCGTTCCGCTGCATACGCCTCAGGTTCAACGTGACCAGGCAACTCCTGCAGGGCGCGATGGTGCAGTGCGTCGCGCAGCGTCACATAGGCCTGCGACAGCGCCTGCGCTTCATCTGCGGGCATTTTATGGTACTTCGCCATCAGCTCAAAAATGCGCACATTGTCAGACCAGCGCGTCAGTTCAGGCTGCTCAGCGGCGTAGCGTAAGACAAGATATTGGGCGATGAATTCAATATCGGTGATGCCACCCGCGTCGGCTTTGATATCCCAGCGCCCTTTATGTTTGTTACTGAGATGAGTACGCATCTTTTCACGCATCTCGCGTACTTCGGTTTGCAGCGCATCCGCGGCGCGTGGCAGTGAGAGAATCGCCTGACGGATTACGTTAAAACGTTCACCCAGTGTCGCCTCGCCAAATACTACGCGCGCCCGGACCAGCGCCTGATGCTCCCAGGTCCAGGCCTCACTGCGCTGATACTCCTCAAAGGCCTCAAAGGTACTGACCAGCATGCCCGCCGCACCCGAAGGACGCAGCCGCGCATCGACTTCATAAAGAATGCCGGACGAAGTGCGGGTACTGAAGAGATGCATGATGCGCTGGGCCAGGCGCAGATAGAACTGACGGCCATCAATGCTGCGCTCCCCTTCTGTTACCGCGTCAGCCGGACAGTCATGCAGGAAGACGAGATCCAGGTCGGAACTGTAACCCAGCTCCCAGCCACCCAGCTTGCCGTAGCCCAGCACCGCAAAGCCGCGCTCATGTTCATTACTCAGATGCGAAGGACGCCCGTAGCGCTGTACCATCATATTCCACGCCTGACGGACGACCGATTCGATAATCGCCTCTGCCAGCCAGGTGAGATGGTCACTGACTTTCATCACGGGCAGCGTGCCCGCGATATCAGCCGCAGCAATGCGCAGATGCTGCGCCTGCTTAAACTGCCGCACAGCTTCCAGCTGCTGCTCCTCATCCTCAGTGGGGATGCGCAGCAGGTACTGACGCAGCTCATCGCGATAGGCGTCGGTGGCCGTCGGCTGATAGAGCGTGGCGGGATCGAGTAATTCATCCAGCAACAAGGGGTGACGCGCCAGCTGGCTGGCCACCATCGGTGAGGCGGCGCACAAGCGAATCAGGTGACGCAGCGCACCGTGATATTCGGTCAGCAGCTCCAGATAGGTACTGCGGGTCAGCACGCCGATCAGCAGCGGTGTCAGGCGACTCAGTGTGACAGCCGCATCGTCACGCGGGCAGACTTCGCTCAGCAGTCGCGGCATCAATTGATCCAGCGCCTGACGACCACGCGGACCGATAGTGCGTCGATTGATATCCTGACGAAACGCCTCCAGTGTCTGATGCAGCGTTAATCGCTGCTCGTCGCTGAGCTGCGGGACCAGCGGCGCCAGCTCGCTATCCTCCAGCTGGTCCTGCCACAGCACCTGAAACTCCGCCAGCTCACGCTGATCGCCAATGTCTGGAGTATCTTCACCAATCAGCTCGTCAAAGATGGCGCGTACCGCCGCCATCTGACCGTCGAGCCGCGTCATCAGAGCATCCCAGTCGACACAATCCATCGCCCATGCCAGACGGGCACGATGCAGTTCATCCTCTGGCAACGTTTGGGTCTGCTCGTCGCCCAGGCTTTGCAGCAGATTCTCCAGCCGCCGCAGGAAGAGATAAGCGTCGCAAAGTGCATCGACCTGCTCAGCAGGAAGCAGGGCCAGATTTTTGATCGCCTCCAGCGTCGGCAACAGCGATCGCAGCTGAAGCGAGCGCTCTCGTCCGCCACGAATCAGCTGGAACACCTGCACGATAAACTCCGTTTCACGGATGCCGCCCGCGCCCAGTTTGATATTGTTTTTCAGCCCACGTCGACGAACTTCGCGGCTGATCATCCCTTTCATGTTACGCAGAGACTGGATCACGCTGAAGTCGATGTAGCGCCGGTAAACAAAGGGCCGCAGCATCTGCTGGAGCTCCAGACTCCAGCGATCGTGGTCATCGCCCATCAGCCGCGCTTTGACCATGGCATAACGCTCCCAGTCGCGCCCCTGCTCCTGGTAATAATCTTCCAGCGCGGCAAAACTCATCACCAGCGGGCCGCTGTCGCCAAACGGACGGAGCCGCATATCCACCCGATAGACAAAGCCATCCATGGTGGGTTGATCCAGCACTTTGATCAGCCGCTGTCCCATGCGGGTAAAGAACTGGGCGTTGTCGAGCTCACGCCGTCCGCCGCGTGTGGTGCCGTTTTCCGGCCAGGCAAAAATCAGGTCGATATCAGAGGAGAAGTTGAGTTCGCCGCCGCCCAGCTTGCCCATGCCCAGAATCAGCAACGGCTGAGCATCACCCTCCGCATTACAGGGTGTACCAAAATCGCGACAGCAATCCTGATAGACCCAGTCACGTGCCCGGCTGATTAGCACTTCAGCTAATACGCTGAGCTGCTGCAGGCTCTGTTCGGTCGTCGCGTGTTGCAGAGCCTGCATCCAGGCGACACGTACCAGCATACGGCGTCGAAACAGCCGCAGTTCGCGCATCAGGCTCGCTTCGCTGTCGACTGCATTCAGCGCCTGATTCAGCCATGCAGAATAGTGTTGCCACTCTTCAGGCTGAGGCGGCTGGTCGAGCATCGTCTGCCACCAGTCGGGATGTTGTTGCAGGTTTTCCAGCACAAAATCGCTGAAAGCCAGTCCGGTTGCCTGCTCCGGGCTGAGCGAATCCAGCGGAATCTTCAGCTGTCGGGCGGCCGCTTCGGCCTGGTCGCGTAGCAACGCGGGCAGTGCTGACAACATAACTCCCTCCTTGATGGCGTGACGGAATGTCCCTTAGCGGGCAGCGCCGCTGGTGAGCCAGAACGGCTGCTGTTTCAGGGCCTGCGACGTCAGCCAGGCTAATCCGGACGTCTGTTTTTCGTGAATCGCTGACTGCAGTTGCTGCCAGGGATCAAGCCAGGCCATCACCGTTTCCACAGGATAAGAACCCGCCAGCAGGTGCACCGTCAGCAGCTGACGCGCCAGGCGGGTGGCTTTGTCCTGATACTCATTAGGCTGTTTTACCGTAATGAAGGTTTCTCTCAGATCGGCATTAACACGGCTCAGCATGATATCGCTGAAGCGTTTAAACGATCCCTGAAGCTTGGCTTCTCCTTTAGCGTCGATCCACTGACGCCATTGCGATTCCGCCAGCCAGTGGGTCAGCGCAAGTTGCGTCTCAACAGAGAGGGAAGATAAGCAGAACGTGGTGGCTTCCTGCTCTTCATTCACCAGCGTCTCTTCCAGCGTGGTCAGTTGCTGACGCAGAGCGCTACTGGCTTTACGCGGCACCAGCGCACCAAACAGACTGAACGCCTGACGCAGCAGATCCAGCGCTTCGCGCACTGCGTCCTGCGCCGCCGCGTTACCACGCAGCCAGACTTCTTCATGATATTGCCAGTGACGAAGCCCCGCCGACATTGAGGCGACCATACCCTGCTCCACAGTCGCTTTCGCACCGGCTTTCAGCAGCGGGAACGCCTCAACCTGACGCGGTGGATTACCCTGGGCCAGCTGATAGCCTCGGGCGGCTTTGCTCAGGCTGCCCATACGCAGACCGCCCAGCGCCACCAGCTGCTGCGCAAAGGCCAGCAGATCCTGGCGTTCACCCCGTTTCAGCTCTAATTCGATCTCGCACAACGGTTCGCTGAGCTCACCCGCCGTGACTTCGCCCTGATCAAATGCCACTTCAATTTCACTGTTGCCTGCGGTGATCAGCCAGACTTCACGCTGGAAATGGGTAGTGAACAGCGGCTGTAAGCGCGGCTGCAGCGCAGTGACATCGGTGCCCTGCGGCCAGATCTCTGCGGGCAGGCGCGCAATGTCGAGCACTGGCTCACTGAGTTCTACATTGTATTCCGGACGCTGATGCAGTCCGCCAAGCGTCTGCCCCGCGGCTTTCAGCGTCATTTCATAGCGCTTGTCAACGCCACGGATACGCAATCCCATGTCCCAGCGTCGCAGCTGGTTATCGTCGGTTTCGAAGTAGATATTGGTCAGCTCGCGAGCAGCCTGATGCTGATGCGGCAGAGTGGAGAGCAGTTCAGCCAGTTTCCCGGCTGCCTGGGGAGTTGCAATGAACTTTAGTTCGATTTCGATGGTCATAATTTTTTATTCACTACGCCGCTGGCACTTAAGAGGGTTTTTCCTGCATATTTCAGGCGATTATCAGCAGGTTACTCATGCTGTCGCCTGGAGGGCAAGGGGTTATCAGGCGAAGATTAATGCACAGAAGCCGCGCTGTCTCTGCTTTCTTTGCTCTTTCGCAGACCTTTTCGCACTCTCATGAGACCAGGATAGTTCTCATTCAGATTTATGCGAGGCCTCTCCAGACTGTGCCGGTAAATTTTAAGTCAGACTAAGCCAAACGAAATCGAATGAAAAAAATTACACTCGCTGGACTCACTTTGCTGGCCCTTAGCAGCCTTGCACCTGCCCATGCCGACGAAAAACGTTATGTGTCTGATGAGCTTTCGACCTGGGTTCGTAGCGGGCCGGGCGATCAGTTCCGCCTGCTCGGTAAGCTGAATGCCGGGGAAGAAGTTCAGCTGTTACAGACCAACAACGATACTCATTATGGCCAGATCCGTGATTCGGAAGGCCGCACCACCTGGATTCCTCTGTCTCAGCTCAGCGCAAATCCGAGCCTGCGCACCCGGGTGCCGCAGCTTGAGCAGCAGGTGAAGGATCTGACGGCCAAGCTGGATAATATCGACAACAGCTGGAACCAGCGTACCGCTGAGATGCAGAACAAAGTCGCCAGCAGCGACGGCGTGATTAATGGGCTGAAAGGCGAAAATCAGAAGCTCAAAAATGAGCTGATTGTCGCGCAGAAGAAAGTCAGCGCCGCCAACGTTCAGCTGGATGACAAACAGCGCACCATCATTATGCAGTGGTTTATGTATGGTGGCGGCGTGCTGGGTGTCGGCCTGCTGCTGGGACTGCTACTGCCGCATATGTTGCCGCGCCGCAAGAAAAGCGATCGCTGGATGAACTGACCCATTCTGTCGGGTTTTCACGGGGGATCGCAGGATCCCCCTCTTGGCATGTCTGCAATCCGGGGAATCTGTGCAACAATAAAATGAGATGCACTGCTGATTTCAGGCGCGGGACGTGCCCGGCATGCAGATCATTTCTTTTTCTCTGGAGTTTTGCGTGAAGACGTTTCTTGTTGGCGGTGCGGTGCGTGATGCGCTGCTGAATCTGCCGGTTACAGATAAAGATTGGGTTGTCACTGGTTCCACACCCGAAGCCATGCTTGAGCAGGGTTATCAACAGGTCGGTCGTGATTTTCCCGTTTTCCTGCATCCCGTCAGTCGCGAAGAGTATGCACTGGCACGGACCGAGCGGAAAAACGGGAAAGGCTACACTGGATTTGTCACCTGGTCCGCGCCCGATGTGACGCTGGAGCAGGATTTACAGCGCCGCGATCTCACCATCAATGCTATCGCGCAGGATGAAAACGGCGAACTGGTCGATCCCTATAATGGCCAGCGTGACATTGCCCTGCGCCTGCTGCGTCATGTCTCTGAAGCCTTCAGTGAAGATCCGCTGCGGGTATTGCGCGTCGCGCGCTTTGCTGCGCGTTTTGCTCATCTCAACTTTCGTATTGCCCCCGAAACCCAGCAACTGATGCAGCAGATGGCCGACAGCGGCGAGCTGTCGAATCTCACTGCCGAACGCGTGTGGAAAGAGACGGAAAAGGCGCTGAGTGCCCGTAATCCTCAGGTCTATTTTCAGGTTCTGCGTGACTGCGGTGCGTTGCAGGTGCTGTTTCCTGAGCTGGATAATCTGTTTGGTATTCCCGCGCCGATTAAATGGCACCCGGAAATCGACACCGGTGTTCATACGCTGATGACACTGGCGATGGCTGCAGCCCTCTCCAGCGAGATCGATGTGCGCTTCGCCACATTGTTCCATGACGTCGGCAAGGCGCTGACGCCGCCTGAACTGTGGCCGAGCCACCACGGTCATGGACTGGCGGGCGTTCCACTGGTTGAGGCGCTGTGTCAGCGACTGCGGGTACCTAACGCGATTCGCGATCTGGCGTTAATCGTGACCGAATTCCACGACATTGTGCACACCATCGAACGGCAATCCCCGGCATCACTGGTGGCACTGTTTGATCGGATCGATGCCTGGCGTAAGCCGCAGCGCATTGAACAGATGGCGCTGACCAGCGAAGCGGATGCACGTGGGCGGGCTGGACTGGAGAGCATGCCTTATCCACAGGGCGACTATCTGCGTCGTGCTTTTGCGCTGGCGCAGGCGGTGCCGACTAAAGCGGTCGTCGAAGCAGGGTTTAAAGGTGCAGAGGTGCGGGAAGAGATGACGCGGCGACGAATTGACGCCGTCGCGCAGGGTCTGGCGATCAGGCAGCCTGACTAGCAGGCTGCCCAGGGTTTACATGAAGACCATGTAAACCGCTGCCGCCACGATAAAGCGATAAATCGCGAACGAGACGAAAGAGATACGCTTAATCAGCTCAAGGAAGGCTTTGATCGCAATCAGCGCCACGATAAACGCCGTGACAAAGCCGACGGCGAACATCGGGAAATCCGCCATTGTCAGGAAACCGATGCTCTTGTACATGTCCAGCACGGTCGCACCCATCATCATTGGCACTGCCAGGATGAAGGAGAACTCTGACGCGGCATAACGGCTCACGCCCATCAGCATGCCACCCGAGATGGTTGCACCAGAACGTGAGAAGCCCGGCCACAGTGCTAAGCACTGGAAACAGCCAATCATGAACGCCTGACGATAGGTAATATCATCAACGCCGACGGCTTTCGGCTGTTTTGGCTTGAGGTACTCAGCAGCCAGCAGCAGAACGCCCCCCACCACCAGCGCGTACATCACGTTGATCGGGTTAAACAGCGTTTTAATCTGATCGTGCAGGACCAGACCCACAACCACCGCCGGCACCATACCCAGCAGGATGTGGATCAACGACAGACGGCCGGTGCCGACACCTTCATGTTTAACTTCGCCAAAGTGGATGCCGATCAGGCCAAACAGACGGCGCCAGAACATCACTACCACAGCCAGAATTGATCCTAACTGAATCACAACTTCAAAGGTCTCGGCTTTTTCACCTTCAAAGCCCAGCAGGTGACCCACTATAATCATGTGCCCTGTGGAAGAGACCGGTAAAAATTCGGTCAGCCCTTCCACAACGCCCAGGATTGCAGCTACCCAAAGCTGATGAATATCTGCCATCAAATGTTCCCTCTATCCGTTTCAAACCATTAAAAAGGCGGTAGCGCACTGCTATCGCCTGAAATTATGCCGCTATAAGCCTGAATTAAACCTTAAGGTCTACACCGTTTCGCCTGCTGTAACGAAACGGCACACGCTATGACAGACAGTAATTTGGTTTGGTTTCATTGTGATGGCAATCACATCGTATTTATTTAGGAATAGTCCCGCGCTCAATTCGCACGCCAACCTGCGCCGCCTGGGCTACAGCCCCCGGTTTGCTTACCTTTATTCGCACGCCAGGCGAACTGAAACGGTTCATCAACAGATCCGCGATTTCTTCAGCAACCCGCTCAACCAGGGCAAAACGCCCCCCGTTCAGATGCGTCAGGATCGCCGATGAGACATCCGCATAGCTCAGGCAATCTTTCACATCGTCGCTGCTGGCCGCCAGACGGTTATCCCAGGCCATTTCGACATCGAGCACCAGCTTCTGCTGTATGCCCTGTTCCCAGTCGTAAACGCCAATGGTGGTGAACACCGTGAGTTGTTCTATAAATACGATATCCATGATGAGGGTCTCTGTTTTTGGCTAAGCCGGATACCACTTCCGGCGGATTATGCGTATTATCCACAGTTGATGAGATCAAAACGACCCTAAAGGGAACGGTACGGTGTTATGAGTGCTTTCGCGCTTGGTATGATTATTTTCGCGTATCTTTGCGGCTCGATTTCCAGTGCGATTCTGGTTTGCAAACTCGCTGGCCTGCCCGATCCGCGCACACACGGTTCCGGCAATCCCGGTGCGACCAACGTACTGCGTCTGGGCGGCAAAGCCGCCGCAGCAACCGTATTAGTGTTTGATGTGCTGAAAGGGATGGTGCCGGTCTGGCTGGCCTATCTGATGCACGTCACGCCGCTTTATCTCGGCCTGACCGCCATTGCGGCCTGTCTGGGTCATATCTACCCGGTGTTCTTTCACTTTCGCGGCGGCAAAGGCGTGGCGACTGCATTCGGCGCGATAGCGCCAATTGGCTGGGACTTAACCGGGCTGGTTACCGGGACCTGGCTGTTAACGGTCTTACTCAGCGGCTATTCCTCGCTGGGTGCCATCGTCAGCGCCCTGATCGCGCCCTTTTATGTCTGGTGGTTCAAACCGCAGTTCACGTTCCCGGTCTCCATGCTCTCGTGTCTCATCCTGCTGCGTCATCACGACAATATTCAGCGGCTGTGGCGGGGTCAGGAAGGCAAGATCTGGAAGCGCAAAAAGAAATCTCAACCATAAAAAAAGCCGGCAAGCCGGCTTTTTTCACATCAGATGGCGGGCAGTTCCGCCAGCGGCCAGCGCGGTCGCACGCTGACGCTCAACTCGCCTCGGGTGCCGCCTTTTAACCGCACCATGCCCGCATACGCGATCATCGCACCGTTATCGGTACAGAACTCAGGACGGGCGTAGAACACCTCTCCGCCGCGCTTTTGCATCATGATCGCCATCTGCTCGCGCAGTGTGCGGTTAGCGCTGACACCGCCCGCAATCACCAGACGCTTAAAGCCTGTCTCATCCAGTGCACGCTTGCATTTGATCGACAGCGTATCGACGACTGCATCTTCAAACGCACGGGCGATATCAGCACGGGTCTGATCATCGTCAGGATTGGCGCGAATGGTATTCGCAGCAAAGGTTTTGAGGCCGGAGAAGCTGAAATCCAGGCCCGGACGGTCAGTCATCGGACGCGGGAAGGTAAAGCGTCCCGCTGTGCCCTGCTGCGCCATCTTCGACAGCATTGGCCCACCCGGATAATCCAGACCGAGCAGCTTCGCCGTCTTATCAAAGGCTTCACCCGCGGCATCATCGATCGATTCACCGAGCAGCACATATTCACCGACGCCGGTAACGCTAATCAGCTGAGTATGTCCGCCCGAGACCAGCAGGGCGACAAACGGAAATTCCGGTGGATTCTCTTCCAGCATCGGCGCCAGCAGATGGCCTTCCATATGATGGACCGGCACCGCAGGCACTTTCCACGCAAATGCCAGGGCGCGACCAATGGTGGCACCGACCAGCAGCGCACCAACCAGTCCGGGACCCGCTGTGTAGGCTACGGCATCAATCTGCTGCGGCGCCAGACCGGCCTCTTTCAGTGCGGCCTGAATCAGCGGCACGGTTTTACGCACGTGATCACGTGAGGCCAGTTCCGGTACCACACCGCCATAATCGGCGTGCAGTTTTACCTGGCTGTAGAGCTGGTTAGCCAGTAATCCAGCCTCGTCATCATAAATAGCGATGCCAGTTTCATCGCACGACGTTTCAATACCCAGAATTCGCATTGCATCACCTCATTCTTGCGGCGCGCAGTTTATCACAGCAATAGGATGTGCAGCGCGGACATCCGGCGTAAAAAGTCATTTTCTGTCGGCTAAAGAGTGCGCTATACTCCCGCCCCTGGAAAAACCGGCAGCCGCACAGGCAAACGCTCCTGTTGGTTTCAAATTATCCTTGGTGCTTTACAAACCAACGCGAGTTGGAGTAAAATGCTGCACCATTTTGAAATGTGCTGGCGCCGCAGTCAGCAGCAAAAACCGAATTTTATCGAGGTGAGAGTTACATGCCGGTAATTAAAGTACGTGAAAACGAGCCATTTGACGTAGCACTGCGTCGCTTCAAGCGTTCATGCGAGAAAGCAGGCGTTCTGGCTGAAGTTCGTCGTCGTGAGTTCTATGAAAAACCGACTACCGAACGTAAGCGCGCTAAAGCGTCAGCAGTTAAGCGTCACGCCAAGAAACTGGCTCGCGAAAACGCACGCCGCACTCGTCTGTACTAAGTCGTTCCGGAGGTTCGCCTCCACCGCGTGATTCACGCAGACAGAGTCAAGTAAAAGGCCGTGCTTTCCGAAAGGAAGCGCGGCTTGTCGCCGTTTATGAGCTGAAAATCTGGGGCGTATGGCTGGACGAATTCCACGCGTATTTATCAACGATTTACTTGCCCGCACGGATATCGTGGATCTTATCGATGCCCGCGTTAAGCTGAAAAAGCAGGGTAAGAATTTCCATGCGTGCTGTCCTTTCCATAATGAAAAAACGCCCTCTTTCACCGTAAACGGCGAAAAACAGTTCTATCACTGTTTCGGCTGTGGTGCACACGGCAATGCTATCGACTTTTTAATGAACTTTGATCGTCTGGAGTTCGTTGAAAGTATTGAAGAGCTCGCCACTTCCCACGGTTTAGACGTGCCTTACGAAGCAGGCAGCGGGCCCAGCCAGATGGAACGCCATCAGCGCCAGAGCCTGTATCAGCTGATGGAGAACCTGAACGGTTTTTATCAGCAGGGCCTGCAGCAATCCAGTGCGCAGCCAGCACGCGACTATCTTGATCGTCGTGGTCTGAGCGCCGACATCATCAATCATTTCGCTATAGGTTATGCGCCAGCCGGCTGGGACAACGTTCTCAAACGTTTTGGCAAGCAATCGGAAGACCGCGAGTCATTGATGGAAGCGGGCATGCTGGTCAGCAATGACAAAGGCCGTACCTATGACCGGTTTCGCGACCGCGTCATGTTTCCGATCCGCGATAAGCGTGGACGCGTCATTGGTTTTGGCGGACGCGTGCTGGGTAACGATACGCCGAAGTATCTCAACTCACCGGAAACACCCATTTTTCATAAAGGCCGTCAGCTCTATGGCCTGTATGAAGCCGTTAAGAACCATCCTGAACCCGCCCGCCTGTTAGTGGTCGAGGGATACATGGACGTGGTTGCGCTGGCGCAGTACGGCATCGATTATGCCGTTGCGTCATTAGGCACCTCAACCACTGCTGAACATATTCAGTTGCTGTTTCGCAGTACCGACACCGTGATCTGCTGTTACGACGGCGACAGAGCGGGTCGTGAAGCGGCCTGGCGTGCGCTCGAGACCGCATTGCCTTACATGAATGATGGTCGTCAGCTACGCTTTATGTTTTTACCCGATGGTGAAGATCCGGATACGCTGGTACGTAAAGAGGGTAAAGTCGCCTTCGAAGCGAGGATGGAGCAGGCGATGCCGCTCTCTTCGTTTTTATTTGATAGCCTGCTGCCGCAGGTGGATCTGAGCTCACGCGATGGAAAAGCGCGCCTGAGCACATTGGCTTTACCGCTGATAACGCAGATCCCCGGTGAGACCTTACGTATTTATATGCGTCAGGAGCTGGGGAATAAACTGGGTATTCTTGACGATAATCAGCTTGAAAAGCTGATGCCGAAGCAGGCCGCAAGCGGAACCGCACCTGTTGCGCCTCCGTTGAAGCGTACCACCATGCGTGTACTGATTGCGTTACTGATTCAGAACCCACAACTGGCCACGATGGTGCCTTCTCTGGATGGGCTGTCTGAGTCAAAAATGCCGGGTTTACCGCTATTTATTGAATTAGTGGGCCGTTGTAATGAGAATCCTGGATTGACCACCGGTCAGCTACTAGAGTTATATCGCGGAACAAATTTTAGTCAGACGCTTGAAACACTGGCGATCTGGAACCACATGATAGTAGATGAAGAAGCCGAAGCGGTGTTTCAGGACTCGCTGGCCAGCATCTATGATGCAGCGCTTGAAGAGCGCCTGGAGTTTTTGATTGCGCGTGAGCGCACTCAGGGACTCAGCGCCGATGAGCGCCGTGAATTCTGGACACTCAGTCAGGCGTTTGCCAGAAAATAACCGTTTTCAGCATGCTGTCCATTCCGAATCATGAAAGGGCAGCCGCACGAATTTTAAGGGTCGGCGTCGATGCCAGTCTGGTTACCGCCAGCGCACAGCTCCCGGAGCGTACTGATGTACGTGAGGAGAGCGAGCACTGCCGGGGAACAGAATGGCGAGTAAGCCAGGCCCTTAGCACAAATTTTAAAGGCCGCAGGCGTCGATGCCAGTCTGGTTACCGCCAGCGCACAGCTCCCGGAGCGTACTGATGTACGTGAGGAGAGCGAGCACTGCCGGGGAACAGAATGGCGAGTAAGCCAGGCCCTTAGCACAGAGTTAACAAGCGGCTTAAGTGCCGATTACTGATGGGCAAAGCCCACGCCGCGACGAAGGCAGCGGCAAGAACTAAACGCCTTCACTGCTTATTGTTGGCGCGCTGCCGACCGACACCAATCTAATTTAACAGAAGTGTGGATACCGTCTTATGGAGCAAAACCCGCAGTCACAGCTCAAGCTTCTTGTCACCCGTGGTAAGGAGCAAGGCTATCTGACCTATGCTGAGGTCAATGACCATCTGCCGGAAGATATCGTCGACTCAGATCAGATCGAAGACATCATCCAGATGATTAACGACATGGGTATTCAGGTGGTTGAAGAAGCCCCGGATGCCGACGATCTGATGCTGAACGAAAACAGCTCCGATACTGATGAAGATGCCGCAGAAGCTGCCGCTCAGGTGTTATCCAGCGTTGAATCTGAAATCGGGCGCACTACCGACCCGGTTCGCATGTATATGCGTGAAATGGGTACCGTTGAACTGCTGACGCGCGAAGGCGAAATCGACATCGCTAAGCGTATTGAAGACGGTATCAACCAGGTTCAGTGTTCAGTCGCCGAATACCCTGAAGCCATTACTTATCTTCTGGATCAGTATGACAAAGTTGAAGCAGGCGAATCACGCCTCTCCGACCTGATCACCGGTTTCGTCGATCCTAACGCAGAAGAAGATATTGCCCCAACGGCAACGCACGTAGGCTCTGAACTTTCTGAAGCCGATCGTAACGACGATGAAGAAGAAGATGAAGAGGATGACGACAGCTCCGACGACGATAACTCAATCGACCCGGAACTGGCGCGCGAGAAGTTTTCTGACCTGCGTAAGCAGTATGAAGCGACCCGCAGCGTGATTAAGAGCAAAGGTCGCAGTCATGCTGCTGCCGTTGCCGAAATCCAGAACCTCTCTGACGTCTTCAAACAGTTCCGCCTGGTACCGAAGCAGTTCGACTACCTGGTAGGCAGCATGCGCACCATGATGGAACGTGTCCGTACTCAGGAACGTCTGATCATGAAGCTCTGTATTGAGCTGTGCAAAATGCCGAAGAAGAACTTCATCACGCTGTTTACCGGCAACGAAACCAACGAAAGCTGGTTCAAAGCCGCTCTGGCGATGAACAAGCCGTGGTCTGAAAAGCTGCTGGAAGTGCAGGATGACGTGATGCGTTCCCTGCAGAAACTGGCACAGGTGGAAGAAGAGACCGGCCTGACCATTGAACAGGTCAAAGATATTAACCGTCGCATGTCGATCGGTGAAGCCAAAGCGCGTCGCGCTAAGAAAGAGATGGTGGAAGCTAACCTGCGTCTGGTTATTTCGATTGCGAAGAAATATACCAACCGTGGTCTGCAGTTCCTCGACCTGATTCAGGAAGGTAATATCGGCCTGATGAAAGCGGTAGATAAGTTTGAATATCGCCGTGGTTACAAGTTCTCGACTTATGCGACCTGGTGGATCCGTCAGGCTATCACCCGCTCTATCGCCGACCAGGCGCGTACCATCCGTATTCCGGTGCATATGATCGAGACAATCAACAAGCTCAACCGTATTTCGCGCCAGATGCTGCAGGAGATGGGCCGCGAACCAACGCCGGAAGAGCTGGCTGAGCGTATGCTGATGCCAGAAGATAAAATCCGCAAAGTGCTGAAAATCGCTAAAGAGCCGATCTCTATGGAGACGCCGATTGGTGATGATGAAGATTCACATCTGGGCGATTTTATCGAAGACACCACGCTGGAGCTGCCGCTGGATTCTGCTACGTCAGAGAGCCTGCGTTCTGCCACCCATGACGTGCTGGCTGGCCTGACCGCGCGCGAAGCGAAAGTGCTGCGCATGCGTTTCGGTATTGATATGAACACGGACCATACGCTGGAAGAAGTGGGCAAACAGTTCGACGTTACGCGTGAGCGTATTCGTCAGATTGAAGCGAAAGCCCTGCGTAAACTGCGCCATCCGAGCCGTTCGGAAGTGCTGCGTAGCTTCCTCGACGATTAAGTCCGACAAAAACCCCGGTTCGCCGGGGTTATTTATGCCTCCCTGTTCGCGCCACTCCCCTGCCCTGCCGGACGTCAGTGACTCTCCGGATGCAGTTCCAGCCAGAGCTGACGATACGCCCCGACCATCTCGTCCAGTGATGCACGATTCAGTCCGCTGGGATTCGGCAACACCCACACCTGGGTTTTCCCCATACATATCGGCTGTTTGCCCCATTCGACTTTGCTCTGTTTAAAAGCACGACGGAATGCATCCTTACCCAGAATGGCCAGCGCGGCGGGTTGATAATCCAGAACCTTCTCCATCAGGCGTTTACCGCCATCCCGCAGCTCATCAGGCGCAAGCTCATTTGCCTGCACAGTTGGCCGTTCTACCAGCATGGTGATGCCGCAGCCAGTTTCCGTCAGGCGCTGCTCCTCTTCCGGCTTCAACTGCTGCCGGGTGAATCCCGCCAGATGAATAACCTTCCAGAACCGGTTTCCGGGATGCGCAAAGTGAAATCCCTGATGGGCCGTTGACTGACCTGGATTGATGCCGCAGAACAGCACATCAAGATCGGAGCTGATAATGTCGCGGATAGCATGCTCACTCATGCCGCCACCTCCAGCGTACGCTGCTTAAGCGCGTCGCGACTGCGTTGCAGCATCTGACTGGCCCGCTCAGCATCCGGACAGGCCCGTGCCAGCGCCAGTGCGCCCACCATCTCTGCCAGCATGCTGGAGGCCAGCGCTTCCACATCCGGCAATCTCAGCTCACGCAGTATCTGCACCAGACCGGCATGCATCGTATTGAAGCCCTGGGCGAAGATCTGCCGTGTCGGCTGTGGAAGATGGGCCACTTCGCTCACCAGTGCCGCCAGCGGACAGCCCTGAGCCGGTGCATTGCGATGCGCCTCGGAAAGATAGCTATCAATAAAATCAGCCAGCTGCGTTGCTGGTTGGGTCACGGATTTAGCAGGCCTGAAGGTATCAGATTCAGCAAACATATGTTTCAGCACCTCCTCAACCAGCTCCTCGCGTGACGCAAAATGTGCATAGAAGCCGCCATGTGTCAGGCCAACCCGCTTCATCAGCGCCGCCACTCCAATCCCTTCAGTGCCGGTTTCACGCATCACGCTGGCCGCCTCATCAAGGATACGCTGGCGGGTCTGCATCTTGCTGCTCTGCTTCTCCATCTCATCTCCTGCGGTTTTAACTGCATGGCTTCTGGCTATTATAGTAATTATTACACTCATCATATTCCAGCTTGACGAATCATATGATGGTCGTCATATTGATAACCGTTATGACGACCATCATACGAGGAAGCAAACATGTCACAATCAGGCACAGCATTAATCACAGGCGCATCCAGCGGTATCGGTGCAACGTACGCAAAACGACTGGCAGCACGCGGTTATGACCTCATCCTGGTCGCACGGGATCAGGCACGACTCACCACACTGGCTGATGCGCTGACACAACAGCACGATATCCGGGTAACCGTGATGAAGGCTGACTTAACGCATGAGCAGGACCTGCAGCGCGTGGAGTCAGAGCTCGCAAACAACGCACAGATTACGCTGCTGCTGAACAACGCAGGCATGGGTGTCGAAAGCGAGTTTCTGGAGGCGGACATCACACGCATCAACAGCATGCTGGCGTTAAATATTCTGGCACCGACGCGTCTGGCACAGGCGGCTGGCCGGGCATTTAAAGCACGCGGTCACGGCATTATTATCAATATCGCCTCGGTGCTGTCGCTGGTGCATGAGATGTTCAATGGCGCCTATAACGCCACTAAGTCTTATGTGCTGACCCTGACGCGCGCCATGCAGCGTGAACTTGCGGAGAGCGGTGTGCAGGTACAGGCGGTGTTACCCGGCGCAACCCGTACAGAGATTTTTGATCGCGCAGGCCAGTCTATTAATGAAATCCCGGCTGAAATGCTGATGGACGTTGATGAGATGGTGGACGCCGCGCTGGCCGGACTCGACAGCAAGGAGACGGTAACTATTCCGGCGCTGGAAGATCTGCAGATGTGGCACGACTACGATCAGGCACGTGGCGCCATGGTTCCCCATCTTTCAAGGAATCGATCAGCATCCCGCTACCGTCAGGGCTGAGTCAGTCATCTGCCATAGCACCTGACATCGGGTTTTACTTAAGGCACGGGGAAGCATTATCCGTGCCGATTTGCGACTACTGCGCCAGGCGTTGCCAGATTTGTTATATAAATCAGCAGGTAAATCGCTGCTGCTTATTTCAGCAACCGGTAGCTGAGTGCTGGATCGTCCTGAAGAGATACTTTATAATCCCCGCTCCGCTGGCCCCTTAGCTCAGTGGTTAGAGCAGGCGACTCATAATCGCTTGGTCGCTGGTTCAAACCCAGCAGGGGCCACCAAATTTAACTAGACATATCATGCAGTTAAGCCATCTTCCATAAGGTGGATTTTTGTTTCCATTATTTTACTGTCCCTTTTTTTCCCCCCCAGTAATGGACGTGCATGTAGTTGAATCCCTCGCCGCCCCCATATACCATGCCTAGCAACGAATAATTAATAAAAGAAAAGAGTATGCTTTCGCTTAGTAACGTTCATATTTTTGCTGTGAATGCGGTCCAAGCAGTCGCTGATAATTTTAAATGGCCAATCGGGTACGGTCGGCTTAATGAGCAGGATATTGCCCTATTGAAGAGTGGCGCTTTCGGGTCTTTAGACTGGAGGTGGGCGATAGAGACTTATGGCGAACCATTAATCGATGTAAGTAATGGCGTCCTAGACGTATCAATGAAAATTGTTGATGCGCCTGACGCGGTCTTAGGTGGGGTGATTCTTTGCCAGCTTGATTTTCGCAGAACTAGGCTTAACGTATGCATGATGGAAAATTTCCAGAAACATAGTAAAGGCCCTATATCTGGTAAGGTTTGGCTGTCCGCGATGATCTATGCTCACACTCTTGCCAAAGCTACTAAGATGGAAGAAATTTACATCCTCAACCCAACAGATGATAACTTGTCTCGGTATCGTAGCTCCGGATTCTACGAAGATGTAACTTGTGTACCTCATCTTTCAGCATCTATCGAAACTATCGAAGCAAGTATTGAAGCCTCAATAGTCGCTTTAAGAACTTCCAGAAGCATCAAGATTTGATAATAGTAAAATATTATCTTATAGTGACGACATCGTCAGGTACTCATATGAATGCCTAACATCACTACTTACTCCCCGTTAGGGTTAAAATACTAAGGTAAGTTATGAATACTCAAGAGATTAGCTTCGATGTTACGGAAACTCTCTCGTTGATAGCCGAAGCCACATCGTTTTGGCAAAAGTTCAATGTACAAGATGTTGAAGCTTTAAGTTGTTCTGCAATGGACCAATCTGGTCAGCCGCATGAACCTAAAGCAGCATAAAACCCCGCCCTGCGGGGTTTTTTACTCCCTTTCCTAACACTCATAAGCACCTAGTCAAGCCTCTTTTTCTTTCTTCTAGATCGTATCGCAAGTGTGTTTTCTCTAAATTTTATGAACATAAAATTGCGCCATTGAGTGAAAAACGTCGCATTTCTCCGCCCTCTTGCCAATATCAATACTGCGTATAATAACAGTGTTTTTCTTGCTGTGTTTTTCAGTTCTGCAAAAAGTCCCGAAACCTCTGCAGCCCTTGGCCTGTCTGGAATTGCTGCTTGGTCACAAACAACCTACAGAGATCCGCCTGAGATCCGGAAGGCGACCAAAAAAAATAATATCCTTAAAATTCAGTTAGATGAATTTAAGACGAGATCCACTTTAGATCCTCAAAACAGAAAAGCGCTGAAATCCTTTTCAATCTTTTCAGTTGGCGAAATCCGATAGAACCCCAGCCCCGGCGCGGTCTGGCCATGCCCTTTGTAAAAAAATAAAACTGAAAAAATTTTATGATGCAAAACCTGCAGGCGGGTGCGGTGTAGCGCCGATTTTGTCTGCGCGACGATTATTTTGCCGGGGCTGACGCGCAGCCAGTGCCGCGCTGTGCGGATGATCTGTTTATGGTTGTCGTGCGTGATGGGCGCGCCTGTGCGTGGCGTGGCGTGCGTCTGAGGCGTTCTGGTGACGTGCAATAAAAAACCCGCTGCGATAGCGGGTTAGTGTGCTGGCTTACTTGCCGATGACGGGGGAATATTTCGAACTGAGCGCGGCGGCCTGCTGGCCACTCTGCGCGATGGCACTGCTGTTCGTGGGCTGGCCGGTTGACGGGTGCGTGTGGCTGGCCAGCTGTTCTGCCAGTTGCTGCACAAGGGCCACGGTATCAAGCATCAGCTGGGCCACGTTAATCTTCTCCGAACCAATCCACACCACCGGCGCGATAATCTCCTGACGCGTCCCGGCAATGCTCTGGCGCAGCTGGCCAATTTTTTCAGTTAGTGCCTGACCGACTTTTATCGCCACGCTGCCGGTGACGTCCGTTTCCGTATCACCGCCCACTGTAATCAGCTGGCTCTGCTGTGCGGCCACGCTGTAACTGCCGGTGGTTACGTGCTGAATTGCCCCGGCCATCAGTGACGACGTGCCGATCACCGTGGTTTTGTCCGTGGCTTTGACAGTCGTTTCCCTGCTGACCAGTTCTCGCGTTTCCGTATCGGCTTTAACTTCACGACTCATCGATGTTTCACGGATGGCCTGATCGGTCTGGCGCTCCCAGTCTCCCGCCTGCGTTACGCGCTGTGATACTTCCGCGCGCTGCTGCTGCAGCTGTTCGCCCGGCTTCACGTCCGGCAGGCTGGTCCCTTCCGGCATGGTCTGGCGCACAAACGGCTTGTCTGGACGTCCGCCGGTGAACCCGACCTCAACCAGCGTCCCCTCTGGCGGAAACTGAAACATCCCCGAATCATTACCGGCCATCGGAACGGGCAGCGGCACGGCAGGATAAACCGGCGTGCTGCCGTCCGGATTGCCGTCAGCGTCCAGCAGTTGCAGATCGACGGCATAGCGCGGCCTGAATGGGTCAGCAAAGTTTCCGCTTTTAACCGCCTCAGACGGGGCAACAACACGCGCCATTTTAGGCAGGTGCAGACCGCTGGCCAGCTCCGGATAATGGCTTTCAACCTGCCGCTGTACGGGTGTTTTCTGCAACGGCTGGCCTGTTGTGCGGTTTCGCGGCGTCCAGGTGATAATTCTGTGTTATATGGCGATACTTCTGTGAAGGAGTTCCGTTATGGTCAGGCCTTAGGGAAGGTAAATCATATTATTGTAATTGTGTGGCAGCTGACAAAACGGGGAACTTTATCACCTGCTGTGAGCAATCAGAAAAGCCAGCGCCCTGCACGGGCTGACTCAATAAACATTCTTATGGTCAGTGGCTCTTTATCCTGTTTTACATTTTTGCGTGAGAACAGCGAGGAGGTTTTCCAGGGGAAATAAACGACAAGATTGAAGCCTGCGGGCTGCACATCAAAGTCATTAAAAAACTTTTTCGCCATTTCAGCGATATCATCCGCCTCGAACTGTTCCTGCAGAATGTCATCGTCGCCGACTTCAATTTTCTTCAACAGAAACGTCGTCACCAGCGGCAGCTCACGCAGAATAAATTCGCGCACTGCATCAGGGGTTGCTGTCATATTATTCACCAGATTTTATCCTCCGGTCGCACAATCAGGTTATAGCGATGGACAGTGTGGAAACTAATTTGTGCAACATCGTTTGCCAGAATCAACCATCCGACAACAGGCACGGCTCTGCCTACAAATGCCCCCAGATTATTTACCCAAAAAATCTTCAGCCCACGCAGGCTGAAAGATTTGGCGGTCAGCGTTGGCAGAATGCGGCGCCGGAATTTGTAAGAAAGGTGTTTGCGGAAAAAGAGCGACGCAACGGAAGTACCGGGGGTTGCCGTGTTAGGTTTCCCTGGTACGTCGATATTATTGTTGCCCAGAATTAGTCCCGCAACGGCCAAAATATCCTGAACGCCTAGTTGCTTTTGTGTCTCATCAATAAGTATCCAGAACAGCAACTCCTGCGGCGTCAGATTAGGCAATTGGTTGAAATAATACGTACCATCCAGTTGCTCTGTTGTATCCATACCTGCTGATCCCTTTCGTTAAATGGTTAGCGAATTTTACTTTACCATCTGTGTGACAGGTTGTTAATCCATTGCCAGTTCGCCCGTCAGGCGGGCTTTTCGGGCCAACTGATATGCGGCGTGGCTAACACATTGGTGATCTGCACTGCCCATACGTACTTCATCCAGGCGGTGAGCGCGGCCATAATATCAAGTTTTTGAGCAAGTCGTTGCCCGCTCAGAGAAAGGCATAGCATGGCGATAGGTAAATTACCCACTGGGGAATGGCAGACTCAGGTTTTCCCGAACGGCCGAGACGGTAAGAGAATACGCCGCCAGTTCGCCATCAAAGGCGAAGCGCAATCTTTTAAGAAGTTCGTAAAAGATCAGCGTCAGGACAAGCCTTGGCTGGGTGAGAAAACAGATAAGCGCCGGATAATTGAGCTGGTTGAATTGTGGTTCAACACGCATGGCATCACCTTGGCGGATGGTGAGAAGCGGCGAACTACGATGGCGTTCGCCTGCGAAGCGATGGGAAATCCACTCGCTACCGAGTTCAACGCGAAGATTTTTGCGTCCTACAGCGAGCAGCTATTAAGCGGGAAGATCACCCGCTCCAATCGAGTAAAGACGGTTACGCCGCGCACGGTAAATCTAGAGCTGGCATATTTCAGGGCGATGTTTAATGAACTGCGGCGGTTAGATGAATGGGCCGCACCGAACCCGTTAGAGAACGTGCGCGAGTTTAAAATCAGTGAATCAGAGATGGCCTATCTCACCATTGATGAGATACGCACGTTACTTGCCGAATGTGAGAGTAGCCGTTCTAAGGATTTAACGACAGTCGTTAAAATTTGCCTTGCTACTGGAGCACGCTGGAGTGAAGCAGAAGGTTTGAAAGGGAACCAGATTCGTGCGGGTCAGATAATCTACGTAAAAACTAAAGGCAAGAAAAACCGTGCAGTGCCGATCACTGAGAAGTTGCAGGCTGAGTTGCCATTAAGCAGAAAGGCGCAGCCACTCTTTTCTACGTGCTATTCAGCTTTTAGAAAGGCAATGCAGCGCGCAGGCATTGAGACACCTGCCGGACAGCTAACGCATGTTTTACGCCACACTTTTGCTTCTCATTTCATGATGAATGGTGGCAATATCCTTGTGCTTCAACGGATATTGGGACATACGGATATTAAGGTAACGATGCGATACGCACACTTTGCACCAGACCATTTGTCTGAAGCGATGTTGTTAAATCCTTTGAATAGAATGGAATTGTGATGAAAATGGAATGCCATAATAATGAACTGAGCTTAGAAGATCTACTATGCCTAAAGGTATTCAGTGAGACCTTCGAAGTAATCGGTTTGGATGATTTCATTAAAGCAATAACAAATTGGGCAGAAAGAGAGATTATAGCTGGAGAAGAATCAGACACACTCCTGATTCTGGCATCATTGAATCTCGAACCCACACCAGACCGCCATGATGTAGAAAAATACCTACGCATTTATCAACGTGAAAAAAACATTCAAAATCCAGACATTTATTACAGCGCGTTAGTTTGGCTCAGGAGGGAGATAAGTTATTTAATAACAGATTCATCATCCAATGAGATAGAAAAAAGGTTGGCGTTTTTTACTCACTACTTTTCGGATTATCCGCCAAGAGCTTTCGCCAGAATAACGAATTTAATTTCTAATTTTTATTGGGAGCTTTACGACGAAGCAGTACCCGTTTTTAACTCCAGAGCTTCAGAGATGAGTGAACATCAACTGATCACTTACGTGAGAACACGTTTACGACCTTTCTATCGAATTCTTAGTAACCGTGATTGGTTACGGATTTTAGTTGACTAGTTTTCAAAATAATTGGCAGCAGAGCGCAATGCTATTAAACGCTTTCTGTCTCTATTCGGCCTAAAGAAAATATAAAAATCAGTAAGTTACTGATTTAACTCACTTCGAATTGGGACTCATAATACCCTGGTCGCTGGTTCAAACCCAGCAGGGGCCACCAAATTTAGTGATAAAAAAAACATATACTTAAGCCGCTCGTTGAAGCGGCTTTTTTGTTACTGGCTTTTCGAGTGGCGGCAAAGTGGCGATGCATTTTCACTGCCATGGGAAATCCTCAACTGATTATCCTGAGCAGCCCGAATCAAGACCGTGAATTGCAGAGCCTTCTGCGAGTCTTTATCATCAATGGCACGGCTGGCGCCACACAGCAGAATCAGTAGACGGTTTCAAAGAGTCCACCACGCATCAATAATGGCTGAAGCCGGAAACAGCGACCCGGTTTCTCACCTGTAACTAACCCTCAACGCCTCTCATAAATCCGGCCCATTAAATATTAGCTTCATGTTAAAGTCATTGGCATTGCCTGACTCGAACAAGTGAGCAACAGCTATGCATCAGATTTTCGAAATACTCTCAGAGTTATTTAGCGCGTGGCCTGTCATGTCGGGAAAGCGAAAGGAGAAGAAGCCCGCCAAGGACACCAGGAAGATCTCAGGTCTTGCCTACGAACCTTTATGCAAGATAACGCCCGACCAAAAAAGAAATGATGTGCCGCACAAAGATGAGAGCAACTGAGAAAACGTACTCATCCTCATATTTGCTGGTGTGAACACAAGCGAGACTGGCAGAAGCTATCTTCCACGCTGACCGTTTTACCTCAGCTCACAGTTTTCATCCTCTCAAGCGGCACCGCGAATCGTCAGCGATAGTCCTGAATGTGGCGTCATCGCCACATCGCAGATCATTATCCCGAAAGCGCCCGCAACACCATACTGGGTAAGGTACGACAACGGGTTGTGATATTCTCCAGCCAAACCTGGCGATATCCCGCATTGCCCTCTGCCTGATCGTCAGATTTAGTCATCTCTCATCCTTTCTGATCTGCAACCGCTCTTCATCCGAAGTTATCCCTGCGACCTGTCGATAACGTATGGAGAAAAGGTAGCTGCGATTAAAACAGCCTGACGAGGCAATTACTGTCGCCAGCATTTAGATTTCAGGTAATTTAACCCGCGCAAACCCCATGCTATCTTGTGGTTTTGATTTTTTCAGTGGGCAAAACAGATGACAAAGTTGCGGGTAGGGATAGTGTTTGGCGGGAAGTCGGCCGAGCATGAGGTGTCGTTGCAGTCGGCCAAAAATATCCTTGAGGCGATCGACAAAACCAGGTTTGACGTGGTGTTGCTGGGCATCGACAAACAGGGACACTGGCGTCTGAATGATGCGTCCAATTTCTTACTTAACGCTGAAAATCCGGCGCTGATCGCACTGAATCACGCCGCTGAAGATGTGGCGCTGGTGCCGGGCAAGACGCAGCAGCAAATCATCACCCGTCACAACGCCCATCCACTGTCGCAAATCGACGTTATCTTCCCGATTGTTCACGGTACGCTGGGTGAAGATGGTTCTCTGCAGGGTCTGCTGCGTATGGCCTCTTTACCGTTCGTCGGTTCCGATGTGCTGGGTTCTGCGGTGAGCATGGATAAAGATTTCACCAAACGCCTGCTACGCGATGCCGGCCTCAACGTCGCGCCGTGGCTGAGCGTCACTCAGGCACAACGCGCCCATCTGGATCCAGAGGCCGTGATTGCCCGCTTTGGACTGCCGCTATTTATCAAACCCGCCAACCAGGGTTCTTCAGTGGGCGTGAGCAAAGTAGATAGCATTGAAGAGTTTGATGCCGCGCTGGCACTGGCTTTCTCCTTTGACCGCAAAGTACTGATTGAACAGGGGATAAAAGGTCGGGAGATTGAGTGCGCGGTGCTGGGCAACGATGCACCTGAAGCCAGCCCCTGCGGCGAAGTGGTGGTGCATGACGCCTTCTACTCGTATGACACCAAATATATTTCTGAGAACGGAGCACAGACGGTGGTCCCGGCGGCCATCGCAGCGGAAACCAGCGATGCGATTCGTGATGTCGCCATCAAGGCCTTTACCGCGCTGGAGTGCTTTGGCATGGCGCGCGTCGATGTGTTCCTGACTGACGACGGCGAAATTATCGTCAATGAAGTGAATACCCTGCCCGGCTTTACCAATATCAGCATGTACCCGAAACTGTGGCAGGCGGCCGGGCTCAGCTATCAGGATCTGATCAGCCGTCTGATCGACCTGGCGATTGAACGCCACCAGCAGGCCAGCACGCTGAAAAGCAGCGTCAGCTGACCCGCCCCGGCGGCGTGGCGTTATGCTACGTCGCTGGAGATACCGCAATAGTTGACGGGTGAGGTCTGATTACGGCCATTGCGCTTCGAGAGATAGAGGTTTTTATCCGCCGCCGAAATGAGCCGGTTAATCACACGGTGCCACTCCGTCGCTTCTCCGGCACTGCTATGCGCCAGCCCCAGGCTGACGGTCACGGTAGCCGTACTGCCCTGTAGCCAGAATTTCTCTTTCGCCATCTTCTGCCGGATGCTCTCGGCGAGAAAATAAAGCTTTGCGGGATTCTGGTCGAACAGCACCACCACAAATTCCTCTCCGCCAAACCGGCAGACGCGTCCCTCTTTACCGATAACCTGCTGCATCCGGCGAGCGATCTCTTCCAGCACGCTGTCTCCCGCGTCATGACCAAAATTATCATTAATCGCTTTGAAGTAGTCGACATCCAACAGAATCACACCCACCTTACGATCCGGGAAAATAGGCTCCGCACGCAGGCTTTCATATAAGCCGGAACGCGACAGCAGCCGGGTCAGGAAATCGTAATTCGCGCGCAGCGCGAGCCGTTGATTCAGCTGGCGAATAGCATCCATGCTCGCGGCCACGATCAGCGGGCTAATTGCGATAGTCGCCACACCCAGCCGCGCCGAGGTCAGGTGGCTGACGGGCAGAAGGGTATCATCGCCCTGAATGTTCATTACGCCGTGCGAAACCAGAATGATTTCGACAATACCGCTCAGCAGAATCACCAGGCTGGTCAGCGGCATCGGCAACACGATGGCACACCACACCAGCGCCGGAACCGGTAACGTCAGGCTACCTGCGCCACCCATTATTGCCCCAATCATCATCGAAAAGATCAGAGCGATAACGGGTGCCAGCTTGCGCAGCTGCAAAAACTGGCGGGCTGACAGCGACGACCAGTCACGCGTCAGCAAAAACGGCAGCACCATGAGCCCGGTAGAGAACTGCTCACTAAACCACTCACCCCAGGCCATCGCCAGACCGACAGTGAAATCAGCCTGCTGTGCCAGTGCCCCCCAGCTGGCACAGGCTAACGCGGCCAGCAGGCAGGCGGGGAAAATACGTAACACATTGATAATACGCTCCCTTCCGGAATCATTCTGACGATGCTTTATCAGCAGCGTAACCGCTATCAGCACAAACAGAAGATTCGCCAGGTTCAGCGTGAAGGCAGAAAGCGCCCAGCCTGAAAAAACAGTGTCGTTAAACACCATGCCAGCAAACGTAGCCAGGTAATAGCGGGTCTGATGCAGATAAGGATTTCGGACGATAACGCCAGTGACGATCGCGTTGACTGGCCAGAACAGTGACAGCTCCTGTGGGATGCGCAGGTGTCCGCCGATAAAGCAAAATAACAACGTCACTAAAAACAGCGAAAATGCGTTCTTCTTAGCGTTGTGCTCTTCAAACAGCTGCATGCGCATACATCCGGACCTTGTCGCAGAGAGGCTGGCTGTCCACGTCAGCCTGCACAGGCGCGTGGTGTCAGAATGATTAAATCCTGGATACTCTCACTGTCATCCGGCGGTCAACCGCCCTTCCTGGGCTGACTCCGCAAAGTGACCCTGAAGAGTCTAACCCCATCAGATGACAGTAAAAATTGGGGACTTATTATGCCTCGCAAATAAAAAAATCGGATATCCGAGATATCCGATTTTTGCCTCTCAAACGACTTTACCGTTGCGTTTATCGCTATTTTACCGCAACCGGCCACTGACTCAGGCGAATGCCGCGTTTATCAGCGTTATCGCCAAAATCTTTCAGCACCGCTTTGACGTCGGGATCGATATATTCCGCATTGTCGTTATCAACGATGACCACGCTGTTCTCTGGGATCTCATCCAGCAATCCCTGGAGCCTGGGATTATGCATAAAGGTCAGGTTCTGCTGAAAGCGCAGCACATAGTGGTCATCATAGCGGGTGAGCTGCAGTGCGTTGCGATGACTCTTGTAGATGCTATAGAGGATCTGGGTGGCGATACCGATGCCAATACCGACCAGCATACCCAGCGTGATAATCCCAACGATGGTGGCCAGAAACGGCACGTACTGCTGCGCGCCCATCCGGAACTGCTCAACGAACAGTCGCGGTGTCGCCAGTTTATAACCGGTATAGAGCAGTACGGCAGCGAGGCTGGCCAGCGGAATGGCATTCAGCATCTCGCTAAACCACATGCCGCAAATCAGCAGCAGTACACCGTGAATGAAAATCGACAATTTGGTCTGCGCGCCCGCGCTGACGTTCACTGAACTGCGCACAATCACCGCCGTGATCGGCATCGCGCCAAGGAAACCGGCCACCAGGTTACCGATACCCTGCGCGAACATCTCTTTGTTGGGCGACGGCGCGGGCGTCTGAGGACGCAGTTTTTTCAGCGCCTCCTGGCTCAGCAGAGTTTCCAGACTGGCGACCAGGGCTAAGGTCACCGCAACCACCCAGACCTGCGGATTCTGCCAGGCCATCCAGTCAGGCGTTTCCAGCTCCGCCACCAGCGCAGAGACGCTGTCAAAAGCGGGCAGCGAAATGCGAGCCAGACCCTGCGTCATCTCAGGAAACAGCCTCCCACCCATCACGGTAGCCAGGCAGCCGATGAGCACGGCAATCAGCGGGCCGGGGATCCAGGCCAGCGCCTTGATCCGTTTCACCGGTGCGGTGGTCCAGAGACATAAAATGGCCAGACCAACACCTGCTACCACGATGGCGGGCAGCGAGAAGGTCATCTCGCCGGTCACCAGCGACACCAGCTCCGCATCGCCAGCGGCACCCAGTGCCACCGGGATCTGCTGCATGATGAGCAGCAAACCAATCGCGGCCAGCATCCCTTTGATAACGCTGCCCGGCACCAGCGAAATAAACCGTCCGGCACGCAGCAGACCAAACAGGCATTGCAGCGCCCCGGCAATAATCAGTGCGGTGAGAAACGCGGAGAAGCTGCCTAGCGACGCCATTGAGGCGACCACGATAGTGACCAGGCCCGCTGCCGGGCCACTGACGGCAAATCGGGATGGACTCAGCGACGTCACGACCAGACCGCCAATCACACCCGTCAGCAGACCGGCAAACGGCGGTAATCCGCTGGCCTGTGCGATGCCAAGACAGAGCGGTAAGGCGACCAGAAACACCACCAGACCCGCCGGAATATCGCGACGCAGGGTATCGAGGTTCATAATGAAGGTTCCTCTGCAGATTGATGAATCAGTTCTTTGAGATGACCGGAGCGCAGGTCATAAACACAACCAAACACCTCCAGTTCCTGGCCCGATTGCCAGATTTGCCGGACCGGTTCAGATTTCACCAGTCTGGCGAATTGCGCCTTCACGTTGGCCTCAACCAGCCGATCAAGCTGTTCACCCGGCGCCACGTCTGAGGCCGGGCTTTCTGCCAGCCCCTGCTGAATGTCATTTCGCAGCGTCTGAATACGTCTCGCCAGCGCGCTTTCCTGTCCGTCCAGCACGCTGCCCGGCAGGTTTTGCGCGGCTTCTACGCCGCCACAGCCATAGTGGCCGCTAAGGACAATGCGTTTCACACCGAGAAAGAAGAGCGCGTATTGCAGTACGCTCAGCAAATTGTCGTCGTCCTCAATCACCATATTGGCGATATTACGATGTACAAAGAGTTCGCCAGGATGGGAGCCGGTTAATACCTCAGCCGGAACGCGACTATCAGAGCAACCTATCCAGAGTGAGTGCGGCTTTTGCTGATGAAGGAATTTTTTAAAATAATCCGGATTACGCTGGCGGCGCTGCAAGGCCCAACTGCGATTTTTCGCTAATAAGGGTTTAAGTGTCGTCACAATCATCTTCTCTCTACTACCGGGATGTCGCATCCTGGCTAACCACAACATGTGTCGGCACACAAATAAAGCATGAGCCGCCAGGGAAATAAGAACTGAATCACAGAAAAAGGTTATAGACGCTAACCATTCCCAATGCACGGGCAATATTTCACAACGCTTTGTTCTCACGGGTTTTGTCAGTTTGCCGTCAGTAAGAGTCAGGGTTACGTAAATTTAATTAAGCAGCAAAGATGAAAAGGAATCACCAGAATTAATTTTTAATAGATTAAAATCATGATTTTAGAAAATTAACTAAAGTTAATGCTGACAAATAAATACAAGCACTAACAAAGGGGTTTTTCAGCACCATACCAGCCAGCGTTCATTTCACCAGGAATCCTCTTAATTAAAAAATTAACCATTAGCACAATCAACCGGCTTAATGGGTATAAGCCAGTCAGATATACCTGTATTGAGTTAAGAAGGGAGCAAGAGATGATTAATTTAATTTGCAGGAAAATAGTGACGACAGTAAGTAAATAAGGACCAATAATAAACAGAGCCTGAACGAGCAGGCTCTTTTTCTTGACGAATTATTTACCGTTCCAGCTCTGCAGACGTGATTCACGCACCGACAACTGCTGTTCCGGGGTCAGCTTATTGTAGTTTTCCGCCATTCCGCTCTCCCAGTCGCCGTAGAGTGGATTAGGTAACACGATAAACTGCGTCCCGAACTGCTGATGATTAAGATTCACGAAATCGCGACGCGTCTGATTCCCTTTATGCCAGGTCGCCCCACCAAAATCGTTGAGGTTATCGCCGACGTAAAGCACCACGTTATAGCCCGCATTTTTGATGGCATCGAAACGTGCCTGCTTATTGGAGCTGTCGGTATTCAGACGTACCGTTTTATCGCTGACGTCAGGGAAGCCGAGCTGCTGCATATTGGCGACCGTGGCAGCGTAATCTTTCTGATCGCGGTTCGACACATAAAACAGCGTGCCGCCATTTTCTGTCACATGACGCGCGAACTCAACCGCGCCCGGCACCGCTTTCGCCTGACGCGCCTGCGTCCAGGCTGACCAGGTTTTGCTGCTGAACGGCTGGCCGTTTTTCGCCTGCCACGCGCTGTAGGCGCTGTTATCCAGCATGGTTTCATCCAGATCGACAATCACCGCTTTGGGTTTGCCGGTCAGCGACGGTGCCTGATCAAATGCCATGCGCGCGGTGTTAAACGCCTGCCAGGTCAGCGCCTGATATTCGCCAGACTGCTGGAACCAGTTTACAGCCATCACCGATTGCTGACCGAGTTGCTGTTGCGCGGTCTGATGTGTCGACGAGGCGCAGCCGGTCAGGAGCAGCGCGACCAGTCCGGATGCTGCGAGTTTTGCGGAGGTTTTCATCATTTCATCCTTAAGGTGAGAAAGGTCTGAGGAGAAGCTTCAAAAATGTAGCAGTTAACGTAAGCTGTTGGCAGCCCAACGCACGCTGTTATAACAGGAGATTCTTATGGCCGTGATCCCGCGCTCGCCGTTGCTCGATTCGCTGGAGTGGCTCGATTATGCGTTTCAGCCAGCCGGTGAGCCACCTCCCGCCGATGCCGCCTATGGACATCAGCGCCACAGCGCAACCGTGGTCACCGATAGTGAGAACATTCCGCCCAAAAGCTGTGAGTCCGATGGCGTGATCGGCAGCGGAATGCGACCGGTAGCGGTCTACACCGCCGATTGTCTGCCGGTGCTGTTCGCCGACCGCCAACAGCGGATCGTGGCGGCGGTGCATGCCGGACTTAAGGGCACACTGGCGGGTGTGCTGACCCGCGCCGTGGAAAAACTGGGCGAGCAGGGCTGCAACCCGCAGGATCTGGTGGTGGCGATTGGCCCGGCGATGGGCCCCTGCTGCTATGAGCTGGCCGAACCGCAGCTGGCGGAGATTGCGCAGAACCCAGCGTTTGCCAGCGGGCTACGCTGGCACCGGAATCAACCGGTAAACCCACAAGCACAACGTCCACAGGCCGCAGCCCATCAGCAGGGTGTCTGGTTCGATCTGCCCGCACTGGCGACGCAGCTGCTGGTCAACGCGGGTGTGCCGGCCGCGCAGATCGACAACGTTAATGTCTGCACCTATTGCATGGCCGAGAGCGGTTCCAGCTACCGCTTCAATACCCACCATAGCAGCGGCTATCGCTCGCGCTATTCGTGGATCCGGCGGCGTTAACGGTTTCAGAGCCAGAAACATTAAAAGCCACGCACGCCACGGATGGCCGTGTTGCCTAAGGCCCGGGTTCCCTGCGCACGCTCGCCCTGCTCACCTGCCGATGTTTATGATTTCACTCACACCCTGACATTCTTTCACTTTTTTTTAATGCAGAAGTGGCTAGAGTAAACTCATCCGACCACTTTGCTGTGAGTGATTACCATGTCCGTCAATCCTGATTATCCTGCGCTGTTTACGCCGCTGGATCTTGGCTTTACCCGCCTGAAAAACCGCTTTCTGATGGGGTCGATGCATACCGGCCTGGAAGAGCATCCGGATGGCGCAGCCCGGCTGGCGGCGTTCTACGGCGAGCGGGCACGGGAAGGCGTGGCGCTGATTGTCACCGGCGGCATCGCCCCCAATGCGCAGGGTGTTACCACCGCGCATGGCGCGATGCTCACCGACGAAGCACAATGCAGCTGGCATCGACAAATCACAGAAGCGGTGCATCAGCATCAGGGAAAAATTGCACTGCAGATCCTGCATACCGGTCGTTACAGCTATCAGCCCGATCTGGTCGCGCCCTCCGCCCGTCAGGCACCGATTAACCCATTTACGCCCCAGGCGATGAGCGAGGCGGCGATTGAACAGACCATTGAGGACTTCGCCCGCTGCGCGCGGCTGGCCCAGCAGGCAGGTTACGATGGTGTGGAGATCATGGGGTCCGAAGGCTACCTGATTAATCAGTTTCTGGTGAAACACACCAATCAGCGCACCGACCGCTGGGGCGGCGACTTCCGCCAGCGGATGCAGTTCGCACTGGCAATTACCCGTGGTGTTCGCGCAGCTACCGGTGACGCCTTTATCATTATCTTCCGGCTGTCGATGCTCGACCTGATCGAAGAAGGTAGTTCGCTGGAGGAGACCCTGTTGCTGGCGGGCGAGCTGGAGCAGTGCGGCGTCACGCTGTTCAATACCGGCATCGGCTGGCACGAAGCGCGCATCCCGACCATCGCCACCTGCGTGCCGCGCGCGGCCTTTGCATGGGTGACGCAGCGCCTGCGTGCCCACGTTTCGGTGCCGGTGATCGCCACCAACCGTATTAACCATCCCGCTGTCGCTGAGGCCCTGTTGCAGTCGGGCTGTGCCGATATGGTGTCGATGGCACGCCCTTTCCTCGCCGACCCCGCCTTTGTCAGCAAAGCGCAGCGCGGCGAACCGGACAGCATCAACACCTGCATCGCCTGTAATCAGGCCTGCCTTGACCAGGTGTTCGCCGGTAAAATCACCTCCTGCCTGGTCAATCCGCGCGCCTGCCATGAGTCGCTGATGCCGGTCATCGCCAGCACCGCACCGCGCAGACTGGCAGTGGTGGGTGCCGGCCCGGCCGGGATGGCGTTTGCCCTGCAGGCGGCGCAGCGCGGACATCAGGTGACGCTCTATGAGGCCGCGCCCGAGATTGGCGGTCAGTTCAATATTGCCCGGCAGATTCCCGGCAAATCTGAGTTCAGTGAAACGCTGCGTTATTTCCGCTATCAGCTGGCAGCAGCAGGCGTGACAGTTCAGACCGGCCGGCGGGTCACGGCAGATACCCTGAGTGACGCAGATGAAGTGGTGCTCGCAACCGGCATTAAGCCGCGTACGCCGGCTATTCCGGGCATCGATCACCCCAGCGTGCTGAGTTATCTGGAGGTGCTGCGCGATAAGCGCCCGGTGGGTAAACGGGTGGCGATTATTGGCGCGGGTGGGATTGGCTTTGATGTGGCGGAGTATCTGTCTCAGCCGTCGCATGACGAGGATCTGGCGGCGTTTTACGCCGAATGGGGCATCGACCACAGCCTGACGCAGCGCGGCGGCCTGGTTGCCCCACAGCCGCCTGCCGCATCACGGCAAATCTGGCTATTACAGCGCCGATCAGGGAAACCGGGTGCCGGGCTGGCAAAAACGACCGGCTGGATTCATCGCACCAGCCTTCAGGCGCGCGGCGTGGAGATGTGGGGCGGCATTGAATATCTGGCCATTGATGACAGCGGCCTGCACCTGCGGCGTAACGGTGAAATGCTGCTGCTGGAGGTCGATAACGTGATTATCTGTGCCGGACAGGAGCCGCAGCGCGAACTGGAAGCCGCGCTGCGTGCAAAAGGACAGGTGGTAACCGTAATAGGCGGCGCAGATGTCGCGGAGGAACTGGATGCGCGCCGCGCGATAGCACAGGCGACGCAACTCGCTTTGACGATCTGACTAGCGCATTTTCACCGCGCGCAGCACCACAAACTTCTGGTTTGAGGCGATCAGTGTACAGTTGCCGAACAACTTCTTCAGCTTGTGGTGATAATCGAGGTGGCGGTTGCCGACAATACGCAACTCGCCGCCATACTGAAGGCAGCGTTTCGCATCGCGGAACATCTGCCATGCCAGATGATCGGTAACAGCGTGCTGCTGATGGAATGGCGGGTTGCACAGCACCGCGTGCAGCCGATCTGATGGATAGCCGCTCAGCACGTTATTCACCAGGAACTGACAGCGCGACAGGTCATCAGGACGGTTTACTTCCACGTTAAGCTTGCTGGAGGCGACCGCCATATAAGACTCATCAAGGAAATGCACCTCGGCCTGCGGATTCTGCTCCAGCGCCACCAGCCCTACCACACCGTTGCCACAGCCCAGATCGACAATCTCACCTTCAATGTTTTCCGGCAGATGCTGCACAAACAGCCGTGCGCCGATATCCAGCGAAGAACGCGAGAAGACGTTAGCGTAGTTGTGGATCTGATAAGAGGTGCCATCCAGCGGCCAGACCAGCGTCGGCGTGGCCTCACGCAGTTCAGGCTGACTGAACTGGCTGTAGATCAGGCGCGCTTTTTTCCAGGCCAGTGAGGTTTTGGTTTCACCGATGATCTGTTCGAACAGCTGCAGAGTCGAGTTGTGAATCTCTTTGGCGCGCGCCGCCGCCACAATCACCGTATCTGGCGTGACGACTTCACGAATGGCACGCAGCTGATGCTCCAGCAGCGCCAGCGTTTTAGGCACTTTAATCAGCACCGCCGCCGGAGCCGCGGGCAGCTCAGCCAGGCTATCAACAAAGTGCACGTTGCTGTCATCCATCTCATTGAAGCTCAGATTTTGGCGGGCGGCCTGCTGGCTCAGCCAGGAGTCGCTGACGTGCCAGACAGTGCGCGGATTCAGTGCGCAGGTTAACGCCCCGAAGCTGTCGTTGAAGATCAGCACGGGTCCTTCTGGCAGCGCCTGCTGTAACAGGTATTCATCAGCCGCATCCCAGGCTTGTAATGGACTTTCGTCACGCATCTGCGGGAAGCGATGCAGGATCAGTGTGCGATCGTTCAGTTCAAGTTGGCTCATGAATTCTCCGGCGTGGTACACTTTGATTGATTTTCGCCCCAAAATCGGGGGCGCAGTATACTGTCTTTCGCCAGGAATCCCTAATGTCCTCACTGATATACCTTCAGGGTTATCCTGCCCCTCTTCTTGAGCAGGTCCAGACGCTAATCGCCCACCAGCGCTTAGGTGCATTTCTGCAGGAACGCTATCCTGACACCCACGACGTGATGAGTGATAAGGCGCTGTATGACTACACGCAGGCGCTGAAAAACCGCTATATGCGCAACGCGCCGCCAATCAGCAAAGTGATGTGGGATAACAAGATCAAGGTGATGAAGCATGCACTTGGACTGCATACGGCTATCTCGCGGATTCAGGGCGGCAAACTCAAGGCGAAAGCGGAAATCCGTATCTCAAACTTTTTCCGCCTCGCCCCTGAGCCATTTCTGCGGATGATCGTGGTGCATGAGCTGGCCCACCTGAAAGAGAAAGACCACGATAAAGCGTTTTACCAGCTCTGCTGCCATATGGAGCCGGATTACCACCAGCTCGAATTTGACGCACGCCTGTGGATGACTGACCAGGCGATGCGCGGCAATGCGGCTTAAAGAAACTCCTGCGCTTTCTGAATCAGGCTGGTTTTAGTCAGCGCCCCCAGAAAGCGTCGCTCCTGAGGATTATTCAGCACCGGCAGACGCTCCAGCGTGACCGCGGCAAACGCCTCCCATCCCTCACGCATGCTCTGATTCTGAAAGACCACCGGGAAATCCTGATCCATGACGCACTGCACCGGGGAGTCGAGGGTTATCTCCTGCGCCAGCACCCGCCGTGAGATCTCATGAATCGACACTACGCCAAGGAATGCCCCTGCAGCGTTGATTACATAGACGTAGCGTTCACGTTTTAGCGAGCTGACTGCCAGCGCCTGCCCCACTGACTCCTCCGGCTGCAATGCCGCACCAGGAATAATCAGCTCAGCTATACGCATGTTATCGAAATCATACTTCGCCTCTGAACGGCTGAAGTGATGACTCACCACTGGATAGGTACTGGCGGATTGCAGGCGATAGACCACCATCGACGCCAGCACCGTTGCTATCATCAGCGGAAACAGCAGGCTGCTATTCAGCGTCATCTCCAGCACCATCAGCATCGCCATCAATGGCGCCTGACTGACCGCCGCCAGCACCGCTGCCATGCCAATCGCGGCATAAAGCAGCACATTGCCCAGCGGCAAATGCAGCGCCGCCCCGATCATCGCGATAATCACCCCAAGCAGCGCGCCTATCAGCAGCGAAGGCGTAAAGAGTCCGCCGACAGCGTTCGACCCCACAGACAGGCTGGTGGCGAGGGTTTTCAGCACCAGCAACAGCAGCAGGCCCGGCAGCAGATAGTCGCCTGCCATGACCTTGACGATCACTTCGTAGCCGTTGCCGAGAATATCAGTAGAGATCAGCGCCAGTAAGCCGACGGCGAATCCACCCGCGCCCAGGCGCAAGGGCAGAGAAGCGATGCCACTGAAGAGCACTTTGCTGCGGGCGATGCATTTAATCAGAAGCCAGCCCGCCAGACCGGCGCTCAAACCAATGACCACCGTCATCAACAGGCTGCTGAGATCCATGGCGAAGTTTGCGTCTGCCAGCGGATAGAGCGCGCTGCGGAAGCCCAGCGTCCACATGGTCATCACCGCTGTCGCCGACGCGATAATCAGAGGGATCAGCCGCTGCAGCGCAGAAATACCAAACGCAATCTCCGCCACAAAAATCGCCGAGGCCAGCGGCGCATGATAGACCGACGCCAGGCCCGCCGCAGCCGCCATCGCCACCACGTCACTGTTTTTCAGGTTCAGTGAGGCCGGTAACAGGCGGCCAATCGCACTGCCGCACAGCGCCGAAAGCTGCACCATCGGCCCCTCTTTACCGATCGACGCACCGCTGCCGATACTGGCAATCGACGATAAGGCACGGAACAGCGAGGTTCGCGTCGGTACCGCATCGAGTCGGGCGTTGATCACTTCAAGATAATCCGTTTTCACCGTCTGCTGTTGCTCAATGGCGACCGCATAACGCAAAAAATAGCCCGCCAGCACCCCGCCCGCCCCCACCAGCAGCGGCCAGAAGATCCACGGCCAGAGATGCAGGGATTCGGTAATTTCGCCACTTCGGGCAAAGAGCAGATGGTTGATCAGTTCTATCACGCCGCGAAAAGCCAGCGTCACCAGCGACGCCGCACACCCGACCGGAATGGCGATCAGTAGTGTGGTCCAGTTTAATGCGTGCTTACTTGCTTTCACCTTCGCTCCCTGGTTGATGCCTGAATATCATGGCTTCAGCATATTATTGGAATGCGGATCGCAGGATCAATCCTTGCGTACCCGGCCCCCTTGCACCGCCTCGGGGAGATGTTACTCTGCCGCTTTAACGCTGCCGGAGAGATGACGTGATTCGTTTTGCCATTGTGGGAACAAACTGGATTACACGCCAGTTTATTGATGCCGCCCATGAAACCGGAGCGATGAAGCTCTGTGCGGTCTACTCACGCAGTCAGCAGCAGGCCGACGCCTTTATTGCTGATTATCCCTGCAAACAGACCTTTACCTCACTGGATGCCCTGGCCGCCTGCCCGGAGATCGACGCGGTCTATCTTGCCAGCCCCAACGCCCTGCACTGCCAGCAGGCGCTGCTGTTTATGTCGCACGGCAAGCATGTGATTTGCGAAAAACCGCTGGCCTCTAACCTGGCGGAAGTGGAGCAGATGATCGCCTGCGCCCGTGAGCATCAGGTGGTGCTGTTCGAGGCGTTTAAAACCGCCAGCCTGCCAAACTTCCAGCGGCTGAAGCAGGCGCTGCCAGACGTGGGTACACTGCGAAAAGCCCTGCTGAATTACTGCCAGTACTCCTCACGTTATCCGCGTTATCTCAACGGCGAGAACCCTAATACCTTTGATCCCCGCTGGTCGAATGGCTCAGTCATGGATATCGGTTATTACTGCCTGGCATCGGCAGTAGCACTATGGGGCGAGCCAGACCGTGTGCAGGCCACCGCGACGTTGCTGGAGAGCGGCGTGGATGCCCATGGCGTGGTGGTGCTGAGCTACGGCGATTTCGACGTGACGATTCTGCATTCCAAGGTGAGTGACTCTTCACTGCCCAGCGAAATTCAGGGTGAAGCGGGTACGCTGGTCATTGAGAAGCTTTCGGAGTGCCAGAAGCTGAACTTTATTCCTCGTGGTGCTGAAAAGCAGGCGCTGAGTGAGCCGCAGCATATCAACACCATGCTATATGAAGCGGCTGCGTTTGCCCGGCTGGTTGAGCAGCGTCAGGTGGACCATCCCGGACTGGAGGTTTCGCGGATTACCGCCGCGCTTCTGACCGAAATCCGCCGCCAGACCGGTGTCATCTTCCCGGCCGATCAGGCTGCTGTGTAAATATTTCTAAATATGTCTGAGATAGGTTGCTTCCTGTGCGGCTAAACCGTAACTTACTCTCCTGCAAAGGGGAGTAACTTGTAAGCTGATTGATCGTCACTACGTTGCGAAAGCATCCGGTCATCAGGCAACCCGGAATCGATTTCTGTGTTGTAAGTGAGACCTTGCCGGAAGGCGAGGTTTGCTTACACAAAAATAAGCGGCTGACGTCTTCTGACTTCAGCCGTTTTTTTTCTTTTTAAGACAGGATACGAATATGCAAACTGTGGGTACGCCTTTACTCTGGGGCAGCTTTGCGGTTGTGGTGCTTATCATGCTGGCTATCGACCTGCTGTTGCAGGGACGCCGCGGCGCGCAGACCATGTCTTTCAAACAGGCGGCTGTCTGGTCGCTGATCTGGGTTTCCGTCTCACTGCTGTTTAGCGCCGCTTTCTGGTGGTATCTGGAGGGCAGCGTGGGACGTGAAGTCGCTAACACCCAGACGCTCGCCTTCCTGACCGGCTACGTTCTGGAAAAAGCGCTGGCGGTAGATAACGTCTTCGTCTGGCTGATGCTGTTCAGCTACTTCTCTATTCCGGCTAACCTGCAGCGCCGTGTACTGATCTACGGTGTGTTAGGCGCTATCGTGCTGCGTACTATCATGATCTTTGCCGGTAGCTGGCTGGTCACCCAGTTCAGCTGGATCCTCTATGTGTTCGGTGCCTTCCTGCTGTTTACCGGTGTGAAGATGGCGCTGGCGAAAGAGGATGACGGTGCAGTGGGTGACAAACCGGTGGTGCGCTGGTTGCGTAAGCATTTACGCATGACCGATGATCTCGACGGCGAGAAGTTCTTTACCCGCAAAAACGGCGTGCTGTTTGCGACCCCGCTGCTGCTGGTGCTAATCATGGTGGAACTCAGCGATGTGATCTTTGCCGTCGACAGTATCCCGGCCATTTTCGCCGTAACCACCGACCCGTTCATCGTGCTGACCTCAAACCTGTTCGCTATCCTGGGCTTGCGTGCCATGTACTTCCTGCTGGCAAACGTGGCAGAACGCTTCTCGATGCTGAAGTATGGTCTGGCGATTGTGCTGGTGTTTATCGGCTTTAAGATGCTGATTGTGGACCTGTACCATATCCCGGTTGGTATCTCACTGGGTGTGGTCGGCGCCATTCTGGCCTCAACCCTGCTGATTAATGCCTGGGTTAACCGCAAAAGAGATCAGAAAAAGATCGCACCATAATTACCTGCAGGGGCAGCGTATGCCCCTGTTTTATTTTGCGACAGACTGTCGTGCCATTTCATCCCTCTGTCACACTTCCACTATTCAGCATAATTAAAATCTGACCTGCGCCACACTGACAGAACTTTCTCTTTTCTCATCTGATGTTTTCCTTATACTCCGCCGGGCAAACCGTTTTAGCCGATGTAAAACATCGCGTCTGAAACTACATCCGCGACAAAATACAGAAAATATTATGCAGAAAACTTTCTCCGCACGTCTGGGCACGCTGCTCGCCGGAAGCCTGGTGAAGCAAATCTTGATTGGGCTGATCGCTGGTGTGGCGCTCGCCTGGATTTCACACGATGCCGCGCTGGCAGTCGGTCTGCTGGGTGAACTGTTTGTCAGTGCGCTGAAAGCGGTCGCGCCATTGCTGGTACTGATGCTGGTGATCGCCTCGATTGCCAACCACCAGCAGGGCCAGAAAAGTAATATCCGGCCAATTATCATGCTCTATCTGCTGAGCACCTTTTTCGCGGCGGTGGTCGCGGTGGTCTTCAGCCATCTGGTTCCGCAGACACTTACACTGGCGGCAGGCACAACGGAAATCGTTCCTCCTTCCGGCATCACCGAAGTGCTCCATGGGCTGCTGATGAGCATGGTCGCCAACCCAATCACCGCGCTGATGCAGGCTAACTATATTGGCATTCTGGTGTGGGCCATTGGCCTGGGGCTGGCGTTCCGTCACAGCAGTGACAGCACCCGCGCCTTGCTGAATGATGCGTCTCATGCCGTAACCTGGCTGGTACGCTGCGTCATCCGCTGCGCGCCAGTCGGTATTTTCGGTCTGGTGGCATCGATTCTGGCTTCAACCGGCTTTGGGGCACTGTGGCAATATGCGCATCTGCTGGCGCTGTTGATCGGCTGTATGCTGCTGATGGCACTGGTGGTGAACCCGATGCTGGTGTTCTCTAAAATCCGCCGTAACCCTTATCCACTGGTCTTCACCTGCCTGCGTGAAAGTGGCGTCACTGCCTTCTTTACCCGCAGTTCTGCTGCCAACATTCCGGTGAATATGGCGCTGGCGAAACGTCTGGATCTGGATGAGGATACCTATTCGGTGTCGATTCCTCTGGGCGCAACCATCAGTATGGCGGGTGCGTCGATCACGATTACCGTGCTGACGCTGGCGGCGGTGCATACGCTGGGGATCAGCATTGATGTGCCGACGGCGATTCTGCTGAGTCTGGTGGCGTCACTCTGCGCTTGTGGTGCATCGGGCGTGGCGGGCGGTTCGCTGCTGCTGATTCCGGTAGCCTGCAATATGTTCGGCATTCCGAATGACCTGGCGATGCAGGTGGTGGCGGTCGGCTTTATTATCGGCGTACTGCAGGATTCGGCGGAAACCGCGCTGAATTCCTCTACTGATATTCTGTTTACTGCCGCCGTCTGTCAGGCAGAAGCAGAGCGCGAAGCCAGCCGGGCTTAAGATAGTTATTACCGTCTGTTAATCCTGTGCTCTTCGCGGATGGCAGAGTCCGATCGCAAAGTCGCTTTACGCATCCCTGCACGCTCGGCCCGCGCCTTCCCTGGCGCGGGACGCTTTGCTCTTCGGACTCTGCTACCCGCTCTCTGAGCTTTTGAGCTATCTGAAAGAACAAGATCGCGTTTGGTTTTAGAGCGTCACACCACTTTTGAAAATCGCCAGCTCGCGGAAGTCGTTCTTCTCGTTGTTGGTCGGCTGACCGCTGGCAATCGCCACAATGCTGTCGACAAAATCTTCCAGCAGCGCATCCATGCTCATGCCCTCGATCAACCGTCCGGCATTAAAGTCGATCCAGTGCGGTTTCTTCTCCGCCAGCGGCGTGTTGGTCGCCAGCTTCACTGTTGGCACAAAACCGCCATATGGCGTGCCGCGTCCGGTACTGAACAGCACCATGTGGCAACCGGCGCCCGCCAGCGCACTGGTAGCGACGGCATCATTGCCTGGCGCACTCAGCAGATTGAGACCAGGCGTTTTTAACCGCTCGCCATACTTCAGCACATCGACGACCTGGCTCTGCCCCGCTTTCTGAGTACAGCCCAGTGACTTCTCTTCCAGCGTGGTGATGCCGCCTGCTTTATTGCCCGGCGACGGATTCTCGTAGATGGGCTGCTGGTGATCGATAAAGTACTGCTTGAAGTCATTGATCATGGCTACTGTTTTGCCGAAGGTCTCTTCGTCGCGACAGCGACTCATCAGAATCCGCTCTGCGCCAAACATTTCTGGCACTTCAGTCAGCACGGTCGTGCCGCCATTAGCGATCATCTGGTCCGAGAAACGCCCCAGTAACGGGTTGGCCGTGATGCCAGACAAACCGTCCGAACCGCCGCACTCCAGACCAAACTTCAGCTCGCTGAGTTTGCCTGGTTCACGCCGGTCATGCCGCATTTTTTCATACAAGGCATGCAGGCGCTCCAGCCCGGCTTCAACCTCATCATCATGCTGCTGGCACACCATAAATTCGACCCGGTCGCTTTCAAACGCGCCGAGGGTCTCACGGAAAACATCGACCTGATTGTTTTCACAACCGAGACCAATCACCAGCACCGCACCCGCATTAGGGTGGCGCACCATATTCTGCAGCATGGTGCGGGTATTTTCGTGGTCCTGCCCCAGTTGCGAACAGCCGAAGGTGTGGCTGAACAGGAATGCGCCATCGATTCCTTCGGCCTCCTGTGTCTCTTTCAGGAAACGCTGCAGGATCTGACGCGCAATGCCGTTTACACAGCCGACGGTCGGCAGGATCCACAGCTCATTGCGGATGCCGACTTCGCCGTTAGCACGACGATAGATCTGTACCTCACGATCACCCGGCTGCGGCGGTAAGGTCACGAACTCAGGCTGATACGCATATTCATCCAGATCGCTGAGATTGGTGCGGGCGTTCTGCGAATGGATTAACTCACCGGCGGCCACAGGCTGGGTGGCATGGGCAATCGGCAACCCATACTTGATCACCAGCTCATCCTGGGCGATAGGATGCAGGGCAAATTTATGCCCGCGCCCGACCGCCTGTTGCACCGACACACTCAGTGGTGGCAGCTCTATGGTGGCGCCCGCCTCTAAGTCACGTAACGCCACGGCGACATTGTCGCGGGGATCAATTTTAATTGCGTCTTGCATAGCGTTATCTCAGTTGGCTCAGCGCCTCACGCATTCCGTGGGCGATGATATTTTGCAGGTGTTGGGTGACAACCGTAGCCAGTCCGGGCTGACGGGTTAAATCTTCGCCCCAGTGTTGCGCGTCGCTAAGCACGCCGTGCACCAGCTGTTGCGGTGACAGCTGATCCGCATCAAGTGCTTTCCAGGCGTCGGCGTAGTGCTGTAACCACTGCGGCTCATCCTGTAATGGCCAGCTTTTACCGGCTGACTCGCCGCGATAAAAGGCGATCAGCGCCGCCAGCGCAAAAGTGATGTGTGTCGGCCAGTTGCCCGTTTGCTGATGCGCGGCAAGCAGTGGCGTCAACAGACGGGTGCGGAACTTGGTCATGCCATTAAGCGCAATCGACAGCAGCGCATGGCGAATGAACGGATTGCGGAAGCGGCGTTGTACCGCATCAGCAAAGGCGTGCAGTTCATCGGCTGGCAGATCCAGCGTCGGGATCACTTCATGACGCAGCAGGTTATCCACAAATCCGGCAATCGCCGGATCGGCCATCGCCTCCCCGACACTTTCAAGACCGGCCAGAAACGCCACCGGCACCATCGCGGTATGTGCGCCATTGAGGATCGCCACTTTCTGCGCTTTATAGGGCGCAATGTCATCCACATGACGCACGTGTGGCGACAGCGCCGCCAGTTTCAGTTCACTGAACAGCGCCGACGGCCCCTGAATCACAAACTGGTAGTAGACTTCGCCCGCCACCAGATAGCGATCTTCATAACCCAGTTCACGTTGCAACTGCTCGCTTTCCGCCGGAAAGCCGGTAACGATGCGGTCAACCAGAGTGTTATAGAAAGCACAGTGCTCATGAACCCAGGTTTTAAATTCGGATGGCAGATGCCAGTGATCGGCGTAACGCAGCACCAGATCGCGCAACGCGTCGCCGTTATGGTCAATCAGCTCACACGGCACCACCAGCCAGCCACGATCGCTGGCGCCATTGAAATGGGAATAGCGCGCCCACAGCAGCTGCGTCAGTTTGCCGGGGAAGCTGCTGGCGGGCTGATCGGTGAGCTGATCCGTGCCAACAAAGGCGATGCCCGCCTCAGTGGTGTTGGAGAAAACCATGCGCAGGTCGGGATTCCGGGCCAGCGCCATAAATTCACCAAACTGCTGCCAGGGCTGGATCTCACGGTTGAGGCTGCGGATCAGCCGGGTTTCACTGACCTGCTCGCCCTGATCGTTGAGTCCGCGGATCAGCGTGGTGTAGAGGCCATCCTGCTGATTCAGGCTGTCGCTGACTTCACGGTTGCGCGGCCGCACCACCACAATTCCGGCATCGGTGCCCTGATGTTCATTCAGCCAGTCAATCTGCCAGTCAATAAAGGCGCGCAGGAAGTTACCTTCGCCGAACTGAATCACCCGGTCGCGATAGCGTGCGCCCGGGAAGTCGTGGCGGTTTAGCCTTTTCATCATCAGGCTCCCAGCTCGATGCCGAAGTAATCGCGCGCATTGTTGAAGCAGATGTTCTGAACCATCTGGCCTAACAGCGCTTCATCGGCTGGCGCTTCACCCTGCTCTACCCAGCGGCCAATCATCTGGCACAGCAACCGGCGGAAATATTCGTGGCGGGTGTAAGAGAGGAAGCTGCGGCTGTCGGTCAGCATCCCGACGAAGCGGCTCAGCAGGCCAATCTGCGCCAGCTGGGTCATCTGACGCTGCATACCGTCCAGCTGGTCATTGAACCACCAGGCGGAACCAAACTGCATTTTCCCCGCCTGACCTTCACCCTGGAAGTTGCCTGCCATCGTCGCCAGTACTTCGTTATCGCGCGGATTCAGGCAATAGAGGATGGTTTTCGGCAGCGCATTATTAAGGTTCTGTGCGCCCAGCAGGCGGGCCAGCGGTTCAGCCAGCGGCTGGTCGTTAATGGAGTCAAAGCCCACATCCGGCCCCAGCAACTGGTACTGGCGTGGGTTGGTATTGCGCAGTGCGCCAATGTGATACTGCTGTACCCAGCCACGGCGGGCATATTCGCTGCCCAGCCAGACCAGTACCGCCGTTTTGAACTGCGCCGTTTCGTGCGGATTCGGTGCTGTACCGCTGCGACGGCGCGCCAGAATCACATCCAGCGTGGCGTCGTCCGCCTCGGCATAACAGACCACATCCAGCGCGTGATCCGAGACTTTACAGCCATGCGCCGCAAAGTGATCCAGCCGCTGATACAGTGCGCTGCGCAGATCGTCAAAACGCTGCACGCTGATGTCGGTCAGTTGTTCCAGCGTCTCAATCCACGGCAGGAAGGTGTCGGCTTCGATATTAAAGGCTTTGTCCGGACGCCAGCTTGGCAGCACTTTAACGCTGAAACTGGTGTCGTCTGCCAGCGCGCGGTGATGGCGCAGGTCATCCAGCGGATCGTCTGTGGTGCCGACCATCTTCACCTTCATCTGCTGCATGATGCCACGCGTGGTGAAGCTATCCTGCGCCAGCAGTTCATTGCAGCGATGCCAGATGCTGTCAGCCGTTTTCTCAGAAAGCAGCGTGTCGGTAATGCCGAAAGGCCGGCGTAATTCCAGATGGGTCCAGTGATAGAGCGGGTTGCCGATGGTGTGCGGCACGGTACGCGCCCAGGCGTCAAACTTTTCACGATCGCTGGCATTGCCGGTACAGAACGCCTCAGCCACACCGTTGGCGCGCATTGCCCGCCACTTGTAGTGATCGCCCTTCAGCCAGATGTCATAAAGATTGGCAAAGCGATAATTTTCGGCAATCTGCTGCGGCGGTAAGTGGCAGTGATAGTCGAAAATCGGCTGATCCTTCGCGTAGTCGTGATAGAGACGGCGGGCGAATTCACTATCCAGCAAAAAATCCTCGGTCATGAAACGTGACATACATGCTTCCTCATCTACTGAACCACTGATGGCCCAAAGTTATCATACCAATTTTAGTCCGTTACGGATTTATTTGCGATCCTGCTCACATAAACGGCGATGTCTGGCTACCGTCATGGACATTTTTGTCGCCCGCAGCGCGCTAAATGGCTGTCATTACGCAGGTTTCCAGTATCCCACAGTGCAGAAAGGGTTTTTGTGATGGCTCTCAACTTTTAAAGTTGTATAACAAGTTAGGCTCTCGTCCTATCGTGAGGTCGTTAGCGGCCCACAAATGGCAAGGTAAGAACAGGGTTGCTCAGACAGAACCTGCGGGCGTGAGCAGAGCTGCATCACGGGCTGTCCCGCTCCAGATAACAACAGCGGCAAGACCGCATACAGAACTGGAAGAGGTAGAGGATGCGTAAGATCAAAGGGTTACGCTGGTACATGATTGGACTGGTGACGATCGGTACGGTATTAGGGTATCTGACCCGTAATACCATCGCCGTGGCGGCCCCGACATTGATGACAGAGCTGCATATCACTACTCAGCAGTATTCATACATCATTGCGGCCTATTCAGCCTGCTATACGCTGATGCAACCGGTGGCGGGTTATGTGCTGGATCTGCTGGGCACCAAAGTCGGCTACGCCGTGTTTGCTGTGCTGTGGGCAATCTTCTGTGCCGCCACGGCGATGGCAGGCAGCTGGGGCGGCCTTGCTCTGGCGCGTGGTGCCGTCGGTGCGGCTGAAGCGGCGATGATCCCGGCGGGTCTCAAAGCGAGTAGTGAGTGGTTCCCGGCCAAAGAGCGTTCGGTCGCGGTGGGCTACTTCAACGTCGGTTCATCTATCGGTGCGATGCTGGCTCCGCCGCTGGTGGTCTGGGCAATCGTGGCACACAGCTGGCAGATGGCCTTTATCATGACCGGTGTGCTGAGCATGGTCTGGGCACTCTGCTGGCTGGTGTTTTACAAACATCCGAAACAGCAGAAGAAGCTGAGTGATGAAGAGCGCGACTACATTATCTCCGGTCAGGAAGCGCAGCATCAGACCGGCAACACCCGCAAAATGTCGGCGCTGCAGATTATCCGTAACCGCCAGTTCTGGGGCATTGCTCTGCCGCGTTTTCTGGCAGAACCGGCGTGGGGAACCTTCAACGCCTGGATTCCGCTGTTTATGTTTAAGGTGTACGGCTTCAATCTGAAAGAGATTGCGATGTTCGCCTGGATGCCGATGCTGTTCGCGGACTTCGGCTGCATCCTGGGCGGCTATCTGCCGCCGCTGTTTCAGCGCTGGTTCGGCGTTAACCTGATCGTTTCCCGTAAAATGGTGGTGACGATGGGTGCGCTGTTAATGATTGCGCCAGGCACCATTGGCCTGTTCACCAGCCCTTACGTCGCCATTGGTCTGCTGTGCGTCGGCGGCTTTGCGCATCAGGCCCTTTCAGGTGCGCTCATTACCCTGTCGTCAGACGTTTTCGGCCGTAATGAAGTCGCGACGGCTAACGGCCTGACCGGCATGGCAGCCTGGACCGCCAGCACGATGTTTGCGCTGGTCGTGGGTGCCCTGGCCGATACGCTGGGCTTCAGCCCGCTGTTTGCTGCCCTGGCGGTGTTCGATCTGCTGGGTGCCGCAGTGATCTGGACCGTCCTGAAAAATAAACCGATTTCAGAGCTGGAAGCGGAAACGGTGATTCCACCAGCCAGCGCCGTTCACAATTGATTTGCCGGGCTGGCGCGAGCCAGCCCATTTCCTCGCACCGCCTGAAGTGGTATAACAACTTATCTGTCTGCTACCAGGATTGTGCTATGGACCTCACTGAATCCCGTCGACTCTACCAACAGCTTGCCAGCGAGCTCAAAAGCCGCATTGAAACCGGAATCTATCCGGTGGGCGACAAACTGCCTGCTGAACGCCTGATTGCCGAAGAGATGGAAGTGAGCCGCACCGTTGTCCGTGAAGCGATCATCATGCTGGAAGTAGAAGGCTATGTTGAGGTCCGTAAAGGATCGGGTATTCACGTCATTGCCAGCCAGCAGCAGAACCGCATCGCCCCCACCAGCAGCCAGCTGGAATTTGCCACCTTTGGCCCGTTTGAGCTACTGCAGGCGCGCCAGCTCATTGAAAGTAATGTGGCCGAGTTCGCAGCCACCCAGGTCACGCGTCAGGACATTATCGACCTGATGGCGATTCAGGAAAAAGCCCGCCAGGAGGATCACTTCCGTGATTCCGAGTGGGACATGCAGTTTCATGTGCGCATCGCGCAATCCACCCAGAACAGTGCTTTAGCCGCCATCGTTGAAAAAATGTGGCTGCACCGCCTGCACAATCCCTACTGGCTCAAACTTCATGAACATATCGACCAGCGCAGCATTCTCAGCTGGTGCGACGACCACGATCAGATTCTCAAAGCGCTGATGCGTAAAGATCCCGCCGCCAGCAAACTGGCGATGTGGCAACATCTGGAAAATACTAAACAGATGCTGTTTAACGCGACGGCGGATGATTTTGAATTTAACGTGGATCGTTACATGTTCGGTGAGAATCCGGTCATCCTGCCTGATGGGTCCAATAACGCCCGCTAAAAGCGCCTGAAAACAGCCTGAGATGGTCAGTTAATCTGCAATAGTGTCAGGTCATGTAAAGCTCCTTTTTACAGGGCGTTTCACAAGGTAAAACTCCTGTTCGCAAGAGAGTTTTACTGTCTCAGACAGGCGATTTTTGTTACAGTTATCGCCCTTTTATTACCCTTTGCGACAAGGGTTTATAAAGTTGCTGATTTAACAATCGATTCTGGAAGGATCCGGAAAATCCCGCCCAGGCTGCGCGCCTAAAATTTATAACGAAATGCCGGTCTGCGTTTAAGTCCCTGTGGGACATGTTTAACAATGATGTTCAGGAATGATTGATGGATATTTTGCAAGCGTTGCTGCATGCCCTGTGGCAACAGGACTATGAGACTCTCTCCGATCCCACGCTGGTATGGGCCATTTACGGCGTGTTGTTCATGATTTTATTCTTAGAAAATGGCCTTCTTCCTGCCGCATTCCTGCCAGGTGACAGTCTGCTGATTCTGGTCGGCGTACTGATTGCCAAAGGCACCATGAGTTTCCCTTTAACGATTCTGGTTCTGACGACCGGCGCCAGTCTGGGCTGCTGGGTGAGCTACATACAAGGCCGCTGGCTGGGTAATACGCCCACGGTTCAGAAATGGCTCTCTCATCTGCCAGCCCAATACCACCTGCGCGCGCACAGCATGTTTCACCGTCACGGCTTATCTGCCCTGCTGATTGGTCGCTTTATCGCCTTTGTCCGAACGCTGCTGCCCACCATTGCCGGGCTGTCAGGCCTCAGCAATGCCCGTTTTCAGTTCTTTAACTGGGTAAGTGCATTCCTGTGGGTGGTAATTTTGACCGTAATCGGCTTCGCGCTGGGAAAAACCCCGATTTTCCGTCGTTACGAAGATGAGATGATGTTTTTCCTGATGATGCTGCCACTGGCGCTGCTGGTATTTGGCCTGGTGGGATCGCTGGTGGTGTTATGGCGTAAACGACAGGCGAATCAAAACGGGAAAGCCGAGTAATGAAACTGCTGCAGGCTATTCCTAAACGGTGGTTACCGTGGTTGATTGCTGGCGCGTTTGCGCTGGTCGCGCTCTGTGCGATCCCACCTTTGATGAAGCACGAGACAGTGGTGCAGATTCGGGTTTCTCATGCAGGTGCAACGCTGCCAGATGGTTTTTATCTCTATCAGCAATTAAGCGCACAAGGTATTCGTATCAAAAGCATAACGCCCGCGGGTGATGCGCTGATCATTCATTTTGACAGCGAAGAACAGAGTCTGGCAGCACAGAAGGTGTTGCGCCGCCTGTTGCCACAAGGCTTTATTGTGGCGCAGCACGATCACTCTCAGCACCTTTCGCTGGCGTAATCCCCCTCTCCCTCTTTTTCAGACCGTTGCCGCATGCCGCGACGGTCTGAAAGCCGCTCTATCTCCCGGTCTTCTTTGAACTTTTTACTATCGGTGTCTATGCTTAAGCGAGAGTCGATTCTTAGCACCCGCAGGCACAAGATCGCGCAGGTGATGAGGAGTCAGGTCGCAATGGAAGGTTCAGGACCGATGAAATATCAAGTATTGATGGGCATTGCTCTGTTTTCGCTATCGGGTTCGCTGCTGGCAGCAGAATCGCTGTGTGAGCAGAAAGAGCAGGATATTCAGCGTGAAATTGGGATGGCGCAAAAGCACAACAACCAGCGCCGGGTTAATGGTCTGGAGCGCGCGCTGACCGAAGTCCGGGCAGATTGCAGCGATAAAAAGCTTGAAGCCGCCCATCTGGAAAGAATTAACGCGCAAAAGCAGAAAGTTGCAGAGCGTGAGCACGCACTCAGGGAAGAGCGTGAAGAGGGCCATGACAGGGAAAAGATTGCTAAGCGACAACAAAAACTGGATGAAGCGCGCCGGGAACTGAAAAAGTTACAGGCGGAGCCCTATTAATTGGAATTAACCAACTGATGTTAAAGGAGTATTTTATGTCTAAAGACACATCATCGGAACATTTGCGTGCTGAACTGAAAAACCTCGCCGATACCCTGGAAGAAGTACTGAGCAGCAGTACTGAAAAATCCAAAGGTGAGCTGGATAAACTTCGCAGCAAAGCGCGTGATGCGCTGGACAGCTCACGTGAACGTCTGGGCGAATCAAGCGAGCGCATCGCTGCGACTACGCGTGAAGCGGCACAGAGAGCTGAAGGCTATGTGCGTGAAAATCCATGGCATGGTGTGGGCATCGGTGCAGCGATTGGCGTCGCACTGGGCATGCTCATTTCGCGTCGTTAACTATGGCTGACTCACAGCATAACCACGGCCCGGCTAAAGGGGTCATTAACATCGGCCAGCGTATTGTGACCACGCTGGTTGGCATGGTCGAGACGCGTGTTCGTCTGGCAGTGGTGGAACTGGAGCATGAGAAAGCTAACCTGATTCAGCTGCTGTTGATGGTTGGCCTGACCATGCTGTTCACTGCATTTGGTCTGATGAGCCTGATGGTTCTGATTATCTGGGCAGTAGATGCACAGTACCGTCTGATGGCCATTGGCATCACAACCGGCACACTGTTCCTGCTGGCGGTCATTCTGGGACTCTGGACACTTCACAAGTCGCGTCAGTCAACGCTGTTACGCCATACGCGTAAAGAGCTGGAAACTGATCGTAATTTGCTTGAGGAACAACGCTGATGAGCCGCCGCGAGCGTGAAGAACGCATCCATGAACTGCTTAAGCATGTGCAGCAGCAGCGGCTGGATTTAAGCGCTGCGCGGCGTGACTGGCTGGAAGGGACCGCCCATTACGATCGTGGCTGGTTTACTTTCCTCAGCTTACGTCGCTATCTGGCTATTGGCAGCAGCGCGCTGGCCGTCTACTCCATTCGTAGTCCCAGTAAGCTCTTACGCTGGGCCAAACGGGGATTCGGTGCCTGGAGTACCTGGCGCATGATTAAATCGGCTCTGCCACCGCGTTAATTTTGTTAATAGCCGGTCCTGAAAAGGCCGGCTTTTCTTCATCAGATTTTCTGAAAAACACAGACAGTATATCTCGCTTACAACCTTTCCACTCCGCGATTATCATCTCCAGCCATCAACCCAATGAACGCAGTAGTGCTTTCAGCGGGCATAAACCCTGCGGGCAGCTTGCCCTGCATTCCTGATAGCGCTGGAGTAGATGATGAAAAAATTCGAAGATGTCGGTTTATTAGTGGCTCGCATCCTGATGCCAATCCTGTTCATTACGGCCGGCTGGGGCAAGATCACCGGTTATGCAGGTACTCAGCAATATATGGAAGCGATGGGCGTCCCTGGCTTTATGCTGCCGCTGGTTATTCTGCTGGAGTTTGGCGGCGGTCTGGCCATTCTGTTTGGTTTCCTGACCCGTTTCACTGCCCTGTTCACTGCAGGCTTCACCATCCTGACCGCGTTTCTGTTTCACAGTAACTTTGCCGAAGGTGTGAATCAGTTGATGTTCATGAAAAACCTCTCTATCGCGGGTGGTTTCCTGGTGTTAGGTCTGGTGGGTCCAGGCGCATACAGCATTGATCGCCTGATCAGCAAAAGAAAACCACTGACGATTGCGCGCTAATCTCACATAAAGCGTAATGCCACATATACTTAGCAGGGCGGGGAAATTACCCCGCCCTGTTTGCATTGGAGCCACTATGGGACAGTTAATTGACGGTGTCTGGCATGACACCTGGTACGACACCAAATCCACTGGCGGACGTTTCAAACGTTCAGAGTCGGCTTTTCGCAACTGGGTCACGGCGGACGGTAGCGCCGGTCCGGTGGGCAAAGCGGGATTTGCTGCTGAGCGCGATCGCTATCATCTTTATGTCTCGCTGGCCTGCCCCTGGGCGCACCGTACGCTACTGATGCGTCAGCTGAAGGGTCTGGATAGCATGATCGACGTCTCCGTGGTGCATCCGTTGATGCTGGAGAACGGCTGGACCTTCGATGACACCTTTCAGGATGCGACGGGCGATAAGCTCTATCAGAACGAGTTCCTTTATCAGCTCTATTTGCATGCTGACCCGCAGTACAGTGGCCGTGTAACCGTGCCGGTATTATGGGACAAGCAGCAGAACACCATCGTCAGCAATGAATCGGCTGATATCATCCGCATGTTCAACAGTGCGTTTGATGCGGTCGGTGCCCGTGCCGGCGACTACTATCCCGTTGCACTGCGCGAAAAGATTGATGAGCTGAATAGCTGGATCTACGACACGGTGAACAACGGCGTCTATAAATCGGGTTTTGCTACCTCGCAGTCCGCATACGATGAAGCAGTAACGGCGCTTTTCCACTCGCTGTCGCGACTGGAGCAGCTCCTGGGCCAGCATCGCTATCTTACCGGTGATCAGCTGACCGAAGCGGATCTGCGTTTGTGGACCACGCTGGTGCGCTTTGATCCCGTCTATGTGACTCACTTTAAGTGCGATCGCCACCGGATCAGTGATTACAGAAACCTGAGCGGTTTCCTGCGTGATATCTATCAGATGCCGGGCATTGCAGAGACAGTCAATCTGCCGCATATCCGTCACCACTACTATTGCAGTCACAAGACCATTAACCCGAACGGCGTGATTTCGCTTGGGCCAGCGTTTGACTGGGATGAACCGCACGGCCGCGGTTAAGCTGCATTCGTATAGCGCCACAAAGCAAAAACCCCGCCGAAGCGGGGTTTTTGGTAAAAAATCGACGCTGACCGGTAAGCCACGTTCTTTTCATGGAGCGCATCGTGGACAGTCATTCATCGCTGCCTGCACATAGCCCGCAAAAGCAAAAACCCCGCCGGAGCGGGGTTTCTGGTAAAAAGTCGACGCTGACCGTTAAGCCGCGTTCTTTTCATAGAGAGCGTCGTGGACAGTCATTCATCGCTGCCTGCACATAGCCCGCAAAAGCAAAAACCCCGCCGGAGCGGGGTTTCTGGTAAAAAGTCGAAGCTGACCGTTAAGCCGGGTTCTGTCGTGGACAGTCATTCATCTAGGCCAGCAATCGCTCACTGGCTCAAGCAGCCTACCCGGGTTCAGTACGGGCCGTACCTTGTGAACCCCTATTTGGCCTTGCTCCGGGTGGAGTTTACCGTGCCACGAACTGTTGCCAGTCGCGCGGTGCGCTCTTACCGCACCCTTTCACCCTTACCTGATCCCATTTCTGGGCCATCGGCGGTTTGCTCTCTGTTGCACTGGTCGTAGGCTTGCGCCTCCCAGGCGTTACCTGGCACCCTGCCCTATGGAGCCCGGACTTTCCTCCCCTCTGCCCGTCTCCCCACAAGTGAGGACGACGACAAAGCGGCGACTGTCTGGTCAGCTTCGGCGCGGGATAATAGGACATCCGAAGGCATTTGTCACGCCTCTTGCTGCTCCAGCGCATACTTATAAAGGGCATTCTTCTTCACGCTGTGGATCTCAGCGGTCAGCGCAGCCGCGCGCTTCAACGGCAGCTCTTTCTGCAACAGCGCCAGCGTACGCAGCGCATCAGCGGGTAACGCATCGTCATCGTCAACCTTGTGCCCTTCAACAATCAACACCATCTCGCCTTTACGACGATTCTCATCTTCTTTGACCCAGGCCAGCAGCTCGCCGACCGGCGCACCATAAATCGACTCCCAGGTTTTGGTCAGCTCACGAGCCAGCACAACGTAGCGCTCAGGCCCCAGCTCACTCACCATATCCTGCAGGCTGTCGACTAAACGATGGGTTGATTCATAGAAAATCAGCGTGCGTGGCTCCTGCACCAGCGCTCGCAGGGCATCGCAACGGCCTTTGGTTTTTGCGGGCAGAAACCCTTCGTAACAGAAACGATCGGATGGCAGTCCTGCGGCGCTCAATGCGGCAATGGCGGCACAGGCGCCCGGTAGCGGCACTACACGAATGCCCGCTTCACGGCAGCGGCGCACCAGATGGTAGCCCGGATCGTTAATCAGCGGCGTGCCAGCATCGGAAACTAAGGCTATGCTTTGACCCTCTTGCAGCTTCGTCAGCAGCAGCTCAGCCTTATGCTGCTCGTTGTGGTCATGAAGTGAGAAGAGTCGCGCATTGATGGCGAAATGTTGTAGCAACAGCCCGGTATGACGTGTATCTTCCGCAGCGACCAGATCGACGCTCGAAAGCACCGTCAGCGCCCGCTGGGTGATATCACCCAAATTACCAATCGGGGTTGGAACGATGTAGAGCGTGCTGGCAGAAATCTCTGCCCGATCGAGTTGTTTCATTGTTTCATCCGAATTGCCGATTTAATATTGAGCATCTTGAAAAAAACATCACTGGATACAGTATGCTTCCTTCAAAAGTCGTTCGTCATAAAGCAGGACGCTTTCTGCCTGTCATTCTTGCCGGGCTGATTTTAGCCGCATGTAGCGGTCAGGCGCCGCAAACCTCAACCGTCAATATTCAGGGGCCAGCCACCGCCAGCTCCGCTTACTATCTGCAGCAAGCGCAGCAAAGCAGCGATGATAGCAAGACCGACTGGCAATTACTCGCAATCCGCGCCCTGCTGAAGGAAGGAAAGTATCCCGAGGCCACTCAGCAACTGAGCCAGTTGCCGCAGCAGCTCTCTGAGACGCAGCAACAGGAATCTCTGCTGCTGAAAGCGCAGTTGTTGATTGCCCAGCAGAAATCCAAAGACGCTGAACCGCTGTTAGCAGCGGTAAAGACCAGCGCACTGTCGCAGGATCAGCTGGCGCGTTACTACAGCCTGCAAATTGCCAGCGCGCAGGGCCGCCCTTCACTCTCACTGCTGCGCAACTATATTGCTCAGGAACCGCTGCTGAAAGACGCCGATCATCAGAGCAATATTGACGCTACCTGGCAGACCCTGACGCAGATGTCGCCACAGGAAGCCAGCAACCTGGTGATCAATGCCGACGAAAATGTGCTGCAGGGCTGGCTGGATCTGCTCGCGGTCTGGCGTGCTAATGCCCAGGATGCAGAAATGCTGAAGTCCGGCATCAAAGACTGGCAGACTCGCTATCCGCAGAACCCGGCGGCCAAAACGTTACCGACGCAGCTGAGCCAGATGCAGAACTACACCAAAGCCTCTACCAGCATCATCGCGCTGCTGCTGCCGCTGAATGGCCAGGCACAGGTGTTCGCGAATGCCATCCAGAAAGGCTTTAACGACGCGAAGAACGGCGTATCCGCGCCGGTCGCACAGCCTGCGGCAGCAACTGCCCAGCCCGCCGCTGCGGATGCAACAGCCAGCGCGCAACCTGCCGCCGCTGCGGGATCGTCTGCCGATCCGATCAGCGCACCGCAGCAGTCTGCTACCACCACACCACAGCAACAGCAACAGCCTCAGTCACAGCCTCAATCTCAGCCTGCCGCCGCCGCACCGGCCAGCAACGCTCAGATCAAGGTCTATGACACCAGCAGCCAGCCGATTGAGCAGGTGATGCAGCAGGCACAGCAGGATGGCGCCACTATCGTGGTTGGCCCACTGCTGAAGAGCAACGTTGAGAAGGTCGCCAACAGCCAGACACCCTTAAACGTGCTGGCGCTCAATGAGCCGGAAAAGATCCAGAACCATCCGAATATCTGCTACTTTGCGCTTTCTCCTGAAGACGAAGCACGCGATGCCGCGCACCATATCTGGGACCAGGGCAAACGTCAGCCGCTGCTGCTGGTTCCGCGCAGCGGCCTTGGCGATCGCGTGACAAACGCTTTTGCACAGGAGTGGCAGACGCTGGGTGGCAGCACCGTCATGCAGCAGCGCTTTGGCTCGACCGCTGAGCTGAAACAGGGCATTAACAGCGGCGCGGGCATCAGCCTGTCAGGTACGCCGGTCAATGCGGCACCTGCTGAGCCCCAGGGCGTTTCCATTGCGGGCCTGACCATTCCGGCACCGCAACAGAGCACGCCTGATGTGGTCAGCACCAGCAGCGGCGGTGGCATCGATGCGGTCTACATCGTCTCAACCCAGGATGAACTGCAGCTGATCAAACCGATGATCACCATGCGCACCGGCAGTCGCAGCAATATCTCGCTCTACGCCAGTTCGCGCAGCGCGCAGGCCGGCGCTGGCCCGGACTTCCGGTTAGAAATGGATGGCCTGCAGTTCAGCGATATTCCGCTGCTCTCCGGCAGCAATCCTGGCCTGATGCAGCAGACATCGAAGTCATTCAATAATGACTACTCGCTGGTGCGCCTCTATGCCATGGGTATGGATGCCTGGACGCTGGCGAACCACTTTAACCAGATGCGCCAGTCACCTGGCTTCACGCTGGATGGCAATACCGGCAAGCTCAGCGCCGACACGGATTGTGTGATCAACAGGAAGTTGACATGGAACCAGTATCGCCGGGGCGAAATCGCACCGGCCAACTAAATCGCCGTCAGATTGGCGCCGGACATGAAGAAGATGCCCGGCGCTATCTGGAGCAGGCTGGCCTGATATGGGTCGCCAGTAATGTTCACTTTCGCAATGGTGAACTTGACCTGATTATGCGTGACGGGCACTGTTGGGTGTTTGTTGAAGTCCGCTACCGACGCGATGCGCGTTATGGTGGCGCGCTCGCCAGCGTAACCCGGAATAAACAACAAAAGCTGCTGCGCGCTGCCGCTCTCTGGCTGGCGCAACGCGGCGGCAGTTTTGAAACAGTGAATTGCCGTTTCGACATCATCGCCATTACCGGCACGGCGCTCGAGTGGCTGCCGAATGCCTTTAATGCAGACGTTTAGAACCAGGTGGTCGTGTGCAGGAAAGAATTAAAGCGTGTTTTACCGAAAGTATTCAGACTCAGATTGCCGCAGCCGAGGCGTTGCCCGATGCCATCTCCCGCGCGGCCATGACGCTGGTGCAGTCGTTACTGAATGGCAATAAAATCCTGAGCTGTGGCAACGGTGCCTCATCCGCCAATGCCCAGCACTTCGCCGCCAGCATGATCAATCGTTTCGAGACCGAACGCCCCAGCTTACCGGCGCTGGCGTTAAGTGCCGACAACGTGATGCTGACCGCGATTGGGAATGATCGTCTGCACGATGAGATCTATGCCAAGCAGGTACGCGCGCTGGGACACGCAGGTGATGTGTTACTGGCCATCTCGACCCGTGGCAACACCCGTGACATCGTTAAGGCCGTAGAAGCAGCGGTGACACGCGATATGACTATCGTTGCGCTTACCGGGTATGATGGCGGAGAGCTCGCCGGACTGCTGGGTCCGCAGGATGTGGAAATCCGCATTCCGTCGCACCGCAGCGCCCGTATTCAGGAGATGCATATGCTCACCGTTAATTGCCTATGCGATCTGATCGATAACACTCTCTTTCCCCATCAGGAATGACTGAAGGAGCACGAATGAAAGCATTGAATGCTATAGCTATTCTGTTAACCGCCATGCTACTGCAGGGCTGCGTGGCGGTCGTCGCTGGCGGCGCAGCTGTTGCCACCAAAACGGCCACGGATCCCCGCTCGGTGGGTACACAGGTTGATGACGGCACGCTGGAGCTACGCGTCACGAACGCGCTGGCAAAAGATCAGCAGATTAAAACCGATGCCCGCGTTGTCGCCACCGCCTATCAGGGCAAAGTGCTGCTGACCGGTCAGGCGCCTTCGCAGGAGATCGCCAATCGTGCCAAACAGATCACCATGGGCGTTGATGGCGCAACCGAGGTCTATAACGAGATCCGCATCGGCCAGAAAGTGACGCTGGGCACCACGTCGTCAGACACCTGGATTACCACCAAAATCCGCTCGCAGCTGTTGGGCAGCGATCAGGTGAAATCCTCCAACGTGAAGGTGACGACGGAGAATGGCGAAGTGTTCCTGCTGGGTCTGGTGACACAACAGGAAGCGCAGGCCGCGGCTGATGTCGCCAGCCGCGTCAGTGGCGTGAAACACGTCACCACCGCCTTTACCATGCTGAAGTAACACGCTAAAAGGCAAAAAGGCGGCTATGGCCGCCTTTTTTATTGCCCGATTTTCAGACCGGAATATCGATGACCAGCGCGCGGGTCGCGGTTTTCGCTTTCAGCTGCAACAGCTTCTCTTCCTGCAAAAACGCACCATCGCCACAGCCCAGCTTTTCCTGATGATCTGTGCCGGACATCGCCTCCAGCGAACCATGAATTGACTGCAGATAGGCGCGTGGCCCCTGTATCCGCAGCGAGTGCTGTTCGCCCGGCGCCAGCTCAACCTGATGAATCCACACCTGCTGACGCAACTGCAGACTGTCATCTATCCCATCCGGCGAGGCGATCAGCTGAGACAACCGGCCTTCCGTCAGGGCAATCTTTTGCATCCTGGGATTTTCACGCTCCGGACAGGCGGCAAGCCACAGCTGCATGCGTGTCAGCGGACGATCTTTGCTCAGGTTAATTTCGGTGTAACTTACCCCCTGCTGGGCAGAGAGCAGCAGCGCCTCTCCTTCCCGCACGCTGATGGTGTTGCCTTCGCTGTCGCGGTATTCAGCTTCACCCTGCAGCACGATGTTCAGCACATCGACCTGAGGATAGGTACGCGGCTGAAATGCGGCGCCCGGTGCCAGTACTTCCTGGTTCAGAACACGCAGCGATGCGTAGCCCATCAGTTTGGGATCAAAATAGTGGCCAAAAGAGAAACTGTAACGCCCCTGCAACCAGCCGAAATCGGCCTGACCACATGCGGACGCACTGCGTGTCGTTATCATTATTTACCTCCGGCATCCGGTGACGAGGATCGGCCACGGACTTTATGCACCCATGGTAAAAGTCTGGACGCCGGATTGTTAGCCAGTTAATCTGCCCGGCATGTTCAAATTTCCTGACAGAGAACCGGGATGGCCAAAGAGCGTGCGTTAACCCTTGAATCTTTACGCGTTATGGATGCGATTGATCGACGTGGCAGTTTTGCAGCAGCAGCAGATGAACTGGGGCGTGTCCCTTCAGCCCTCAGCTACACCATGCAAAAGCTGGAAGAGGAGCTGGATGTGGTGCTGTTTGACCGCTCCGGTCACCGCACTAAATTTACCAACGTGGGACGCATGCTGCTGGAGCGTGGCCGGGTACTGCTGGAAGCGGCCGATAAGCTCACCACCGATGCGGAAGCGCTGGCGCGTGGCTGGGAAACCCATCTGACCATCGTTACTGAAGCGCTGGTGCCCATTGATGCACTGTTTCCGCTGGTGACAAAGCTGGCTGACAAAGCCAATACACAATTTTCGCTGGTTACCGAAGTATTGGCAGGCGCGTGGGAGCGGCTGGAACAGGGCCGTGCCGATATCGTGATCGCCCCCGATATGCACTTCCGTGCCTCCACCGAGATCAATACCCGTAAGCTCTACACCATGATGAGTGTTTACGTCGCCAGTGCTGACCATCCAATCCATAACGAGCCTGAACCTCAGTCTGAAGTGACGCGGGTGAAATACCGGGGCATTGCAGTGGCAGATACCGCGCGTGAGCGCCCGGTGCTGACCGTGCAGTTACTGGATAAACAGCAGCGCCTGACCGTGAGCAGCATGGATGATAAGCGCCGTGCCCTGCTGGCGGGGCTGGGTGTCGCAACCATGCCCTATTCACTGGTGGAGCAGGATATCGCGGAAGGCCGCCTGCGCGTGGTGAGTCCGGAATACACTCGCGAGGTTGATATTATTATGGCGTGGCGGCGCGACAGCATGGGCGAAGCCAAATCCTGGTGCCTGCGCGAGATCCCCCGCCTGCTGGCGAAGAAAAACTAAAAGCCTATGGCCGACTCAGGCAATCCATCGCCACCGCCCTGAAGCAGGTGAAATCGGTGCAGTCCCGCAGTCGGGTCATCGCCCTTTCACGCAGGAACGTCACAAACAGATCGTATATCGCCATCGCCTCTTCATATTCACTTTTGCTGATCGCCAGCAGGAAGATGACATAGGCGGTATCGTCTCCCCAGGGAATACCGTGTGGGGCCAGCACGGTATAGACCACGGTTTTCTTTGCCAGGAGTCCCAGCGAGTGCGGCAGCGCAATGCCTTCGCCCAGCATCGTGCTGACAATCGCTTCACGCTCTTCGACCGACGGATAGAACGCCTCATCCACAAACCCCTCCTCCTGCAGCTGATCGCTCAGCTGGCGAAACAGCTCAGACCGGGTCGTCGGCTGGTCGACAATATGAAAGTGCTGGGCATCAAAAAATTTCGCCAACATATAGGGCCGGGTACGATCGACCAGCACCAGCTTGCCAATCTGCTCCAGCTGAAAACCGGTGGGAAACGGTGACATCACCACCACGGGTTTCTCTTTTTCGCTGAGCCGGATGGTTGAGATGACAAAATCTTCGTCAATGCGACTGCGCGCTTCATACTCGCGCTGTGACAGTCGGGCCGTGACCTGCAACTGCGGATATTTTCGCAGCAACATCGCTTCAATCATGCGCAGCGTGGAGTTACCGCTGTCGCACACCAGCAGCACCTGTGGATGACGCTGATAGCCCACGTCATAGTGGCGCTCCAGTCCGACACCAATATGCAGCACCAGAAAGCCAATCTCATTCTCGGTAATGACGTAAGGCGTATATTTCCCCCAGCTGGTCACCGCCGCCAGGGTGACATCATAGGCCATCGGATAGTGCTGCTTGATGTTGCTGAGCAGCGGGTTAGGGATGTGAATCTGATAGCGCACCCGGGTAATCATGGTTTTGATGTGGGTAAGCAGATCGGCTCGCAGCTGTTGATCGTTTTGCAGATTGAAGTTGTAGTGCGTGTTGATAAAGCTGAGCAGGTAATCCACCAGCGCGTCGGCATCATCGGCATTGATGGCGCTGGGAGCGATCGCCTGAATGCGCCGCGCGGCAATGTTAACCCGCAGCCAGTTTTCTTCAGCGGGTGAAATTGGTTTGCTGACCAGTGGACGCATCAGATTAATCAGCTGATGTGCCGCTTCACGCACCTCATCGCCAATCTCCTCAGCACCGGGATCGTTAAGCGGATAACCTTCGCTGATGCGACGCACAGCAACGGCGCAATAGAGCCGCAGATAGCGCTCGCCCTCATCACTGAGGCGAATGTTGTGCTGCGCAAAACAGCTTTGCAGCAGCGGACGCAGCGTCTCCAGCATGCCGCTGTTCAGCGCTTCAATAGTCAGCAGCGGACTCTCTGGCATCGCCTGATCGATTTGCCATAACAGGTCGGTGAGACAGGTCCGAATCGCCACTTCGCTGCCAAATAGCTTCATGCCGTAGTGCGGTTTACTCTCAATGGTGAGGTGATAGCGACCCAGCCACTCGCGCACCTCTGCCATATCGTTCTGCAGGGTCGCGCGGCTGACAAACCACTCTTCCGCCAGCTCTTCAAGTTTCAGTGAATAGGCAGCGGTAAGAAAACGGGTCAGGAGGTAGCGAACCCGGTCCTGCGAGGTACGCGGCACCCGCAGCGGTGAGGCAGTATGCTGCTGCAGATGCTGAAAGCGCTGAGCATCCTCGATCTTCAGCTGATAACCCGCGCCACGGCTCAGGATAAACTGCGCACCATGATCTGCCAGCAGCGCATTCAGCGCCGTAATATCGGTACGCACGGTGCGTGTCGAGACAGCAAAACGCCGCGCCAGCTCATCCTGAGGCAGTGTTTCGTTTTGCAGGGCATCGAACAGTTGCGCAAGGCGCTGATTGGGAAATCTCACAAGCGTTACCTGTTTGCTGGCAGAGAGTGAAAACTTCAGCCTACGGCGTTCGTCACGCAACGTCCATGCTGCACGATCTGCCTGTCAAAGGCAGATCGTGTCGATCACCGGGCCAGTACTGTTTTACAGATGGCCAGCAGCTGCTTCACATCGTCAATGCGGGTCTCTCCGCTGGCTTTGTCAATGATCGAACTGTAGACGTGCGGGATCACTTTGCTGACGCCCGCGTCCAGCGCAATGCGCACGATCTCGCCGACGTTTTCCAGATCGATGCCGCCGGTGGGCTCCAGCCAGAAATCCTGTTTTGCACAGGCTACCGCCACAGCGCGGTACTCATCCACCGCCTGCAGACCGCCCATCGGGAAATATTTCACCGAGCTGCCGCCCATATCCTGCAGCATCGCAATCGCCGTTTCGATGGACACAATCCCATCCTGCCGTTTTGCGCTGCGCGGTCCGGTAGAAATTTTTACCTGACCTGGCGTGCCGGTTGGCGAGACCAGACCGTTCACAATAGTCTGTGACTGACCCAGCAGCGCACGACTGGTGGCGACACCGGTAAAGACCTGATTCACATGCTGCGGTTGCAGCACCGCCGAAATCTCACTGACCATCTGTGACTGATTTGGATCGCCCGCGCCCAGGCCCACCGAGAGGGCATTATCGATCAGCGCAGCATATTCACGCATATCAGCGATAGCGGCGTCATTGCTGGTGTAGTTTTTTGACAGCACGCCGACCAGCACGTGTCCTTCTGCTGCCTGCCAGATAGCGCGCGCATTCTCTTTTGATCCCGCAAGGACGTTAAGGCAGAGACGATCCTGATAAAAATTAGGTGTCAGCGTCATGCGTGTTTCTCCCCGTTTAACAGTGCCTGAATGCGGGTAAAAATAGTGTGCAGTTGATCGGCGCTGACGCTGCGCACATCCGCTTCAATGATTCCTTCGTTGGCTTTATAGCCGCGGAAATAGATCGCTACATCGCCCTTTTTCAGCGCCTGCACCAGATCGCCGGTGCGTTGCTGGATCGCGGCTTCATCGAACTTAATTTCAGCGCGGGCGATATCGCGTCCGGCACTGTCCCACACGACGCGGGCCGTCACGCCGTTCAGGCTGTTAAGCTGTTCAATAAACGGCGTCATTTTTTCCACCATCTGCGCGCCGCTGATTTTTGGCTGTGACAGATAATTTTCAATCGCCTGGGTCAGCCCCAGAATCCCCTCTTTGCCCACTTTCATTGCGCGGCCAATGCCGTTGGTCTGGCGTTTGACCCACTCAACGTAGTGGTGTCTGCCAATCACCAGCCCGCTGGTCGGCCCTTCAATCGCTTTTGCGCCGCTGTAGATCACCAGATCGGCTCCCGCCTGGTAATAGCATTGCAGATCCTCTTCTGCTGCCGCATCGACGATCAGCGGAAGGCCATGCTCACGCGCAACTGCCGCGGCCTGCCCGACATCAAGATGGCTCTTCTGCACGCAGTGATGCGATTTCACATAGAGGATCGCCGCCGTCTGTGGCGTGATCGCCGCCGCCAGCTGGGCAGGTGAGCATTCGTTGCTGTAACCCGCTTCCACCAGTTGCCCGCCACCCAGCGCCACCATGCTGCCGACCGGCGCGCCATAGTTCACGTTGTGCCCTTTCGGCACCACAATCTGGTGCGGAACGGTCAGCGGCGCGGCGTGCAGGTTATCCACCAGCCAGTCGTTGTCTTTTACAATCACCGCCGCCACGCACTGGGCGATTCCGGCCGAGGCGCAGGAGACCACCAGCGCGTTCTCCACTTTCAGCAGACCGGCGATATACGCACCGGTCTTATCCACCAGATCTTTCATTTCGAAGTAGTGATCGAGGCCATACTTCACCGTATCGACCACGTCACTCGATGGGGTCGATACGCCGAGGATCGTCATACGGCCAGAGGCGTTAATCACCGGCTTCAGGCCATACTTTTCATAAACCGAGGTCATGCGCTATTCCTTCTTCAGTGGCGATCCACGTACCAGCGACCACCGCCGCCAGCGGAACCAGATGCTTCTCACCGGCGATCTCTTCACCTTCGGAATCGATAAAGGGCCGGGTTTCCTCTTTGATACTAAAAACAGTCAGATCGGCGTCGTAGCCGACTTTCAGCTGGCCTTTACGCAGCAGGCGCAATCCGGCGGCCGCGTTTATCGTCACGCAGTCGATGACCTGCGGCAACGTCATGCCGACGATGAAAAATTTCGACATCACATGCGCCAGGCTGTGAACCGGCCCGGCCAGACGATTGCGGCAGTAAATGTCAGAGCTGATGGTGTCGGGCAGAATGCCCTGCGCAATCGCCACCCGGGCGACCTCAAAGCTGAAGCTGGCGCTGCCGTGGCCGACATCAAGTTTTACGCCGCGCGCAATGGCATGTTTAACCGCTGCTTTGAGTTCACCCTGCGGCGTCAGAATGCGGTTGGGTTTGCCATTAAAGCAGTGCGTGATGATGTCGCCCGTGGTGAGCAGATCGGCAATCTGGTCAAGATTGGGCGGATTATTGCCAATATGAACCATCAGTGGCAGACCGCCGCTCGCCTGTTGAATAGCCTTCGCTTTTATCAGTGGCTGGACGCCGTTCTGACCGACCACGCTGCTGCTGATGCGCGCCTTAAGGCCGACGATAAAATCCGGCAGTCGCGCTACAGCCTGCTTCACCGCCTCCCCGTCGATCTGCGTCATGTCGGCCAGCTCATTCTGAGTGACGATGCCGGTGCGGGCGATATTAATCAGCGCATACACCTGGGTCTGTGCTGCGCGCGTCAGCTGGTAGAAATCATCGATGTGCTCTGCGCCGGTGCTGCCTGCATCGACCACCGTGGTGACACCGTGCGCTACGCCAATCGCGTCCGCTTCATCATGATAAAGGGGAGATTTGGGATAGCAGTGAACGTGGGAGTCGATCCAGCCCGCACTGAGGTAGAAGCGAGCCGCCAGATCGCGCTCGCGCCGTGCCGTGCCCTGCACGTTGCCCACGGCGGCGATGCGGCCATCCTGCAGCGCAATGTCGACCACCTGCTCATCGCTAAGGCGCGCATTGCGGATAATCAAGTCGTACATGGTTTCTCCTTAACGGCAGCCCGCTGCCGGGCTGCCGGTGAGATCAGAGAGCAATCGGGAACAGCGCACCCAGGATCATCGCGCCGAGAATCGCACCGCCGGTGATCGGCTTGTTCCAGAGATAGAACAGCAGCGCACCCAGCAGCGAACCCAGACCAATCGGAATCGAGGCCGCCATGGCGGACAGGATAATCAGCGGACCCAGAAAGCGCCCTGAGGCATTACCGGCTCCCATCATCACGTCTGCGCCGTAGGTGGAGTCGCTCTGATTGATGGTGAATTTACGCGCCAGAATAATCAGGTAGCCAATCGCCACACCAATCACCAGGCCCGTCACCAGCGAGGCCGCAAAATTCGCTACCGGAAAGACGATGCCCGCGCCCAGCAGCAGTGCCGGCACGCCCAGGCCGACGCCGGTCTGAATCGCCCCGCCGATATCCAGAATGCCCACCAGTGAACCTTCAATAATGCGGGCAAACAGGAAACTGGCACCAAAAGCGGCGACTGCGCCGTAGACGCCGGTCTCCATGCCTGCGCGCAGCATCGACACAAATGCCACCTCGTTGAACGCGCCGATGCCGTAGAGGTAATACATGTGCGTCCCGGCAAAGACGCCCGAGGAGAGCAGGCCAACAAAGATCGGGAAAGACCAGTCGGCATACCAGAAGCCTTTATTTTCGTTCATCGCATCGCCTCTTATTTGCCGCTGACTGAGTTGTGGATCATGTCGAGCCAGCCGGGAATGCCGAGCTGGAAGGACTGCAACAGCTTCATATCGAAACCACGGAAGAAGCCGCTCAGCACAAACAGCAGCACGATAGCGGTCATCATCACTTTGGTAACCCGATTCCAGCCGCTCTCTTCCACCCCTTTGCCGATCAGGATACCCAGCACCAGCCCAGGCACGGCATTGCCCATGATTAGCTGTGCCAGACCGCCAAAAATGGTGGCCCAGAAGCCTGACTTTTTACCTGCGTCGATTGCTGCCAGCCAGAAGATTACCGGCATCACCGTGTTCACCAGCAGGTTAGCGGCGGGCACCAGCACTTTGACTGCGGTAACCTGCAGCGCTGCGGGAACAGCTGACGCGGTAGAGTTGAGAAAGGCAACGACGATCATGCCGATAATGCCGCAGGCGATGGCCATTTTTTTCGGGTCGTGCAGCGTCTCTGCCACATTACGATTCTTCACCATCAGCGCGGCCGCGCCCCAGTTTGGGATGATGCGGTGATCGACATCCTGCGTGAATGAACCGGCTGCAACCGACGATGCCCAGGCATTGAAAAAGAAGCCAAGACCAAAGGAGAAGTGAGAGGCCGGATCGCCTTCGCACGAGTTCAGCTCGCCCAGCGTACGAAAGGCGCCCATGCCCTGGGTAGTGGGCGCGTGGAACATGCGTGCAGCACCCGCCCCCACACCCACACCGACCAGTCCGCCAATGATCAACGACTTAAACAAAATGATTAAAAACATGTTGTTGTACCTTGTTGTCGTTTTTACCCATCCTGCCTCAGCGCCCGCGTCGCTCCGGTCTTAGCGTCGCGCTATCGCGACAGCTGAGATTCGGTTCAGTAGCGGGCTGATGTAAACAGGTTCTGTTTTACGATGCCGCCGTAAACGTCACGCGTTCGGTGTCGAAAACGGTGACGCTGACAGTGATCTCCAGGGTGACGCTGAAGCTTCGCCGCTGACGTGCCAGAAAGAAGAAGAGAAACTTCTCGGTTTTGACGCTCTCCTGCGCGCACAGCACCCGGACATCCTGCGGTTCGATGCGCAGCAGAATTTTTTGCGTCGCGCGCAGAACCTGGTTTTGCACCCGACTCAGCGCGTCTGCAAAGGCTTTCGCTTTGGTATCGCCTTTGCCTTCGACCGTCACCTGAGTAACGTATTGTTCTTTCATAATCAGCTGCCGTGCTTCTTGTTCCAGGCCTGCACCAGCCGCTCGCCTAACTCTTCTTTATCCATGAAACCAAAACCCAGTACCGTGGCACCTTCATTAATGGCGGTGACGCCCTCATCGATAGAGCGCATACCATGCTTTGCTTTGTAGCCATATTTGTTCTGGGCGGTAATGGCGCCAGCGCCGCCGCTGCCGCAGAAGGAGATACCGAAATCGGCATTTTCTGCCTTCATCACGTCACCCAGTTTCATATCAGCCGCCACACCGGGTACCACAACAGCACGGCCACCTGCTTTTTCGATGCCAATAGCCACTTTCTGGCCTTTACCTAAACGATCGCCAATCACTACTGTTACCATGTTGTCTTCCTCTCTAGTTGTTGGATCGCGCGACTTCAATATGCACTGACAGCAGCCAGGCCTCTTCCCGGGGCAGATTGCCAAACAGATCGACCACCTGCTGCGCCAGTGCCACGGTTTCCGGTGGAATATCTTCAAACAGCTCCGCTTCCACGTCCGGCAGCGGCTCTCCGCTCAGCGAGCGTGACGCCATGGCGCCGACATGGGATTGCAGCATCTGCTGCTGGACCGCGTTGGGCTGAATGCCATGCTGCTGATAGAGCGCCGCAATCTGCGTCATTACGCTGTCAGCCAGTTGCTGCACTTTCTCCGGTGACGCTTCATACACCGGGACGCCCTTATTGCTCACCTTGCTACTCCTGTTAAACCGGATAATTCGCGTTAAAAATAAATTAACGGTCATCACCCCGACTGTGGAGAGGCAACATTTCCAGCAGTAAGTGGAAATTGACGTGAAGGTTGTGCGTCAGATCGCAGCCTGCACGCTTAGTGCGACAGGCGTCGCATAATGCGCAAAATGCGGGTTTTAACAGGTAAAGACGACGATGTTGTGCGGCGACAGGCGCGTTGCAAGAGGCTTTACGGCGCGGTAATAAGCAGAAGTGATGGTAAAAATCGCCGGTCAGGGTGACCGGCGATCTGATTAACGGAATTTCTTATGGTTGGTATTGCGGATGTCATCAAATTTAGCAGCTTCGCGCTTAGCGCCATCCACGTTGTTGGCTTTCGCCAGTGCACTGACCACGTCGATCTGCGCAATCAGCGAATCGAGGCCCGCCTGATAATCTTTGACCTGCGCGCTGTCAGCAGGCTGACCTTCCAGCTTATCCGGCGTTGATTTTTTGGCATCCTGCGCCGCGGCACGCATTTTGGTTAACGCCTGCTGCATCTCCTGAGCATTTTCACTTTTCTTGACGATTTTCAGGTTCGCATTCAGCGTGTCCATATCCTTTTCCAGATCCGCCGCATAGAGGCTGACGCTGGAGAACAACAGAGAAGCCGACAACATTGCAATCACATGCTTACGCATCATTACTTCCTTTTTATTGTGATGAAAAAAAAGCAGCCAACAGGCTGCTTCAGGAATCCATCTTATTGTCCCGCTATTTTCATCTCAGGCAGTAACACTGAACCGCACTGGATATTACTGCGGGTTTCAATATCGTCACCAATGGTCACCATGTTGCGCCACATCTCTTTGAGATTTCCGGCGATAGTGACTTCGCTGACCGGGTATTGAATAACACCATTCTCGACCCAGAAACCGGCTGCACCGCGTGAGTAGTCCCCAGTAATGGCGCTGACGCCCTGGCCCATCAGTTCAGTCACCACTAATCCGGTGCCCATCTGCTTCAGCAGTTCGTCAAAGCTGTGGCCCTGGCCCGCAATGCGCCAGTTATGGATGCCACCAGCATGACCGGTGCTGGTCAGGCCCAGTTTACGGGCTGAATAGCTGGTCAACAGCCATGTCTGCAGCACACCATCTTTGATGATGTCGCGCGCCTGAGTCCGCACCCCTTCGCTGTCGAATGGCGTGGAGGCGAGCCCTTTCAGCAGATGCGGCTGCTCATTAATAGTGAGCCACTCCGGCAGGATCTGCTGCCCCATGGAATCCAGCAGGAAGGTCGATTTACGGTACACGCTGCCACCGCTGATCGCGCCCACCAGATGACCAAACAAGCCGGTCGCCACTTCAGAAGCAAAAATCACCGGGGCTTTCATGGTCGGCAGTTTACGCGGAGCCAGACGGGAGAGCGTACGGCGTGCGCACTCTGCACCCACCCACTCCGGGCTTTTCAGATCCTCAAACGCACGGCCAATAGTATAAGCGTAATCACGCTCCATATTGCCATCCTGCTCGGCAATGACGCTGCTGGAGAGCGAGTGGCGGCTTGAGCAATAGCTCTGCAACATACCGTGGCTGTTGCCAAAGACTTTGATGCCGACGTGGCTATTGAAACTGCCCCCTTCGGTGTTCGTAATACGCTTGTCTGCACGCAGCGACGCCTGCTCCGCCTGTGCCGCCAGTTCAATGGCGCGGTCGGCGTCAATCTCCCACGGATGGTAGAGATCCAGGTCCGGCGCATCATACGCGAGTAACTCCGCGTCAGCCGGGCCGGCAAACGGATCGGGCGACGTGTAGCGCGCAATATCAATCGCCGCCTGCACGGTGCGTTTGATGGCGTCCGGACTGAGGTCGGTCGATGAGGCGCTGCCTTTACGATTCTGATGATAGACGGTGATGCCCAGCGCACCATCGCTGTTGAATTCGACGTTTTCCACTTCGCCATAGCGGGTGCTGACCCCGATGCCGGTAGTTTTACTTACTGCCACTTCCGCGCTGTCAGTGCTTGCTTTAGCCAGTTCAAGTGCCTGCGCAATGGCCTGCTCCAGGACTTTTCGCTGTTCTGCAACCTGAGTAGATACGTTCATCGACCTGCCCATAATCTTATGTGTGAATGATTTGAGTCTATCAGAGTCAGAGAACAATTTCGCAGTCACCCGATAAACTGGTACGATTAGCCTCTTTTTTTTGGGAGCCCGGAAATGACCAAACAGCCCGATGAGTGGCTCGACGATGTGCCAGATAATGACGAAGAAGAAGATGAAGAGATTATCTGGGTCAGTAAGAGTGAAATTAAACGCGATGCAGAAGAGTTAAAGCGCCTGGGTGCCGAACTGGTTGATCTGGGTAAAAACTCGCTGGATAAAATCCCGCTGGATGAGCGCCTGCGTAACGAAGTTGAACTGGCGCAGCGCATTAAGAAAGAGGGTCGCCGCCGTCAGCTGCAGCTGATCGGTAAACTGCTGCGCAGTATAGATGTGGAGCCGATTCGTGTTGCGCTGGACAAGCTCAATAATCGCCACAATCAGCAGGTTGCACTGTTCCATAAACTGGAAATGTTGCGCGATCGTCTGATTGAGCAGGGCGATGAGGCGATGGGCGATGTGATCGCGCTCTATCCCGAAGCCGATCGTCAGCAGTTACGCAGCATGATTCGTAACGCGCAGAAAGAGAAAGCGGGCAATAAGCCGCCGAAGTCTGCACGTCAGATTTTCCAGTATCTGCGCGAGCTGGCCGAAGCGAAGTAATGCCATGGCAGACGTGCTCAGACGGCGCACGGCCAGGGCAGGAAGTCTGAGCGGATTTGTAACGGCAAGAGATGAAAGGATTTACCAGGATTTTCCTGCAAAATAAGCGCCCTGTCGGGCGCCTGTCATATCAGGCCAGCCTGTCCAGCAGCTTCTGATGAATACCGCCGAACCCGCCGTTGCTCATGACCAGAATCGTGTCGCCTGGCTGAGCGGCTTTGACCACCATTTCGACCAGGGTATCGATATCCGCACTCCAGTGCGCAGGCGGTATACACGCTTCTGCCACGTCTGAAACCTGCCACGGAATATGGTGAGGCTGGAACAGGAAGACCTCATCAGCCCGTGCCAGAGACGGGGCCAGATCGTTTTTGCTGACGCCCATCTTCATCGTGTTGGAGCGTGGCTCCAGTACCGCCAGGATACGTGCTCTGCCGCCCACTTTACTGCGCAGCGCAGCCAGTGTTGCCAGAATCGCGGTCGGATGATGCGCGAAGTCATCATAGACTTTGATGCTGTTCACTTCACCGCGCAGCTCCAGCCGGCGACGTGCATTAATAAAGGTGTTCAGCGCCTGGCCTGCATCTTCCGGCTTCACACCGACATGCCGCGCGGCCGCAATCGCCATCAGGCCATTGTGCATGTTGTGTTCGCCAACCAGGCCCCAGTTCACTTCCCCGACTTTTTCGCCGTCGAGCCAGATTTCCCAGTGAGAGGCATCGTTGGTCAGCTTCTTCGCCTGCCAGCGCCCGTGCTCGCCAACGCTCTCCTGCTCACTCCAGCAGCCCATCGCCATTACCTGTTTGAGGTTAGGATCATGTTCCGGCAACAGGATCTTGCCCTGACCCGGCACGATCCGCACCAGATGGTGGAACTGCTTCTGGATCGCCCGCAGATCATCAAAGATGTCAGCATGATCAAACTCAAGGTTGTTGAGGATCAGGGTACGCGGACAGTAATGGACGAACTTGGAACGCTTGTCGAAAAACGCGCAGTCATACTCATCCGCTTCAATGACGAAGAATGGACTTTTTCCTAATTTTGCTGAGACATCGAAGTTTCCTGGTACACCACCAATAATGAAGCCGGGTTCAAGGCCGCATGCCTCGAGAATCCACGCTGCCATGCCTGCTGTGGTGGTTTTACCGTGGGTTCCGGCCACTGCCAGTACCCAGCGATCGCGCAGCACAAAATCGTGCAGCCACTGTGGGCCAGAGAGGTAGGGAATGTTGCGTTCCAGTACGGCTTCCACGCAAGGATTACCCCGCGTCATCGCATTGCCGATGATGACTAAGTCAGGCATCGGATCCAGCTGGCTGGGGTCATAACCTTCAGTCAATTCAATGCCTTGCTGTTCGAGCAGGGTACTCATTGGCGGATAAACGTTGGCGTCTGAACCGGTCACCTGATGACCAAGTGAACGTGCCAGCATCGCCAGACCGCCCATAAAAGTGCCACAAATCCCGAGGATGTGAATGCGCATAACATGATCCATTACTCAAAAGTTCGGCGCACAGTGTAACGCCGCTCGCAGACGGAAGAAACGGATTAGGACTATGGTTTTTGAAGTTCATTCGGCTAAACTGCGTACGCATCCGTTGGCAGACTGTTACGCGTGCTGCCACTCCATAGAAGATTCAGGGAATGTGTTATGAAAACGTTGGGCGAATTTATCGTCGAGAAGCAGCACGACTTTCCGCACGCCACAGGTGAACTGACGGCGCTGATTTCAGCTATCAAGCTGGGTGCCAAAATTATCCACCGCGACATCAACAAAGCCGGTTTAGTGGATATTCTCGGTGCCAGCGGCGTGGAGAATATTCAGGGTGAACAGCAGATGAAGCTTGATCTGTTTGCCAACGAAAAACTGAAGGCAGCACTGAAAGCACGTGGCATCGTCGCCGGTATCGCTTCTGAGGAAGAAGACGAGTTCGTTATCTTTGAAGGTGAGGAAAACGGTAAGTACGTGGTGTTAATGGATCCACTGGATGGTTCTTCTAACATCGACGTTAACGTTTCCGTCGGCACCATTTTCTCTATTTATCATCGCGTTAGCGAGCCCGGCACGCCAGTGGTTGAAGCGGACTTCATGCAGCCAGGCAACAAGCAGGTTGCTGCCGGTTACGTGGTCTACGGCTCATCCACCATGATGGTTTATACCACCGGCGCAGGTGTGCATGCGTTTACTTATGATCCGTCACTGGGTGTATTCTGCCTCAGTCACGAACGTATGACCTATCCGCCAACCGGATACACCTATTCGATCAACGAAGGTAACTACATTCGTTTCCCGCAGGGTGTGAAGAAATATCTGAAGTTCTGTCAGGAAGAGGATCTGCCAACGCATCGTCCTTATACCTCACGTTACATCGGCTCGCTGGTTGCGGATTTCCACCGTAATCTGCTGAAAGGCGGTATCTACCTCTATCCAAGTACCGCCAGCCATCCTCAGGGCAAGCTACGTTTGCTGTATGAGTGCAACCCGATGGCGTTCCTGGCCGAGCAGGCGGGCGGTAAAGCGACCGACGGTCAGAGACGTATTCTGGATATTCCACCGGTCACGCTGCATCAGCGTTGCCCGTTCTACTGCGGTAACGAGGCGATGGTTAACGACGTTGAGCGTTTCCTGGCTGAGTTCCCGGATTGCCGTCAGGGTTAATCCGGAAGTAGTATAAAAAGTCATGTAGAAAGGGCGCGATTTCGCGCCCTTTCTGTTTTTTACGCCGTCTGCAATCTGAACTGCGCCATCGTTGACTGAAGCTGGTCGGATTGTGCTTCCAGCGACTGAGTCGCAGCCGTTGCCTGCTCCACCAGCGCGGCGTTCTGCTGAGCTGCCGCATCCATCTGCGTGACGGCCAGATTGACCTGCTCAATACCACGGCTCTGTTCGTCGGAGGCCATCGAGATCTCTTTCATCAGTGCCGTGACGCGCATCACCTCACCAGAAATCTCATCCATGGTTTCCCCGGCGCGCGTCGCCATCTCACTGCCCTCTTTCACCCGAGACTGTGAGTCACTGATCAGCGTGCGGATCTCTTTGGCTGCGTTAGCACTGCGCTGTGCCAGCGTGCGCACTTCATTTGCCACCACCGCAAAGCCACGGCCCTGCTCGCCTGCACGCGCCGCTTCCACGGCGGCATTGAGCGCCAGGATGTTAGTCTGGAAAGCGATGCCATCAATCACGCTGAGAATGTCGCCGATACGATTGGCGCTTTCGGTGATCTCATTCATTTTTTCCATCACGTAGCTGACGACCTCAGCGCCGCGATCGGCAGTATCGGAGACCGCGCTTGCCAGCTGGTTCGCCTGCTGAGCATTTGTGGCGTTAAGTCGCACGGTGGCTGTAAGCTGCTCCATACTGGCCGCCGTCTGCTCCAGCGAGGCGGCGGACTCTTCGGTGCGCTGAGACAGATTGACGTTACCGGCCGCCAGTTCACGGCTGCCGATGTCGATCTGCATACTCGCTTCACGCACCTGACTCACTGAGGTCCGCAATGAGTCCTGCATCCCGCTCAGTGCATGGTTAAGCCGGCCCAGCTCATTGTTGCTGGACGGTGGCAGCGCCTGCGACAGATCACCCGCCGCGATCTGCTCAAGATGGACAATCGCCTGGTTCAGCGGCTGCAGCAGCATCCGGCGCAGCAGTTGCCAGGCAAGCACCAGCAGCAGCAACGTTAATATCCCTGCCACACCGATCAGGATTTTCATTTTGGTTTCGTTTTGGGCCGCCTGCACCAGCTGAGCCTGCGTGACCTGGTCAGCAAACTGGCTGAAGTCAGTGACCGCCTTATCGTAACTGGCCGCCAGTGTTGCCAGGTTGCCTTCCAGCAGCTGGTAATATTCGTCGGTATATTGCTTATCCAGCGCGTCCATCATCGGTTTGATGCCCTGGTCGAGATAGGCTTTGTAACTGGCTGAAACCGCATCCGCCAGCATCTTACCGTGCGCCGTCACCGTTCCTGCGTCCACAAAGCGCTTCAGGTTGAGTTGTGATGACACCACATCCGCCTGTGAGAGTTTTGTAACTGCCGCGCCCTCTTCCAGCATACCAATTTCAATTTTACGCACTGCCAGCGCTGCGTTAGCGCGGGCACGCATCAGATCTGAATTGCTCTTATAAAGACTGTTCAGCTCGATCCCCTGAATGCGGTTAACCACATCCAGCGAGCGGTTTCCTTTGTTAATTGCCACGATACCCATAGAACTCACCGCCAACAGCAGCAGTGTCATAAATGCCAGCAAAGCCAGCAACCCCGTGCGAAGTGATAACTGTTTCATCCTGATAGTTTCCGTGTATGTGAAAAGGCGAATTTCAAGCGGCCTCAAAGCGGAGGAATTATCGGCAGTAACGGTCCGAAACTTTAACGCTGATTAGTGTTAACAACTTGATCATCACAGAAACATCCATCAAGCTGATTGCCGCCCATCCGTTATCCGGAGAAAAGAATGAAACCAGGTTTGTTTCTGATGCTGATCTGCCTCAGCACATCGGCGCTGGCAGAGGATATGCCGTCAGACGCTTCGCCTGATCGCTGCCTCAATAATGCCTCAACGACTCTTGCAATGAATCAGTGCTACGCGGCAGCAAGCAAGGTCTGGGATCAGGCGATGAATAAGCAGTACAACAAGCTGATGAAAACGCTCTCCGGCGAACCGAAGAACAAACTGCGTGCCGCTCAGCGTGCCTGGCTGAGCTACCGCGACAGCTGGCTGGAGGCGAGTCGCAGTCAGCTCAGTTCTCAGGGAACACTGGGTAGCGTGGCCCTGAGCGCGCAGCATCTGAGCCTGGTACGTAATCAGGCGCTGATGTTGCAATCACTTTCTAAAGGCAGTTGTGCGAATCCCGATGACTGCTGATCGATAACTGGCTTTTGCACTGGCGGAAGTCAGTGCGTTCCATAACCTTCAGGGAGAAACCATGGCTGCTTACGCCTCGACCATCATTCTGATTTGCCTCGCCGTGCTGAGTTATTTCGTACACAACAATGCGGTCACAATTTCGATTCTGGTGCTGCTGGCGATTAAAATTACCCCGCTGGCGCAGTTCTTCCCCTACGTCGAAAAACAGGGCATTACCTTAGGCATCATTATTCTTACTGTGGCAGTCATGGCGCCGCTGGCCAGCGGCTCATTGCCCGCCTCCGCCTTAATCAAATCCTTTGCCAACTGGAAGTCGATTGTGGCGATTCTGGTGGGGATTTTTGTCGCCTGGCTGGGCGGTCGTGGCGTGAATTTTATGAGCGTACAACCCTCTGTAATCGGAGGTCTGCTGATTGGTACGGTGATAGGCGTCGCGTTCTTTCGTGGCGTGCCAGTAGGGCCACTGATTGCCGCAGGCATTGTTTCACTGTTTGTGGCAGCTAAGTAGCGTTTGGGCGCATTCCGAAACGCCAAAAAGGGGGCATACATTCAGAGTCAGTTGGCTATAATAGCCGACACTCAACATACGACTACTGAAGGAATACCAGATGAGTTTGAACCAGGTGCCAGCAGGTAAAGACCTGCCAGAAGATATCTACGTTGTCATTGAGATCCCAGCGAACGCTGATCCGATCAAATATGAAGTTGATAAAGAGTCTGGTGCCCTGTTTGTAGACCGTTTCATGTCTACCGCCATGTTCTATCCGTGCAACTACGGTTACATCAACCATACCCTTTCTCTGGATGGTGATCCGGTTGACGTACTGGTTCCAACCCCGTATCCACTGGTCCCAGGCTCCGTGATCCGCTGCCGTCCGGTTGGCGTGCTGAAAATGACCGACGAGTCTGGTGAAGATGCCAAACTGGTTGCCGTTCCGCACACCAAGCTTTCTAAAGAGTACGATCACATCAAAGATGTGAACGACCTGCCAGAACTGCTGCGTGCACAGATCACCCACTTCTTTGAACACTACAAAGATCTGGAAAAAGGCAAATGGGTGAAAGTGGATGGCTGGGATAACGCCGAAGCCGCTAAAGCTGAAATCATCTCCTCTTATGAGCGCGCACAGAAGAAGTAATTCTGCTGCCGGTTTGTAAGTCGAAAAAAAAACACCGTCCAAATGGACGGTGTTTTTGTTCAGGCCTCTGGCTCCTCATCACGCTTTAGCCAGTCACCACTCATAATGCGCTGGCGTCCTGCCACTGAGCGTTGATAGACATAAAGCCATGCACTGCCAAACGGCGTCTGAGTCAGAAATCGTTTGTACTCTCCCCCTTTGGTGCGAAGCGCATCCAGCTCCGCCAGGGTTGAGGCATCAATGCGGTACACCTCACAATGTACCGCTCCATTGCCCTCTATTACGCCGGGATAATGGCCCAGACTATACAGCTCAAAGCCTTCAATCTGGTGATCACCCAGCCACTGCGCATTGGTCATCCAGTGACTGTTTCCCTGTTTGCGCCGTAAACTGCCGTAGACAATTATTCGCATTGCTAAAACTCAAACTGATAGAGCAAATCGAGAGCCTGATCCACACCGGACACGGCTTCCAGATAGAGCTTAGGCATCAGGCGGTAACGCAAGGTTAACGTCGCCAGTGAATCAAATATGCCAACACCGTATTTTACCTGCAGATCCGGTAGCACGTAGCCGCTGACCTGCACCTGCTGGCTATCGCCAACACCGGCAGTATCAACGGCGAGATTGCTGACACCGAAGGTCTCTCCGATTTTACCCACAACCTGACCACTTTGTGCAACCCCTAAGCCAACAAGTGCCGACGTTAGAGCGTTACTGTCGCCGTCGCTGCCTAATCCCTGACCACGCAGCAGGTAGGAAAGCGCTTCCTGTTGCGACATCGCCGGATCGGAGAAGACTTCCGCTTTAGGTTCATCGGCAAGGCCGGTCACGCGCAGACCGGCAGTGACGCCATCTTCCGTCGCATCCGGGTTACGAATGGCTTCCAGGTTAACGTAAGGCTGATCAGGCGGCCCGGCAAACTGCAGCTCACCTTTACGCACAATCAGATCCTGACCATAGGCGTGGAAGCGACCGGATGGAATGTTGATCTGGCCGTTTAAGCCCAGTCCTGACTTATCCTGCACCATTTTCAGATCGCCATTCAGCTTCGCTTTCAGACCAAATGCAGACAGGCGCACATCGTTGCCGACGTGGATCACCAGGTTACTGTTAATCGGAATCGCAGCGGTTTGCGGTGCAATTGGCTTCAGCTGTTTATCCAGCATCACCTCATCTGACGAGACGCCCGTCGCGCTTTCCGGCACTTCCTGCACCGTGATGCGCGCCCACGGAATATCGACGCTGCCATCAAGGTTAAAGGCGGCTGGCGTCGCTTCAAATACCAGATCCGGCGAGACATCCATACGCACCATCGGCGGAACGGTGACGCGAACCCGACTGCCCTGCGCCGCGATGCGCGCACGCCAGTTATCGAGCTGGCTCCAGTCGGCGTTACCGCTAAGATTGATGTTGCCCTGTGCAGTCTGGACCAGTCCGTTCAAAGTAGAACTCATACCGTTGAACACCAGATTCAGGTTGGCGGCGGTCAGATCGACCGGCATAAAGTTGCCATCCACATCCACACCCGTCAGACCCAACTGCCCAAACACCTGCGGCTGCTGCACACTTCCCCCCAGGCGAAGGCTGCTGTTCAGGCTGCCTTTGATCTTCTCGCCCTGCATCAGCGCAGGATTGATCATCGCCAGCGAGATATTGCGGATGTTCACGTTACCGCCCAGCGTGCGGCGATTTTGCGGATCGTCGATCTGCACGTTGCCATCCAGCTGCCCGTTTTTGGCAATGCGGATCAGCCAGTCGAGCTGTGCGCGACCGTTTCGCAGTGCGGCATTCAGGTTAAGCGTGTCAAAGGCGATCGGCAGGCTGTTGCCCTGAACATCCTGCACCACTTTTACGCCGTTACCCTTCAGCGCCACAGTACCGGTTGGCAGGCTGCCATCCGCCGTCCAGTTAACGCGTACATCGCCACTGAACAGGCCGCTGAGCTGGGTTGCCTCCGGCATAAATGGCTTGACCATCGCAAGGTCAAAACGGTTCAGCACCACATGCGCCTTACCTGCCGGGCCCGCTTCAATCGGCTCCGGTACACAAATTTGTGCATTGGGGTTCTGCCAGCAATGCGGCCCGATGGTCGCCGTCTGACGGCTGTTCAGATAGTCGATGGCCATGGCGCGGGTCAGACGCCACTCGCCCACGGGCGTGTCAAAGCGGGTATCGTTTAGCGAGCCTTTCCAGCGCTCGGTCTGGCGATCAAAGCTGCCGTTGAGCGCCAGCTGACCCGAGACCGGTTTGCCCTGCACAGTCAGCTTCATCTGATGCTGACGCTCATTCCCCTCTGCATTCAGCGTCAGCAGGCCGATGTTCAGCGCATCCTGCTTCAGTTGCTCAACGCGAAGTTGCAGTTTACCGGCGACCTGTTCGCCGGAGCGGACATCGCCATTCAGGGTGACGCGATTAATCTGCATCTGCTGCCAGCGCAGACCACGGGCATTGAGATCGGCCAGCAGCTGCGGTGTCTTCAGAGTGCCACGCGCTTTAATCGTGCCGTTGACCACGCCGCCCAGACCCGGCAGCGCATTGTCGAGCTGTGGCGCATCAATACTGGCATCAAGATCCAGACTGTCGCCCAGCGCCCCTTTGACATCCAGATGGTTGCGTCCCAGCGCCAGCTTAATACCCGGCACCGTCCACTGGTTGTAGCTGTTACCGGTCAGTGAGCCGTCAGCGGTTACGGCATTCTTTTTCACGTTACCTTTTAGCTGAAGCTGCGGCACGCTCAGCTGCCAGGTGCCGCCATACAGACTGCCGCGCGTGGTGATTTTGCCATCCAGCCGCGCGGGCCAGTCAGGATACTGTTTCGCAGTATTGATCCCTGCCAGCGTCAGCTCACTGCGCCAGCTGATTGCCTTACTCCAGTCCACCAGCGCGGTGAGATCGATATTGCCCTGCAGCGCGGCTACGCGCAGGCGATCGAGGCTGAACTGCTCAACGTTACCTTTACCCGTCAGCGAGACATTGGCCGGTGGCACAGATTCGCCCTTCACGGCGGTCTGCAGTGACATCACATAGTCGGTGGCTTTGCCTTTGAACTGATAGTCCAGGTTATCGGCCTGATACTGTATCGGTCCGGTTAGCGGCCAGCGCAGTTGCGGACTGGTCAGCTGAAGTGACAGCGGCAGTCCCGCGACAGCCAGTTGGGTCGTCGCATCCAGCTGCGCATTGACCGGACCTGAGAGATTCAGGCCCAGCTTCAGCGTGTCGCGCATCGCGCCGTTAAGTTTCAGCGCCAGCTTTTCGCCTTTAATCGGATCGGTATTGACCGTGCCATTCAGGGAGAAATCGACCGGCCAGTTATCCGCCAGCGTCGCCTGCCCACTCCCCGTCAGATTGCCCAGATTCGAGTCCACTTCCAGCGTCGTTAACTGCATCTGCCGATCGGCGGTTTTGGCTTTCAGCAACAACCGGCTGACAGCGATATCGGTGTCGCCGGTCACGCGCAGCTGCTCGCCCAGAATCTGCTGTACGTCAATATCCAGCGGCAGACGGAAATCAGGCAATGCCGGTAGCAGCGGTTGCGCAAACATCGCCTGCAGCGTTTCGCCCAGCGGTTTCTCAGCGGGATGCGGCTGCTGAACTTTCGGATCGACCACCTCTTCCTTCACCACTTTTGCCGCTTTTGGCAGCGCAATCAGCAGGCTTTGGATATGGGTCGGATTCAGCGTCAGCGCACGATCCTGCCACTGCAGGCCCGTGGTGAAATCAAGCAGCGAGATCGCGGTGTCATCAACCTTCACATTGATGTTGTGCAGGCCAAGATGACGCAGCGTGATGGGGTATGGTGTGCTGAGGTTAGCGTTGCTACTCTCCTCTTCCGGTGCGGCGGCGGCAGGTGCCATTTTCTTGCTGTCGACGACCACGCTGATATCGCGCAGGGAGACATCGTTGACGCACACGGAGGAGTGCAGCAGGCAGTTAAGATCTACCGCCAGGTGAATCTGCCCGGCATCAACACTGACGCCGGGCATCTCAAAGCGCAGACCGTTAAGGGTCAGGTTACGCCAGCCGCCATCGACCTGTTTGATCGACAGGCCAGGCACCCAGCGCGATGCACCCTTGAGCACTAAATGCAGTCCCGGCGTGGTCCCGATTAAAAATGCCACGCCACCCAACAGCACAACCAGAAAGATCAGAATACCGATCAGGACCTTTTTCCACAGCTTCATAGTTCAGGCCCCAGTCCTACGTAAAATTGCAATCCATGCTCCTCGTCATCCCCGATAGGTCTGGCAATATCAAATTTGATGGGGCCAACCGGTGAAGACCAGCGCATACCGACACCTGCACCGGTTTTGATATTGCTCTGTTTAATGTCGTTAACCGCTTCGCCTGAGTCGACAAACACCGCGCCCCACCATTTACCGGTGACGTTATACTGATATTCCAGCGATCCGGTGGCGAGTTTTGATGCCCCGGTGAGTTTGCCGTCGTCGTCACGCGGTGAAATATTTTTGTATTTGTAACCGCGAATACTGCGGTCACCACCCGCGAAGAAGCGCAGATCCGGTGGCACCTTGTCGAAGTCGTTGGTTTCAATCCAGCCAAGATTGCCGCGCGCCACAAAGCGATGACTGTCACCGAGAGTGCGAATCCAGACGTTTTGCGCCTGCAGAATCAGGAAGTCGACGTCGGAGCCCCATGTCGTATCGGAAACGTCGACGGAGTAGCGCTGTGAGTCGCCCCAGGTCGGCATCAGACCGCCGCGCGAGCGGGTGCGGTTTACGCTGACGCCGGGATAGAGCAGCATGGTGGTATTGGTCACACTGCCCTGCGTAAAGTGATCCAGGCTCCAGCGCAGGTTGACCGCCTTCTGCCAGCCGCTGCTGCTGTCCCAGTTGCGCGACATCGCAAGCGTGGTGGTGTCGGCTTTGGTGTCGTTAAGGTCGGTACGCTTGAGGCCTCCGGAGAAGGTGTAGTACTGCTCCAGTGGGCTCTTCAGTAACGGGACTTTATAGCTGAGGTCGACCTGCTGTTCCGGCGCAGACACGTAGGCGCTGGCTGTCAGGCTGTGGCCGCTGTCGTTGATCCACGGTTTTTTCCACGTTCCTTTCAGCCGCGGACCGACGTCAGTTGAGTAGCCGACGCCGGTTTCAATGGTGTTTTCGGTGCGGGGTGACATCACGGCACTCAGCGGCAGCACTTTAGTCTGTCGTCCCTTGCTGAATTCCGGCGCGACCACCACCGAATTAAACCAGCCGGTGGCGGAGAGGCGGCGATTCAGTTCGGCCAGATCGCGTGAGCTGTAGTAATCCCCTTCTTTAAAGGGCACCAGATTTTGCAGATACTCTTCACGAATCTGCGATCCCTGAAAAGTGACGTCACCAAAGCGATAGCGCTCGCCGCTGTCGTAGTCGATATCCCAGAACGCTTCATGGCGCTCAACCGAGACGCCGAGCTGGCTTTTTTTAAAGGTGCCGTCGAAGTAGCCGTTACGCAGCGCAAGATTAGAGAAGCCGCTTTTAAATTTGTCATACTGCCCGTGGTTAAGCTGCGTGCCCACTTTGGGCCGTCCCTGCTTCACCCAGGCTTTGTAATCAGGATCATTGCGCGCATCACCTTCCACCACAATGGTGCTGCCGCCAATTTTGACAGCCTCGCCCGGCGTCACATGTGCGATTAATACCGGCCGTCCTCCCTTCGCAGGCGCGGGGCGGGATTCGAAGTCGATGGTCGGCTCGTAATAACCAAGGGCGCGTAGCCCCTCTTTTATTGCAACAGAGACACGTGCACGAAAACGGCCATCATTCGAGACCTCGTCGCTGCCGATGGTGGAAAGGCGCGCTCTGACATTCTTTTGCAGATCCCCGGTTAAGCCATCTACCTGTAATCGCACGGTCGCCGCCTCAAGGGCGGGCGCGGCAAGCAGCAGGCCAGCTATGCAATAAACATAAAATCGTGGCACCTGTACTCCTGTTAATCATGCCGGCCCCTTTTCCGCGGGGCACTTATTAATCATCTTTGCCCGCACTACCGCAACGGCAACATCCTCATCATAGCCGCACTTTATGGCAAACGGCGGCGCAAAATCGACTTCTAACTCAAATAACGCGGCTATTGTCGGTAAATGGGGGGATTGATACAACTCCTGCAGGCGGGAATGAGCGGTCCAAAATGATTCACTCAGATAAATCTGAGTCGATAACGCACCGTTCTGCCTGCTAATCCTGAGGGAAGCGGCAGATTGCCCTCTGGCGGCCCGATGAGCGCTCCTGCTATAATCTGCCACCACAGGCATTCCGCCTGTTTTCATTTCTGCCCCGACATGTACGTTGTCGAACTGGCGCAGACATTTTTGGCACGGATAGCTCTGTTTCACGGATAAACCAACTCTGTTTGCGCTTACCCACGCTGCCCAGGCCAAAAATGACAAGTGGATAACCCTTTGGATCTCATATGTTAGATAGCTTGCTTGTCATTTTATTGCTGATTGTAATCAGTGCCTTTTTCTCCCTGTCGGAGATCTCGCTGGCGGCCGCCCGTAAGATCAAACTGAAACTTCTGGCCGACGAAGGCAACGTCAATGCCCAGCGTGTGCTGAAAATGCAGGAAACGCCGGGCATGTTCTTCACCGTGGTGCAGATTGGCCTTAACGCTGTCGCCATCCTGGGCGGTATTGTCGGCGACGCGGCATTTTCACCGGTTTTCAGCGGCCTGTTTAACCGCTTTGTTTCGCCGGAACTGGCGGAACAGCTCAGCTTTATCTGTTCATTCACCATCGTGACCAGCCTGTTTATCCTGTTTGCCGACTTAACACCAAAGCGGGTTGGCATGGTCGCACCGGAAACCATCGCGCTGCGCATCATCAATCCGATGCGTTTCTGCCTGTTAGTGATGCGTCCGCTGGTATTTCTGTTTAATGGCCTGGCCAACGTCTTCTTCCGTATTTTCAAGCTGCCGATGGTGCGTAAAGATGACATCACCTCCGACGATATCTACGCGGTGGTGGAAGCCGGTGCGCTGGCGGGCGTTCTGCGCAAGCAGGAGCATGAGCTGATTGAAAACGTGTTTGAGCTGGAGTCACGTACCGTTCCCTCTTCAATGACCTCACGCGAGAATATTGTCTGGTTTGATCTGCACGAAGATGAGACCAGCCTCAAGACCAAAATCGCCCAGCATCCTCATTCGAAGTTTCTGGTCTGCAGCGGCGACATCGATCATATCGTTGGCTATGTCGACTCAAAAGAGCTGCTGCTGCGCGTACTCGGCAATCAGAGCATGGCGCTGAACAGCGGCCTGCAGATTCGCTCTGCGCTAATCGTGCCGGACACGCTGACGCTCTCAGAAGCGCTGGAAAGTTTTAAAACCGCTGGTGAAGATTTCGCGGTGATCATGAACGAATATGCGCTGGTCGTGGGCATCATTACGCTGAATGACGTCATGACCACACTGATGGGCGATCTGGTCGGTCAGGGCATGGAAGAGCAGATCGTGGCGCGCGATGAGAATTCATGGCTGGTTGAAGGCGGCACACCGATTGATGACGTGATGCGCGTGCTGGACATCGATGATTTCCCGCAGTCAGGCAACTACGAAACCATCGGCGGCTTTATGATGTATATGCTGCGTAAGATTCCAAAGCGTACCGATTTTGTGAAGTTTGCTGGCTATAAGTTCGAAGTGGTAGATATCGATAGCTACCGTATCGATCAGCTGCTGGTCACCCGCATTGATGAACGACCACCCGTGCTGAACCTGACCAAAACCGAAGAAGAGTAAATGACTCAGAGCGTGTCCCGGCGGCTATTATTGTCCCAGGCAGTCCTGGATACAGAGCGCGCGGAACAACCGGAACGTTTACGTAGCAGTTGGAGATTGTGGGCACCGTCCGTGTTCGGACAGGCAAAGGGAATAGCCTGATAGGTCATACACTAAGGGCGCCATCGGCGCCCTTGTTATTAGTTGAACTCAAGTTTGAGACGAACGACCTGGCGGTTAATTTCTGACATCACGCTCAGGTGCTGTTTGTCTTTGACGCGAGGGATTAATACTTTCCCTTTATCGAACTCGAACGCGCCCACGTCCTTGATATACAACCTTCCTTTGAAAAGCGTTTTTACATATTTCGCTATTTGTAGCGGATTATAGCGCTGGAAGATCTTCATGCTGTTTAACTCCTGTACATTTTTAAGCACGCTTCGCCGTTTCCAAATTTGGTTCCAGCCCATGAAGCGCGAATTCGCGATAACTATAGAACACTAAAACTGACTGATGTTCCTAAAAGTGAATTTTTTTACTGAATTGACACATCATTACAGAACACTCTGTTATCAGGCTCACACAACACAGTATAAACCTTCATTGATTAAGGAATTGTGGCGGCCATAACAAACCTGACACCTTTCCAGGACAGGCGCATCATCCCTGCTTACTATTGCAGTAAAATGACTGACTGGTCTGATCACCTAAGGAAATAACAATGCGTATAACCCTGGCAGCTGTGGCGTTGTCTCTGTTGATACCGGCAGGCGCGATGGCTCATAACCTCAGACTGGATATGCGGGTACCGGCTGTAGGCGTGAATGACAAAGGCGAGCTGTTATTGCAACAGGAGAAGTTTAGCTACAAAAACTGGAATAGCGCGCAGCTCAGCGGAAAAGTTCGCGTCATCCAGCATATTGCGGGTCGCTCATCTGCGAAAGAGATGAACGCGGCACTGGTAGAAGCGATCAAAGCCGCGAAGCTGCCGCATGATCGCTATCAGACCACCACCATCGTCAATACCGATGACGCGATTCCGGGCACGGGCATGTTTGTGCGCAGCAGCGTCGAGACCAACAAGCAGCAATATCCCTGGTCTCAGTTTGTCATAGACAGCAAAGGCAACGTGCAGCACAGCTGGCAGTTACAGCCTGGTGGTTCCGCCATAGTGGTGCTGGATAAGCAGGGCAAAGTGAAGTTTGTGAAGGATGGTTCGCTGACGCAGGATGAAGTGACAAAAGTTATCGCGCTGGTCAACTCACTGCTGAAAGAGTAATGCTGAACACCCGGGAGCGAGAGAATCGCTCGCCGGGCATTTATGCCAATATCGTCTTAAAAGAGCGAAACGCGGAAGCCGGGATTCAGGAAGGATTCGCGCGGCGCATAGTCCAGGGTTTTGCCCTGCCAGTCATGTACATGCGCACCCGCAGCCATCGCCACGGCATGACCCGCGCCGGTATCCCAGATATTGGTTGGCCCGAAACGGGGATAGAGCTGAGCTTTACCTTCTGCCACCAGACAGAATTTCAGTGAGGAGCCGGTCGCAACGGTCTGATGCTCACCCAACTGCTTCAGGTACTCTTTCATCTCGTCGTCGTCACCATGTGAGCGGCTTACCACGACCAGCGGAGGACGTGCGTCACGGACATGAATCTGTTCGCGATGACCGCCCTCTTCTTTCCACGCTTTACCCTCTGCCGCGGAATACATTACGCCCAGCACTGGCGCATAGACGACGCCCATCACCGGCTTGCCCGCTTCAATCAGCGCAATATTGACGGTAAATTCACCGTTACGCTTGATGAACTCTTTGGTGCCATCCAGCGGATCAACCAGCCAGTAGCGTTGCCAGTGCTGACGGACATCCCAGGCTGGCGGATCTTCTTCTGAAAGTACCGGTATGTCAGGCGATAGCTGTTTCAGCCCCTCCATGATGACTTCATGCGCCGCGATATCCGCAGCGGTCACCGGCGAATCGTCCGATTTGTGAGAAACGTCAAGCGGCGCGGCACCGTTATAGACCTGCATAATCGCGTCGCCAGCTTCGCGTGCCAGTTGGCAGATTTGCTCTAACATTTTTCACCTCGTTTTTGTCTGTCTGCTGCAGGATCAGTCCATCTTCAGATAGTGACATTTTAGCAGTTCCGCCTGACCAGCCTGTTTACTGGTCCGGCGGCGATTCAATTTATAGATATATCAATATCATAGTTACGTGCTTATCGCCATGCTGACGCCAGTGAGCCTTTATCGTATAAGAATGAGTCGCAGGCCGATGCATCAAAACGTTATATCCATCACGATTTAAAATGACTATCTGTCATGCTTTTACATTATTTTGAGAGCCTGAATTTAATTTGCAGCAGGAGCAAGCATGTTTAAGCCCGGAATGATGTTACTGGCCCTGAGCGTTTCCGTCGCCGCCCAGGCCGCGACGGTGGATTTACGCGTACTGGAAACCACCGATCTGCACAGCAATATGATGGATTTCGACTACTACAAAGATACGCCAACCGAGAAATTTGGTCTGGTGCGCACCGCCACGCTGATTCACGCCGCCCGGCAGGAGGTGAAGAACAGCCTGCTGGTTGATAACGGCGACATCATTCAGGGCAGCCCATTGGGCGACTACATGGCGGCTAAAGGGCTGCGTGAGGGTGAAATCCATCCGGTCTACAAGGCGCTTAATACGCTGGATTACGCTGTCGGCAACCTCGGTAACCATGAATTCAATTATGGCCTGCCCTACCTGAAAAAAGCGCTGGCGGGTGCGCGCTTCCCTTATGTGAACGCCAACGTGATTGATGTGAAGAGCGGCAAACCGCTGTTTACCCCTTACCTCATCAAATCCACGACGGTGGTTGATCGCGAGGGCAAATCGCAGACCCTGAAGATTGGCTATATCGGCTTTGTGCCGCCGCAGATCATGGTGTGGGATAAAGCCAATCTGCAGGGCAAGGTACGGGTGGATGACATCACCGAAACAGCTCGCCGCTATGTGCCTGAGATGCGCGCGCAGGGTGCCGATCTGATTATTGCTATCCCTCACTCCGGCCTGAGCAGCGAGCCGTATCACGCAATGGCAGAAAACTCGGTTTACTACCTCAGCCAGGTGGAAGGTATTAACGCCATCCTGTTTGGTCATGCGCATGCCGTCTTCCCCAGCAAGGAGTTTGCTGGCATCAAAGGCGCAGACATTGCTAACGGCACGCTGAACGGGGTTCCGGCGGTGATGCCAGGCATGTGGGGCGATCATCTTGGCGTGGTCGATCTGGTGCTGAACAATGAGGGCGGACGCTGGCAGGTGAGCAGCGGCAAAGCAGAGGCGCGACCGATCTACGATACTGCCGCGAAGAAATCGCTGGCGGCGGAAGATCCGGCGCTGGTGAAAGTGCTGGCTGACGATCACCGCGCCACGCGGGAGTTTGTGGCGAAGCCCATCGGCAAGTCGGCTGACGTAATGTACAGCTATCTGTCGCTGGTTCAGGACGATCCAACGGTGCAGATCGTCAATAATGCGCAGCGCGCTTATGTGGAGCATTTCATTCAGGGCGATCCGGATCTGGGCCGTTTGCCGGTGCTCTCTGCTGCCGCGCCGTTTAAAGCGGGCGGACGTAAAAACGATCCTGCCAGCTATGTCGAAGTGGAGAAAGGTGCCCTGACTTTCCGTAATGCGGCCGATCTCTATCTCTATCCCAATACACTGGTCGTGATGAAAGTCACGGGTGCGCAGGTGAAAGAGTGGCTGGAATGCTCAGCAGGCCAGTTTAACCAGATCGATCCGCACAGCAGCAAAACGCAGTCGCTGATTAACTGGGATTTCCGCACCTATAACTTCGATGTGATTGATGGAGTCAATTATCAGATTGATGTGACCCAGCCCGCGCGTTATGACGCAGAGTGTCAGTTGATCCATCCTGACGCCTCACGCATCCGTCAGCTTACCTGGCAGGGTAAACCCATCGATCCGCAGGCTCTCTTCCTGGTGGCGACCAATAACTATCGCGCATATGGCGGCAAGTTTGCCGGCACCGGAGATAAGTACATCGCCTTTGCCTCGCCAGATGAGAACCGTTCGGTGGTAGCAGCCTACATCAGCGCGGAAACCAAAGCGCATGGCGCAGTTCAGCCGAAGGCGGACAATAACTGGCGTCTGGCACCGATTACCTCATCCACTCCGCTCGATATTCAGTTTGAAACGGCACCGGGCGATAAGGCGACCGGATTTATTAAGCAGCATGCGCAATATCCGCTTCAGCCCAAAGGAACAGATGCGATTGGCTTTGCACTGTGGCAGGTAAATTTACAGCAGAAATAAGGCGGGAGAAAACGCTGCAACCGGGGTGGTTGCAGCGTCTTATCTTACAGGATTTCCAGCAGCTCAACTTCGAAGAGCAGCGTGCTGAATGGTGGGATAGAGGCACCCGCACCGCGCTCGCCATACGCCAGGTTCTGTGGGATCACCAGTTCCCATTTTGAGCCAACCGGCATCAGCGTCAGCGCTTCAATCCAGCCAGGGATAACGCCGCTTACCGGGAATTCTGCCGGTTCGCCACGGGCAACTGAGCTGTCGAACACGGTGCCGTCGATCAGTTTGCCGGTGTAGTGAACGCGTACGCGATCCTGACGTGATGGGATTGGACCTTCACCCTGAGTAATCACGCTGAACTGCAGACCTGATTCGGTGCTGCTCACGCCTTCACGCTGCGCATGTTCCTGCAGGAATGCCTGACCTTCTGCGGCCATAGCTTCGGTACGCTCACGACGCACGCCTTCCGCGCGTTCGTGCACTTCACGCAGTGCGCGATGAACCACATCAACCGGTACGGCCGGCGAGTTCCCTTCCAGCGCGTCGCGCAGACCCGCGAGCAGTGCTTCTGGTTGCAGACCCTGCAGACCAGATTCCAGCAACTGCTGGCCAACCTGTAAACCAATACCGTAACTTGCTTGTGCTTCGACGCTGTCGAAAGAAGGGGTAGTCATCTTCGTTCCTTTCACTCTCGGATAAATTCGAACCGGCAGCATAGCAGCGCAGGCCGCTGGCGTAAAATGCCCTGCGTCGCAGATGACTTTTGCTGATGAAAGAGAAACAATAGCCACGTCAAATTTATCAATGCTGGCAGGCACTTCGCGCCGGTATTGCCCATACTATAACTATCGATGGGGATCACCTCATCTGTAGCACCTGAATAAGAGAGCAAACATGGGCCAGATTGCCCCACGCCGCCGCAGGATGCGTGCAAAACAAATGGTATCCCGGCTGCAGACCTGGCTGGCCGCACGCAGGCTACAGCAAACTGCCGGAGAGGAGGAAACCCCAATGGCTTCAGACACGTCATCCCGCCTGCCGACATGGCTTCAGCGTATCTGGCATTTTACCGACCATATTCGCTGGATGGATCCGCTGCCTGCGCCGCACCGTCGTGGCATTGTGGCGGCACTGCTGGTGATGCTGGTGGCGTTTCTCTGGCCCACCAGTACCCTGCGTTATCCGGTCGAGCAGTCTTCGCCTTCTGCGGAGAAAGAGGTGCCGATGCAGGCGGATATTTATGATAACAACCGTGCCCGTCAGCCTTCATCCTCAGCGTCTCAGCAGACGCCAAAAGCTGATTCTCAGGGCGAATGGCGCAATATGACCATTGCGTCGGGTCAGACGCTGGCGCAGCTGTTTCGTGACAACAGTCTGCCGGTCAATGATGTGTTTGCGATGGCGCGGGTGGAAGGCAGTGACCAGCCGCTCAGCTCACTGAAAAGTGGTCAGCAGGTGAAAATCCGTCAGGATGCGCAGGGTGTGGTAACCGGTCTGACCGTTGATGGCGCAAATGGCCCGGTGCTGTTTACGCGTCAGCCAGATGGCAGCTTTATTCGCGCGCAGTAAGGCCAACAGCAGTTTATTGAAAGGCATAAAAACAAAAACGCCGGCACAAGGCCGGCGTTGATGTCGTGCTCAGTTAATAAAATTAACCAGCAACAACTTTCACGTTCAGTTTAGCGAAGACTTCGCTGTGAACCTGGAAGCTTACTTCATGCTCACCGGTAGTGCGCAGAACGCCGTTCGGCAGACGAACTTCGCTCTTAGCGACTTCAACGCCAGCTGCAGTAACTGCATCAGCGATGTCGCGGGTACCGATTGAACCGAACAGTTTACCTTCATCGCCCGCTTTAGACGTGATGGTTACAGTGCCCAGTGCATTGATTTTCTCAGCGCGTGCAGTTGCTGCAGACTGAACGTCAGCCAGTTTGGCTTCCAGTTCAGCACGGCGTGCTTCGAAGAACTCAACGTTTTTCTTGGTAGCAGGAACAGCTTTGCCCTGTGGTACCAGGAAGTTACGAGCATAGCCCGCTTTAACGTTAACCTGATCACCCAGGGTGCCAAGGTTTGCTACTTTATCAAGCAGAATAACTTGCATTACCTTATCCTCTTAAAGTCGTTAATGGACAGTTGCCGATTACTGATGACGATCAGTGTACGGCAGCAGAGACAGGTAACGCGCACGCTTGATGCAGCGAGCCAACTGACGCTGGTATTTTGCACGAGTACCGGTGATACGGCTCGGGACAATTTTACCGCTTTCGGTAATGTAGTTTTTCAACGTTGCGATGTCTTTGTAATCGATCTCAACAACGCCTTCCGCGGTGAAACGGCAGAACTTGCGACGACGGAAATAACGTGCCATTAGGCTAGTCTCCAGAATCTATCAATTCAATCTGCTCGGCATGGAACACCACTTTGCTCTGGCCATTTCGTGCCTGATGGCAACTAATGAAACCGTCGAGTGTGAGTTGCGTGCCGACCGTTATATGTTGAGTAATCACCTGATGGGCGCTGCCGCTAATAATAACAGGCATACGACACCAGGCTTGCCGGTGAAACCCGGCCTCCTCCTGCACTGAGCGGTGCTCAAGCACAAACTGACAGTGAGGAATTCCTGACGGGCTAACTCTTCGAACCGGTGTCTTGCACACAGTGCCAGACAGGCGAAGTCGATTGACCGTCACGATGGATTACTCTTCAGAATCCCCAGCATCTGACTCATCAGCGGATTCGTTAGCAAAATCTTCGCGACGATCACGACGCTCATCTTTCGCTTTAACCATCGGTGATGCTTCAGTTACCGCGTTTTTAACGCGCATAACCATGCTACGGATAACGGCGTCGTTGAAGCGGAAGTTCGTTTCCAGCTCATCGATCGCTTCCTGCGGCGCTTCAACGTTCATCAGAACGTAATGCGCTTTGTGCAGTTTATTGATCGGGTAAGCCAGCTGACGGCGGCCCCAGTCTTCCAGACGGTGAATCGTGCCTTCAGCACCAGTGATAGCACCAGTGTAACGCTCGATCATGCCAGGAACCTGTTCGCTCTGGTCAGGATGAACCATAAATACGATTTCGTAATGACGCATCGAAATTGCTCCTTACGGATTATTCAGCCTCCTGTCGGGGTCAACCGCGGCCCATGGAAGCAAGGAACGTTATAGGCTGTGTCCCACAAAGGTTCGCAGTGACGAGCGTTTGTGGGACACAGCCTGAGAATGCGGCTGAAAAATTGACGCGTAATCATACCGGCGAAGGTGCCTGAACTCAAGCGCACATTTAAACAAATCGCAGGCGTCGTGCCAGATATCGGGGCTTTTTGTGCTAATGACGTAAATACAGCAGGTTGGGCGGCGAAGGTTCAAAAATGCTGACAAAGAGGTTCAGGTGGATGATCTGGCGATAATTTACTCAGTCGCTAAACTGATTAGAGACGTCACGGTTCGCTTAGTGGCGTCACGCAGAGTGTGTTCCCTGAAGTGAGGAGTCGGGCATGAAAACGTTCGTCATCGCCACTTTACTGGGTCTCTTCCTGTCTCCACCCGCTCTTGCCAGCCATGCTGACTGTGCGCAGCAGATGAGAAGTCACAGCAGCGAAGCGGCATCGGGTTATGTTTACGTTAACCGGCTGGATACGCCGGAAAGAAACCCGGTTAATGCGCCTGCCAGCGCAGCAGAAAAAGCGTCTGCGTTCTGGTAAGTGCTGGTAACTTTACGGGCGGCAGAGTCCTTCTCCGCCCGTTCATTATTTATAGCTGCTGTTTAAAAAAGCTGACCAGCGCCGTTAATGCAGAGGGCGTGATCTTATGCCCGATCTGTTTTTCCGACAGTGAGGTCAGATGCTGCGCCAGTCCATTGTCACGCAGCGCCCTCTCCAGCCGGACACTCTCCGCCCAGGGCACAACCTCATCCGCTTCGCCATGCCACAACAGTAGCGGACGGTTAGCCAGTGCCTCCAGATGGTTGCAGGGATCATAGTCCGTCAGGGGAGCCATACGGGCCGCAAACTGCGCTTTCTGCTCCGGCGTATCAGCCACCAGCGGTGGAAACAGCGATTCGCTCAGTTGCATAAAATAGCCCGATCCCATCATACAGGCGACGCTCTGGATCTGCGGATAACGCGCCATCGCGCCCAGTGCCGTCATGCCACCCATCGACGCACCCGCCACTGCGAAACGCCTGTCAGCGATCAGATTGTCTCTACGCAGCGCAGCCTCCAGCAATGGCAGCTCATCAATGTTCTGTTTCAGAATCTCCCAGAAGCGGCCCAGGCGTGCATTGGCATCACCGTGATAACGCGCGCCGTGCAGCTCCGCATCTGGCATCACCGCCCGAAACCCCGCCTGTGCCAGCGCCACGGCGAAATAGGCGTAGACCTCTTTTGATGAGGTAAAGCCGTGATAAAACAGCACGGTTGGCAGTGGCTGATGCCGTTGTCCGGCAGGCGTGGCGTGCAGGCATTCGATACCGGCCAGTGTTTCTGTAGTGAGTTCAATCATGGTCTCTCCTGAGAGGCAGCAAGGCATGCCGATCAAGTCTGTGTTCTGCGGGTTGATTTGCGAAATCACCCGCTCCGCTTAGCTGTCTAACTTCTCCCTAAACTTTTCCCGCACTCTGCCGTTGATCGTGTACTCCCTTAACTTGATCAAAGGTAATTTATGAAGCGTCTCTCTCTCAGCGGACTGAGTCTCGGAGTTAAGCTGTCTGTACTGACGTCTCTCAGCGTTGCACTGCTGTTGCTGGTGCTGACACTGACTCAAAGCCACAACGCCTCGCGCCAGCTGGAAAATCTCGCCATCGATGACATGCACAACCAGGTGCAGGGCATCAGTGAAATGGCCACTATGTTTAATGCCACCCTCACCGAAGAGGTGGCTCACTATACCGATCTGTTTACCAGCTTCCTGCCTAAGCGCTTTAGCCTGGATGAAAGCTCGCGGGTGCAGGTCGGTGCCTTTTCGACGCCAGTGCTGCGTGCCGGGTTGAAAACACTGAATCTCGATCAAACTGCCGTAGACGATTTCACCGAGCGCACCGCCGCCGTGGCGACCATTTTCGTGCGCGATGGCGATGACTTTGTCCGTGTTTCAACCTCGCTGAAAAAAGAGGATGGCAGTCGCGCAATCGGTACGCAGCTTGACCGCACCGGGGCGGCCTGGAAACGTGTTCACCAGGGCGAAGTCTACCGCGGGCTGGCGACGCTGTTCGGCCATCGCTATATCACACAGTATCAGCCGATAAAAGATGAGAGCGGTAAAGTCGTTGCCATTCTGTTCGTCGGTGTGGGTATTGATAAACAGTATGCGCTGATGCGAGAAAAAATCCTGGCGCGTAAGCTGGGTGATAGCGGTCATTTCTTCGTGCTCAACGGCACGCCCGGTAAAACGCAGGGAGCGTATCTGTTCGATCAGCACGACGAAGGAAAACGCCCCGACTGGGATGATGCAACGCTGAAACCGCTGCTGACGGAGCCGAAAGGTATGCAGCAGGTGGAGATCAATGGTGAGATGCAGATTCTGGCCTGGGAGCAATTGCCGGACTGGAACTGGGTGATTACCGGCGAAGTTAACCGCGACAGCCTGCTTGCGCCCATTACGCATAGCCGTAACCTGTTCCTGATTACCGGACTGGTTCTGGTAATCGTCTTTGCGCTGGGCTTTGTCTGGTACAGCCGTCGGGCGATTACCCGTCCGCTGCAGCAGGTGATTCATCTGGCGGAGCAGTATGCCGCCGGCAACCTGCAGGTCCATATGGATACGCTTCGTCGCGACGAAGTTGGCCAGCTGATCATTGCAATTAACGGCATTGGCGATGGCCTGGAGAAAATTGTCGGCCAGGTGCGCGGTGCGGCGCAGGAGATCAGCGACGGCACGGACACCATCGCGGCCAGCAGCCATAACATCAGCGAGCAGATCGGGCGTCAGGCCAGCAGCGTCGAGCAGACCTCTGCCAGCATGGAGCAGTTTGGTGCCACGGTTGAACACACCGCCGAAAGCCTGCGTCAGGCGATGTCACTGGTGTCCGAAGCCAGCAATATCGTCAGTCACGGCAGCAAAACCGTGGTGCGCTCTGTCAATACCATGTCAGCCATTAAGGTTTCATCGCAAAGCATTGCGGATATCACGCATGTGATTGAGTCGATCGCCTTCCAGACCAATATCCTGGCGCTGAATGCTGCGGTTGAAGCGGCGCGTGCTGGCGAACAGGGCCGGGGTTTTGCCGTGGTAGCCGCCGAGGTGCGCGCGCTGGCTCAGCGTTCCGCGCAAGCCGCTAAAGAGATCGACGGACTGATTGCGACCTCTATCAGCAACGTGGCAGAGGGCCATCAGCTCTCTGAGCAGACGCGCGATGCAATGACCAACATTGTGACGCACATCGAGCAGGTGCAGGCACTGATGGGCGAGATCAACGTGGCGGCGCAGGAGCAGGCGGCAGGTATCGGTCAGGTTAATATTGCGATGAACCAGATCAGTCAGGCGACGCACCAGAACAGCGAACTGGTGGCACAGGCGGAAAACAGCGCGCAGAACCTGAGTGATAAAGGGCACCACCTGACCCAGCTGGTCAGCGTATTCAGCCTGAAATCCTGACGTCTTTCAGGGCGATGACGTACACTCATTGTCTCGTCCTGAAAAAGGGTTTTGCTATGCGTTCTGCTTATTTACTGGTGTTCAGCCTGCTGCTGGCAGGCTGTTCGGCGTTTGACACCACGCCAAAAGCCCCGCCTGCGCCGACTCAACAGGCACAGGAGATTTCACGGGCGCAGAGTGGCGGTTTGCCGAAGCTGGGCAATATTACCGTTAACGTACACGGCTCACCGGATGATGCCCAGCGTGCCGTTGCCGCCCAGGCCAATCAGGCCGGAGCCGCTTACTATCAGATCGTGATGGTGAGCGAAACGGTCATGCCGGGCTTCTGGTACGCCAGTGCGATTCTGTACGGCGCATCACCTGCCGCAGGCACGGTCCAGTAAACGATCGGTAATCGCGGCCTCAAGCGGGCGCGAGCCACGCTGGTCGAGCCACTGCTGGCACCATGCATCCGCCAGCGGAGGTTCGGCATATTTCAGTAGCTGTGCACCCATTGCCAGCAGCAGCAGCGTGCGGGTAACCTCACGCGCCTGCTCTTCAGGAACGTGGTTAAGCCTCAGACGCAGCTGACGCCAGCGCGTATCAAAATGGCGGTTACTCCCTTTCACTGCTTCAAATTCCTGACTTAGCATCGCGGTAACCTCTGCCTGACGGGCAAGCACGCGCAGCACATCAAGGCACATCACGTTGCCCGATCCTTCCCAGATGCTATTGACGGGCATGTCACGATAGAGGCGCGGGAGCTCACTGGCCTCGCAATAGCCGATCCCTCCCAGCACCTCCATCGACTCCGCAACGAACGGCGCACCCGCTTTGCAGATCTCATATTTTGCCGCGGGCGTAAACAGGCGGGCAAAGGTGACTTCATGCGGTTTTGCCGGTTGTGACCAGGCGCGCGCCAGCCGCATCAGCAGCGCAGTTTGTCCCTCCAGCTGCAATGCCTGCTGAGCCAGAACCTGACGCATCAGCGGCTGCTCCACCAGATTTTTCCCCATTACCTGACGCTGATGGGCATGCGAGACGGCTACCGAGAAAGCGCGGCGCATCTGACCGTGACTGCCAAGGGCGCAGTCGAAACGCGTCATGCCGCCCATCTTCAGGATCAGCCGCACGCCTTCGCCCTCCTCACCCAGCAGCCAGCCAGTCGCGTCGCGAAACTCCACTTCACAGCTGGCATTGGAACGATTGCCCAGCTTATCTTTTAGCCGCTCCAGCTGGATGGCATTGCGTGACCCATCGGGTAACAGCCGCGGCAGGAAGAAACAGCTTAATCCGGCAGGCGTCTGAGCCAGCACCAGATGCGCATCACTCTGTGGCACGGAGAAAAACCATTTATGGCCCGTCAGGCGGTAGGCTTCACCTGCGCCACGCGCACCCAGCGGTTCAGCGTGGGTGGTGCTGGTGAGCAGATCGCTGCCGCCCTGCTTTTCCGTCATACCCATTCCGATTAGCAGACCCCGCTTCTGGTCGCCGGGCTGTGCATGGGTATCGTAGCGATCGCTGAGCAGCGGATCGAGCCAGCTTTCAAAGGCGGCCGGCAGATAAGTCTGTAGCAGGGGAATGGCCGCATGTGTCATGGTCACCGGGCAGAGCGTGCCCGCCTCAACCTGCGCATGCAGAATAAAGCGCGCAGCGCGCGCCACGCTGGCCTGTTCACGAACCGTGGGCTGCCAGCTCAGGTTGTGCAGGCGACTGGCGCAGACACCCTGCATCAGCAGATGCCAGGCGGGATGGAAACGAACTTCATCCATGCGTTCGCCACGGGCGTCGTAGCGCAGCAGTTCAGGCGGCTCAGCATTGGCGAGTCGGCCCAGCTCCAGAGACTCGGCGCTGCCCAGCTGACGACCTACCGATGCCAGCCATTCCCGATCCCATCCGGCACCTTCGCGTGACAGTGCCTCGCCAAGCGGCGTATCAGACAGAAACAGATTGCTGTTGCTCAGAGGATGAGGCTGATTAAAAACAGTGTGTGTTGTCCAGGTCATAACGGCTCCTCGCGGATGTCACTCAGTAAGTATACCCGTCGTCTTTCAGGCTGCATGTTTGTTGGCTGCGTTCGCTCACCCGAATCACTTACTCATGTAAGCTCATCGGGATTCGTTCTCTTGCCGCCTCAATGCAACCCGAAATTCTTTGGGTATATACGAATGACGTGCAGTTATGCCTGGTACAGAAACTAATTTGTGGCGAGGATCACATCGGGGATCAGGCGTTGCGCTGACGCACCGCTTCAAACAGGCAGACGCCGGTGGCGACCGAGACATTCAACGAAGAAACGCTGCCCGCCATCGGAATGCTGATCAGCTCATCGCAATGCTCACGGGTCAGACGACGCATGCCTTCCCCTTCTGCGCCCATCACCAGCGCCATCGGGCCGGTCATTTTGCTCTGGAAGACGGTATGGTCCGCTTCACCTGCGGTGCCAACGACCCAGATGTTATATTCCTGCAGCAGACGCAGAGTACGCGCCAGGTTGGTCACGCGGATCAACGGCACATTCTCTGCCGCGCCACTGGCCACTTTTTTGGCGGTGGCGTTCAGGGGAGCGGAACGATCTTTTGGCACGATGATGGCGTGAACACCGGCAGCATCAGCGCTGCGCAGGCAGGCACCCAGGTTATGGGGATCGGTGACACCGTCCAGCACCAGCAGGAACGGTTTGTCCAGGCTCTGCAGCAGATCCGGCAGATCGCCTTCCTGATACTGACGGCCCGGTTTCACCCGAGCTACGATACCCTGATGCACACCGCCTTCAACCTGGCTGTCGAGCCACTTGCGCTCGGCCAGCTGAATAACAATCCCCTGAGCTTCCAGCGCGGCGACCACGAGTTGCAGGCGACGGTCGTCGCGGCCTTTGAGGATAAAGACTTCCTGGAAACGTTGTGGGTCACGTTCCAGCAACGCCTGCACGGCATGGATACCAAAAATAATTTCGCTCATCGATCTGCTCAGTGTTTGGAAATGAATAAATGACCGCCCTTTCTCAGGAGAAAGGGCGGGTGCGCGCATCAGTCAGGCTGCGCCTTTTTTCTGGCGCGCTTCGCCCGGGTGGCGGCGGCGATTTTACGGGTTTTTTCCGAGACATTTTTACTTTTATTCGCGGAATCCGCAGCGGCGGGCTTGCCTTTATCACCCCGGAACGCAGAATCCGGCTCGAAGTTAGACTTCCTGCTCGCATTGCGACGGCGTTTCGTTGGGGCGTTATCGTCACGTTTTGCCCGGTCACGCGCGGTTTTACCTTCACCACGGACCTGACGCTGGCTGGAGATCAGAGCAAAGTCGATTTTACGCTCGTCCATGTGGACCGCTTCAACACGCACTTCAACCGTGTCACCCAGACGATAGGTGCGACCGCCCGATTCACCAATCAGACGCTGACCAACCGGATCAAAACGGTAGTAATCGTTGTCGAGCGTTGAAACGTGCACCAGACCGTCGATGAACAAATCGCTTAAGCGGACAAAGAAGCCAAATCCGGTGACGCTGGAGATGACGCCGTTGAAGACATTGCCAACCTGATCCTGCATAAAGTCACACTTGAGCCAGTCCGCGACGTCGCGGGTCGCTTCATCCGCACGGCGCTCGGTCAGGGAGCAGTGCAGACCCAGCTGCAGCATCTCCGGCATCTCGTAGTGATAGCCGCCGGTTGCCGTAGTGAGATCTTTGGCATTTTTATCTTTAGGCATCAGGTACTTGATGGCACGTTGAACCAGTCCCTTGCCTTCACCCTGCTCTTTCGCCAGCAGATACTTGATAGCGCGGTGCAGCGTCAGATCCGGGTAGCGGCGAATCGGCGAAGTAAAGTGCGCATAGGACGAGAGTGCCAGACCAAAGTGACCGCGGTTTTCCGGATCGTAAACGGCCTGCTTCATCGAACGCAGCAGCATGGTTTGCAGCATTTCCGCATCAGGACGATCGGCAACCTGCTTCAGCAGCGCTGCATAATCAACCGGCTGCGGTTTATTGCCGCCAGGCAGCGTCAGTCCCAGCTCATTAAGCACGGTACGGAAGCTCTTGATGCTCTCGTCGGTCGGGCGATCGTGATCGCGGAACAGTGCCGGTTCCTGATTTTTCTCAACGAAGCGTGCCGAGGCGATGTTCGCCAGGATCATGCACTCTTCAATCAGTTTGTGGGCGTCATTACGTGATGCACGCTCAACACGTTCAATACGGCGCTCGGCGTTGAAGATGAACTTCGCCTCTTCCGTTTCAAACGAGATGCCGCCACGCTCTTCACGGGCAGCTTCCAGCGCATGATAGAGGTTATTCAGCTCTTCGAGGTCTTTGACCAGCGGTGCATACTGCTGACGCAGCTCTTTGTCGCCCTGCAGGATGTTCCAGACTTTGTTATAGGTCAGACGCGCATGGGAATTCATTACCGCTTCGTAGTGCTTAAAGCCTGTCAGCTTGCCCTTGGTCGAAATGGTCATCTCGCACACCATACAGAGACGATCGACCTGCGGGTTAAGCGAACATAAGCCATTCGACAGTACTTCGGGCAGCATCGGAACAACCTGCGACGGGAAGTAAACTGAGGTGCCGCGCTGATGCGCTTCGTCATCCAGTGGCGTGCCAGGACGGACGTAGTAACTCACGTCGGCAATCGCCACCCACAGACGCCATCCGCCACCGCGCTTCTTCTCACAGTAGACAGCATCATCAAAGTCACGGGCATCTTCACCATCGATGGTGACCAGCGGCAGTTTACGCAGATCGACGCGGCCTTTTTTGGCCTCTTCCGGCACTTCTTCTTTCAGCTTACTGATCTGCGCTTCCACTTCTGGCGGCCAGGTGTGCGGAATTTCATGGGTACGCAGCGCCATATCTACGGCCAGGCTGGTGCCCATATCATCGCCCAGAATCTCTGCAATTTTACCGATCGCCTTGCTGCGACGGTTCGGACGCTGGACCAGCTCAACCACCACCACGGAACCCATACGGGCATTCATCGTCTCTTCAGGCGGGATGAGAATATCAAAACTCAGGCGACTGTCGTCCGGTACCACAAAACCTGCGCCAGCGTCGGTAAAGTACCGGCCAACGATCTGATTGTTGCGGGGTTCCTGCACGCGAACCACACGCGCTTCGCGGCGGCCTTTGCGATCGGCACCCAGCGGCTGCGCCAGGATCACGTCACCGTGCATACAGAATTTCATCTGTTCTGCGGAGAGGTAAAGGTCATCTTTCTGGCCTTCTGCCCGCAGGAAGCCGTAGCCATCACGATGGCCAATGACTTTACCGCGCAGGAGATCAAGGCGTTCTGGCAGGGCATAACACTGACGGCGGGTGAACACCAGCTGACCATCACGCTCCATAGCGCGAAGGCGGCGACGCAGCGCCTCAAGGTGCTCTTCTTCCTGCAGATTCATCTCTTCAGCCAGCTCTTCACGGCTGGCCGGTTTTTCACGTTTTTCTAGCAGAGCCAGAATAAATTCACGGCTCGGAATAGGGTTTTCGTATTTTTCAGCTTCTCTATCCTGAAATGGATCTTTTGACATAGCGGTTCCTCCGATGTCATTTAATATTTGTTGCCACTGGCGATCTGGACAAGATGATCTCATAAAGTGGTGTATTGCCTTCGACCAGGTCTGCCAGGGTATAGTTATCCAGCTCCTGCAAAAATCGCTGCACTGCATCATGTAATGCCTGCTTCAGACGACAGGCTGGCGTGATGGAACAGGAGGCGCAGTCAACCAGTTGTAGTGGCTCCATCTTACGTACCACGTCGCCAATGACAATCTGGCGCGCTGGCATACCCAAACGAATGCCGCCGTTTTTACCACGCGTGGCGGCGACATAGCCCGCCCGGCTCAGCTGATTGATGATTTTGACCATATGATTGCGGGACAAACCATAGGTGTTTGTCACTTCCGTAATATTGGTCTGCTGACCTTCTGGCAACGATGCCAGATAAATCAGGGCGCGTAAGCCATAATCAGTAAAACTCGTGAGCTGCACAGTAACCTCGGTGAACCTTCAGGCGTGCCATTAGGTTATTCGCCTTACGATTGATGTCAGGATTGAATCGGATCGCCATTCGATTAACTACGATGATAAACCAGAGTCTGATCAGCCGTGCGTTTTTTTAAGCCAGCACAAGGTTTGACAAGCGAAGGGAGATTAAGTGGCATCTGAGAGTGGAAAAACAAGGGCCGGACAGTGTCCGGCCTGAATGATTATGCGTCAAACGGGTCGCGCAGAATCATCGTTTCACTACGATCGGGACCGGTTGAGATGATATCAATCGGCACACCTGTTACCTCTTCAACACGCTTGATGTAATCACGCGCGGCCTGAGGCAAACCTTCCAGCGTCTTCACGCCAAACGTTGTCTCGCTCCAGCCTGGCAGGGTCTCGTAAACCGGCTCAATGCCTTCCCAGTTCTCTGCCGCCAGTGGCGTGGTGGTCACTTCGCGACCATCAGGCATACGGTAAGCCACACAGATTTTCACCTCTTTCAGGCCATCCAGCACGTCCAGCTTGGTCATGCAGAAACCTGACAGGGAGTTGATCTGAACCGCGCGGCGAACCGCTACTGCATCCAGCCAGCCGGTACGGCGGCGGCGACCGGTGGTCGCACCAAACTCATTACCCTGCGCACAGAGGAATTCGCCGGTTTCGTCGAACAGTTCGGTCGGGAACGGGCCTGCACCAACGCGGGTTGAGTAAGCTTTCACAATACCCAGAACGTAGTCGACATAACGCGGACCAATGCCTGAACCGGTTGCAACACCACCTGCGGTCGTGTTGGATGAGGTCACGTACGGATAAGTCCCGTGATCGATATCCAGCAGCGTACCCTGCGCACCTTCAAACATAATCAGATCGCCACGCTTACGCGCGACATCCAGCAGTTCAGAGACGTCAACCACCATGCCAGTCAGGATGTCAGCGACTTCCATCACATCGCTCAGCACTTTATCGAAGTCGACTGCCGGCTCTTTGTAATACTCCACCAGCTGGAAGTTGTAGAAATCGACGACTTCTTTCAGTTTGGCGGCAAATGTTTCTTTATTAAACAGGTCGCTGACGCGCAGTGCACGACGGGCAACTTTATCTTCATAAGCAGGACCGATGCCACGGCCAGTCGTACCAATCGCTTTGGCACCACGGGCACGTTCACGCGCCATATCCATCGCAACATGATATTGCAGGATCAGCGGACAGGCTTCAGAAATCAGCAGACGCTCGCGTACCGGAATTCCGCGCGCTTCCAGGCCTTTCATCTCTTTCATTAAGGCTTCAGGAGAGAGCACTACGCCGTTACCAATGATGCTGGTCACGTTATCGCGCAGAATGCCAGAAGGGATCAGGTGGAGGACGGTTTTTTCACCGTTGATGACAAGCGTGTGGCCCGCATTGTGGCCGCCTTGATAACGCACAACGTAATTCGCGCGCTCAGTCAGAAGGTCTACAATCTTACCTTTACCTTCGTCACCCCATTGGGTGCCCAGTACGACGACGTTCTTACCCATTTCTCAAAATCACCGATTGCTTAAAAAAGGATTCTACCATCTGATCCTATGCTTTTCAGCACTTTTAGCATACGATTGCGCGCTTTTTTGCCTGCGTTTTGATCACTACAACATATTGGGGATAACGGCGCAAAGAGGCACAATTTAGCCGATCTTCTCCCGGTTTACAGGTTGCCGTGCAGACTCAGCATGCAATAGATCACCATGCCAGCCACCACCAGTCCACCACCAAATCGGTGCAGCAGGCGATCGGGTAAACGGCTCATCGTCAGGATCATGCGTCGCCAGGCGCGTGGCATAAACATCGGTCCCAACCCTTCCAGCACTAATACCAGCGCCAGTGCCATCCAGATGCTCGTTTTCATTCTGATACCCAAAAAAAAGGCCGACAACATTGTCGGCCTACAGGTTATATCAGTTCTTAACGTGTCGCGTTAGAGGGCGCCTTCATATATCGGAAGAAGTCGCTATCCGGACTTAACACCATCACATCCTGATTTTCACTGAAGCTGTTTTCATAGGCGCGCAGGCTACGAATGAAAGCGTAGAAGTCAGGATCTTTGCTGAACGCATCCGCAAACAACCGCGCCGTTTCCGCATCACCATCACCACGTGTAATCAGCGCTTCACGCTGGGCTTCAGCCAGAGTACGTGTCACCTGATAATCGGCCTGAGCACGCAGTTTTTCAGCCTCTTCCTGACCCTGCGAACGCTGGCTACGCGCTACCGCTTCACGCTCGGCACGCATACGGTTGAAGATCGCATCGGAAACCTCAGTCGGCAGGTTGATCTGCTTGATACGCACATCCATCACCTGAATACCTAATGCCGCCATACTGTTCGGATTGGGCGCCGGCTCGCTGCTGTTGGTTTCACGCTCTACACGAGCCGCTGCACTGGCAATAGCGTCATCGGCAGCAGGCGTTGCGATTTCATCATCGCTGCCAGCAGAACCGGTGTTCAGCGCATCACGGACATCCGTCGTCAGGCGACCACGAGAGTCCGTTACGATATCTTTCACATCCAGACGGCCCATTTCAGAACGCAAGCGGTCACTGAACTTACGTTTCAGCAGCACTTCCGCCTGAGAGACATCACCGCCGCCGGTAGCCAGGTAGTAGCGACTGAAGTCGCTAATACGCCACTTGATGTAAGAGTCGACGATCAGATCTTTCTTCTCTTTAGTGACGAAGCGATCGGCCTGGTTATCCATGGTCTGAATGCGCGCATCCAGCGTTTTAACCGTTTCCAGGAATGGGATCTTGAAATGCAGGCCCGGCGCAAACACCTGCGGTTTGTTTTCACCATCGCGCAGGACTTTGCCGAAGCGCAGAACAATGCCTCGCTCCCCTTCCTGCACCACAAACAGCGACGCATAGAGCGCCACCAGCACGACAATGATCAAAAATACTATTGGCTTACGCATCGATTACTCTCTCCCTTCGCGCTGGCTGTCGCTGCGCTGAGCATTGGCCCGACGCTGATCCATGATGTTGTCCGGACTGTATGACGACGTGTCATTGCGGCTGGCGCCGCGATCGGAGATAGCCGGCAGCGAAGAACTGTTACTGCCCTTCTGACCGCTCTGGCCCGGTGCAGCCTGGGTGCCACGCATCAGTTGATCCAGCGGCAGCACCATCAGGTTATTACCCCGATCGTTAACCAGGACTTTGCGGGTATGGCTCAGCACACGTTCCATCGTCTCGATATAAAGACGCTCTTTGGTGATTTCAGGCGCGGCTTTATATTCCGGCAGAATTTTGGCGAATCGCGCCACTTCACCCTGGGCTTCCAGAACGGTACGCTCTTTGTATGCACGCGCCTCTTCCAGAATACGTTGCGCACGGCCGTTAGCTCGAGGCTGAACTTCGTTGGCGTAAGCTTCTGCTTCACGGACGTACTGCTCACGGTTTTCGCGTGCCGCAATCGCGTCATCAAAGGCAGACTTCACTTCTTCCGGCGGACGGGCAGCCTGGAAGTTAACGTCCACAACCGCGACACCCATGTTGTAAGGGCGAATCGTCTCATCGATTTCACGCTGGGTTTCGCTACGCACCACGGTACGGCCTTCAGTCAGAATGCGGTCCATGGTGGAACGACCAATCACGCCGCGCAGCGCGCTGTCAGTTGCCTGACGCAGGCTGTCGTCCGCGCTGGTGACTGCATAAAGATAACGTTCCGGATCGGTCACGCGGTACTGCACGTTCATTTCGACACGCACAACGTTCTCGTCCGAAGTCAGCATGACACCTGAAGCCGCCAGTTCACGTACTGATTCAACGTTAACCGCACGAACCTGATCAATGAATGTAGGTTTCCAGTTCAGGCCGGGTTCGACCAGGTGACTGAACTTACCGAAACGCGTCACTACGCCACGCTCCGCTTCTTTGATGGTGTAGAAACCGCTTGCAGCCCAGATGACTACAGCAGCAACAGCCACGATGCCAACAATTTTGCCACCGCTGCCGGAGCCGCGTTGACCGCTGTCGCTCTGTTTGCCACCGCCCAGTCCACCAAGCTTCTTGCTCAGCTTACGGAAGATATCATCCAGATCAGGAGGCCCGGATTCCCGTCCTCCCTTATTTCCCCCAGAGTTGCCGCCTTGATTATTGCTGCTTCCCCACGGGTCGCGGTCCTGTCCGTTATTTCCGGGCTGATTCCACGCCATGTCTCTACTCCATTTATTGTAATTACGGTTTTTACCCTTCATCTTTCGGATTGCAGCGATGTTGGCTGCCTTCGCTCACCCCGGTCACTTACAGCAGTAAGCACCCAGGGATTCACTCAGTTGCCGCCTTGCTGAAATCCGAAATACCCGGGTAAATCCTGCGTATCTGGCCTGCAACGAAAATGCGACAATCTTCAATTTTGAGGTAAGTGCGTCGGGCAATATCAAACGATGTAACTGGTCAGCGACGGTTCCTGCTTACATAAACGCATCCATTCAATGATGGGCATACGTATCTGCAATCCTACACTGCCGTCTTCTTCATTCCACTCTTTCTCAATCGCCTGCAACTGATAGAAACGGCTACGAAGTCGCCCCGCTTCCGGTGGCAGACGTAACGCATGCTGGGCAATTTCACCCGCCAGACGTTCAGAGAGCGCCTGCCATAGCAGCGGAATACCCACACCGGTCTGAGCGGAGAGCCAGACGCGAATGGGCAGATTCTCTTCGTTACGATCGATACGCGGTTCAAAACCGTCAAGCATATCGATTTTATTCATTACCAGTAACGTCGGGATTTCATCCGCTTCAATCTCTTCCAGTACGGCATCAACAGCGGCGATATTTTCTGTCACGCGCAGGTCCGCGCCATCAATCACGTGCATTAACAGCGTCGCCTGACGCGTCTCCTGCAGTGTGGCTTTAAAAGCGGCAACCAGATCGTGAGGAAGATGGCGAATAAAGCCGACCGTGTCTGCCAGCACCACATCTCCGACATCGGCAACATTCAGGCGGCGCAGTGTGGGATCAAGGGTCGCAAACAGCTGGTCTGCGGCAAAGACGTTGGCAGAAGTCATGGCGTTAAAGAGGGTCGACTTGCCGGCGTTGGTATAACCCACCAGCGAAACCGTTGGCACATCCGCTTTGGCACGAGACTGACGTCCCTGCTCACGCTGTTTTTCAACCCGCTCAAGACGAGACAAAATCTGACTGATTCGTCCGCGCAGCAGTCGTCGGTCTGTTTCTAACTGTGTTTCACCCGGACCACGCAAACCGATCCCGCCTTTCTGGCGTTCAAGGTGAGTCCAGCCACGTACCAGACGTGTCGCAAGATGGCGTAACTGTGCCAGCTCAACCTGCAATTTACCTTCGTGGGTACGTGCACGCTGGGCGAAGATATCCAGAATTAAACCAGTGCGATCTATGACGCGGCATTCGCACAGGCGCTCGAGGTTTCTTTCCTGAGCGGGCGTGAGGGCATGATCGAATAACACGACCGATGCTCCAGTTGTTTTTACCGCATCGGCAATTTCAACGGCCTTTCCTTCACCGACAAAATACTTGGGGTGCGGCGCTTTACGGCTGCCAGTAACCACTTGCAGCGCCTCAACGCCAGCAGAAGAAACCAGGGTTTCAAACTCCTGTAAATCTTCTACTTCTTTGTCTTGGGAGAACCAGATGTGTACCAGTACGGCCTGCTCACCGGCTTCATAACGGTCAAACAAGCTATAACCTCGCTAAATAAAGACCAGGACGGAAAACGTTTGTCTTCCGTGCCTGGCTGTACGATGACGCGTTATTCTGCGCTATCACCGTCTTGTTGTGGCTGTGGCTGCGCAGTTGTGTTGCTGCCGCCCTGATGATAATTGTTGCTGCCGCCGCCGGTATTATTGCTATGGTGAGAAACCGGGCGCGAAGGAACAACGGTAGAAATGGCATGCTTATAAACCATCTGACTTACCGTGTTTTTCAACAAAATGACGAACTGATCAAATGACTCTATCTGACCCTGCAGCTTAATACCGTTAACCAGATAAATCGAAACCGGAACACGTTCACGACGCAGTGCGTTCAAAAACGGGTCTTGTAATGATTGCCCCTTAGCCATTCTATCTTTTCCTTATATGCTTGTTGTTTGTTGCTAGTAGAACCTATGGTTCGAAAAATACTGCGTAAAAATTTGCGCACGATAACCCATCAATTGTACACAATCACCCATGCTTCGCACTAAGAACCTGTAACACTGTATCAAGCGCCAGCCGGGGCTCGTCACTGTCAAGCCAGTGAACATTTTCCCAACCGCGTAACCAGGTTATCTGTCGCTTAGCAAGTTGCCGGGTCGCGCAAATTCCCCGATAAACCATTTCGCTGTGATCGATTTCGCCCGATAAATAAGACCACATCTGACGATAGCCAACACAACGAATGGAAGGCATGTCCGTATGCAAATCACCTCGTGCAAACAGGGCCCGAGCCTCCGCTTCAAATCCTGACGCTAACATCTGCTCAAAACGCAACGCGATACGCTGGTGCAGCAATTCGCGGCTCGCGGGGGCGATGGCAAACTGTTGCACGTCGTAGGGTAACGCTTCACCGGATGTTTTTGTCAGTTCCGTTAAAGTTTTACCCGAAATAAAAAAAACTTCCAGTGCTCGCGAAAGTCTCTGCGGATCATTCGGATGAATACGACTGCCGGCAACCGGGTCGATTTCACACAGCTGGCGGTGTAAAGCATCCCAGCCTTTTTCACGCGCCGTTTGCTCTATCCGCTGACGAACATCAGGATCGGCCGAGGGCAACGGCGACAATCCTTCAAGTAACGCCTTGAAGTAGAGCATGGTTCCACCAACAAGCAACGGTATTCGTCCGGCTGCAACGATTTCCGCCATTTCTGCTAAAGCATCCCGCCGGAACTCCGCTGCCGAATAGGCTTCTGCGGGATCGCGGATGTCGAGCAGACGATGGGGCGCCACTGCTAACTCTTCAGCCGACGGTTTCGCCGTACCAATATCCATCTGACGATAAATAAGGGCAGAATCAACGCTGATAAGTTCCACGGGTAAGTGCTTACGCAACTCAATCGCTAAAGCGGTCTTACCCGAAGCCGTAGGTCCCATCAAAAAAATAGCCTTTGGCCGGCCAGCCTGGTTTAATTCACTCATGCTTCAACGCGTTGACCGCGCTCTCAATCTCTATGGGCTGTAATAAGCCTGAAGGCGGCGATTTAAGCAGCTGTGGGCAAAGCCGTTCAAGCTCTGCCAGCAGGTTGATCGCCTGTGAGTGATTCCAGTCGGAGGACGCTGTTTCCTGACGCTGCGCCAGCCACTGGGCCAGTTGCGTCGCAGTGTTCTCCTGCTGCCGGGCGAGATAGCCTAACAGCTCAGGAATCAAGATTTGTAAATTTTGTGTTCGTAACGGTAAAGGCACCGCGCGCAGCGTCACGTGTTCACCATCGATCTGAAGATCGATACCCATCTGATTGAGCAGACTACTGTTTTCTTTTGCTGCCTGTCGTTCATTCAGCGCAATTTTCAGCCTGACTGGAATCAGTAGCGGCTGCGGCTTAAGCCCCTCTTCACCCGGTTCCAGCTGAGCCAGTTTCAGCCAGCGTGCCGCAACCGGCAGCGACATCAGCATTAATGTCTGGTCCTGCTCCAGCAGCGCAAAGTGATTGTGCAGAATCGTCAGCACCCGGCCAAAACTCTGGGCATGGGGGGCCAGCGGCGAGGGTTTCGGGGCCGGACGCGGTGCTGGCTCGCGGGCGCTCAGCGGCGGTGTGGTGCCGGACGAGGGGGGGCCGGAAGGGGTTTTCAGCAGTTGCTGATAAACCGCGCCTTCGCGTTGACGATAAACATTCTCTTTGTTTTGCCAGACAGGCGGAGTTTCACGCGCGGACGAGGGTTTTGTCTCACTGGCAGACGCTGCAGGCTGCGCAAAATGATTTCCCCCGGCCGCCTGACGATTTTCAGGCTGCCAGCGTGGCGCGGGTTCTTCGGCCTGCAGCGCGGGTAAGGTGGGTGCCGCCATCGCCTGAAGCGCGCTGACCACGCCCTGATAAATAAAGTCATGTACCAGACGTGACTGGTGAAATCGTACTTCATGCTTGGCCGGGTGAACGTTGACATCCACCTGATGCGGATCGATCTCCAGATAAAGCACGTAAGCGGGCTGCTGGTCATCCTGAAGCTGTGTCTGGAATGCCTGACGGATAGCATGATTGATCAGCTTGTCGCGCATCATCCGGCCATTGACGTAGCAATACTGCAGATCGGTGACCTGTCGCGACCCTGCGGGATCGGCAACCCAGCCACGCAGCGAGAGGTCATCATGTTGCCAGTCAATTCGCAGCGCATGCTGCATAAAGGTGGTGCCGCAGATTGCCGCCAGTCGCCGTTCACGCTGACTCTCCTCACTGACAGCACGGTACTGACGCATCATTTTACCGTTGTGACTTAATGATATCGCCACGTCAAAACGTGCCAGCGCAATACGACGAATCACTTCGTCGATATGGCCGAATTCGGTTTTCTCCGTGCGCATAAACTTGCGGCGTGCCGGGGTGTTATAAAAAAGATCCAGCACTTCCAGCGTGGTGCCGCAGGGATGCGCTGCCGGTTTAACTGTCACCGTCATGTCACGCCCTTCCGCATAGGCCTGCCAGGCTTCAGTTTGATCGGCGGTACGTGAGGTTAAGGTCAGGCGGGAGACCGAACTAATGCTGGCCAGCGCTTCACCGCGAAAGCCCAGACTCATAATCGCTTCCAGGTCATCCAGTGAGGCTATTTTGCTGGTAGCGTGCCGGGCCAGCGCCATCGACAGCTCAGCTTTAACGATGCCGCAGCCGTTGTCACGGATCCGGATAAGCTTTGCGCCACCCTTTTCAATATCAACTTCAATGCGCGTAGCGCCAGCATCCAGACTGTTCTCCACCAGCTCTTTGACCACCGATGCAGGACGCTCAACGACTTCACCCGCCGCAATCTGGTTAGCCAGTTGTGGCGGTAAAATTTGAATCGGCATGGTTTTCCTTTTAACTGGTAGCCCGGCGCAGCGGCCGGGCAAGCAATCAGGATGCAGGAATTTTCAGGTTCTGCCCCAACATGACGTTGGTCGACTTGAGATTATTAGTCTGCATTATCGCTTTCGGGCTGACGCCGTAATGTGCGGCAATGCCAGTCAGCGAATCACCGACCACCACTTTATGGCGTACTACACCGCGTGGTGCCGCGCGCGCAGTTCGACTCGCCACTGCACTGGCCGGGACTTTTAATCGCTGTCCGACCCACACCACATCACGCTTCAGCGCGTTCATCCCACGCAGCGTGTCCATGCTGACACCATACTTTGCGGCAATGCCGGAAAGTGTCTCCCCGCGCGTCACCGTATGACGCTGTGTCACACCGGTGTATTGCGGTACACCGGTCGCCGGATTACTGGCTACGCTGACCGCTGGCGACGAGCCCAGCGGCCGGTTTTCCTCCTTTGGGATGGATTGTAGCGGGTGCGCCAGGAAATAAGTGCGCAGACCTCTGTAGATCGACTGCGCAATCTTATCCTGGTGTGCGCTACTGCCAAGCAGTCGCTCCTCCGAGGAATTACTGATAAAGCCGGTTTCCACCAGCAAAGAAGGGATATCTGGCGAACGCAGCACGCCCAGGCTGGCATGCTCAGGCAGACGTTTATGCAGCGACGTTACGCTGCGTAGCTGCTGTAACACTTTCTGGGCGATGTCATAACCCACGCGCTGCGAGTGACCAAACTGCAGGTCCAGTACCGCCTGGCTGAGGTAAGGATCGGCCTGACTGTTGGCCAGCAGGTCACCTGCGCCGCCCAGCAGCTCAGACTGTTTCTCTTTCTGCTCCAGCCAGTTAGCCATCTCGTTATTTGCGCGACGGTTGGATAATACCCAGACCGATGCGCCAGTCGCCGCATGGCTCGGCGCGGCGTCAGCGTGAATTGACACCAGCACGTTGGCATTGGCTTTACGCGCGACATCAGAGCGGCCCATGACCGAGATAAAATAGTCGCCATCACGCGTCAGCACGCCTTTGAACATCGGATCATTGTTTAGCAACACTCGCAGTTTGCGGGCAATGGCGATTGTGACGTTCTTCTCTTTCAACCCGCGTTGCCCGATAGCGCCCGGATCCTGACCGCCATGTCCGGCATCAATCGCCACAATCACGGTGTCATTCTGGCTGACCGCACGACCTGGACGTACGGTGCTGGCCGTGCTGGTCACTGAGGTCACTGAGGTCACTGGATTGGAATTAAATGGGTTAACCGCGTCGGCACTCTGTGTCGGCACAGGTCTCGGGGCCGTGACCGGCGCAGGCGCACTGCGCGTAATAGCAGGCGCCTTACCGGTAATTGTGAAGACCACGCTATAGCTATTGCCATTGCGCTGGGTGACCGCTCGGGTTTTACCCGCCTGCATCAGTTCAAACACCAGCCGCACACTCTGTTTATCTTTAGGGGTGCTGGTACGAATCCGCTTTACGATATTTTCGCCGCTGAAATTGAGTGGCAGTCCCTGAACCACGCCGCTTTGGTTAACATCAAGCACCACACGATTCGGGTTGTGCAGTGAGAAAAAGGCATAGGCAGGCTGTCCTGCAAAGTTCAGGGTGATGGTGGCCTGACTGTCGCCATTGGCCACTTTGATATCTGACAGAGTAGCGGCAAAAAGAGGCGTACAGACCAGCAGCAGCAGTGTTACCAGCGCTATTTTCATCCGTGACATCATGTCTTATCCCTGCTCTGATCAAACAGTTCCAGCCATTTCTGGCCCGATGCCGACTGTGCCGTCAGCTCTGCCTCACGCGCTTCGCCCACGTAGCGCAGCGTTAACGTAAGGTCGGGCGAGGGCAGAAAACCGGCACCCTGCTGCGGCCATTCCACCAGACAGATGGCATCGCCACTGAAGTAGTCACGGATGCCCATGAACTCAAGCTCTTCAGGATCGGCAAGTCGATAAAGGTCGAAATGATAGAGCGTATGGTTGTTAAGCGAGTAAGGCTCAACCAACGTATAAGTGGGGCTTTTGACGTTGCCCTGATGACCCAGCGCCTGCAGAAAGCCGCGGCTGAAGGTGGTTTTACCCGCCCCCAGATCGCCATAGAGATAAATGACTGCCGCGCTGCCACAGGCGCGCGCCAGTTGAGCGCCCAAATCGAGCGTAGCCGCCTCATCGGGCAAAGAAATAACACAGGTCTTCATGCTTCTTTATTCATCTCAGGATTAACAAATTGCCACAGCAGATCCAGTAAATCAGTTGCCAGCATACCGCGTGTTCCGCGTTCTGCAGCCACCGCATCGGCCGCTGCACCATGTGTCACGCAGCCAGCGCAGGCTGCATCAAACAGCGTGAGTTTCTGACCCACCAGCGAGGCGATAATTCCACTCAGGAGATCGCCCATACCACCAGAAGCCATGCCGGCGTTGCCCACATCCGCAAAGGCCAGTTCGCCCCGCTCACTGGCAATGATCGTGCCGGCACCTTTCAGAACCACTACGCCACCATAATGCTGCGCCAATGTCTGCGCTGCATGTAAGCGGTCACTCTCAATTTCACTGGTCTCTATATTCAGTAAACGCGCCGCTTCTCCAGGATGCGGCGTAATAATGCGATTCTGACGTTTCTCCGCACTGATTGCCAGCAGGTTAAGCGCATCCGCGTCCCAAAGCATCGGCTTTTCACTAAGCGCGACCTGCTCCAGCGCCCGCTTGCCCCATTCACGCTGACCCAGACCAGGCCCAATCGCAATAACATCGGCCCACTCCAGCGCCTCAGTCAGCCGTTCATCGGTCAGCTCATCGACCATAACTTCGGGCCGGGCGGTAAGAATCGGAATGATATTATCTTTGTGAGTAAGTACTCGCACTAATCCGCTGCCGCTGCGTAGCGCGGCTTCTGCGGTCATTCGTACCGCGCCCGCGGTACCGGCATCGCCCCCGACGACCAGCAGCCGCCCATGACTGCCCTTGTGGGAGGTCGGCTTACGCGGTTTTAGCCAGCGGGTTAATGCACTGGCGTCATAACGCGCGATGGGCGCCGCTTCGCCCGCCAGAAAGGTGGCCAGGCCGAGATCGGCATAGCAGAGCTGTCCGATGTAGTCTCGCGCCTTGCCGGTGATCTGACCCGGTTTCAGTGCGACCATACTCAGCGTATGGCTGGCATTAATCACCTCACCAGGTGCGGTGCCGTTGCGGGCGGATAAGCCGGAAGGCATATCAATGGCGAGTATGGGTGCAGCGTGGGCGTTGGCCCGCTGGATAAGTGAGACATAGGGTTTCCCGGGCGCACGATTACAGCCGGTTCCCAGCAGCGCATCAACAATCACATCCACCCGCTCTGGCCAGGCGGCATCGGCCGCATGAATTTCACCGCCCGCATCCAGCCATGCCTCCCGCGCGCGCTGCGCCTCTTCCGGCAACGCTTTTTCACTTTCGCACGCCAGCAGCGTAACGGTTTTCCCAGCCGCCTGCCCCAGCCGCGCCACGACATAACCGTCACCACCGTTGTTGCCGTGACCGCACAGAATCAGCCAGTGGCTGGCATCAGGCCAGTACGCATTCAGATGGTTATAAGCAGCCTGCCCGGCTCGCAGCATGAGCTCATACAGGGTAATTCCGAGTACATCGGCGCCCTGTTGCTCAAGCGTTGGCACAGCCTGCGCAGGCCAGACAGAATATGGTAAACTACGGCTGTTTTTCTTCGAATCCTGGTCACTCATGTCATACCCTCTCGATCTTCATCAACTCGCACAACAGATTAAACAATGGGGATTGGATCTCGGCTTTCAGCAGGTCGGCATCACCGACACCGATCTCAGCGCAGAAGAGCCGCGCCTGCAGGCGTGGCTGGACAAACAATATCAAGGCGAGATGGCGTGGATGGCGCGACACGGCATGATGCGGGCGCGTCCTCATGAACTGCTACCCGGCACGCTGCGTGTCATCAGCGTTCGCATGAACTACCTTCCGGCCAAAGCCGCCTTTGCCAGCACGCTGAAAAATCCTCAATTGGGCTATGTCAGCCGTTATGCACTCGGTCGCGATTACCACAAAGTATTGCGCAATCGACTGAAAAAGCTCGGAGAAATGATCCAGCAGCATTGTGGCGAGCTGAATTTTCGACCGTTCGTGGATTCGGCGCCGCTGCTTGAGCGCCCACTGGCGGCTAAAGCAGGACTGGGGTGGACGGGCAAACATTCTCTGATTCTGAATCGGGAAGCGGGCTCGTGGTTTTTCCTCGGCGAACTGCTCATCGATATTCCGCTACCGTCAGATGCCCCGCAGGAGGAGCAGTGTGGTCGCTGTGTCGCCTGCATGACCATCTGCCCCACCAGCGCTATCGTTGAGCCTTACGTCGTCGATGCCCGTCGCTGTATCTCCTATCTCACCATTGAGCTGGAAGGGGCTATCCCGGAAGAGTTTCGTCCGCTGATGGGCAACCGGATTTATGGCTGCGACGACTGCCAGCTGATCTGTCCGTGGAATCGCTATGGACAACTTAGTGACGAAAGCGATTTTTCACCGCGAGCGGCGTTACATGCACCGGAACTGATCGATCTGTTTCAGTGGGATGAGGCGAAGTTTTTACGCATAACAGAAGGCTCAGCGATTCGTCGCATTGGTCATTTACGCTGGCTGCGTAACATCGCTGTCGCGCTGGGCAATGCGCCCTGGTCACCCGAAATTATTCAGATTCTGGAGCAACGATTGGGTGAGAGTGAACTACTGGATGAACACATTCTGTGGGCAATCGCACAGCAGCAGCAGAAACGCGAGCAAATCGTGGTTGAAGTGCAGCCTGCCCAGCAGAAGCGGCTGGTTCGTGCAGTAGAGAAGGGATTACCGCGTGATGCGTGATTGTACAGCCCGATCGTGAATTATCGTTTTCCACATGCTGTGAATAAAAATAAAAAGCTGTTGTCATTCAAATGCAATAACACTGATTTCGCTGCGAAATAACACATTGAAATATCTTCATTTATCTAAATATCAATAACTTATGTAAAAGTTGTGTTTATTTGATAATGAGGCTATCGCTTCGGTTAAAGCACAAAGCTGTGGATAACTCTGTTCAAAAACAATTTACAGATCGCCGTAAAGGGCGCAGATGATGGGATGCAGTGTTGTGGATAACCTTCAGGAAACAATCAAAACCCCGCGGCGTAAAACAGCCGGAAAACGGACTGAAACAGGGTGATGTAAATCTGGAGCGGGAAACGAGACTCGAACTCGCGACCCCGACCTTGGCAAGGTCGTGCTCTACCAACTGAGCTATTCCCGCATAGAAGGGCACTGCTTAATCAAAACTGGAGCGGGAAACGAGACTCGAACTCGCGACCCCGACCTTGGCAAGGTCGTGCTCTACCAACTGAGCTATTCCCGCATAGAAGGGCACTGCTTAATCAAAACTGGAGCGGGAAACGAGACTCGAACTCGCGACCCCGACCTTGGCAAGGTCGTGCTCTACCAACTGAGCTATTCCCGCAAAGAGGTTACTGCTTACATTTTAAAACTGGAGCGGGAAACGAGACTCGAACTCGCGACCCCGACCTTGGCAAGGTCGTGCTCTACCAACTGAGCTATTCCCGCGCCTTGTACCGTTAATAAATTCTTCACCGGTACGGGGTGCGCATTATACGAGAAATCGTTGCTGCTGCAAGCGTCTGAAAGCAAATATTTTCGCTTTCAGCGCGTTTGATGATTAAAACAGCAAACTGGTGATTTCATGCGCACCCTCAGTGGATTAAAGCTGCAAAAAGTGTTCGCGGTAGTAAGCCAGCTCCGCGACAGACTCACGGATATCATCCAGCGCCTGGTGCGTACCACCTTTTTTGAAGCCAGGCAGGATCTCCGGTTTCCAGCGACGTGCCAGCTCTTTCAACGTACTGACATCCAGATAGCGATAATGGAAATACGCTTCCAGTTCTGGCATGTACTTAAACAGGAAGCGACGATCCTGCCCGATACTGTTACCACAGATAGGCGACGTTTTCGCCGGAACCCACTGTTTCAGGAACTCAATGGTCGCCAGCTCTGCTGCGCGATCGTCAATCTGACTCTCCTTCACCCGCGCAACCAGACCGCTGTTGGTATGGGTGCGGACATTCCACTCATCCATCAGCGCCAGCTGCGCATCGGACTGATGGACCGCCATGACCGGACCTTCTGCCAGAATGTTCAGGTTGGCGTCAGTCACCAGGGTTGCAATCTCAATAATGCGATCGTGCGTCGGATCCAGTCCGGTCATCTCAAGATCAATCCAGATCAGATTCTGTTCATTTCCAGTAGCCATGCTTTTTCCTGCGGTTGCTGTAGTCGTCATTCACGATGAATAAGGTGTATCATAGACGTTTTGCCCAGCCGGGCGAAATCTGGCTAACGCTGTGAGGGTGAGTGAGTAAAAATAAACTGTCGAAGGGCCAACAACGTCGCGTAAGCGCTAACCACGATCGCCGTCTCAACCAACGCAGAGAGCGTCCGGAAGCGGATGACAACATGTTTGGTGAAGCTGCAGATGGGGTCGTTGTCAGTCGTTTTGGCATGCATGCTGATGTTGAGGATAGCGCAGGCGTCACCCACCGCTGCAATATCCGCCGCACGATCCGTTCTCTGGTAACGGGCGACCGGGTGATGTGGCGTCCGGCCACCAGCGGCGGCAAAGGCATTGTTGAAGCGGTGCATGAGCGCACCAGCGTATTAACCCGCCCCGATTTCTACGACGGCGTGAAGCCCATGGCGGCGAATATCGATCAGATCATTATCGTCTCTGCGATCCTGCCGGAACTGTCGCTTAACATCATCGATCGCTATCTGGTCGCCAGCGAAACGCTGGACATCGAACCGTTACTGGTCCTGAACAAAACCGATCTGCTGGATGACAAGGCGCGCGCCTTTGTCGATCAACAGATGGATATCTATCGCAACATTGGCTACCGCGTAGTGATGGTCTCCAGCCGGGCAAAAAACGGCCTGGACGATCTGAAAGCGGCCCTGACCGACCGCGTGAGTATCTTTGCTGGTCAGTCCGGTGTGGGTAAATCGAGTCTGTTGAATGCCCTGCTCGGCTTCGACAAAGAAGAGCAGGTCGCGATTCTGACCAACGAAGTGTCGGATGGCTCTGGCTTAGGCCAGCACACCACGACCGCATCGCGGCTGTATCACTTCCCGCACGGCGGCGACGTGATCGATTCTCCTGGCGTCCGTGAGTTTGGTTTGTGGCATCTGGAGCCGGAACAGGTAACACGCGGCTTTGTCGAATTCCGACCCTTCCTGGGCTATTGCAAATTCCGCGATTGTAAACATGACAGCGATCCGGGATGTGCCATTCGTGAAGCGGTCGAACAGGGAAAAATCAACCGGTCCCGTTTCGCTAACTACCACCGCATCCTGGAGAGCATGGCGCAGGTAAAAACGCGTAAAAATTTCCCTGATAGCGAAAATTAATCGGTATAACCGCGTCTGAACGGATAAGCCGGCGCTTTTTGCGAAGTGCGTTCCAGTGGTGCGTTCAGGCCGTGCAGCGTGCCGGAAATCGCGTATAGTCGCCATCTGAACGGGGCGCTGCTACAATCCGTCCCCTTTTTTACAACGTCCTGAAATAGCCAGGAGGCTAAGGTGTTTGATCGTTTAAAACTCGGCTTGAATCATATTCTCCCGAAGAAATGGCTGACTGAACTTGCCGGTTGGGGCGCCAGTCGCCGCGGTGGTTGGTTGACCAAACTGGTCATTGACATCTTTGTCTGGTTTTACAAAGTCGATATGGCGGAAGCGCGTAAGCCTGATACCACAAGCTATCGCACGTTTAATGACTTTTTCGTTCGTCCGCTCAAAGACGATGCGCGTCCGCTGGATGCTGACGCCAGCCTCATTGCCCTGCCTGCGGATGGTGCGATCAGTCAGCTCGGCCATATTCATGGCGATCAGATTTTCCAGGCTAAAGGTCATCACTACACCATTGATGCCCTGCTGGCCGGCGATGAGCGGATGGCCGCTCAATTTGTGGAGGGTGAGTTCGTCACTACCTATCTGGCTCCACGCGATTATCACCGCGTCCACATGCCGTGTAACGGTATCCTGCGTGAGATGATTTACGTGCCCGGAGACCTCTACTCTGTAAATCCGCTGACCGCGCGTAACATTCCTAACCTGTTTGCCCGTAACGAGCGCGTTATCTGCTACTTCGAAACCGATATCGGCCCGATGGTGCAGATCCTGGTGGGTGCCACCATTGTCGGCAGTATTGAGACCGTCTGGGCTGGCACGATAACGCCGCCTCGTGAAGGCGTAATTAAGCGCTGGCATTATCCGGCTGCGGACGACGAAGGCGCCGTGGTGTTGCTGAAAGGTCAGGAAATGGGCCGCTTTAAACTCGGCTCTACCGTCATCAACCTGTTCGCGCCCGGTCGCGTCAAACTGGCGGAAAGCCTGGAAGCAGAAAGCAAAACCCGTCTGGGTCAACCGCTGGCGATTGCGCTGCCGGTCGCCACAGACATTTCCGACGTCATTGTCGATTAAATTGAGTGTCCTCTGTGCGTTCGATTCTCCTCCTGCTGCTGAGCCTGTGGCTCAGCAGCCCGGCCTTTGCGGCCAGCCTTCCTGACGCCAGCCAGCTCAAACAGCAGCTGGAAGAGATAAAATCGGCCAAAAGTTCTCCGGCTCAGGCCGAACAGATCCAGACAATTGAAGCCGCCTTAAACTTCCTCTCAGAACGTGATGATTCCCTGGAGCGCGCGGCGCAATATCAGCAGGTGATTGATGACTTCCCGCGTCTGGCGCGCGAATTGCGTCAGCAGATTGCTGCGCTGAGTGACAACGGAAAAACGGTGCGAAGCAACATGAGCAGCGCCGAGCTGGATCAGGAGATCCTGCAGGTTAGCAGCCAGTTGCTGGAAGAGGGCCGTCAGGCGCGCCAGGAGCAGGATCGTGCGCGGGAGATCAGTGATTCATTGTCGCAGCTTCCACAGCAGCAGACGGAAGCGCGTCGGGCGATGACGGAGAGTGAACGCCGGCTGCAGGGCGTCAGCAGCAGTTCACCGCAGGGCCAGTTGCAGCTGGCAGCGCGTCAGGCTGAAAGTGCCGCGAATAAAGCACTCGTCGATGAACTTGAGCTGGCACAGCTCTCTGCCAATAATCGCCAGGAACTGGCGCGGATGCGGGCTGAAGCCCACCAGCGCAAAGCCACTCAGCTCGACAACTATCTGCAGGCACTGCGTAACCAGCTCAACGATCAGCGGCAACGCGAAGCGGAAGTTGCACTGGCCCGTACCGAGCAACTGGCGGAAAACAGTGGCGATCTGCCCCCAGAGATTAGCGATCAGTTTCGGGTTAACCGTGAACTCTCGGTTGCCCTGAATCAACAGGCGCAGCGCATGGATCTGGTGGCATCGCAGCAGCGGCTGGCGACTAATCAGATTATTCAGGTCCGTCAGGCGCTCTCTACACTGCGCGAGCAGTCCCAGTGGCTGGGGGCTTCTAATCTGCTGGGCGAAGCGCTTCGGGCACAGGTTGCGCGCCTGCCGGAGATGCCTAAGTCGCAGCAGATTGACAATGAGATGGCACAGCTTCGCGTACAGCGTCTCTATTATGAAGATCTGCTGGAGCGCCAGGAGACGCTGCGCAAGGGACGACAGGCCGATGGTCAACCCTTTACTGCTGAACAGAAGCGTATTCTTGATGCACAGCTACGCACCCAGCGGGAGCTGCTTAATTCGCTGATATCTGGCTGTGACACGCTGATTCTGGAGATTACCAAGCTCAAAGTCGGCAACACCCAGTTGCAGGATGCGCTGACGGAAGTCAAAGACGCGACCCACCGCTATCTTTTCTGGACCGCCGATGTCAGTCCGATCGGTTTAAGTTATCCGCTGGATCTGGCCAAAGATCTTTCCCGTCTGCTGTCGCTGGATACGCTGGGTCAGCTTGGCAAAGCGATGGCGATGATGTTTACCAGCCGCAATTCGGTGATCCCCATTATGGGTGCCTTGCTGCTGGTCGGCTTCAGCATCAGTTCTCGTCGTCACTTCAATGCTTTCCTTGATCGCTCCGCCAGCAAAGTCGGCAAGGTCACCCAGGATCGTTTCCGCCTGACCATCCGCACCGTGTTCTGGTCGATCCTGGTGGCGCTACCGCTACCGGTATTGTGGGGGGCATTGGGTTATGGTCTGCAGAACGCCTGGCCCTACCCTATCGCCGTGGCAATTGGTGATGGTATTACCGCCACGCTGCCGCTGCTGTGGGCGTTTATGATCAGCGCCGCCTTTGCCCGTCCCAACGGACTCTTCATTGTGCATTTCCGCTGGCCGCAAAATCGGGTGGCGCGCGCCATGCGCTACTACTCGCTGAGTATCGGCCTGATTGTGCCGCTTATTATGCTGCTGATCGCCTTTGGCAATCTGGAGGATCGACAGTTCTCCTCGTCACTGGGCCGTCTCTGTTTCATCCTGATTTGCGGGGCAATCAGCATTGTTACCGTCAGCCTGAAACGTTCCGGCATTCCGCTTTATCTCGATAAAGAAGGAAATGGCGAGAACATGGTGAACCGGATGCTGTGGAACCTGATGATCGCCATGCCACTGATGGCTGCCCTCGCCTCTGCTGTGGGTTATCTGGCTACTGCGCAGGCGCTGCTGGCGCGACTGGAGACCTCGGTCGCCATCTGGTTCCTGCTTCTGGTTATCTATCACATCATCCGCCGCTGGATGCTGATTCAGCGCCGCCGTCTTGGCTTTGATCGCGCCCGTCAGCGCCGTGCCGATATGCTGGCTAATCGTGCGCGCAGCGAAGAAGAGAAGGAGCAAGGCTCTCTCAATACCGACGCGATTGAGATCGAAGAGCCTGTGATCGATCTGGATGCGATCAGTGCGCAGTCGCTGCGGCTGGTGCGCTCGATCCTGACGCTGATCGCTCTGGTCTCTGTGATTGTGCTGTGGTCAGAGATCCACTCGGCCTTCGGCTTCCTGGAGAATATTCAGCTGTGGGATGTCAGTACGTCCGTACAGGGCGTCGAGTCGATTCAACCCATCACGCTGGGGTCAGTCCTGATCGCTATTCTGGTGTTTATTATCACCACGCAGCTTGTGCGTAACATGCCCGCACTGCTTGAACTGGCGTTGTTGCAGCATCTCAATCTGACGCCTGGCACAGGTTATGCCATCACCACACTGACCAAATATCTGCTGCTGCTGATTGGCGGACTGATTGGTTTCTCAATGATCGGCATTGAGTGGTCGAAACTGCAGTGGCTGGTTGCCGCACTGGGTGTAGGACTGGGGTTTGGTCTGCAGGAGATTTTTGCCAACTTTATCTCTGGCCTGATTATCCTGTTCGAAAAGCCCATTCGTATCGGCGATACCGTGACGATCCGTGACCTGACCGGCAGTATCACGCGGATTAATACCCGTGCGACCACCATTACCGACTGGGACCGCAAAGAGATCATCGTGCCCAACAAGGCCTTTATCACCGAGCAGTTTATTAACTGGTCGCTGTCAGATTCCGTCACGCGCGTGGTACTGACTATTCCGGCACCGGCGAAAGTGAGTAGTGAACAGGTCACAACCATTCTGATTCAGGCGGCTGAGCGCTGCAGCTATGTGCTGGACACGCCGCAGCCAGAAGCCTTCCTGGTCGATCTGCAGCAGGGAATTCAGTTGTTTGAACTCCGTGTGCATGCTGCGGAGATGGGACACCGAATGCCGCTGCGCCACGAGCTGCATCAGTTGATTCTGAGCGGATTTGACCAGCACGGTATTGAGATGCCGTTCCCGCCATTCCAGATGCGTATGGAGACCCTGGGCAAGAAGGTGCCTGCCAGCAACGGGGCACCTGCAGCCCGCGCCTATAAATCTGGCGGCCTGTAATGCAAAACGCCCGGCAAAGCCGGGCGTTATTACAACTCTGAGCCGTCAGTTACTGCTTAACGAACTCTTCGCCCTGAGCGATATCTTTCTTCAGCGTGTCCAGCATGCCTGACAGCGCCTGCTGTTCGAACGCGCTGAGAGTACCAATTGGCATGCGTTCAGCAATGCCGTTTTTACCTAACAGCAATGGCTGAGAGAAGAAGCGGGCATGTTCACCCTCACCTTCCACGTAAGCACACTCCACCACATTCGCCTCACCCTTCAGTGCACGAACCAGTGATAAACCGAAACGTGCAGCTGCCTGGCCCATCGACAGCGTGGCCGAACCGCCACCCGCTTTGGCTTCCACCACTTCGGTACCGGCGTTCTGAATGCGTTTGGTCAGATCAGCCACTTCCTGATCGCTGAAGCTGACACCTTTGACCTGCGACAGGAGCGGCAGAATGGTTACACCAGAGTGACCGCCAATGACCGGTACTTCAATCTGATCTGGCTGTTTGCCTTTCAGCGCTGCCACGAAGGTATTGGCACGGATGATGTCCAGTGTGGTGACACCGAACAGGCGATTTTTGTCGTAAACGCCATGCTTTTTCAGCACTTCTGCCGCAATCGCAACGGTGGTGTTAACCGGATTGGTAATAACACCAATCAATGCTTCAGGCGCCGTGGTAGCGACCTGTTCGATCAGGTTCCGAACAATACCAGCGTTAACGTTAAACAGGTCTGCGCGATCCATACCAGGTTTACGTGCGACACCCGCGGAAATCAGTACCACATCTGCACCTTGTAAGGCGGGGGTGGCATCTTCTCCACTGAACCCCTGGATAGACACTGCAGTAGGAATATGGCTGAGATCGACGGCAACGCCCGGTGTAACCGGCGCGATGTCATACAGTGAGAGTTCTGAACCTGCGGGAAGCTGGGTTTTGAGCAGAAGTGCGAGCGCCTGGCCTATGCCGCCAGCGGCACCGAGAACGGCAACTTTCATTCTTAACTCCTTATTAAGGTGGGGCAGAGATGGGCCGAAATTCTATCTGTGTCAGACCTTAATCAACTGCTCAGGCGATGATAAATATCCGCTGTTAATTCTACGTGTTTTCACAGTTAATCGCCGGATTCAAAAGTTACTTATCATTGCGCCTGAATGACCGACAACTTTGCCGTCGTCAGACAGAGAACGGCTGTGAGCGTTTTCTGTTGCTATTTCTGTTACTACACCACCAATAATATAACAACTTTGCAACCTTCGCCTTCCGGGGCTGTGACGGGGGTTTTGGTCTGAGCGTATTTATTTGCTATTATCGCCGCCCGCTAGCCGCCCGAACCCTGCTCATCAATCGACCGATTGCATAAAAATGCATTAAAATGCATAATCACTACTCTGCCGCAGGCGGCTGCGCGGTTATTCTCTCTATTTATTGGTAACCTATGCGAAACCCATCGAAACAAGACGATCTGATCAAGGCTTTTAAAGCCTTATTAAAAGAAGAAAAATTCAGTTCCCAGGGCGAAATTGTTCAGGCGCTTCAGGATCAGGGCTTTGAAAATATCAATCAGTCCAAAGTCTCGCGCATGCTAACCAAGTTTGGCGCTGTGCGCACCCGCAATGCCAAGATGGAGATGGTCTATTGCCTGCCTGCTGAGCTGGGTGTGCCGACCACGACAAGTCCGTTAAAAAACCTGGTACTGGATATCGACTACAACGATGCCCTGGTGGTAATTCATACCAGCCCGGGCGCAGCACAGCTGATTGCACGCCTGCTGGATTCACTGGGTAAGTCGGAAGGGATTCTTGGCACCATTGCTGGCGATGACACGATCTTTATCACCCGTGCGCGCGACTTCACGGTTAAGCAACTGCACAGCGCAATCCTGAACCTGTTTGAACAGGAACTGTGATTGCTGACTGACGGCCTGCACTCCCGTGCCAGGTCGTCAGTTTGTTTTCTCTTCTCACCGTGTTACATCACACTGTTCCGCTGCTTAATATGTCATAAGCCCGCTTTCATGCGCCTGACCGTCAGACATATCGCTTACTCTGCTTCACTATTTGCGCTATTTTACACTGCTTTACATCACCGATCCGGTAACATTGCCCGGATCCAGATCAAACTCCAGTCCAATCCCCGCCAACTTTCGCACTAAACGTTAAAGTGATCTATCTCACTGTTTTTGTGATTATAAAACCCTCAAAGGCTACTTTTTAACCCGTTTTTATAACGTTAAGTTATTAAAAGTAGCCATAAGGATAAAGAATCACAAAAAAACATTATTAGCGGAGTATTAATTTCTGTCGTTATTAGTTCTATACTTCTTTTCGTGATGCAAATCACACTAACTAAAAAGATAAAAATAGACGACGAGGAAATATCTATGAACGTAAAAACTACCATCGCTGCCCTGAGCATTCTCTCTGCCCTTTCATTTGGTGCAGTTGCCGCAGAATCTATCGATGCCTCTCAGGCACAGGATCTGCAGGCAGTCGGCACCATCAGTGTCAGCGGCGTTGCCGGTTCACCGATGGATATTAAGCAGCAACTCAGTGACAAAGCCGATCAGCAGGGCGCAAAAGCCTATCGCGTGATTGAGGCTTACAACAACGGCAATTATCACGCTACCGCCGCACTGTATAACTAAGGCGTAGCCCGATAATGCCAGTGGTTCTCCGTCTGACTCGCCCTTTGCGCTCCGGAGTGAAGCAAATAATTCAGGAGATTTGACCATGAAAACGAAATTAGCGATTGCCGCACTGAGTCTGGCTTCACTGTTCTCAGTAGGTGCCAGTGCTGCAAGCCTGGTGTCCAATGAGCAGGCACAGGGCCTGCAATCAATGAATCAGACCATCAGTATTGGTGGACGCAACGGTGACCAGACGCATGTCCGTCAGGTCCTGTCTGAGAAAGCGGACGCACAGGGTGCAAGCCACTATCGCATCATCGAAAACAACCAGGATAACACCTGGCATGTCACCGCTGAGCTTTATAAATAATTAACCGTGATGGCGCCTGAAGGCGCATGAAAATATCGACGACCCGCCTTTATGAGTAACCGCAGGTTGTTGATTGTATTGAGGAGATAATCATGAATATCAAAACAACCATCGCTACAGTCAGTCTGCTTTCCGTTATGGCGTTTGGCGCATCTGCTGCGCAGCTGGTAACCGGCGATCAGACGCAGAACCTGCAGCCTGCGGGCACCGTAAGCATCAGTGGAACCGCGGGTGCACCAATGGATTACCGTGCAGCGCTTTCACAGAAAGCGGATGAACAAGGTGCCAGCGCCTATAAAGTCATTGAAGCGCGCACGGGTGATAACTACCACATCACCGCACAGCTTTATAAGTAATTCCTCGTCAGATTTATGACGAACCCTTTGGCCCCGCTCGCCGGGGCCTTTTTTTATCTGACGTTAAAGTGCAGCCTGCCTTCCAGCTCCTCTTCCGCTTCATCAAATAACAGAATCAGCGCACCATAGCGACGCCGCTGTCCCCTGCCGAGATTTATAAATTCAATCTCCAGTGGCATGGGTAACAGATCGCTCGTCACGACATCCCATAATCCATCCAGGTCGCAGATGCGGCGTTCCTCCAGCGTAAAACGCTCGCTGAACTGGCGGAAAAAATGGGCCTGATCGACAATTTCATTAAAATCAAAACGCTCGATTTTCATGCTGACGGCTCCCATGCTCCGTCTGCGGGCGGCCTTTGCCGCCCCCGTTCATGTCCGCTAGTCCAAGCCGCCCAGATGCAGCGCTTTGACCTCCAGATACTCCTCCATGCCAAGTACCGAGCCTTCCCGACCCAGACCCGACTCTTTAACACCACCAAAGGGTGCCAGCTCGGTTGAAACAGCACATTCATTAATACCGATCATGCCACTTTCCAGCGCCGCTGAAACACGGAACACCCGTTGCAGATTTTGAGTGTAAAAGTAAGCGGCAAGACCAAACGGCGTATCGTTGGCCCGGCGGATGACATCCTCTTCGTCATCAAAGCGGAAACAGGCGGCCACCGGACCAAACGTCTCTTCCTGGGCGAGTTGCATACCTTCGTGTGCCTCGGTAATTACGGTCGGCTGCCAGAAGTTGCCGCCCAGTGCATGACGTTCGCCGCCCGCCAGTAATTTGCCACCTTTCGCTACCGCGTCTTTAACGTGTTGCTCAACCTTCTCCACTGCTGATGCTTCAATTAAGGGGCCGACAATGACGCCCTCTTCCATCCCGTTGCCCACCTTCAGCGCGTTCACTTCGGCGGCCAGTTGTTGTGTGAAGCGGTCATAGACGGCGTTGTGAATGTAAAAGCGATTAACGCTGACGCACACCTGGCCCGCATTGCGAAATTTGTTGGCAATCGCACCCTGAACGGCAGCCTCAATGTCGGCATCGTCGAACACGATATAAGGGGCATTCCCGCCAAGCTCCATCGATACTTTTTTCATGGTTTCGGCGGCATTGCGCATCAGCAGCTTGCCCACCTGGGTAGAGCCGGTAAACGAGATTTTGCGCACCCCTTTGCTGGCCATGATTGCATCGCTGATAGCATGAGTATCACCCGCGACCGCGTTCAGTACGCCATCTGGCACGCCTGCCTGCTTCGCCAGTGCCAGCAAGGCAAAGGCGGAAAGTGGCGTGTTGTTGGCGGGTTTAATAATGCCGGTACAGCCTGCTGCCAGAGCCGGGCCCAGTTTGCGGGTCAGCATTGCCATCGGAAAATTCCACGGCGTGATGGCAGCCACTACGCCAATCGGCTCGCGAGTGGCCAGAATACGGGAGCCTGGTTTTGCGGGTGGAATGATCTCTCCATTAGCTCGTTTCGCCTGCTCGGCAAACCACTGGATAAAACTGGCGGCATACTCGACTTCCCCTTCCGCCTCTTTCAGGGGCTTGCCTTGTTCGGTCGTCATTAGCTGTCCAAGCCAGCGCTTATTCTCAATGATCAACTGATACCAGCGAGTAAGAATGTCAGCGCGCTCTTTCGCCGTCTTCGCCCGCCAGGCAGGAAAGGCACGTTCTGCGGCGGCGATTGCCTGTTCCGTTTCAGCTTTCCCTGCTTTTGCAACCTGCGCAATCACCTCACCGGTTGCCGGGTTAGTGACGTCAAAAGTGGAGGCAGCCTGATGCCACTGACCGTCCGCTAAATAGCCGGTCCGGAACAGTTCGCTCTCTTGCAGTGATTTCATTGATTCGCTCCTGTCAGTTTTACGCTTCCGTCTGAAGAGTATAGTTGGCAAAAGCGACAGATTTTGTGTCGGGCGGGGATTGCGCCGGCCGCTGCAGGTGACAGCGGCCAGTTTCAGATTTGGATGAGCGTGTTCTGATACTTATCCAGCATCATCGCCAGTCGTTTTACGGGTTCTGTTACGCTGACGGGTGCATCGTAATGGACCAGTTTCTCCTGATAGACATCCAGCTCCTTCAGCAGACGCTCAAAGTAGTAACGGCGCTTGTCGTCGCTGCTGGCGGAGATCACCCGATCTGCGGTGTAACGCAGTTGTCGGTGATACGCAGAGAGGTCTGCGTTAACCGGCACGTCTGCATCACGTAAGCGCTGATGGCCAATGATCAGTGTCAGCGCGATGCGATATTTATTGATATCGCCTGGAAACAGATTCAGCAGCAAAAACAGTTGCTGATAGAGCGCTGGCAAATGGTTTTCACGTCGCCGCGCCTGATTGGTGGTCATGGCGGAGACGGCCGCATACATAAAGCGATTCAGCAGCTTGCGTCCGGTACGCGCCTTTGATTTATCACGAATTAACAGGATCACCATCATCGCCACAAAGCAGCCGATAACCTGTCCGAGCACGTTGTCCAGAAAGACATTGGTATGAAATTGCATCGGATTATCAAGAACCACGACGTTGAGAGTACCAATTAAGGCGCCCAGCGTGCCGATCTGACGCCGCTGAATAAAGATGCCAGCGATAAAGCCCAGCACGCCAATTGCGATGCAGAGCAGCAATGCGCTCTGCTGAGTAGCAGGGAGAACATACATAAAGTAGAGCGCACCCAGCGGAACCGCGACTGTCATGCCGTAGAGAAAATCTTTGGCCATCATCAGTGGATTAGGCATACGCATTGCCAGTGCGGTGATTACCGCCAGCATCACCATACAGCCACTGCCTGAGGTCCAGCCGGTATAAAGCCAGAACAGTGAACCCAGCGCGGTGGCAACAAAGGTACGAATACCATTGATCATGGCATGATGTGTTTCAGCGGAACGCGCCTGAATCACCACTTCCCGCTGTAAAATCTCCTCTTCCAGCGAGGTGATTCGGCTGTTGCTTTTAATACCATTGAGCAGCAGGAGATATTCGGTGGCAGTGCTAACCCAACTGGCCAGCGTGACCGGCGTCGATTTGCCACTGGCACCGATCACCCGCCGCATCACTTTCATCCGCTTGTGCACCTCTTCAACCGTCGACGCGGGCTTTTCAACCATCAAACGATATTGAGGCGGAATGTAGTCAGGGCGAGAATTCTGAATGAGGAAGGTTTCAGCAGCCTGCGTAATCAGCGTCAGCGACAACGTGTTCAGCATCTGCAAACGGCGGTGACTGTTCTTCCAGCGTGACGACTCCATCATCAGCTGGCTGCGCATGCTGTTCAGGGCTGAAGTGCGACGCACCAGGGCTCCCCATGCTTTGTCGACCTCTTCTTTATCACCATGTGCGACGCAGAGTTGCAGCAGGTGATAATGCGCCACCAGCAGCGAATCCACTTCGGCGTCGATCACTTTTTTGATTGAACGTGGCGAGAAAATCATGTCGGCCAGAATGGCACACAAAATACCGAGAACGATTTCACTGCAACGCTCAACGGCGTATTGCGGTACCAGTGTCAGACCGCCGCTGGCGTTGGCCGTGACCACAATAATGAGCGCCGTGTAGCCCGCCAGTCCCAGTGCGTAAGAGTTTTCAACTTTGATCAGCGACGAAAGCCAGACGCAGAGCCCTGCCCAGATGCAGCACAGCAGCAGCATCACGACCGGCGCACGAACGGTGGCAATCATGATGGTCAGCGCGGCAATACACCCAATGAATGTCCCGATAATACGCAAAACACCGCGATAACGCAGCGCCCCTGAATAGGGATCACCACCGGCCGCAAACGCGGTGCCGCCCGCCACGATCCCGGCGGTCATCACTGCCCAGCGTGGCGTTTCAAGGTTCAGGTGGAACCCCACCATCAGCGCTAACACCAGCGCAAAGGTGAGCTTTACCGGGAAACGCAGAAACTGGATCATATCGCCCTCTTAACCAAACTCACGCAGGCGATTAAACAGTCGGATCATCGGTGACACCTGTTCAGGCTGACGATCGACCTGACCCGTTATCACCACCGTTGCCGTGGTTCCTGCCGGGAAGCGATTACCTGGCTGATCATCCAGCCGAATTCGCACAGGCACACGCTGCGCCAAACGGACCCACTCCAGGTTGGAGTCCACTGTTGCCATGCCTTTACTGTCGACCGAACTGCTGCTATTGGTCACGCCAGCCGCCACACTATCGACCGTGCCACGCAATACAATGTTGCTGCCAAGCGGCGTAACTTCCGCGCGGTAACCCTTCTCAACACCGTGCAGTTTGGTCTCTTCCAGGTAAGCCAGTACATAGAAGGAGTGCTGCTGAACCAGCGCTACTGCCACAGAACCACGGGTAATAAACTCACCCTTATAGACATTAAGGTTAGTGACCCAGCCGTCGGATGGCGCTTTTACAGTGGTGCGTTCAAGGTCAATCGCCGCCAGATCGCGTGTTGCCACCGATTTCGCCAGCTGATGCTCACTGGTTTGCAGATCGTTATTGGATTGCTCGATAGCCTCGCGCGACATCGCGGAGGTGCCAAGCTGATTTCGTCGTCCGGCTTCGCGACGTTTCTCACTCACCAGTGCCTGATAGTACTCAACATCCGCCTGTGCCTGATCAAGCGCTTTCTGATAGCGCGGCCGATCAACCACAAACAGCGTATCGCCCTTTTTAACCAGCTGATTGTCGTGTACCGGAACATCGGTAATGAGGCCGGTGACGTCAGGCGAAATCGCCACCACGTCTGCCGCGAAACGTGCATCCCGGGTCCAGGGCGATTCGGTGTAGAACACCCAGGCGCGGAAAATGATTACCACAGCGATGATGACCAGCAGAATAGTGATCGCGTAACGCGCGATTTTTCTTATGAGTGCTTTCACTTCAACCTCAGACTAATAAACGGGAGACAAGGTAAAACACACAGCAGTAAAGCGCTGTATTAAAAAGTGCCGGATGCCAGACAAGATCGTAGATACCGCTCGGCGTGAGCACACGTTTCACTAACCAGAACAGCATCAGTGAAATAATAAGTTCGATGAAAACGGGCGGAAAAGAGAGCCCAAACATGACAAATACCGGAAGCACACTCATCAAAAATCCTTAGTTCGACCTTGCCGGGATACTCCTTTGCCTTTTCAGATTCCGCGGGAAAACCATCTGGCAGCGCTATCCGAACCGCAGCTGGCTTAATAATAGCGTATCATCGAAGGGTATCAGGCAATGAAGAATCACCGGGAAATACCCCGGCGCGCATATAGTAACGCGCCTGACTATACGTTTTCTACAGAATGTGATCTAAATCACTTTTAAGCCAGAGTAAATAATGGAACGACTGAAAGGCATGTCTGTCTTCGCCAGAGTGGTCGAACTGGGTTCGTTTACCGCCGCGGCACGCCAGTTTCATCTTAGCGTCTCATCAATTAGCCAGATTGTCGCGAAACTGGAAGATGCATTGCAGGTTAAGCTGCTGAATCGCAGCACCCGCAGTATCGGGCTGACCGAAGCGGGTAAAATCTATTATCAGGGTTGTCGCCGTATGCTGGCCGAAGCGACGCAGGTGCATGAGCAGCTCTATGCGTTTAACAACACGCCCATTGGCGAACTGCGAATTGGCAGCTCCTCAACCATGGCACAGAATGTGTTAGCCGGCATGACCAGCGACATGCTGCGGGAGTACCCGGGACTGAGTGTGAATCTGGTTACCGGTGTACCGGCGCCGGATTTGATTGCGGATGGTCTGGATCTGGTGATTCGGGTGGGCGCACTAAAAGACTCCAGCCTCTTTTCACGTCGTCTTGGTGCCATGCCAATGGTGGTGTGCGCTGCAAAAAGCTATCTGACGCAGCATGGCACGCCCGAGAAACCAGCTGACATTGATAATTTTTCCTGGCTGGAATATAGCGTACGGCCCGACAACAATTTCGAGCTGATTGCGCCGGAAGGCCTGGTGACCCGCCTGTCACCGCAGGGACGTTTCGTGACGAATGATTCTCTGACGCTGATCCGCTGGCTGAAGTCGGGCAATGGCATCGCCTATGTGCCAATGATGTGGGTGATTAATGAGATCAACGCGGGTGAGATCGATATTCTTTTTCCGCAGTATCAGTCCGATCCGCGGCCGGTCTACGCACTCTATACCGAGAAAGATAAGTTGCCGCTTAAGGTGCAGGTCTGTATCGATTACCTGACCGGCTATTTTGAACAGGTGGCTGAACAGTATCAGCAGCACCGTAAAAGCTAACAACCCGCCAGGTGGCGGGTTGTTGAGGTCACATCAGGCGGTGCCGCCGATGGTCAGTTTATCCAGCTTCAGCGTAGGCTGACCGACACCGACCGGCAGGCTCTGGCCCTCTTTACCGCAGACGCCCACGCCTTTATCCAGCGCCAGGTCGTTACCCACCATCGAGATCTGCTGCATCGCTTCAATGCCGGAGCCAATCAGCGTGGCACCTTTGACCGGTTTGGTGATTTTGCCGTTCTCAATCAGATAAGCCTCTGAGGTTGAGAAGACAAATTTGCCGGAGGTGATATCCACCTGACCGCCCCCAAAGTTTGGCGCATAGATGCCGTACTCAACGCTTTCAATAATATCCTGCGGTGATGATTTGCCTGCCAGCATGTAGGTGTTGGTCATGCGCGGCATCGGCAGATGGGCGTAGGATTCGCGGCGTCCGTTACCGGTCGGGCTGACGCCCATCAGTCGCGCATTGAGCTTGTCCTGCATGTAGCCTTTCAGCACACCATTCTCAATCAGCATGTTGTACTGGCCGGGAACGCCTTCATCATCCACCGCCAGTGAACCGCGCAGCCCTTCGAGGGTGCCGTCATCCACCACGGTACAGAGTTCAGACGCAACCTGCTGACCGATTTTACCGCTGAACACTGAGGTGCCACGGCGGTTAAAGTCGCCTTCCAGACCGTGACCAACTGCTTCATGCAACAGGACGCCAGGCCAGCCCGCACCCAGCACCACCGGCAATGCGCCGGCAGGTGCCGCTACAGCAGAGAGATTAACCAACGCCATGCGCACCGCTTCACGCGCCCAGGCATCAGCGCGCACTTCGCCATTTTCATCTTCAAGGAAGAACGTATAACCGGTACGCGCACCGCCGCCGCTTGCGCCGCGTTCACGCTTGCCCTGATCTTCAACCTGAACGCTGATAGAGAGGCGAACCAGCGGACGAACGTCAGCCGCCAGTGTGCCGTCAGTCGCGGCCACCAGCACCTGCTCGTAAACACCGGTCAGGCTGGCATTGACTTCCTGCACGCGCGGGTCAGCCGCACGGGCCACTTTATCAACGCGATGCAGCAGGGCAATTTTATCTTCACGTGTCAGGCTGCTCAGCGGATCGACCGCAGAATAGAGCGAACGGTTCATTACGGCAGAGAGCGTGTGTGCCTTGCCATTTCCCTGTTCACGTACGATGCTACGTGCCGCTTCAGAAGAGAGACGCAGTGCATTCAGTGTGATCTGGTCTGCATAGGCGAAGCCGGTTTTCTCCCCGCTGACCGCGCGAACGCCCACACCCTGATCGATATGGTATGAGCCATCTTTAATAATTTTATCTTCCAGCACCCAGGATTCGTGAAAGCTGGATTGAAAATAGAGATCGGCATAATCCAGACGACGTTCTGAAAGCTGCCCTAACAGGGAAAATAGGTCCTGCTGATTAATGCCGTTAGCAGTCAGTAACTGCTCACTTACCAGGTTCAGAGTCATCGTTTCTCACTCATTATGTGCTCAGATAATCATAGCCTGCGGTAATTCCGGTACGGCGTCAAATTCACTTGTTGTCAGTTTCACGCGGTTTACGCAGTACTTCATTGATTTCCGGCTTATCCAGTGGGCCACTGATGTGATAACGCAGCAGCGATATCTTGTTCCAAAGGGGTCCCAGAACTTTACTGGCGGCAAACACCGCGGCACCAATCACCGGATTGATGGCAAAGGCGGTTGCCACGCCGACTGAAGCGGATATTTCCGGCGCCACCACCGCTTCCATGTCAATCTGACGTTTTACCAGGTCGAGATTGCCCTGCATGGCGATATCGGCTTCCAGCCCATCCACCAGCAGGTTATCGGTGCGCATCCTGCCGTTTTCGATCCAGGCGGTGCCGTTAATCGAATCGAAATAGAACGAGTTGGTAAAGGTGTCGCTGAAGTCGAAGCGCAGCTTGCGCAGCAGCGCATCAAAGCTCACCAGTCGCAGGATTTTTCCCGCTGTGCCTGTGTTGACATCCGCAATCTGGCCTTTGCCAAAGTGGGTCTTCAGGGTACCGCTCAGCGTCTCTGCGGAGGGCTGCCAGGGGGCAGAGCGCCAGTGCAGATCGTAAGAAATATCAAATGGCGCATCGCGCAGCGGCGTGTTGACACCAAACCAGTTGGTCGCGTTATTGACATTCGGGCCTTTGAGCGTCCCCTTCAGCGAGGTGCGCTGGTCATCGGGACGGTTGATCCACTCACCGTTAATTTTAAGCTGCGAACTGCCGGTATCCACTTTACCATTAGTAAGCGCTAACTTATCTCCTTCAGGTTGCAGCGCCGCAGATATCTGACCATATTTCTGGCCGAGCACCCAGCATTCTTTACAGCGTAATTGCAGAGCGGGCCACTGGCTGAAATTAATGTTTTTGGCTTGCTGAGGAGACGCTTTGCCGCCTTTATCGGCATCACCTGCATCATTACCCCACTGCGGATTGTAGTAGAGGTAATCCAGGTTCACTTGCCACGGCGCTTTAGGTGCCATTAGCAGCGCACCACGCAACTCTTTCGCATTGACGCTGACCTGGCTATTGCCGCCTGAACCCTGCGCCAGCGTCGCCTCAACATCATGCCATTGCTGCCCGGCCAGCGTGACTGCCGGACTGCGCAGCGTGATGTTACCCGGCAGCGTGACGCCACCCGTCTGGAAATCGCTACCGCCGCCTGATGCACGTGTCCCGGAAGAACCTCCGGCAGCCATCATCGCCACCCAGGCCTCGCCATCCAGCGCAGGCAGGTTCAGCACCATGCCAGCATGATCGGGCAGAGCCGGCGTTTTCCGGGCATCATTCAGCCAAATGCCGCGGTCAACACGCAACGTCGGCTCCAGCAACCAGCGGCTGTTAAAACGGTGGTCTTCATCTATGCTGCCACTGAGATCGAAATGGTTCAGGTCACCGCTGGCCTGAATGGCAATCGGCATTGCCTCACCGGCATTTTTATCGAGCGGTGCAGGTAAGTGACTACTTACTTCTTTGGCATTACCGTTCAGTACCACGTCATAACGCGCCCCGCCATGATGGGGCAGCGTGATATTCACGTCGCCCTGCCAGGGGAGATGCCCGCCCAGTTGCTTACTGACAGCTGCCGGGACCTCGCTGATTTTAGCGGGTTGCCAGTCGCCCTGAAGGTTGACGTTCACGCCAAAGTCGTCCGGGTTCTCTTTGGTGCTGAAACGGACGCCCGTCGGCTGACCAAACCAGTTTGCCCGCAGATCCTCACTCTCCAGATTGCCATTGTCGTAACGGAAGCGGCCTGAAAGGTTGTTGATCGTGGTTTTTAACGGCTTGATAAACAGTGAATTATTGTTCAGATCGACATTGCCGCGGGCGTGCACCTGCTGGCCATCCAATGGAATATCCAGATTCAGATGGCCACCGACGCGGCCTTTGATTTCCAGCTCCGACAGCGCGGCACCCAATGAAGGTTTCAGCGGCGTCTGATCGAAATAGTCAGCGATCTGCGGACCTTCGCCGCTGATATCCCCGTCGATGATCAGTTTTTCTTTAAGATAGTCCGGGATCACCGCCGTGACATTATGCGCGTCCACCTCGCCCAGTCGGGCAATGGGTGCTTTCATCCACAGACCGTCGTTCAGGAAGTTAAGGTCAATATCGAGATTGCTCAACGCCGGCCATTTGGGCTGAAACGCATAGGTCGCCTGGCGAAGCGGCACCCAGACCTGGAACATGCCATCATTGTGCTTGAACGGGAACAGCGCCGGGTTACCTGCAAACAGCAGCGTGGCATTGTCCACCCTGCCACCCTTCACTGCCCCACTCAGATAGTGCGTCAGGCTATTACCCATCAGCGGTACCGGGAAGTAGCGCCAGGCATCGCCCGCATCGGTAAGCCGGATACCGGCCAGAATATCCAGACGGGGTTCACCACCGCTATTCTGCTGATAGCTGAAATCCCCACGCGCCCAGAGCGAGCGAGCCTGCAGGTCAAGGTTTTCACCCGCCAGCGTGAGGCCATGTTCATCACGCAGCCACCGCACCGCACCGGTCACGCGCTTAATCTCTAAAGGGGCCTGGAACATATCGCCATAGGGAACGGTTGCCGCCCCCATATCTACACTGACCTGACCATTGCTCAGGCTGCCGCGCGCTTCACCGCTTAAATGGCTGATGCCCGGCAACAATTTCCAGTGCTGCCAGCTGAAATCACGCCACTTTACCTGGACGCGGGTTTTTTCAGGCTGCTGTAAGGGAATATCCAGCGCCAGGCCATCGACGGTGCCTTGTGGCTGCAGCGTCTGCCAGTTTTCAAACAGCGCCGGAGAGAGCGGCGCAAACAGCGGAACGATAGGTGCAATATGGCTCAATACCAGTTGTGTCGCGCGAACACGTACTTCCGGCTGACCTTCCGGCCCCAGCAGCTGTTTATCCTCAGGACGCCATAACAGAGAGAAGTGGCCGGCGGGCCATGACTGGCCGTCAGTGCTGAGCCGCGTGTGCGGCACATTGACGACCCAGCCATTCTGGAAGCGTGACAAATGCGCGGTCAGCCCATCGACGTCTATGCGGTGTCGGCCGGTCTCGCCCTGCCAGCTGGCGCCCCCCTTGCGCAGCAGCAGATCACCGGCATAAATGTCGCCATCACGCAGGTTGACCCAGGCTGCCAGGCTGAAGCGGGCGCTGTCCAGGCGGGTGTTATCGCGCACCCAGCGGCCCAGCCATGGACGCATGTCGACGTCGTCGGCCTGCATCCAGATGCGACCATCATTGAGTACGCCGTTGCTGTCATTGAGATCGAGCCGCACCTGAACTACGCCGTGCTGGCCGGTAAAGCTCGACAGACTGACTTCACCCTCGGCCCGGTGGCGGTTGTCTTCGTTGACCCAGGAGAGTCGCGGAATCGCCAGTTCAGCATGCTGGCCGGAAGGGGTGCGGAAACGGATGGTGCTATCCCGCAGGTCGAAGTGGTCAAACTGACGCAGAAAGAGTTCATTAATCTGCGCCGGACGGAAGCTGTTTTTCTCTTTGTCGTTGTCGAGTAAAGGACGATTAGTCTCGAGGTGCAGCTGCCAGAAGGTCAGATCGCGAAACTGCCAGCGCCAGTGCAGCAGGGATTGCCAGACGTCGAGCGCCAGGTTGATGCGATTGATCGAGAGTTTACCGTTCTCATTAAGATCAACGTTGAGATCGCGTACCTGCAGAGTCGGGCCAAAGTTCTCCCACTTGCCCTCTAACTGGCTGGCGTTAACCGGCACACCTGTGCGGTCAGAGATGAATTGCAGAAGGTTGCTGCGATAGCTGTCGAGATGCGGCATCACCAGACGCAATCCGCTGACCAGCAGCGCGACAATCACGATGATTGCCGCGACCAGCAGTAACAAAATCCTCGGCAACTGCCTCACGCACGCCTCTCCTTGTGTTCCGTAAACGACGGATAGTTGGTTCTTAATACCCGACCGTCTTCAGATGAAAGCGTTAAAAGCGCGCATTTTATCTCAAACAAGGGCGATTTTTCAGCCCGATTTCCGAAGAAACCGGTATTTGGACTGGTGTTACATCATCACCACGTCGAACTGCTCCTGAGTGTAAAGCGCTTCGACATGGACTTTGACCTGCTTGCCGACAAAGATTTCAACTTCAGCCAGTGCATGAGACTCGTCGGTTTTTAACGCTTCACCGACCGTCGGTGAAACATAGACCAGGAAACGGTCAGAATCATAGGCGTGGTGAACCCGGACAATTTCACGCATGCTCTCATAGCAAACCGTTTCAACGGTTTTCAGCGTGCCGCGCCCTTTGCAGACCGGGCAATCCTGACATAGAACGTGCTCAATGCTTTCACGGGTACGCTTACGCGTCATTTCCACCAGACCCAACGCCGAGAACCCATTGATACCGGTTTTAACCCGATCTTTACTGAGTGCGCTTTCCAGCGAATGCAGTACCCGGCGCCGGTGGTCTTCATTGCTCATGTCAATGAAGTCGATAATGATAATGCCTCCCAGATTACGCAGTCGCAGCTGACGCGCGATCGCCTGAGTGGCCTCAACATTGGTATTAAAGATCGTCTCATCCAGATTGCGATGGCCGACAAACGCACCGGTGTTGATATCGATAGTCGTCATCGCTTCGGTCTGATCGATGATCAGATATCCGCCTGACTTTAGTTCAACTTTGCGATCCAGCGAACGCTGAATCTCATTTTCGACATCAAACAGGTCGAAAATAGGCTGTTTACCGTTGTAAAGCTCCAGCTTGCCGGCCATTTCCGGGATATATTCACCGGTAAATTCCACCAGCATGTCGCAGGTCAGACGGGAGTCGACCCGGATGCGATCCAGCGCAGCGCCGGCAAAATCACGCAGAATACGCTGGGCCAGCGCCAGCTCGCCGTAAAGCAGGCAGCGGGTCTGGTTGCGCTTTTTACGTTCGCTGACTTTGGTCCAGAGACGTTTGAGAAAAGCCGCGTCCTGCGCCAGCTCCTCTTCTCCAATTCCCTCTGCGGCGGTGCGGATGATAAAGCCACCGAGGTCGTCGCAGTAGTCAGCCACCACCGCTTTAAGCCGATCGCGCTCTTTCTCACTCTCAATGCGCTGAGAGACACCAACATGCGATGCGCCCGGCATAAAGACCAGGTAACGCGAAGGCAGGGTAATGTCCGTCGTCAGCCGGGCACCTTTAGTACCCAGCGGATCCTTGACGACCTGAACCACCAGATCCTGTCCCTGACGCACCAGCTCAGCGATATCACGCACGATGAAGTTTTTCTTTTCGTCACCCGCCACACATTCAGTATGCGGCATGATGTCAGAGGCGTGCAGAAAAGCCGCTTTTTCCAGCCCGATATCGACAAAGGCGGCCTGCATGCCGGGCAGAACACGACTGACACGTCCTTTGTAAATATTGCCAACAATGCCGCGCCGCGCTTCACGCTCAATATGTATTTCCTGAAGGATGCCGCCGTCAATATAGGCAACACGCGTTTCAGAAGGCGTGACGTTAACCAGTAATTCAGCCGTCATGTTGACCTCTTACAGCACGCAGTGACTGGAAATGGCTGATCAGCTCCGCTGTCTCAACCAGAGGTAATCCGACCACTGCATGGTAGCTTCCATTAATTTTTCGGACAAAGTTTCCTCCCCTGCCCTGAATACCGTATGCACCCGCTTTATCCATCGGTTCGCCGGTAGCGATATAGTCGTCGATGTCGGTCTCCGTTAAGGTGCGGAATGTCACATCAGTGGTCACAACGCAATCCAGCGCCTGCTGGCTGTCGGCCAGCGCTACCGCCGTCATCACCTGATGTGTATGGCCCGAGAGTTTGCGCAGCATCGCGTGGGCATGGGCGGCATCGCGTGGTTTTTCCAGCACGTCGCCATTCAGCACCACGATGGTATCCGCGCCCAGCACCGGCAGATCCTGCGCGGCCAGTCTGACACCTGCCTGCGCTTTGTCGTTTGCCAGACGGCGGACATAAATTTCCGCCGCTTCATTTGGCTGACGTTGCTCTTCAACGTCAGTCACGATGCGCTCAAATGTCAGGCCAAGTTGAGTTAACAGCTCACGACGACGCGGTGAACCGGAAGCAAGATAAAGGGTTACCATAAATTTCCTTATTGAACAGCGAACTGACGACGAATTTTTCTCATTAATAAGAATAGCCAGGGCCAGAGAATACCGTCGACGACACTGCTCCAGAAAATTTCAGGTCGGAATGAAACGTTGATTACCAGGAACTCTGCCCAGAAGACAATCACATCCATCGCCAGTGACAGCACCATAACCATTAACGCTTGCTGCCACAACGCTAAGTTGCGGAATAACTGGAACTTAAAGGCAATCAGGTAGGCGATGATACTGAGCGCCAGCGCACGCACGCCAAGCGTCGATCCGGCAACCAGATCCATGATGGCACCCAGCACAAATCCAGTACCGACATTGACCCGATGTGGCAGTGCGAGAACCCAATAGATGAGGATCAGTAGCAGCCATGAGGGCCGGAACATATAAATCTCTTCCGGCCACGGCATGATTTGCAGGACTAACGCAACCAGGAAAGAGAGCCAGATGACCCAGCGTCCCTGGCTACGATATCGACTCAAGGCTGGCCCCCGCGTGAACGCGAGGAGTTGCTCTGTCCGCTGCTGCTGGCAGACGGAGCAGGCGGTCCCATCTGAGCGGCTGGCGCTGGCGGGCCCATTTCACCGGCAGGCGGTAAAACCTGCGGCATCATCTGCATCAGACGCTCGTTCGCAACGCGGTGCACCTCATCCTGCGGCAGTGGCATATCGCCATTGCGGTCAGCGCCCCACAGCAACAGCAGGTAACGCAGACGCTGCAGACCGGCGGTCGGATGGGCCTGAATCACCGTGTAAGCGCGCTGGGTGTCCACTTTCACAGAGGAAACCACACCCACCGGATAACCTTCAGGGAAACGACCACCAATGCCAGACGTCACCAGCACATCGCCGACACGAATGTCAGTATTACCCGGCAGATGCTCAAGCTGAAGATCTTCATTACAGCCGTTGCCGGCGGCAATCACACGAATGTCATTACGCAGCACCTGAATCGGCAGGGCATGAGATGCATCACAGATCAGCAGAACACGGCTGGTGAGTTGTCCGACCGCGATGACCTGACCCACCACACCTTTGTCGCTGATGACCGGCTGACCTTCATAGACACCGTTAACGCTGCCTTTGTCGATCACAACCTGGTCGGTGTAAGGATCGGTGCCGGTGGAGATCACCTGCGTCACCATCTTTTGCTCATCCTGACGCAGCGGTGAACCCAGCAGTTCACGCAGACGTGCGTTTTCCTGCTTATATTGCCCCAGCATTAGCAGGTTACTGTTTTTCAGGAAGAGTTCACGACGTAACGCTTTGTTTTCCTGCTCCAGTTGCTGACGCGATGCCAGCGACTCGGACACGCCATCCAACAGCTGACGTGGTCCATTGGCCAGGAAGTAAAACGGACTGACCGACGTATCCAGATAGTTGCGTATTTGGGTAAAAGAACCCACACGGCTGTCGGCAATAATAATGGCAATCGCCACAATTACCGCCAGAAAAAGACGCAACTGCAGGGAAGGCCCCCTGCTAAAAATCGGCTTCATATAATCTGCGTGATCCTCGACAACAGGAGAGGAAGCGACGGCAAAAAACCGTGCTTCCCTGGGCTGAACGCACTGTACCGGCACAGATATCGCCGGTTCACATGCCACTCCCTCGCATGATCATTGCGTTCTCAGCCGGTTGAGGCAATTATTCTTCGCTGAACAAATCGCCGCCATGCATGTCGATCATTTCCAGCGCCTTGCCGCCACCGCGAGCCACACAGGTCAGCGGATCTTCAGCAACCACCACCGGAATGCCCGTCTCTTCCATCAGCAGGCGATCCAGGTTACGCAGTAATGCACCACCACCGGTCAGCACCATGCCACGTTCCGAGATATCTGAAGCCAGCTCAGGCGGACACTGCTCAAGGGCAACCATCACCGCGCTAACGATGCCGGTTAATGGCTCCTGCAGCGCTTCCAGAATTTCGTTGGAGTTTAGCGTAAAGCCGCGCGGTACACCCTCTGCCAGGTTACGACCACGGACTTCAATTTCGCGGACTTCATCGCCCGGGTACGCTGAACCGATCTCATGCTTGATGCGTTCTGCGGTCGCTTCGCCAATCAGTGAACCGTAGTTACGACGCACATAATTAATAATAGCTTCATCGAAGCGATCACCACCAATACGGACTGATGAGGAGTAGACCACACCGTTCAGGGAGATCACGGCCACTTCTGTTGTACCACCACCAATGTCGACGACCATTGAACCGGTTGCTTCAGAAACGGGCAGACCTGCACCAATCGCCGCAGCCATCGGTTCTTCAATCAGAAAGACTTCACGCGCGCCTGCGCCCTGAGCCGATTCACGAATCGCACGGCGTTCTACCTGGGTTGCGCCAACGGGCACGCAGACCAGCACACGTGGGCTGGGACGCATAAAGCTGTTGCTGTGAACCTGCTTGATGAAGTGTTGCAGCATTTTTTCGGTCACGAAGAAGTCAGCGATAACGCCATCTTTCATCGGACGGATAGCTGCGATATTGCCTGGCGTACGGCCGAGCATCTGTTTGGCGTCATGACCCACGGCCGCGACACTTTTCGGCGAACCGGCACGGTCCTGTCGAATAGCGACCACGGAAGGCTCGTTCAGCACGATGCCCTGTCCTTTTACGTAAATCAGGGTATTCGCGGTACCCAGGTCAATGGACAAGTCGTTGGAAAACATGCCACGAAATTTTTTAAACATACTAAGGGATAATCCTGCAAGCTGGGGGCGGAAAATAAAATCCGCTTACTTTACCAACCACACGAAGCTGCCACAAGGCGCAAAAACGTTCTGCTTCGGTGAAAAAAGACGCCTGATTGCGTTTAAGTCATCTGAACCGACGATCTGCAACAGCAGAATGCCGACCAGACGCCATCAGCACTGCTTTTCCCGCGTTTTCCCTGCGCCATGCCCGACATAAAATCTAACATTTCCGGCAGCAAGGTCAGGGATTCAGATGCGGCTAAACATTAAAAAAACCGCAAATTGTCGTTGTTACGACGGCAATTCATTAAATACGGTAACGTTGAGAATATTTCTTCACGTTACTGTTTACCGGAAGCGAAGAGGCAAAAAAGTCTCCCTGTCCGCCTGCGACACCCAGCGCCACTAATGTCTGCCACTCCGCCTTTGTACGAACACCCGTTGCAAACACCTGAATGCCAGTACATTTACAGACTTCAAGCAGGCTCTGCACAAACAGCTGGTTTTCTGTTCGCCGCTCAATATTACGGACCAGACCCGCATCAAGCTTGATCAGTTCCAGCGGCAGCTGTCGTATATAGGCGCTGCTGACCACAGTCAGACCCGCCTGATTGACGGCAACCCGGCAGCCAAAGGCTTTAAGTGCGCGGAATACTGGCGCTAAACGGTTGATGTGTTGACATACATCTGCCTCGGCAAGTTCAAATAAAAATCGTTTTCTTTGTGCTTTCGGACACTGCAACAGCATATTCTGTAGCCAGACGACAAATGGACGCTGCAGGAGCGAGGTTATTGTCACCGGGATGACCAGCGTCTCTTCCGGCCAGAGTTCTGAGAGTGCGGCAATGCGGGTCATCAGTTGGCGATCCCAGGCATCAGCCATCCCCAGTTGCTGAACCAGCGGCATATATTCTGCGGCCAGCACCTCTTTATCGCCATCGAAGATGCGGGTCAGCATCACCCGATGCTGAACTTTACCTTCAATATTAACGGTGGGTTTGTGGTAAAGCCTTGGGCCACCCCGGCTGAGTGTGTTCTCCAGCAAGGTTCGCCAGCGCACACTTCCGCGTCCGGCATCCTGAGGATTTCCAGCACCGTTAGTCCAGTTGTTACCGCCCAGCAGTGCCGCTCGTCGGGTGGCCATTTCAGCATTTTCAATTACCTGCGGCACGGTCTGTCCGCTGTGCCAGGCACTGATACCGATGTGAATCAGATCATCACGATTCACCATGCGCATCGGCGGCAGAGAATCGACAGCATTAATAAGTTGATCAGCAATACTGTTAGCCTCTTTGAGGCTGCGATGCGGCAGTAATACGGCAAAATCACTGCGGAAATAGCGTGCCAGTAAAGCGCCAGGGTAGCGCAGCACAAAAGTAGAGAGCATGTTGACGAAATTAAACAGGTACTCCTCAACCAGTCCCTGCTCCAGCCTGTCTTTCAGTGTGTCCAGATCGGGCAGACGCACCATCATCACAACACCGTGAGTGCCGACATTTTCCTGATCCTCCAGCAAAGTCGCGAGCTGGTTGTCAAAGAAAAGTCGGTTATTAAGACCGGTACGCCCGTCCTGTGCGGCAAAGGTACGGATTAGCGTGTCGATACGCAGGCGCTGTTCGCCCGCTTCCTGCAGATCCGCCAGCAAGAGATCCATGGCACGGCTCGCCCTGGGAGGCCACTCATCCGCACCACGGTCTGGCATGATTCCACGCTCACCGTTAATAATCGCCTCTGCCCGTGCTTCAAAATTTTCCATGCCGCGCCACTGCCGACTGAGCCAGCGATGCATCATCAGCAACAACAGACTCATCACCAGCACAACGGTAAACAGAATGCCCAGAGTGTAAGTTCCGGTGATAGAACGTAGCCAGGTTTTAGCAGGATCAAGGGTAACGACCCGCAGCTGTAATCCGGTTTGATGCATTAAAGGCACATCGACCTGAAAAAAACGATTGGGCTCGTCTTCCAGCATCTGATTTTCGTGTCGGGAGAGAGTGAGAAAAGTCTGTTTGCCGTCGTGAAGAGAAATCTGCTCAGCATTCATTATCGGCATCATACGCGTAAGCCAGCCGTGCAACGCTGCAGGCGACTCAGTGAACATCGCCTGATCGACCTCCGTCGCCAGCACCTGCGCCCGATGCTCAACCCGCTGATGGCTGAACCAGAAAACACTTAATGCGCAGCCAGCCAGCATCAACGACATTGCCAGCAAGCTTAAAAAGGTAATAAACGCAGATAATTTTGTGGTTAATCGCATCCCTGTGCCTGTATTACTGCGGTGATAACCGGATCATCCGACCTTGTACCCTTAGCCTGACGAAAACGCGAGCAAAATAGCATAATTTGCCCCTGCCGACAGCGCCTGGACGCATGAAGCCGAAGTATATCCCCGGGATATCATCGCAGGTGTTAATCCCGGCAACTTTCAGTGCATTCTCATCGCCGTGCTCAGCCAGGAAATTTCACATTTTCACAGCGAAACTGGCTGATATCAGCGATAGTCATCATGCTGGATGATGACATCCTGTCTGGAGAAGCCAAATGAAACGCATACCCCACCTGACCGAAGCCGACGTAACGCCGGAAAGCATTTTTAACCTGAAGCGCCGCCAGGTGCTGAAAACGCTGGGACTGAGCGCGGCGGCAATGGGTATGCCGGGCGTGGCGAATGCCGATATTCTCAGTTGGTTTAAAGGTAATGACCGTCCACCCGCGCCCGCTGGCCGGGCGCTGGACTTTACTAAACCGGCGAAATATCAGGCCGATCTGACCTTAACACCTGAGGATAAAGTCTCTGGCTACAACAACTTCTATGAGTTCGGGCTGGATAAGGCCGATCCGGCTGCCAATGCAGGTACGCTAAAAACTGCCCCCTGGAAGCTGACCATTGATGGCGAAGTGGCTAAGCCTGTGACGCTGGACATGGATGACATCTTTAAGCGGTTTGCTATGGAACAGCGAATCTATCGCATGCGCTGCGTAGAGGCCTGGTCGATGGTCGTGCCCTGGATAGGCTTCGAGCTGAATAAGCTTCTTTCGCTGGCGGAACCCACCAGCAAAGCGCGCTTTGTCGCCTTCCAGACGTTGTACGACCCGGAGCAGATGCCCGGCCAGAAAGATCGCTTTATTGGCGGCGGACTCAACTATCCCTATGTAGAAGGTTTACGCATTGATGAAGCGATGCACCCGCTGACGATACTGACCACCGGTGTCTATGGCAAAGCGTTGCCGCCGCAAAATGGCGCACCGATTCGTCTGACGGTACCGTGGAAATATGGTTTTAAAGGCATCAAGTCGATTGTGAAAATCACGCTGACCGACAAACAGCCGCCAACGACCTGGAATCAGATTGCTGCCGACGAGTATGGCTTTTATGCCAATGTGAATCCCCATGTTAATCACCCTCGCTGGTCGCAGGCGACAGAGCGATTCATTGGCCCTGGCGGCAGTCTGAAGGTCGAACGCCAGCCAACGCTGTTGTTTAACGGTTATGCCGAACAGGTAGCGTCACTCTACCGAGGCATGGATTTACGGGAGAATTACTAGGTGGTCCGCCTGTCGCTAAAACAGATCACATGGCTCAAGGTGATCCTGCATCTGGCGGCCCTGTTGCCGCTGGTTTATCTGATTCTGGCCGCAATGCAGGGTGGACTGAGTGCGGATCCGGCAAAAGATATTCAGCATTTTACCGGCCGCATGGCGCTGAAACTGCTGCTGGGGACGCTACTGGTTTCACCGCTGGCACGTTACGGCAGGCAGCCGCTTCTTATCCGCACGCGTCGTCTGCTCGGCGTATGGACCTTTGTCTGGGCGTCCCTTCATCTGCTGAGCTATTACCTGCTGGAGCTGGGCGTGGACAATCTGCGTCTGCTGGGCAGCGAACTGATCTCCCGTCCCTACCTGACGCTGGGTATTATCAGCTGGCTGATATTACTGGCCCTGGCGGTAACCTCTTTCCAGCGCGCTCAGCGCAGACTCGGTAAGCGCTGGCAAACCCTGCACAACGCGGTCTATCTTGTCGCGATCCTTGTGCCGATTCACTATATCTGGTCGGTGAAAATCCTGTCACCCCAGCCACTTATCTATGCCCTTCTTGCTGCGATACTGTTAGCGTGGCGTTACAAAAAATTTCTCAAATGGTGGTCCCGCTAGCGCTTCACCCGTTGTTTTCCTCTGCCGTTTTCTGATAAAAGATGTGGCCCGCAGGCTACATCCGATCATCTTCGCAGATAAGACCAGTATTTTGCTGCGAAATGACACGAAACGGATATAATGCCCGGCTTTATTGCTCGTCGGGTCTTCTTTTTAGCCCCGAAAGGTGACAAATGAAGATTCGCAAGGTATTTTACGCGATGCCTCAATGATTGCGGGAGATGGCAGCACGATGGCGCATAAATTACATATTCTGCTTTTGAACGGGCCCAACCTTAATCTGTTGGGAACACGTGAGCCTGAGAAGTATGGTCATACCACGCTTAGTCAGATCGTGGACGATTTGACGCGTCAGGCAGACCAGTTGAATGTGGAGTTGAGCCACCTGCAGACCAATGCTGAATTTCAGCTGATTGATCGCATTCATGAGGCCAAAGGCAATGTGGATTACATCATCATTAATCCTGCCGCGTTTACCCATACCAGTGTCGCATTACGTGATGCCCTGCTGGCGGTAGAAATACCGTTTATCGAGGTTCATCTCTCTAATGTGCATGCCCGCGAGCCCTTCCGCCATCACTCCTATCTTTCTGATGTTTCTGCTGGCGTGATCTGTGGGCTTGGCGCTGACGGCTACACATGGGCTTTACAAACGGCAGTAAAACGCCTGTCTCAATCTCATTAATCAAACTGAGTACGGAACCCCACTCATGGATATTCGTAAAATTAAAAAACTGATCGAACTGGTTGAAGAGTCTGGCATTTCTGAGCTGGAAATCTCTGAAGGTGAAGAGTCCGTTCGCATCAGTCGTGCCCCTGTCAATACGGGTTACCCGATGATGCAGCAGGCTTACGCTGCGCCGGTTCAACAGCCTGCTCTGGCAACAGCTGTCGCCCCTGTTGCAGCGGCTGCCGAAGCGGCACCGGCTGAAATCAGTGGTCACATCGTGCGTTCACCGATGGTAGGGACCTTCTACCGTACGCCGAGCCCGGATGCGAAAGCCTTTGTGGAAGTTGGCCAGAAAGTGAATGCTGGCGATACCTTGTGCATCGTCGAAGCCATGAAAATGATGAACCAGATCGAAGCTGATAAGTCAGGCGTAGTGAAAGCTATCCTGGTTGAAAGCGGTCAGCCGGTCGAATTTGACGAGCCACTGGTTATCATCGAGTAACGGGGCAGATCATGCTGGATAAAATTGTTATTGCTAACCGTGGTGAGATCGCACTGCGCATTCTGCGTGCCTGTAAAGAGCTGGGCATTAAGACTGTCGCGGTTCACTCAAGCGCGGATCGTGACCTGAAGCACGTGCTGCTGGCAGACGAAACTGTCTGCATCGGCCCGGCGCAGTCAGTTAAAAGTTACCTCAATATCCCGGCGCTGATCTCTGCTGCAGAGATTACCGGCGCGGTGGCGATTCACCCAGGCTACGGCTTCCTCTCTGAGAATGCCGATTTTGCCGAGCAGGTTGAGCGCTCCGGCTTTATCTTTATCGGCCCGAAAGCAGACACTATTCGCCTGATGGGCGACAAAGTCTCTGCGATCAATGCGATGAAGAAAGCAGGCGTCCCAACCGTACCGGGTTCTGACGGTTCACTGACCGATGATATGGACAAGAACCGTGCCTTTGCTAAGCGCATCGGTTATCCGGTCATCATCAAAGCCTCGGGCGGCGGTGGCGGTCGTGGTATGCGCGTCGTGCGCAGCGACAAAGATCTGGAACAATCCATCAACATGACGAAAGCGGAAGCCAAAGCGGCATTCAGCAACGACATGGTTTACATGGAGAAGTATCTGGAGAATCCACGCCACATCGAGATTCAGGTACTGGCTGATGGTCAGGGCAACGCGATCTATCTGGGCGAACGTGACTGCTCAATGCAGCGTCGTCACCAGAAAGTGGTTGAAGAAGCGCCAGGCCCAGGTATTACTGAGGAACAGCGTCGCTTTATCGGCAATCGCTGTGCTAAAGCCTGTATTGAGATTGGCTATCGTGGCGCAGGTACGTTTGAGTTCCTGTATGAAAACGGTGAGTTCTACTTCATTGAGATGAACACCCGTATTCAGGTGGAACATCCGGTGACCGAGATGATCACCGGTGTTGATCTGATCAAAGAGCAGCTGCGTATCGCCGCAGGCCAGCCGTTGTCGATCAAACAGGAAGATGTGATCATTCGCGGACATGCGGTCGAGTGCCGTATCAACGCCGAAGATCCCGTGACCTTCCTGCCAAGCCCGGGTAAAATTACTCGCTTCCACGCGCCAGGCGGTTTTGGCGTGCGCTGGGAGTCGCATATTTATTCAGGCTATACCGTGCCGCCTTATTACGACTCCATGATCGGTAAGCTGATCACTTACGGCGAATCACGCGACGTGGCCATCGCCCGCATGAAAAATGCACTGGCGGAACTGATCATCGACGGTATCAAAACCAACGTTGAACTGCAGATGAAAATCATGTCCGACGAAAACTTCCAGCACGGTGGAACCAATATCCACTATCTGGAGAAAAAACTCGGCCTGCACGAGAAGTAATCGCAACGCTGAGTAGTCAGAGGCCGGTTAATCCGGCCTTTTTCTTTTTCCGCTGGCGTTAAGGTTGAATCATGGACGCTCGTTTTATACAGGCTCATAAAGAGGCGCGCTGGTCGCTCTGGCTCACGCTGCTCTGGCTCGCGGCCTGGGGGCTCTCTGCCTGGCTGGGTGGCAGTGAAATCGGTGTCACCGGTCTGCCGCGCTGGTTCGAACTCTCCTGCCTGTTTGCTCCCCTGTTGTTCATTTTCCTGTGCTGGATGATGGTGCGGGTCATTTTCCGCGACATGCCGCTGGAGGATAAAAGTGAACAGTGAAATTATCCTGCCATTGCTGATTTATCTTGTCGTCATTGCCGCGCTGTCGGTATTTGCCGTTCGTAAAAGACGTGAAGGCAGTTTCCTGACGGAATACTTCCTTGGCAGCCGCTCCATGGGCGGGTTTGTGCTGGCAATGACGCTTACTACCACCTATATCAGCGCCAGCTCGTTTATTGGTGGCCCCGGTGCTGCCTATAAATATGGGCTGGGATGGGTATTGCTGGCGATGGTACAGGTGCCCGCCGTCTGGCTGTCGTTAGGTGTGCTGGGGAAGAAGTTTGCCATTCTGGCGCGTAAGCATAATGCGGTGACGCTGAATGACATGCTCTACGCCCGCTATCAGAGCCCGCTGCTGATCTGGCTGGCGAGCCTGAGCCTGCTGATCGCCTTTATCGGTGCCATGACAGTGCAGTTTATTGGCGGGGCGCGGCTGCTTGAAACCGCCGCAGGTATCCCCTATGACACCGGTCTGCTGATTTTTGGCGGCACTATCGCGCTTTACACTGCGTTCGGCGGATTCCGTGCCAGCGTGCTGAATGACGCGATGCAAGGCATTGTGATGCTGATTGGCACCTTTCTGCTGCTGTTCGCGGTGATTCATCAGGCTGGCGGCCTGAGCACGGCCGTGCAGAAACTGCATGACATCGATCCTGCTCTGCTGTCGCCGCAGGGGCCAGGCGAAATCATTACACCCACCTTCCTCAGCTCGTTTGTCGTGCTGGTCTGCTTTGGCGTGATTGGCCTGCCGCATACTGCGGTGCGCTGCATCTCATATAAAGACAGCAAAGCCGTACATCGGGCCATTATTCTCGGCACTATTGTGGTGGTGATTCTGATGCTGGGAATGCATCTGGCCGGTGCGCTGGGCCGGGCAATTCTGCCTAACCTGACTGTGCCGGATAGTGTTATTCCTGTCCTGATGATTACCGTACTGCCTCCGTTAGCCGCCGGATTGTTTCTGGCAGCACCGATGGCCGCGATCATGTCGACCATTAATGCCCAGCTGTTACAGGCCTCGGCCACGCTGATTAAAGATCTCTATCTGCGTGTCGCACCGCAACAGCTGGAAAATGAGACGCGGCTGCGACTGTTATCTGGCACCATTACCTTCGCACTGGGTCTCCTGCTGCTGATGGCGGCATGGAATCCACCCGATATGATTATCTGGCTCAACCTGCTGGCATTTGGCGGCCTTGAGGCGGTTTTCCTGTGGCCGCTGGTTCTGGGCCTCTACTGGGAGCGCGCTAATGCCGCTGGGGCCATCACCGGCATGGTGGTGGGGGGAGGCTGCTACGCTTTTCTGGCGAGCCTTAACCTGCAGATACTGGGTTTTCACCCCATCGTGCCCTCACTGCTTTTGAGCCTGCTGGCATTTTTAGTGGGCAACCTGTTTGGACGCGCGCCGCAAGCGGTCGACGCGCCGCAACACTGACGGAAAGAGAGACGTTATGCCGTGGATTCAAATCAAAATTAACAGCTCAGGTGAACATGCGGAAACGCTGAGCGATGCGCTGATGGACATCGGTGCGGTTTCAGTGACTTTTCAGGATACCCATGACACGCCGGTGTATGAGCCACTGCCAGGCGAAACGCGTCTGTGGGGTGATACTGATGTGATCGGCCTGTTCGATGCTGAAACTGACATGGCTGTCATTACTGCCGAACTGGAGCAGCATCCGCTGCTGGGCGCCGGTTTTCGCCACCGGATCGAGCAGATCGAAGACAAAGACTGGGAGCGCGAATGGATGGAAAACTTCCACCCAATGCGCTTCGGCGAACGTCTCTGGATCTGCCCAAGCTGGCGTGACGTGCCGGATCCCGATGCCGTCAACGTGATGCTTGACCCGGGTCTGGCGTTTGGAACGGGTACCCACCCCACTACCTCACTTTGCCTCACCTGGCTTGACGGTCTGGATCTGGACGGCAAAACAGTGATCGATTTTGGCTGTGGATCGGGGATCCTGGCGATCGCCGCATTGAAGCTGGGTGCAGCTCAGGCAATTGGCATTGATATTGATCCGCAGGCCATTCAGGCCAGCCGGGATAATGCAGAGCGCAACGGCGTCTCTGACCGCCTGTCACTTTATCTGCCCCACCAGCAACCCGACAACCTGCAGGCTGACGTGGTGGTCGCGAATATTCTGGCCGGTCCGCTACGTGAGCTGGCACCGCTGATCAGTGTACTGCCCAAGTCTGGTGGACACCTGGGCCTTTCGGGCGTTCTGGAGAGCCAGGCTGAGAGCGTCTGTGAAGCATATGCCGGCGAGTTCACACTCGACCCGGTTGCCGTTAAAGAGGAGTGGTGCCGAATTACCGGGATTAAATCCTGAATCTGGCGCCTGTCTACCCCTTCTGATATCGCACTGGCCGGCCCGCAGTGCCTTAACAGAACATTCAACCAGCCCGCAGCGTAAGCTGCGGGATTTTGCGATTTGAAATGGATGCTTGTATCGTTAATCACGTTATGTGACGTTTTTTATCTGGTGAATTGACGTACTTTTCTGGAAAAACTTTTGTTCACAATTTCAGCATAAAAAATTAACTGACTGATATTTAAGGTGAATAATCATAATCCCCGATCATCATCCGGATTTCATTGATCTTTCTTGCTGATTGTTCAAAGTTTGGCCTTTCATCTTCCTGCAAAAATGCGTAATATACGCCGCCTTGCAGACACAGTATGGCCATTCTGACTTCATGCGTATTGGAAACCTCCAGCTGAGAAATCGACTGATTGCAGCACCGATGGCCGGTATTACCGACAGGCCGTTCAGGGCGCTGTGTCACGAAATGGGTGCAGGTATGGCAGTTTCTGAGATGTTGTCTTCTAACCCGGAAGTGTGGGCTAGCGACAAATCCCGATTACGCATGGTTCACAGTGATGAGCCAGGCATTCGCGCCGTGCAAATTGCCGGTTGCGATCCCAGTGAAATGGCGCAAGCTGCACGCATTAATGTTGAGGCTGGTGCACAGGTCATCGACATTAATATGGGATGCCCTGCCAAGAAGGTTAACCGCAAAATGGCGGGTTCAGCCTTGCTGCAATATCCCACCGTGGTGGAGTCTATCCTCTCCGCAGTGGTTAATGCAGTGAATGTGCCGGTTACGCTGAAAATTCGTACTGGCTGGGATCCTGAAAACAGGAACTGTGTCGCGATTGCCCAATTGGCTGAACGCTGCGGTATACAGGCTCTGACGATACATGGTCGCACTCGTGCCTGCCTGTTCAACGGAGAAGCTGAATATGACAGCATTCGGACAGTTAAGCAGAGTGTCTCCATTCCGATTATCGCGAATGGAGACATAACTGACCCGCATAAAGCCAGAGCGGTGCTCGACTATACAGGGGCCGATGCTCTGATGATAGGACGCGCTGCTCAGGGAAGACCGTGGATCTTCCGGGAAATCCAGCATTATCTGGACACTGGGGAGTTGCTTGCCCCGCTGCCAATGGCAGAGGTCAAGCGCTTGCTTGTTTCGCATATACGTGAGCTGCACGACTTTTACGGTTCAGGCAAGGGATACCGTATAGCGCGAAAGCACGTCTCCTGGTACCTGCAGGAGCACGCCCCGAATGACCAGTTTCGGCGCACATTCAACGCCATTGAGGATGCCAGCGAACAGCTGGAGGCGTTGGAGGCATACTTCGAAAATCTTGCGTAACGAAATAAAGAGCTGAAAGAACTATGTTCGAACAACGCGTAAATTCTGACGTACTGACCGTTTCTACCGTTAACTCACAGGATCAGGTAACTCAAAAACCTTTGCGTGATTCGGTTAAACAGGCACTGAAGAACTATTTTGCTCAACTGAATGGTCAGGATGTGAGCGACCTGTATGAGCTGGTTTTGGCTGAAGTCGAGCAGCCTCTGTTGGACATGGTGATGCAGTATACCCGTGGCAACCAGACCCGTGCTGCCCTGATGATGGGTATCAACCGCGGTACGCTGCGTAAGAAATTGAAAAAATACGGCATGAACTGATTTTTAGTTCTGTCTGTTAATCACGCCAGCCTTCGGGCTGGCGTTTTTATTTGTGCCTGTTCACACAAATTCATCGCCAGACCAGTGAAACATTTGCGGGTAATATGGTAACTATAGTTGCAATTGCTGGCGTGATATTTCACCTTCTCGCTTTTGCTTGTGCTGATTTGACTTAATCTCTCTTCTGAAAATCACCCAGCCCAAACCCCTGCCAGTGCTGGGGATGTGACTTTCTACGCATTAAAAAAGCAATACCATCCCTTCGTACATATATGCATGAGCGATTGCTCACACTGCTCCCATATAGTGAAACTATTTGCACTAATTGTGATCGAGTCGACTCGCATTGCTTCCTTTTGGTGCGCCATATTAGCGAAACTTTCTAAGTACTTCCGAATATTAACCGTTCTTTCATATGAATTCAGGATTCTGCAAAACTGGCATCAGCTTTGCAGAGTCGTGGATGGCTGACCGCCATAGACAGGAAAAAACGCACATTAAAGTGCGCAAACATAACAACATGATCCCGCCACACAGGATGCTTTATGAAAAAGATGATGCTCTCTACGCTGATCGCCGCCGCCTCACTGGTTGGCCTTGCTCAGCAAGCACACGCAGGCACCACTCTGGATGCGATAAAGAAAAAAGGTTTTGTTCAATGTGGTATCAGTGACGGCCTGCCGGGCTTCTCCTACGCAGATGCGGGTGGCAAGTTTACCGGTATCGATGTAGATGTGTGTCGTGCGACGGCTGCCGCTGTGTTTGGCGATGCGACCAAAGTGAAATATACCCCGCTGACTGCGAAAGAGCGCTTCACCGCGCTGCAGTCAGGCGAAGTGGATGTGCTCTCACGCAATACCACCTGGACTTCATCGCGCGATGGCGGCATGGGCTTTCTGTTTGCGGGCGTGAACTATTATGACGGTATCGGCTTCCTGACTCACAAGAAAGCCGGCCTGAAAAGTGCGAAAGAGCTGGATGGCGCGACGGTCTGTATTCAGTCAGGTACCGATACCGAGCTGAACGTGGCGGACTATTTTAAAGCCAACAAAATGCAATATACGCCAGTGACCTTTGACCGCTCTGATGAATCTGCGAAAGCACTGGATAGTGGACGCTGCGATACGCTGGCATCTGACCAGTCTCAGCTTTACGCCTTACGCATTAAGCTCGGCAAGCCTGACGACTTTATTGTTCTGCCAGAAGTGATCTCCAAAGAGCCGCTGGGGCCATTGGTACGTCGTGGTGATGATGACTGGTTCACCATCGTCAAATGGTCGCTCTATGCCATGCTGAATGCGGAAGAGATGGGTATTAACTCGAAAAACGTCGACCAGATGACAGCCAAACCAACGACACCAGACATGGCACACTTCCTGGGCGCCGAAGGTGATTTTGGTAAAGATCTGAAGCTGGATAATAAGTGGGCCTACAACATCGTTAAGCAGGTAGGTAACTACCAGGAAAGCTTCGATCGTAACGTCGGTAAAGATAGCGCACTGAAGATCGCACGTGGCCAGAATGCGTTGTGGAATCAGGGCGGTATCCAGTACGCACCACCGGTACGTTAACAGACCTCACCAATCGGGCACCGTATTCTGCGGTGCCCTGCCCCAGCTCTCGTATTGAGGTTTCAACATGTCACAACGCCCAACCGTGAAAAGGGATTTTTCATTTGGTAATCCCACGGTTCGCGCCTGGATTTATCAGCTCATCGCCGTCGTCGCGGTGCTTGGTGTGGTGGGTTATCTGGTGCATAACACCATTATTAACCTGGACAATCGCGGCATTACATCGGGGTTTGGATTTCTTGAACGCACTGCCGGTTTCGGCATCGTTCAGCATCTTATTGAGTACACGGAGGGAGATACCTACGCGCGCGTGTTTCTGGTTGGATTAACCAACACGCTGCTGGTCTCTGCGCTCTGTATTGTTTTCGCGTCGATTCTCGGATTCGCGGTCGGTCTTGCCCGCCTGTCTGACAACTGGCTGCTGCGGAAGCTCTCAAATATCTATATTGAAACTTTCCGTAATATCCCGCCTTTGCTTCAGATTTTCTTCTGGTACTTCGCGGTTTTACGCAATCTGCCAGGCCCACGCCAGGCGCTGAATGCGTTTGATCTGGCGTATGTCAGTAATCGCGGACTTTATGTGCCGTGGCCGACCTATGCACCTGGCAGCTGGCCGTTTGTTATCGCACTGCTTCTGGCGGTAGCGGTGAGCTATGCTCTGTACCGCTTTAACCGCCAGCACCAGTTAAAAACCGGTGAGTTACGTCGCACCTGGCCCGCAGCCGTTGGAATGCTGATTCTCTTTCCTTTGCTTGCGCATCTTGGGTTTGGCGCAGCGATGCACTGGGATGTGCCGCAACTGCGTGGATTCAATTTCCGCGGCGGCTCGGTGATGATACCGGAGCTGGCGGCACTGACGCTGGCACTGTCGATCTATACCTCGTCGTTTATCGCTGAAGTGATCCGCTCAGGAATTCAGTCTGTGCCGCATGGGCAGCATGAAGCCGCCCGGTCGCTGGGTCTGCCGAATCCGGTAACGCTGCGCCAGGTCATCATCCCTCAGGCCATGCGCGTCATTATTCCGCCGCTGACCAGCCAGTATCTGAACATCGTAAAGAACTCCTCACTCGCCGCCGCTATCGGTTATCCCGATATGGTATCGCTGTTTGCCGGATCGGTGCTCAATCAGACTGGTCAGGCCATTGAGACGATCGCTATCACGATGGGCGTTTACCTGATTATCAGTCTGCTGATATCGATGCTTATGAACTTCTATAACCGCAAAATTGCGCTGGTTGAGCGTTAAGAGAACGGGATAACTATGTCTGTGACTACGCATGAAACGCCCCCCGTCCCGACGACGCCTGTCAGTCGCGCCTGGCTTTGGGCTCGTAAAAATCTATTTTCCAGCTGGTTTAACACGTTACTGACGCTGTTCTGCATCTGGGTAATCTGGCACGTTATTCCGCCCGCGCTGAACTGGCTGGTCTTTCAGGCAAACTGGATTGGTACCACGCGCGCCGATTGCACCAAAGAGGGAGCCTGCTGGGTGTTTATCCATGCGCGTTTCGGCCAGTTCATGTATGGGCTTTATCCGCATGAGTTGCGCTGGCGTATTAATCTGGCGCTGGTGATCGGCCTGGTGTCGATTGTGCCGATGTTCCTGAAGAGCCTGCCGTATCGTGGACGCTACATTGCGGCATGGGCCATGATCTATCCGGTGATTGTCTGGTTCCTGCTGTATGGCGGGTATCTGGGGCTGGAGCGTGTCGAAACACGTCAGTGGGGAGGATTAACGCTGACGTTGATTATCGCGTCGGTCGGTATTGCCGGTGCGCTGCCGCTGGGTATTTTGCTGGCGCTTGGCCGTCGTTCACGTATGCCGGTGGTCCGCACGCTGTCGATTATCTTTATTGAGTTCTGGCGTGGCGTGCCGCTGATTACGGTGCTGTTTATGTCATCAGTGATGCTGCCGCTGTTTATGTCTGAAGGTACTAACATCGACAAGCTGGTGCGCGCACTGGTGGGCGTCATTCTGTTCCAGTCCGCCTATGTGGCCGAGGTGGTTCGCGGTGGTCTTCAGGCACTGCCTAAAGGCCAGTATGAAGCAGCCGAGTCTCTGGCGCTGGGGTACTGGAAGACGCAGATGCTGGTGATTCTGCCGCAGGCGCTGAAACTCACCATTCCCGGTCTGGTTAACACCATTATTGCACTGTTTAAAGATACCAGCCTGGTCATCATCATTGGTCTTTTCGATCTGTTCAGCAGCGTCCAGCAGGCAACGGTCGATCCGACCTGGCTGGGGATGTCGACTGAAGGTTATGTCTTTGCTGCACTGGTCTATTGGATTTTCTGTTTTAGCATGTCGCGCTACAGCCAGTATCTGGAAAAGCGCTTTCACACCGGGCGTACATCGCACTGAGGTTTTACATGACTGACTCTATGACACACACTTCCGACGCGTTGATGATTTCGCTTGAGAACGTGAATAAATGGTACGGGCAGTTTCACGTACTGAAAGACATCAACCTGCAGGTCAAACCCCGTGAACGCATCGTGCTGTGCGGGCCTTCCGGCTCCGGCAAATCGACGACGATCCGCTGTATTAATCATCTGGAAGAGCATCAGCAGGGTCGCATTGTTGTTGACGGTATCCACCTGAACGATGATGTGCGTAACATTGAGCGCGTGCGCACCGAAGTGGGCATGGTATTTCAGCACTTTAACCTCTTCCCGCATCTGACCGTATTGCAGAACTGTACGCTGGCACCTTCGTGGGTGAGAAAGATCCCTAAGAAGGAAGCAGATGAACTGGCCATGCATTATCTGGAACGCGTGCGCATTGCCGAGCATGCCCATAAATTTCCAGGCCAGCTCTCTGGTGGACAGCAGCAACGTGTCGCCATCGCCCGCTCACTCTGTATGAAGCCTAAAATTATGCTGTTTGATGAGCCAACGTCAGCACTGGATCCTGAGATGGTTAAAGAGGTGCTGGATACGATGATTGGTCTGGCTGAAGACGGGATGACCATGCTGTGCGTCACCCATGAGATGGGCTTTGCCCGAACCGTGGCTGACCGGGTGATCTTTATGGATCGGGGTGAGATCGTCGAAGTTGCGCCACCGCAGGAGTTCTTTGCGAACCCTAAATCGGAGCGCACACGGGCGTTTTTATCGCAGGTTATTCACTGATTACTGGCTCAGTGATCTTACAACCCGGCCTGGTGCCGGGTTTTTTATAGCCTGAAAACTGTCTGAATGCGCTCATTCTGCTGAGGTACTGATGCACTGATGCACCGATGATAAACGTGAAGAGTGATGGGCTGCTATGAGGGCGTTTTATTGCGGACTTCCACAACGAAAGTGGATTGCCACAACGAAAAAAGCCCTTCGCATACGCGAAGGGCTCTCTCTTATTTGATGCCTGGCAGTTCCCTACTCTCGCATGGGGAGACCCCACACTACCATCGGCGCTACGGCGTTTCACTTCTGAGTTCGGCATGGGGTCAGGTGGGACCACCGCGCTACAGCCGCCAGGCAAATTCTTTTATTTACCGAACTCGTGTCTTAACTGGTGCTGATACCCAGAGTCGAACTGGGGACCTCACCCTTACCAAGGGTGCGCTCTACCAACTGAGCCATATCAGCACACTAAATTTGATGCCTGGCAGTTCCCTACTCTCGCATGGGGAGACCCCACACTACCATCGGCGCTACGGCGTTTCACTTCTGAGTTCGGCATGGGGTCAGGTGGGACCACCGCGCTAAAGCCGCCAGGCAAATTCTTTGTGCACGAAACGAATCTTTTACGTCATGACCGCGTTGCCATCGCTCAGCCACACCGGTCACATACTTCAGTATGCTCCCGCTGATGTCTTCGCTCTGCGCCTCGTCACGCCGCAAAATCTTTCGTTTCCGCAAATTATTATCCGGTACAGGCTGAAAATCGTGTCTCTCAAAAACGCCTCTGGCGTTGTAAGGTTAAGCCT
>NZ_SCKV01000006.1:0-311203 GCF_014155795.1 Pantoea hericii
GCGTTTTTGAACAACGCAACGCGTTGGCCCCTTTACGGGCGCCCCTCAGGGATGAGGGGCGTAATCGCGCGGGCCGAGCGAGCCATGGATGGCAGTTTTGCGTCTTTCCGATCTGACCGTGTTTCCTGTGCAGGCTCAGTCTTACAGCAACCAGTCCAGACTTTGTCAGCAATCTCAGGAACGCTAACAAGTCCCTTTTTAATCCTGCGTCCAGCCTTTACGAATCGGTACGGCAAACAGCGCCCTGTAGAGCGGGTTGATCACTGCCAGCATCCGCTCGCCATAGAACTGCCACGCCAGATGCGACGCCAGACAACTCAGCAGACCCACCAGGAACCCACCCAGCATATCCATTGGCCAGTGAACGCCCAGGTAGACCCGCGACCAGGCGATAGCGCAACCCGCTATCATCAGCACTACGCCCGACCAGAGGCGATGCCAGAAGATAAAGGCCAGCGCAAAGGTGAAAATCGTGGTGCCGTGATCGCTGGGATAGGAGTCATCGGCGGCGTGGTGCAGGAACTGATAGCCGTAACCAATGGCAAAAGGGCGGGGATGCGGCAGCAGATGGCCGACACACCACGAGATTGCCAGCGCATAAATCAGCGCCATACCGGTTTTCAGAACCAGCGCCCGTTGTGAAGAAACCTGATCGCGCGGTCCCCAGAGCCACATCGCCACAATTAACAGCGGCACAATGGCAATCAGGTCTTTGGCAATAAAGGTCGCGAGGTGTATTAACCAGGCGGGTGACGCCGGCGTGGCATTGATGGCAGTAAACAGTGAGTGGTTCAGCTCTTCCATTTCGGGATACATTCCTCAGCACAAATAGCTAACTTAACAGCGCACCATCCTGCTTTTTAAGACGCAATTCGTCTACGGAAAGGCTCCGAATCTGATAATGAGTTGCACAACTGTTTAAGTTTTATGACCGTTTCGGGTCAGTTTGTGGTGCTGGTGAGTGGCGCAGGGAGGAAAAAAGGGCATAAAAAAACCCGCCAGGAAAAAGACCAGCGGGCTCCACAATTTGGGGATTTCAAAGAAAAGCAGTGGCAGTTATTATGACTATCGCTTAACTATAAAGTTCTGGACGCAGGCAAAAAAATTTTATAAAGGCAAAATTGGCCAGATGATCACAATCAGTGTCCCCGCCAGCGTGAGCAATACGTTGGCAATGGCATAGGTTCCGGCATACCCCAGCGCCGGAATATTGCTGCGTGCGGTATCACTGATAATCTCCATGGCCGGTGCACAGGTTCGCGCACCCATGATGGCACCAAACAGCAGGGCGCGGTTCATCCGCAACACATAGGCACCAAACAGATAGCAGATGATCACCGGAATCAGGCTCACCAGCAGGCCGCAAAGTAGCATCAGGGCACCGTCACTGCTCAGGCCGTGATTAATGCCGCTGCCAGCGCTTAATCCTACTCCCGCCATAAACACCATCAGCCCGAACTCTTTCACCATCGTCAGCGCGCCCTGCGGAATATAACCAAAGGTCGGATGGTTGGCACGGAGGAAGCCGAGCATGATACCGGCGAACAGCAGACCCGCTGCGTTACCAATACCAAAACTGAAATTGCTGAACTGGAAAGTAATCAGGCCAATCATCAGACCCACGATAAAGAAGGCGCAGAAAGCTAAAAGATCGGTCATCTGACTGTGAATCGCGATGAAACCAATGCGATCGGCCACACTTTTGACCCGTCGTGCCTCACCGCTGACCTGCAGCACATCACCTTTGTTCAGTATGATGCTGTCATCGATCGGCATCTCAATCTGACTGCGTATCACCCGGTTCAGGAAGCAGCCGTGATCGGTGAGGTTTAACTTGCTCAGGCGCTTGTTTACCGCATTATGGTTCTTCACCACGATCTCTTCGGTAACGATGCGCATATCCAGCAGATCGCGGTCAAACACCTCTTTACCATTACGAAAGCTGGGGTCGAGCCGGGCATGTGCGTCGGGATAGCCGACCAGCGAGATATCATCACCCAGCTGCAGCACCGCATCACCATCGGGACTGGCGAGAATACCGTTGCGGCGAATGCGCTCAATGTAGCAACCGGTCTGACGATAGATGCCCAGTTCACGCAGGTTTTTGCCCCCGCTCCACGCCACCAGTTCCGCACCCACGCGATAGGCGCGAATGACGGGAAGAAAGACTTTGCGCTGGCTGTCCGCATCCAGACCGCGTTCCCGGGCAATTTGCTGGGCGCAGGTGGGCAGATCCTGATGTTGCAGACGGGGCAGGTAGCGTGCGCCAAAAATCAGACTCACCAGGCCAATCAGATAGGTTACGGCATAGCCGAGGCTCAGCTGATCCTGCATGAGTGCGAGCTGCTTTGGATCGGTGATGCTTTGCCGCAGGGTATCACCCGCGCCGACCAGTACCGGCGTTGAGGTCATCGAACCGGCCAGCATGCCAGCGGTGAGGCCAATATCCCAGCCAAAGAGTTTGCCCAGCCCCAGCGCCAGCAGCAGTGCGCTGACCACCATGACGATGGCGAGCATGAAATAATTTTTGCCGTCGCGGAAGAAAATGGAAAAAAAGTTGGGACCGGCTTCAACGCCGACACAAAAAATAAACAGCATAAAGCCCAGGCTCAATGCATCGGTATTGATCGTGAAGTGTTGCTGGCCTAATAAGAGCGAAACGACTAATACGCCAATCGAATTTCCCAGCTGAACGGAGCCAAGACGCAACTTACCCAGACAAAGGCCAAGCGCTAAAACGACAAATAATAACAAAATGTCATTTCCGCTTAACAATCCTGCGACGTTAATATTCACTGTTTAACTTCTTGTTTACATGTAAGCTATTGAAGAGTAGCCTGTTTTTCGTTATCGTGAGCAGGCCGTTGAGGTTCTGTTGTATCAATGCTGTAAATGGAACCTTTACCGCGGCGCTATTCTAATCACAATTATCTTTCTCAGCCATTGGCTGTTTTCATTCGTTGCCACAACGAACTGTTTCTTTTTATTTCCATCTGAACGCATCAGGGATATCAGCAGGTTATTGTCGGGGTTATTTTTAATCAGTGGGGTAGTATGCCGCAGCGCTCTTATCTCTGGACAACCCGCCTGTGCGGCGTGGTGTTGTATAGTCTGGTGTTTGTTTTTACCTGTCGTTTCTGGCAAGTCGGTCCCGGCCCGCTTCGTGGTCAGCCCGAATTACTGCTCTTTATGTTGCCCGGTATTGTGATGGCGTTGATGCAGGTGGAAAGCCCGCTAAAAAGCACGCTGCTGATGGGACTCTGGGGAACGTTACTGGCAGCACTGCTGTTAAACAACAGCCTGTTTATTCACAGTAGCGGATTCTTTTTAGTGGCCTGGAGCCTGAGCGCCCTGTTCTGGGCAGGTTGCGGGGCATTGCTGGTGCGATTGATGCAGATTGTCATGGCGTCACTCAACTGAAGGGTGCCGTTTGATTTCCCACAGCCAGAGAGCAAAAAAGGCGAGACAGAATTTTCTGCCTCGCCTTTTTCATTCCGGCCCTTTGCGCTTACGCGACAAATCCCAGATTCTCTTTAGTCCATGCAGCGAACTCGGTGTAGCCACCGATATGTTTTTCGTCCACGAAAATCTGTGGGACGGTGCTGACCGGTTTACCGGCGCTGGCTTCCAGATCGGCTTTTGTAATGCCTTCTGCGTTAATATCAACGTACTGGTAGCTAAAATCATCGCGCTCAGCGGTCAGTTTATCGGCCAGTTCGTGGGCACGCACACAGTAAGGACAGCCCGGACGACCAAAAATAACAGCAATCATAAAGAACTCCTTGCAGCGACTATTATGTGATGTATGTCACACAACGAAACAGAGAATGGGCACCATCATGCCCGCTCGTATCGCTTAAGGAAAGCAGGATTTGCCTGTTAGTCTGATGCCCGCACGCTATTGCCGCGCGTTCAGGAAGCATCTGAAACAGGGGCTTTTTCGCAGCAGCGGCCTCTATATCCCGCGCAATTTTTGGGTTGTTGACCATAATTGACGCTCAGTAAGCCGCTAAGGCAGGAGGATGTGATGCAGAGTGTAGCCAGATTGCCCCGGTTTGTGGTGGTGATGGAGGCGGCAGGTGGCCTGTTGATTTTAGGCGCGCTGCTGCTGATCAACCACTGGCTTCCGCTGCCAGACATGGCTGACGTGAAAACGCTGGCCACTGTGCTGTTCATCGCCGGCGTGGTTCTGATGCTGCCTGCTGCCTGGCTGTTAATGTGGCGCACCGCGAAAGCGATAGCACCACAGCTGTTCAATCAGATTGATAAAAAAAGATAATTTTGCTGGAGACTTTATGACACCGACCATTGATTTACTGTGCAGCCACCGTTCGATCCGCGCCTTTACTGACCAGCCGGTCAGCGAAGAGCAGCGTGAAGCGATTATTAATTCGGCGCAATCGGCGTCCACATCCAGCTTTTTACAGTGCTCTTCTATTATCCGTATCACCGACAAAGCGCTGCGTGACAAGCTGGTAACGCTGACCGGCGGGCAGACGTGGGTCGCAGATGCGCCTGAGTTCTGGATTTTCTGCGCGGACTTTAATCGCCACCTGCAGATTTGCCCGGATGCACAACTGGGCCGTGCCGAGCAATTGCTGCTGGGCTGTGTCGACACCGCGCTGATGGGGCAGAATGCCATGGTCGCAGCGGAATCACTGGATCTGGGCGGCGTCTTTATCGGCGGGATTCGTAACAGCATTGCGGAAGTGACAGAACTGCTGGGCCTGCCGAAGTTTGTGCTGCCGCTGTTTGGTTTCTGCCTGGGTCATCCGGAATCGAAGCCGGACGTCAAACCGCGTATGCCACATGCGATGCTGGTACATGAGAATCGCTATCAGCCACTGGATCCGGCGGTGCTGGCAGAATACGATAGCCGCACAGAACTCTATTATCAGCAGCGCGACAGTAACCAGCGTAGTGAAACCTGGAGCGAGCTAATCCAGCGGCTGATCATTAAAGAGACGCGTCCGTTTATGCTCGATTATCTGCATCAACAGGGCTGGGCCACGCGTTAATTCAGAAAGGGAGAGCAGCGATGAAGATAGCCATCCTGTCACGTGACGAAACGCTCTATTCCAGCCGACGATTGCGTGATGAGGCCGCTGCGCGCGACCACGAAGTACAGGTCATCGATCCGCTCTCCTGCTATATGAATATCAATCCTGCCTCGCCAGCGGTTCACTATTGTGGTGAACCGCTGGGTCATTTCGATGCCGTTATCCCGCGCATTGGTAACGCCATCACTTTTTATGGCGCGGCGGTACTGCGGCAGTTTGAAATGTGTGGCAGCTATCCGCTGAATGAGTCCGCCGCCATTACCCGCACCCGTGACAAATTGCGCTCGCTGCAGCTGCTGGCACGAGAAGGCATCGATATGCCGGTGACGGGCTTTGCCTCTTCGCCCGATGATACCGATGATTTGATTGCCATGGTGGGTGGCGCACCGCTGGTGGTCAAGCTGGTAGAAGGAACCCAGGGCATTGGTGTCGTACTGGCCGAAACACGTCAGGCGGCAGAGAGTGTTATTGATGCCTTTCGCGGCCTGAATGCCCATATTCTGGTGCAGGAGTTTATTAAAGAAGCGCAGGGACGTGACATTCGCTGTCTGGTGATCGGCAATCAGGTCGTGGCCGCGATTGAGCGTGTCGCGAAAGAGGGCGATTTCCGTTCCAACCTGCATCGTGGTGGCAAAGCGTATCCCGTCGAGATCACGTCACAGGAGCGGCAGATGGCCGTGAAAGCGGCAGCCACACTGGGACTGGAAGTGGCGGGCGTCGATATTCTGCGCGCTCATCGTGGCCCACTGGTGATGGAAGTTAACGCCTCGCCAGGTCTGGAGGGCATCGAAACCAGCAGCGACCTTAACATCGCCGCGTTAATGATCCAGCGGATCGAGCAGCAGGCTATCCCCGGGCTCCGTCCTAAAACCGCTGGCTGACGCGCGCTTTTCAGCAGTTTTCGTGGCATCGCCGCGCATTTTTCCGTAAGCTAAGTCGCCTGTTTATCACCCCACTGGGATTTTACGATGGATTCTCTTGTCGTTCCGGATATCGACCTGCTGCGTCGCTGGCTGGATCAGCAAAATATCACCTGGTTCGAATGCGATGCCTGTCAGGCACTTCATCTGCCTCACATGCAAAACTTTGATGGGGTGTTTGACGCCAAAATCGATCTGGTCGACAACGTCATTCTGTTTTCGGCGCTGGCTGAAGTGAAGCCAACGGCGCTGATTCCGCTGGTCGGCGATTTGTCGCAAATCAATGCCAGTTCACTGACGGTGAAAGCATTTATCGACATTCAGGATGATAATCTGCCGAAGCTCATTGTCTGTCAGTCAATGACCACCACGGCAGGATTAACGTTTGGTCAGTTCTCACACTTTATGAAGCAGAGTGAAGAGCAGATCTCCATGGTCATTCTGGAAGCCTTTGCCAACAATTTGCTGATTGTGGGCGAAGAAGAAGAGCACGTTCCGGTGACCAGCGTCCATTCTGTGCTGCACTAAGCCCGACAGGGTCGCCCACTAAGCCGTCCCTGAGACGGCTTTTTTATGCCCGCTATCCGCCGCCGCCTTTTTTTATTCTGCACTTTGCCCTTTAACGCCAGATATTTGTCGTGGTTTATGCCATCAAAGCCGAACCTCATAGCTTAAACATGCATAAAATATCGGTTTCAGGCGTTTTTTACGCTGAGGTCTGGTACAGCATGACGGGTGGGGCTATGCTTGCGGGGCTGTAACAGGCGCGTAACTGCGTCTCAGCTATAGGTTTTTGCTATTAAACTCCCGCTGAATAATGATTCATTGTGTCACTGACGTTTTGTCCGGAACGCAATGCAGGGATCTCTGATTTGCAGCGTTGTAATGACCCGCTCAGGAGGATGGAAAAATATGTTCAACTCACGTCAGAAATGGCTGTCAGCTGTGGTAGCTGCTGCGCTGATGGCCGCGTCGGCCAGCAGCATGGCGGAAGATAAAACGCTGCACGTCTACAACTGGTCCGATTATATTTCGCCAGATACCGTGCCGAACTTTGAAAAGCAGTCCGGCATCAAAGTGGTCTACGATGTGTTTGACTCCAACGAAGTGCTGGAAGGCAAACTGATGGCGGGCAGTACCGGCTACGATGTTGTGGTGCCATCTTCCAGTTTCCTGGCGCGTCAGCTGCAGTCCGGGGTATTCCAGCCGCTGGATAAGAGCAAACTGCCTAACTATAAAAACCTCGATCCGGCACTGATGGAAAAAGTGGCGCAACACGATCCCGGTAACAAATATGCCATTCCATATCTGTGGGGCACCACGGGTATTGGCTATAACATCGATAAAGTTAAAGCCGCACTGGGCGCCGATGCGCCAGTCAACAGCTGGGATCTGGTGCTGAAGCCAGAAAACCTGGAGAAACTGAAAAGCTGTGGCGTTTCCTTCCTGGATGCACCGGAAGAGATTTTCGCCACGGTACTGAACTATCTGGGCAAAGATCCGAACTCCTCTGATGCTAAAGAGTATTCCGGCGCGGCCACTGACCTGCTGCTGAAACTGCGTCCGAATATCCGCTACTTCCACTCGTCGCAGTACATCAACGATCTGGCTAACGGTAACATCTGTGTCGCCATCGGCTGGTCGGGCGATATTCTGCAGGCGAAAAACCGTGCTGATGCCGCGAAAAACGGGGTGCACCTGGGCTACAGCGTACCGAAAGAGGGCGCACTGGCCTTCTTCGATATGATGGCGATCCCGAAAGATGCGAAAAACCTCGACGGTGCTTACGCCTGGCTGAACTACATCATGGATCCGAAAGTGATCGCCGATGTCTCTAACAAAATGAACTACGCCAACGGCAACAAAGCGTCGCTGCCGCTGATCAATGCTGATGTCCGTAACAATCCAGGTATCTTCCCGACACCTGAAGCGATGTCGAAATTGTTCGTGCTGAAAGTCCAGGATCCGAAACTGGATCGTGTGCGTACGCGTGCATGGACTAAAGTAAAAAGTGGTAAGTAGTTCGTCCTTAACGGATTGACCTGTCACGCATCAGCAACAGAGGCGCAATACCGGCCTCTGTTGTGCCATTTTTAGCGGCAAATTTTGCCGCAATGTTCCGCCTGGCTCCGGAGAGAACCCTTTGTGAACGATGCCATTCCCCGTCCTCAAAATAAAACCGCAAAAGCGTTAACGCCGCTGCTGGAAATTCGCAATCTGACCAAATCCTTTGACGGCCAGCACGCCGTGGATGATGTCAGCCTGACTATCTATAAAGGTGAGATCTTTGCCCTGCTGGGTGCATCGGGCTGTGGCAAATCCACGCTGCTGCGCATGCTGGCCGGTTTCGAGCCGCCCACCAGCGGCCAGATTGTGCTGGATGGACAGGATCTGTCGCACGTTGCTCCCTATCAGCGCCCGATTAACATGATGTTCCAGTCCTACGCGCTATTTCCGCACATGACGGTGGAGCAGAATATCGCCTTTGGTCTGAAGCAGGACCGGCTGCCGAAAGGGGAGATAAACAGTCGGGTCGCCGAAATGCTGGCGCTGGTGCACATGCAGGAGTTTGCGAAACGCAAACCGCATCAGCTCTCCGGTGGTCAGCGTCAGCGCGTGGCACTGGCCCGCAGCCTGGCGAAACGCCCAAAACTGCTGCTGCTGGATGAGCCAATGGGCGCTCTGGACAAGAAACTGCGCGACAGAATGCAGCTGGAAGTGGTTGATATTCTGGAGCGCGTTGGCGCGACCTGCGTGATGGTGACGCACGACCAGGAAGAGGCGATGACCATGGCGGGGCGCATTGCGATTATGAATCGCGGTAAATTCGTGCAGATTGGCGAGCCGGAAGAGATCTATGAGCATCCGACCAGCCGTTACAGCGCGGAGTTTATCGGTTCGGTTAACGTCTTCGAAGGGTTACTGCGTGAACGTCAGGCGGATGGCCTGGTGATCGACAGTCCCGGCCTGATGCATCCGCTGAAAGTCGATTCCGATGTCTCGGTGGTCGATAACGTGCCGGTGCATGTGGCGCTGCGTCCTGAAAAAGTCATGCTGTGCGATGAAGTACCCGCCGATGGCTATAACTTTGCGGTGGGAGAAGTGGTTCACATCGCTTATCTCGGCGACCTCTCTATTTTCCATGTCCGTCTGCACAGTGGACAGATGATTAGCGCACAGTTGCAAAACGCGCATCGCTACCGCAAAGGGTTGCCAACCTGGGGCGATGAAGTCCGCCTCTGCTGGGAAAGCGACAGTTGCGTGGTGTTGACGGTTTAAGGAGCGGCTATGAGCCAGATTTTCCAACGCGCTAAAGCGCCTGCCCGACTGGTCGGCACGCCGCTGCAACGCTGGGCCACGCGGGTAAAAATGCAGCATGGCCGCAAGCTGGTGATCGCACTGCCTTATGTCTGGCTGGTGCTGTTATTCCTGCTGCCGTTTCTGACGGTGCTGAAGATCAGCTTCGCAGACATAGCGCGAGCGATTCCCCCTTACACCGAGCTGGTGAGCTGGGCAGATGACCAGTTCAGCATTGTGCTCAATTTCGGCAACTATCTGACGCTGACTGACGATCCGCTCTACATCGACGCCTATCTGCAGTCATTGAAAGTAGCGGCGATCTCCACGGTCATCTGTCTGCTGATTGGCTATCCACTCGCCTGGGCCGTGGCGCATAGCAAGCCATCGATGCGCACCATTCTGTTGCTGCTGGTCATTCTGCCGTCGTGGACCTCGTTTCTGGTTCGCGTTTACGCCTGGATGGGCTTGCTGAACAACAACGGCATTCTGAACCGCTTCCTGCTGTGGCTGGGCGTAATCGATCATCCGCTGGTGATCCTCTACACCAATACCGCGGTCTATATCGGTATCGTTTACTGCTATCTGCCGTTTATGGTGCTGCCGATCTACACCGCGCTGACCCGTATCGACTACTCGCTGGTGGAAGCCTCACTGGACCTGGGCGCGCGGCCGCTGAAGACCTTTTTCAGCGTGATTGTGCCGCTGACCAAAGGCGGCATCATCGCCGGATCGATGCTGGTCTTTATCCCGGCGGTAGGGGAGTACGTGATTCCTGAACTGCTGGGTGGCCCGGACAGCATCATGATCGGCCGTATCCTGTGGCAGGAATTCTTTAACAACCGCGACTGGCCGGTGGCTTCCGCGCTGGCGGTGATCATTCTGCTGATCCTGATTCTGCCGATCATCTGGTTCCATAAGCATCAAAACCGTGAAATGGGAGAGAAGGCATGAATAATTTGCCAACTATTCGCTCGCCATGGCGTACCGCTATTCTGGCCTGCTGCTTCCTGTTCCTTTATGCGCCGATGCTGCTGCTGGTGGTTTACTCCTTCAACCGCTCCCCGCTCGTGACGGTGTGGGAGAGCTTTTCGTTCCACTGGTACAGGGTACTGTTCCAGGACAGCGCGATGATCGACGCGGTGGTGCTGAGTCTGAGCATCGCCGGACTTTCTGCCACGATGGCGGTAGTGTTGGGCACGCTGGCAGCAGTGATTATCGTTCGCTTTGGTCGCTTCCGGGGACACAACGGTTTTGCGTTTATGCTGACCGCGCCGCTGGTGATGCCCGATGTGATCACCGGGCTGTCGCTGCTGCTGCTGTTCGTCGCAATGGGTAACGCGTTTGGCTGGCCGAGCGAACGCGGCATGCTGACCATCTGGCTGGCACACGTCACCTTCTGTACCGCCTATGTGGCGGTGGTGATTAACTCGCGTCTGCGTGAGCTGGACCGCTCAATTGAAGAGGCTGCGATGGATTTAGGTGCCACGCCACTGAAGGTCTTTTTCGTGATTACCTTGCCAATGATTGCGCCAGCGATTGTCACCGGCTGGCTGCTGGCGTTTACCCTGTCGCTCGACGATCTGGTGATTGCCAGCTTCGTGACCGGACCGGGCGCGACAACATTGCCGATGGCGATTTTCGCCACCGTACGACGCGGCGTTAACCCGGAGATCAATGCGCTGGCTTCATTGATCCTGTTTGTGGTCGGTTTAGTCGGTTTTATCGCCTGGCGATTTATGGCGCACGAAGAAAAACAGCGTTTAAGCGATATTCAGAAAGCTAAACGTGGCTGAAATCCCTGAGTTTTGCCACTATATAAACGGGCCGGTTTAACCGGCCCGTTTTTCGATCAGGTGGAGTCACGGACTATGTCAGACATCTTCAAAAGCAGCGCTACGCTCTCAGGCGCACCGGTTCCGGTGACGGTTGCGGGCATTGCTATTATCGCGACCCGCTGCCTGAGCGTTCTGATGCTGGCAAACGAGCTGGGTTACAGCGAACTCGCCAACTTTGTGCACCGCAGCGCCCAGTCCTGGGACTCTACACTCATCTTTATCGCCAGCCAGCTGATCTTCCTGTTCGAACTGCGCTGCGCCTTTATTCTGATGCGCGGCAGTAACCGTGGACGCTGGGGCTATGTGGCGACACAGGTGATTGTGCTGATCTATATGCTGTTCGCTTCGCTGGGGGGAATCTACCCGGAAATTTTCAGCATTGATGGCGACAATAATGTCCAGATAATCCACCATACGCTGTCGCAGAAAATTCCCGACCTGCTGGTGTTGATGCTGCTGTTTCTGCCTGCCAGCAGCCGCGCTTTTTTCAGGAAGCGATGATACAATCGCGCTCCGCCCGACCCCATCGTTAAGGCTTTATCATGCACTGCGCGCTTTATGACGCTAATCGTTGCCGCTCCTGTCAGTGGCTGGAAAAACCCTATCCCATTCAGCTGAGCGACAAGCAGTCGATGCTTGAGCAGTTACTGGCTGAGCAGCCGGTTACAGCCTGGCTGCCGCCGGTAACCTCACCACAACAGGCATTCCGTAACAAAGCCAAAATGGTGGTCAGCGGCAGTGTTGAGCGTCCGGTGCTGGGTCTTATCCATCGTGATGGCGAGGCTGTCGATCTGTGCGACTGTCCGCTCTATCCCGCCAGCTTCCAGCCGGTGTTTACGGCGCTAAAACCCTTTATTGCCCGTGCCGGCCTGACGCCTTATAACGTGGCACGTAAACGCGGCGAACTGAAATTCCTGCTGATCACTGAGAGTCAGCAGGGCGGCATCATGCTCCGTTTTGTCCTGCGCTCAACCGCTAAACTGGAACAGCTGCGTGTGGCATTGCCCTGGCTGCAACAGCAGTTGCCGCAGCTGGCGGTGATCTCTGCCAATATTCAGCCGGTGCATATGGCGATTCTGGAAGGGGATGAGGAGATTGCGCTGACGCCCGCGCAGTCGCTGGCAGAGAACTTCAACGGCGTGCCGCTGTGGATCCGCCCGCAGAGCTTCTTCCAGACCAATCCGCAGGTTGCCAGTGCACTCTATGCCACCGCACGCGACTGGGTGCGTGCGCTGCCGGTTAACAGTATGTGGGATCTCTTCTGTGGCGTAGGCGGTTTTGGCCTGCATTGCGCGACACCAGAGATGGAACTGACCGGCATTGAGATTAGCGCTGAGGCGATTAAATGCGCCCAACGTTCCGCTGAGATGCTGGGGCTGGAGAAAGTGCAGTTTGCGGCGCTGGACTCTACGTCGTTTGCGACCGGACGCGATGCCGTACCGCAGCTGGTGCTGGTGAATCCGCCGCGTCGTGGGATTGGAGAGGCGTTGTGTGATTATCTCAGCCAGATGGCCCCGGATTATCTGCTCTATTCAAGCTGTAATCCGCAGACCATGGCGCAGGACATTGCCCGGCTGAGCGCGTATGAGGTCACGAAGGTTCAGCTGTTCGATATGTTCCCTCACACCGCCCATTTTGAAGTGCTGACGCTGTTAACCCGCCGTCACCACTGAGTCCGGTGAAATTCCCGGAGTTACTCCGGGAACCACTTCTGATTAAGCTGCTGCCAGCTGCCGTTGGCTTTCAGTTCGGTCAGCGCCTGATTGAACTGATCGCGCAGCGCGGTATTGCCTTTCCGCACCGCAATGCCGAGGCCGGTGCCAAAGTAGTCTGCATCCGTCACATGTTCACCGACCGTAGCGAGATCGGGATTGGTTTTCAGCCACTGATTCACCACCGCGCTGTCGCCAAACACGCCATCCAGTCGGCCATTCTTCATATCCAGAATCGCATTCTGATAGCTGTCATACGCCACTACTTTCACTTCCGGATGCTTATCCTGCAGGAACTTCTGGTGAGTGGTGCCGTTTTCAACGCCGATGCGTTTGTCTTTCAGATCGCTGAAGCTACTGAACTTGCCCTTCTGCGCGATCACAATGGCGGAGTTAGCGTAATAAGGCTGGGTAAAATCGACCTGCTTGCTACGTTCAGCGGTGATATCCATGCCGGAAATGACCGCGTCATAGCGGCGGAACTTCAGTGACGGAATCAGGCTGTCGAAGGCGTTGTTGGTAAAAGTGCACTCTGCTTTCATCTGCTGACACAGCGCTTTGGCCAGATCGATATCAAACCCCACCAGATTATTTTCCCGATCCAGCGTTTCAAACGGTGGATAGGTTGCTGAGGCGGCGAAGCGGATCTTTTCCGCGGCCTGCGCGTTGATCGTAAGCGTTGCCAGCGCAGCGGCAATAATCCATTTTTTCATTTTATGATTCCTGTGATGTGGTCAGCCAGAGAGGGCAATACCCTGCCATAAAATGAATTTTTATGCAATTAGGGTGATTTTTCAGGCGGAAAGGGCGAGAGGCCTCGCCCGGAATTCAGTTACGCCGCTCAAATGCCAGCGCGCGTCTTTCGATCAGTCGCATCATCAGCGTCAGTAAACCGTTAACGCAGAGATAAATCAGACCTGCCGCGGCATAGACCGTGATGTCGTAGGTGCGGCCATAGAGCAACTGGCCGTGGCCCATGACTTCCATCAGAGTGATGGTGTAGGCCAGCGAGGTGCCTTTAAACACCAGCACCACTTCATTGGAGTAAGAGGAGAGGGCGCGTTTAAATGCATAGGGCAGCAGGATGCGCAGGGTGTCTTTGCGACCCATGCCAAGTGCCGCGCACGATTGCCACTGTCCGGAAGGAATCGCCCGGACCGCACCGTAAAACAGTTGCGTGGTGTAAGCCGCGCTGTTCAGCGACAGCGCCAGCATCGCGCACAGCCACGGCTGCGACAGGATATGCCACAGCCAGGGGATCTGCTGGATCGACGGAAACTGTCCCGGACCGTAGTAGATCAGGAAGATCTGTACCAGCAGCGGCGTGCCGGTAAACAGTGTGATAAAGCCCTTCACCAGCGGATTAAACACCGGCGTTTTCAGCGACAGCACCACGGTGAAGATCAGTGCAAGCAGCAGCGCCACCACCAGCGAGGCCGCCGTCAGCGTCAGGCTGGTATGCAGCCCTTTCAGAAGTTCAGGCAGATAGGCCAGCATCAGCTGTTCCCCCGTTCAAAGCGGGTCGTGCGCAGTTCAATGCGGCGTAACACCGCCTGGCTGAACAGCGTAATCACCAGGTAGATCGCGGCCGCCACCAGGAACCAGGTAAAGGGCTCCTGCGTTCGGGTGGCAATACTTTTGGTTTGCAGCATCAGATCGTTGACGCTGATCAGCGAGACCAGTGCGGTATCTTTTAGCAGCACCAGCCACTGATTGCCCAGACCGGGCAGGGCGTGACGCCACATCTGGGGCATAATCAGCCGCAGAAATATGGCCGATTTTTTCATGCCCAGCGCCTGTCCCGATTCCCACTGACCAACAGGCACCGCTTTAAGTGCGCCACGCAGCGTCTGTGAGGCGTAGGCGGCATAGAGCATCGCCAGCGCAATCACACCACACAGGAAAGGACTGACATCAAAGTTCTCAATCTGCATCTGAACCGGCAGCGTAAACAGTCCGAAGTTCAGCGTGAAACCATCAGAGAGAGTGAGCAGCAGCTGTGATGCGCCAAAATAGATAAACAGCACCACCAGAATTTCCGGCAGGCCACGGATCAGCGTCACCAGGCCGGTGCCAATCCACGCCAGTGGTCTCAGGCGCAGTGACTCCCAGCCAGCGAAAATCATCGCCAGCACCAGGCCAGCGATGAGAGCACAAACAGCAAGGCCGACGGTCATCCCGGCGGCGCTTGCGAGGGTCATCATTTCATTCATCGGAGATTACTGCTGGAACCATTTGCTGTAGATGGTCTTGTAGGTACCATCCGCTTTGATTTTATCCAGCGCGCCATTGAATTTGGTCTGCAGCTCGGTGTTACCGGTGCGAACCGCAATACCCAGGCCAGTACCAAAGTAGGCTTTATCTGTAACTTTATCGCCGACGGCAGCCAGCGCAGCATTCTGCTTCAGCCACTCGTTAACCACGGCGGTGTCACCAAATACGGCATCAATGCGGCCATTTTTCAGATCCAGCACCGCGTTCTGATAGCTGTCGTAAGGAACGATGGTGATGTCGCTGTGTTTATCCGTCAGGTATTTCTGATGTGTGGTGCCATTCTGGACGCCAACGCGCTTGCCTTTCAACGCTTCAACACTGGCGACTTTACCTTTCTGGGCCACAAACAGCGCCGAGTTGTCGTAGTAAGGCTTGGTGAACAGGACCTGCTTTTCACGATCCGGCGTGATATCCATGCCCGCCATCACCGCATCAAAGCGACGGAATTTCAGGCTTGGGATCAGGCTGTCGAACGCCTGGTTAGTGAAGGTGCAGGTCGCGTCGATCTCTTTACACAGTGCGTTAGCCAGATCAACATCAAAGCCCTGAATCTTGTTATCTGCATCCACATACTCAAAAGGAGGATAAGAGGCTTCGGTCGCAAAACGAATTGTCTGTGCCGCGGTAGCGCTCAGGCTAAAACCGGCAAGCAGTGCAGCAAGTACCATTTTTTTCATTTTTAGCATCCTGACTTAGTGCGAAAGATAGTGAGCAAACGCGTCGGTTTGCGGCTGTGTAAAGCGGCTGGCGTCGCCCTGTTCCACAATGCGACCGTTCTCCATGTAAACAACGCGGCTGGCCGTTTTACGTGCCACTTCCACTTCATGGGTCACAATCACCTGGGTAATGCGGGTCTGCGCCAGTTCGCGAATGATACTGACAATCTGTGCGGTAATTTCAGGGTCCAGCGCGGCCGTTGGCTCATCGAACAGGAGCACCTGCGGTTCCATCATCAGGGCGCGGGCAATCGCCACACGCTGCTGCTGACCACCAGAGAGGTGCAGCGGGAAGCGATCGCTGTAAGGCGTGAGGCGCAGACGATCAAGCAGCTTGTCGGCGCGGGCACGCGCTTCACTTTTGCTGAGGCCCAGCACCCGGCAGGGCGCTTCAATCAGATTCTGCAGCACGGTGAGATGCGGCCAGAGATTATATTGCTGGAACACCATACCGACGTTCTGGCGCAGTTCGCGAATCGCGGCGTCAGAGGGTTTCTGAGTGAAGTCGAACTGATTGCCGGCAATCTGCAACTGACCTGAACGAGGCTGCTCCAGCAGGTTAAGAACCCGCAGCAGCGAACTCTTGCCCGCACCGCTTGGGCCAAGCAGTACCAGGGTTTCGCCTTGCGGACACTCAAGGTTGATGTCGAACAGCGCCTGATGAGCACCGTAGAAGCAGTTTATTGCGTTTAGTTGAATACTCATGCGCCAGATTTGAATAGCTATTAGTGTCGCGGATTTTAACGTCACCAGAATAGTTATGCAAATAAGGTGGGTTAAAATTTGTAAAACAACAGGTAAACAGCAAAAGCTTAGCACAATATCATGCAGTGTCTGGCGCCAGCCCGATGCCGTGGGGCAGGCTGCGGCAATAAAAAAGCGCAGTCACCTGAGGTGGCTGCGCTTTTCATACCGCTAAAATATCAGGTTATTTTTTTGACTTTTCAAGCATCTGGCTCAGGCTTCCACCCTCGGCATGCACAGGGTTCGCCATGTAGCGCACGTCGTCAACGACCCAGCAAGTGCCCTGATGAATCATCAGCACTTCATCCTGCCACTCCTTTCCGTCGCGGCTCAGTTTTACCCGCAGCGGGATGTTGCGTGCATCACGGTTTGGAATAGTAGATGCATCAGCAACGCTGGCGGCTGTCGGGCCCTGTGACAGGCTGGAGAAAAGATCACCGTTCCGCCACTGTGCACCGGCATTGCTGCCGCTGGCCGCCTGCAGGGAGTGGTAAAGCGCATCACTCAGGTAAGGGCGATATTTTGCCAGTGTGTTGCTGTCAGGCAGACCCTGCGTGGGCTGTTCAACACGCAGATCATAAAATTGTTGGGCAACCTGGTCAGGACCGCCTTCAATGCAGGGGGCGGTTCGCGGGCCATTATCCTTAATGACTGGCTCAACGGTGGTACAGGCGCTAAGCAGCAGGGCCGCCGGGATCATTAGCGCAAACGCGTTGTTTCTCATCTCGATTTCCTTATGGTTCTCTGGCAAGGTGCCCTTTTTAGCATAGAGTATAGCTGTGCTTTTTAGTCGAAAGAGCCTTAGCCTGATTTCAACAAGGAGAATGCGATGAAATTTTCAACAACCCCGACGCTGGAAGGCCACAGCATCAGTGAATATTGTGGTGTGGTCACTGGCGAAGCGATTCTTGGTGCGAACATTTTCCGTGATTTTTTTGCGGGCATCCGTGATGTGGTCGGCGGCCGTTCCGGCGCGTATGAGAAAGAGCTGCGTAAAGCACGCGAGATTGCGTTTGAAGAGCTGGAAGAACAGGCAAAAGCGCTGGGTGCCAACGCGGTGGTCGGTATTGATATCGATTACGAAACGGTCGGCAAAGATGGCAGCATGCTGATGGTCAGCGTCAGCGGCACGGCAGTGATCATTCGTTGAAACGCGGGCTGTTGCTGATACTGGCACTGCTGCTGGCGGGCTGCCACTCCGGGATAGAATCCCGTGACGGCTACTGGGCCGATCTGCGGCATCCCGCGCAGGGGGCGCGACCGCGGGTTAAGGTGATTGTCATCCACTATACCGCCGAAGATTTTTCTTCGTCGCTGGCGACCCTCACCGATCGGGAGGTCAGCGTCCATTATCTGATCCCCCGTCAGCCGCCTCAGCGCGCCGGCAAAGGCATTGTCTGGCAGCTGGTGCCGGAGCAGCAACTTGCCTGGCATGCCGGGCCCAGTTTCTGGCGCGGAGCCAGTCGCATCAACGACACCTCGATTGGCATTGAGCTGGTGAACCGGGGATATCGCCGCACCCTGACCGGTCTTGAATGGCAGCCCTTTACCGCCGCGCAGATCATCACGCTGGAGGCCCTGGTGCGTGATATTGCACAGCGCTACGGCATCCCACCGGAAAACATTGTCGGTCACAGCGATATCGCGCCGCAGCGCAAGCAGGATCCGGGTCCACTTTTTCCGTGGCAACAGCTGGCGCAGCGCGGACTGGGCGCATGGCCTGATGCCGGACGGGTGCAGTTTTATTTAGCGGGTCAGGATCCACACGCACAGGTGCCGGTGCAGCCACTCATGGAAAACCTGCAGCGCTTCGGTTATGCGGTGACAGAGGGGATGAGTGCGCGTGATCAGCAGAAGGTGATTGCCGCGTTTCAGATGCACTTCCGGCCTGCGGATTATCGCGGTCAGCCCGATGCCGAAACCGCCGCGATAGCTGCCGCGCTACTGGAGAAGTATGGCGCGGCGGAATAGCGGATTACTGTTGCAGAAACGCTTTCCAGTGGGCGACAACCTGCTCCAGTGCCGCACGATCAGTATCCAGATGGGTGACCAGCCGGGTACGTGTCCCCACGCTGATTAACACGTCGCGCGCTTTCATCCACTCGCCTAATGGTTTGACCTGAGCTTCCGGCACCGCCACAAACAGCATGTTGGTCTGTTGATCGATAACGCTCACGCCCAGCTCATGCAGCTGCTGTCCCAGCCAGGCAGCATTGTCATGATCCTCCTGGAGTCGCGTCACGTTGTGTTCCAATGCGTAGAGACCCGCCGCCGCCAGAATACCGGTCTGACGCATGCCGCCACCGGTCATTTTACGCCAGCGACGGGCGCGCTCAATCAGCGCTGTATCGCCACACAGTAGTGAACCCACCGGCGTGCCCAGGCCTTTTGAGAGACAGATGGTCAGGGTGTCGCAATAGCGGGCCATCGCAGCCAGCGTGGTTTTTTGCGCCACCACCGCATTGAAAATACGTGCGCCATCAATGTGCAGCGCCAGCTTATGCTCACGGGTAAAAGTCCACGCCTGTTCCAGATACGCCAGCGGCAGGACTTTACCATGATGGGTGTTTTCCAGACTCAGCAGGCGGGTGCGGGCGAAGTGAATATCGTCCGGCTTGATGGCAGCCGCCACCACGTCGAGCGGCAGAGTGCCATCGTCGGCGGCCAGCACCGGTTGCGGCTGAATGCTCCCCAGCACAGCCGCGCCACCTGCTTCATACTTGTAGTTATGCGCCTGCTGACCGACGATATATTCATCGCCGCGTTCGCAGTGGCTGAGCAATGCCACCAGATTTGCCTGAGTGCCGGTAGGGAAAAACAGCGCTGCTGCTTTGCCGCTTAATCGTGCGGCTTCTGCTTCCAGCGCATTGACGGTGGGATCGTCACGGTAGACATCATCGCCTGTTTCGGCAGACATCATCGCGTTTAGCATGGCGGCGCTGGGCCGGGTCACGGTATCACTGCGTAAATCGATCACCTTATGCTCCTGGATGTGGCGGAAGAGAAAAAAAAGGCGGGCATCGCGCCCGCCTGGATGGAACCTCTGTTTTACCGTAGCCAGTTGGTTTTCGCCAGTTCTACCACCTCGTCACCACGACCATTCATGATGGCGCGCAGCATGTAGAGACTGAAGCCTTTGGCCTGCTCCATTTTGATCTGCGGCGGCATTGCCAGCTCCTCTTTGGCGGTAATCACATCCACCAGTACCGGGCCATCGTGGGCAAATGCCTGCTCCAGCGCACCATTGAGTTCTGAGGCCTTTTCCACCCGGATACCCCGGATGCCACAGGCCTGGGCGATAGCGGCAAAGTCAGGATTTTCCAGCTCGGTGCCGTCGGTAAGATAGCCGCCCGCTTTCATCTCCATCGCCACAAAGCCCAGCACGCTGTTGTTGAAAATCACCAGTTTCACCGGCATTTTCAGCTGCGCCAGCGAGATAAAATCACCCATCAGCATGCTGAAGCCGCCGTCGCCGCACAGCGCGACAACCTGACGATTGCGATCGATCGACTGCGCACCCAGCGCCTGTGGCATCGCATTCGCCATCGAGCCGTGGTTAAACGAACCCAGCAGGCGACGTCGGCCGTTCATCTTCAGATAGCGCGCCGCCCACACGGTTGGGGTGCCGACATCGCAGGTAAAAATAGCGTCATCGCTGGCGTAGTGACTGATCTGCTGTGCCAGATATTGCGGATGAATTGGCTGTTTGTCGTTGGGCTGCGCCAGTTCGTCGAGACTTTTGCGCGCCTCGCCATAGTGTTTAACCGCACTGTCGAGATGTTTGCGATCGCTTTTGGTCGTCAGTTGCGGTAGCAGCGCCTGCAGCGTGCTTTTCACATCGCCGACATACGCTTCATCGACATGACAATGCGATCCCAGGCTGCCCGGGTTGATGTCAATCTGAATGATCTTCGCGTTTTCCGGATAGAATGCGCGATAGGGGAATTGTGTGCCCAGCAATACCAGCGTCCCGGCATTCATCATGGCGTGGAAGCCGGATGAGAAACCGATCAGACCGGTCATGCCAACATCATAAGGGTTGTCATATTCGATGTGTTCTTTGCCACGCAGCGCATGCACAATTGGCGCTTTAAGCGCTTCTGCCAGCGCCACCACCTCCTGATGCGCACCGGCACAGCCACTGCCACACAGCAGCGTAATGTCAGTGGCGTCGTTCAGCGTCTGTGCCAGCCGGGTCAGTTCGGCTGGCTGAGGCAGGACCTGCGGCAACTGCGGTGGATACCACTCAGTGCGGGCGCTTTCTGGCGCCAGTTTCAGGGCGATATCACCCGGCAGCACCACGACTGAGACACCGCGATTGAGAATGGCTTTGCGCATCGCAATGCCCAGCACCTGCGGTAACTGCTCAGGATTCGAGACCAGCTCGCAGTAGTGGCTGCATTCGCGGAACAGCTCCTGGGGATGAGTTTCCTGGAAATAACCGCTGCCGATTTCGCTGGAGGGAATGTGTGCCGCAATCGCCAGCACCGGGACGCGGTTACGATGGCAGTCGAACAAGCCGTTGATGAGGTGTAAGTTGCCTGGTCCGCAGGAGCCGGCGCAGACCGCCAGTTCGCCGCTGATGTGCGCTTCCGCACCCGCCGCAAAGGCGGCGACCTCTTCATGGCGTGTCGGCATCCATTCAATAGTGCCCATGCGATTCAGGCTATCGCTCAGGCCGTTAAGGGAATCTCCGGTGACGCCCCAGATGCGTTTTACGCCCGCGCTTTCCAGCGTTTTGGCGACCAGCGCCGCCACGGTTTGTTTCATGATCTTCTCCTTTGTCGGCCCGCCATGAAGAGTGACGTGACCAGAATCGAAAAAAGAAGCGTAGACGACACGGCAGAAAAGCAGGCGTGAAAAAATGCGCTGGCAGAGCTCAGCACATCTCAGACCGAATTCAGGCAGAGAAAAGGGCGATCAGAATCGGGGCCAGCAGGCTCATCACAAAACCGTGCACAATAGCGGCAGGGACAATCTCGTTGCCGCCCGCCCGCTGCAGTACCGGCAGGGTAAAGTCCATTGAGGTGGCACCGCACAGCCCCAGCGCGCTGGAACGATGACGGCCAATCAGCGCGGGGATCAGCATGATTGCGACCAGTTCACGCACCAGATCGTTGAAGAAGGCGGCGCTGCCAATGACCGGGCCAAAAGCTTCGGTCATCAATATGCCAGAGAGAGAGTACCAGCCAAAGCCGCTGGCTAGCGCCAGACCGGTTTTTAGCGGAACACCCAGCAGTAATGCCGCGATCATGCCACCTGCCAGCGCGCTGACCAGCACCACACTGGCAACCAGCAGACCGCGACGGTTCAGGATAATCTGACGCAGAGTCATTCCACTGCCGCGCAGCTGAATCCCCACGAGGAACAGCAGGAAGATCAGCGCATATTCACTGGCCGTCGAGGCGTGGTGCAGCAGTGACCACTGGGTCAGACCTAGCAGAAAACCGATGACAACCACGCCACATAGCTTCAGCGAGTCCAGTGCCATATGCAGCCGCGAGGGAAGCTTCTCCTGCCGGTGCGCATGCTGCCACGGTGCATATTTCTCCAGCCCGCGCAACGCCAGTACATTGCACAGCAGAATGCAGAACGCCGCCACCAGAGCCGTATGAAAAACGGCCAGCAGATTGCTGCTCAGGTTGTCGAGAAAGGCCAGGCTGATGCCCATAAAGAACAGAATGACGTAAACCATCCAGCCCAGCAGTTGATTTACCCGACGCAGGGTGGCGGTTTTACGGAAGGGTAACAGCCAGCCTGCGATTAGCGGCAGCAGAATAATCAGAAGTCCGGAGTACATATCATTGCCATCCCTGGAAGAAGAGGTCACACGCTAGCGAAAAAGCGTAACGGAGTAAACCCTGATAAAGCGGCTTGACCGGCGCGCGGGCGACAACCATGCTGTCTATAAACTGAGGATGGACGCCTATGATTCTGGAACATATCGACATTCGCGGCTTCCGCGGTATCAATAAGCTCTCACTGCCTTTAACGCACACCACTCTGCTGATTGGTGAGAATGCCTGGGGTAAATCCAGCCTGCTGGATGTCATGAGCCTGCTGCTCTCTCCTCATGAACCGGCCTATGTTTTTACTGAGGCGGATTTCCATTTTACACCGGGTGATGTGACCGATCCGATGCGCCGTATTTCAGTGGTGTTCCACTTTCGGGATGACGGAAGCGATCCGGACGCGGTGCTCTCGACCTTCTGGCAGCGTGATGCGCAGGGCCAGCGTCGGCTTTATTACAGCGTCAGCGCCACCTGGCGTGACGGCGGCATCGACACCCGTCGCCGTTTCGTTGACGTGAATGCCCAGCTGTTGCCTGAGCAGAACTGTGCGGACGCAATCGACCTGTTGCTGACGCGTTATCCGGTATTGCGGTTGCGCGACGCGCGTTTCAGCAAGCGAACGCGGAACCGTGCGCCCGTGACCGGTCCCCATCCTGAGCTGCTGGCAGGCATGGAGACGCTGGCGCGCGATCTGGAGCAACATCCTCAGCAACTCAGCGATGAGGTGCTGAGACAGGGCCTCAAGACGATGCAGCAATTGATGCAGCACTATTTTCTGGTGCAACCGCCTGGCGCAGGCAGTGAGGCCCGGTCACGGGATCCGCAGATGCGCGATGGGGTGCAGGGATGGCGGGCGCTGGATCATCTGAATCAGCTGATTGCCGGAACTGACTCCCGCAGCCGTCAGCTGATTTTGCTGCAGATGTTTACCCTGTTGATCGAAGCACGAGGCGACGTTCCGCTAGCTGCCGGTGCGCGGCCGCTGCTGCTGATTGAAGATCCGGAAACCCGCCTGCATCCGATTATGCTGTCCGTGGCCTGGAACCTGCTGAAGCTGCTGCCGCTACAGAAAATCGTCACGACCAATTCAGCTGAACTGCTGTCGCAGGTGCCGGTAGAAAACGTCTGCCGTCTGGTGCGTCAGTCCTCACGCGTAGCAGCCTGGCGCATCGGTCCGGAAGGTCTGAGTGCCGAAGAGAGTCGGCGTATCGGCTTTCATATTCGCGTCAATCGACCGGCGGCCCTGTTTGCCCGTTGCTGGCTGCTGGTCGAAGGTGAAACCGAGGTCTGGATTATGAATGAGCTGGCGCAGCAGTGTGGTTACAACTTCGCGGCGGAAGGGGTGAAAGTGATTGAGTTTGCGCAATCGGGCCTGAAGCCGCTGCTGAAATTTGCCCGACGCATGGGGATCGCCTGGCACGTGCTGACAGATGGCGATCAGGCGGGTAATAAATATGCCAGCACGGCGCGCACGCAGTTACAGCCGGGTGATCCTGAGCCGCGTTTTCTGACGCAGTTACCCGCGCTGGATATGGAAAACTTTCTCTATCACCAGGGGTTTCAGGATGTTTATCATCAAATGGCGCACCTGCCGTTAAACGCGCCGATGAGTTCCAGGCGTATTATTACCAAAGCGATTCACCAGAGCTCCAAGCCGGAACTGGCGATCGCAGTGGCGACATCGGCGGCGGAACGCGGGCCGGAAGCCATCCCGCCGTTAATGCGGCAGATGTTTGCCCGGGTGATTGGGCTGGCGCAGGGTCAGGCGGACTAAGCCTGTCAAACATGGCCTGTCAAAAATGAAAAATGCCAGCGGCACTGGCTGGCATTTTTAGGGCTCTGTACAGAGGTGGGTTCAGTATCAGGCCACGGCCTGTACCTCAACAACCGGCACGATGAGGCTGGCGTGATTGCCTTTCGGACCTTCATGCACATCGAACTGAACCTGCTGGCCTGCCTTTAGCGTTCGGTAGCCTTCCATCTGAATGGTGGAGTAGTGCGCAAAAATATCTTCGCCACCACCAACCGGACAGATAAAGCCAAAGCCTTTGGAATTATTGAACCATTTAACGGTGCCCGTCTCCATGCTTTTACTTCCCTCGCAAGACATTTTATAAGTAGGTGAGGTCTTTGAAGCTGTGAGTCGGATTTGATTAAAACTCAATCAGCCTGTGCAGGTAGAATGTAGAGAAAGCGCCGCTGGCGTCAAGCAAACCACCGGGCCGGATGGGGAAAAAATCATCAAAATTTGAGGCAGTTAACGCTATTGCAAATTTTGTGATGCAGGTCGCGCAAGGTTATTTCTGAATAAATTTTCAGCAGCGGCCCGCAGCTTGACAGGCATGTTAAACTCTCAACATGTAGCCACCTAAAGGCTAAAAGCAAAATCTCAACGGAACACTATGGCAAACACAAACGACTGGCTTAACTTTGAACATCTGGCCGAAGACAAAGTACGTGAAGGGTTAAAGCCGCCTTCTATGTATAAAGTCATTCTGAATAATGACGATTATACACCTATGGAATTTGTTATTGACGTCGTGCAAAAGTTCTTTTCTTATGATGTTGAACGTGCAACGCAGCTGATGTTGAAAGTTCACTATCACGGCAAGGCGATCTGTGGTGTATTTACTGCAGAAGTCGCCGAAACAAAAGCGGCCCAGGTGAACAATTATGCGCGGGAAAACCATCATCCGTTGCTGTGTACGCTGGAAAAAGCCTGAGCCCGTCTCCATATAGGAAACAGGTAAGGGCGATAATTGGGGGAGGTGCCTAATGCTCAATCAAGAACTGGAACTCAGTTTAAATATGGCTTTCGCCAGAGCGCGTGAGCACCGTCATGAGTTTATGACCGTCGAGCATCTGTTACTGGCATTGCTCAGTAACCCGTCGGCCAGAGAGGCACTGGAAGCCTGTACGGTGGACATGGTGGCTCTGCGGCAGGAACTCGAAGCCTTCATCGAACAAACCACACCGGTGCTGCCTGCCAGTGAGGAGGAGCGTGATACTCAACCAACGCTCAGCTTCCAGCGCGTTCTGCAGCGCGCGGTTTTCCATGTCCAGTCATCCGGTCGCAGTGAAGTCACCGGGGCGAATGTGCTGGTCGCCATCTTCAGCGAGCAGGAGTCGCAAGCGGCCTATCTGTTACGCAAACATGAAGTCAGCCGCCTTGATGTGGTGAATTTCATCTCTCACGGTACGCGCAAAGACGAACCGGGCCAGGCGCCAGGCGCTGAAAACCCGGTTAACGAAGAGCAAGCAGGCGGGGAGGATCGTATGGAAAACTTCACCACCAATCTTAATCAGCTTGCTCGCGTCGGTGGGATTGATCCACTGATTGGTCGCGACAGAGAGCTGGAACGTACTATTCAGGTGCTGTGCCGTCGCCGTAAAAACAACCCGCTGCTGGTGGGGGAATCCGGTGTCGGTAAAACGGCTATCGCAGAAGGTCTCGCCTGGCGTATCGAGCAGGGCGATGTACCGGAAGTGATGAAAGATTGCACTATCTACTCGCTGGATATTGGTTCACTGCTGGCAGGCACCAAATATCGTGGTGACTTTGAGAAACGCTTCAAAGCGCTACTGAAACAGCTGGAGCAGGACGAACACAGCATTCTGTTTATTGATGAGATCCATACCATCATTGGTGCGGGTGCGGCATCAGGTGGCCAGGTAGACGCAGCGAACCTGATTAAACCGTTACTTTCTGGCGGTAAGATTCGGGTAATGGGGTCTACCACGTATCAGGAATTCAGCAACATCTTCGAAAAAGATCGTGCTCTGGCGCGTCGTTTCCAGAAGATCGATATCACTGAGCCTTCTGTTGAAGAAACCGTGCAGATCCTGAGCGGCCTGAAGACCAAGTATGAAGCCCACCATGATGTGCGGTATACCGCGAAAGCGGTGCGTGCAGCGGTGGAACTGGCAGTGAAATATATCAACGACCGTCATCTGCCTGACAAGGCGATTGACGTGATTGATGAAGCGGGTGCGCGTGCGCGCCTGATGCCTGCCAGCAAACGTAAGAAAACCATCAATGTTTCTGACATTGAAACCGTGGTGGCCCGCATTGCCCGTATTCCTGAACAAAGTGTGTCAGCAACCGATCGCGATACACTGAGAAATCTGGGCGAACGGCTCAAGATGCTGGTGTTTGGACAGGACAAAGCCATTGAGGTGCTGACGGAAGCGATCAAAATGAGCCGCGCCGGTCTGGGTCAGGATCGCAAGCCAGTTGGTTCCTTCCTGTTTGCCGGGCCAACCGGTGTGGGTAAAACGGAAGTGACTGTGCAGCTGGCGAAAGCGCTGGGTATTGAGCTGCTGCGTTTTGACATGTCCGAGTACATGGAGCGTCACACCGTCAGTCGTCTGATTGGTGCACCTCCGGGGTACGTCGGTTTTGATCAGGGCGGGCTGCTGACGGATGCGGTGATCAAGCATCCACATGCGGTGGTGTTACTGGATGAGATCGAGAAAGCGCACCCGGATGTCTTCAACCTGCTGCTGCAGGTGATGGATAACGGCATGCTGACAGATAACAACGGTCGCAAAGCGGACTTCCGCAACGTGGTGCTGGTGATGACCACCAACGCCGGTGTGCGTGAGACGGAACGTAAGTCGATTGGCCTGATTCATCAGGACAACAGCACCGATGCGATGGAAGAGATCAAAAAGATCTTTACGCCAGAGTTCCGTAACCGTCTCGACAACATCATCTGGTTCAGTCACCTGTCACCAGAGGTGATCCATCAGGTGGTCGACAAATTTATTGTCGAGTTGCAGGCGCAGCTGGATGCGAAAGGTGTGTCGCTGGAAGTCAGTGATGAAGCGCGCGACTGGCTGGCTGAGAAGGGCTATGACAAAGCGATGGGCGCACGTCCGATGGCGCGCACCGTGCAGGACAGCCTGAAGAAACCGTTAGCCAATGAACTGCTGTTTGGTTCGCTGGTGGATGGTGGCTCAGTATCTGTTGCGCTGGATCGTGAGAAAGGTGAACTGACCTATCACTTCCTGAGTGCTGAGAAACGCAAAACCGAAGGCACTGTGCACTAATCACTTGCTGCAGATGTGAAAAAGGCCGGATATGAATATCCGGCCTTTTTTATCGCTTCAACATGCAGAGCGATGAAGTTACTGCAAATTAGCGACTACGGAAGACAATGCGGCCTTTGCTCAGGTCGTACGGGGTCAACTCAACGGTCACTTTGTCACCCGTCAGGATGCGGATGTAGTTTTTGCGCATTTTACCGGAGATGTGAGCAGTGACCACGTGTCCGTTCTCAAGTTCTACGCGGAACATGGTGTTAGGTAACGTATCCAGTACGGTACCTTGCATTTCAATATTGTCTTCTTTGGCCATCGAATCCTCTGGGTGTACTACCTTTCAGTTGAACCGGCAAGATAATGCCCAATTCAACGATTTATGTAAAGAACCGTCGGCGATTTTGCCAACGCTTTACCGGATGCACGTCAGTTACGTGCATCCGGTAAAATTAGGGTGTTTATGGTGGCGTCTGCAGGGGATTAGCAGGCTAAGAATCTGTATCAACCGGTAACACGCGCACGATTGAAAACAGTTCCGAGAGTGCGTTGAGATTCCCAGCCTGGCAATTCCGGCTCGTTATTGCGAAGCGCGGACGACATACCAAACTCGACTATTATACCACTTATGCGCCTTTATGTGTGCAAAACATCTCAGTAGTACTAAAAAAGCGTTTGTGTCTGCCAGCATCCATCGCTGACCGGCTGACTGGCAAGGCTTTGTACATATTGCAGATAATCAGCGCGCGGGATTTCCTGCGCGCCTAATGACGCGGTGTGGGGATTAAGCACCTGGCAATCCACCAGACGGCCCTGATGTCGGATAAAATGCTGGCAAAATACCCAAAGTGCGGTTTTAGAGGCATTCTGCTGACGGCTGAACATCGATTCGCCGCAGAAGATTTGCCCCATCGCCAGCCCGTACATGCCACCCACCAGCTGATGTTCATCCCACACTTCAATGGAGTGGGCATGGCCCAGCTCATACAATCGCAACCAGGCGCGCTTCATTTCAAAAGTAATCCAGGTGCCTTCTTCGCGACCGGTAGCGCAGCCCTCGATCACCTCGTCGAATGACTCGTTCATCGTTACCCGATAAGGTGAACGGCTGTGAAAGCGTTTCATGCTACGACTCAGGTGAAACTGCTCGGGCAACAGGACTGCTCGGGGATCGGGTGACCACCAGAGGATGGGATCGCCGGGGGAAAACCATGGAAAAATGCCGCACTGATAAGCATTTAGCAGCCGGGCAGGGGAGAGATCCCCACCCATAGCCAGTAAGCCATTTGGCTCACGAAGTGCCATTTCAGGTGGGGGAAATTGCAGAGATTCCCGTGACAGTTGTACCAGTCTCATCGCGTTGCGTTACTCATCAGCATTTCGCTATGACTATAACGCAATCCGCTGCCGGAAACGCCAGTAGCGGCCCGCTTTTGAGATTAATTCCGCATGGCTACCCTGTTCAACAATGGCACCATTATCCATTACGCAGATGCGATCCATCAGCTCCAGGCCGCTGAGACGATGCGTGACCATGATCATCGTCTTCCCGGCGGTCAACTGCTGGAGCAGCGTCAGAATATGCTGCTCGGTAGTGGCATCCAGCCCTTCAGTAGGTTCATCCAGCAGCCAGAGATCGCCATCGTGTAATAATGCGCGCGCCAGCGCCAGCCGGCGCAGTTCGCCGCCTGACAGCGGGCGACCGCCTTCCCCCATCCAGGCGTTCAGGCCTTCCTGATTTTCAAGCAGGCGCTGCAGGCCGACGTCGTTGAGTGCGCGAGTTAACTGCTCATCACTGGCATCAGGGCAAGCCAGCAGTAAATTATCGCGCAGGCTCTGGCTGAAGAGGTGAACCCGCTGCGTTACCACGCTGATGCGCTGGCGCAACGCGGGTTCTGACCATTCGCGAATCGGCCGATCATTTAAACGGATAACGCCGTGCTGGCTCTCCCAGCCACGGGTTAACAGCGCCAGCAATGTTGATTTTCCGCAGCCGGTCGGCCCCAGCAGCGCAATATGCTCACCGGCTGCTACCGAGAGAGTACAACGGTTTAGCACCTTATCCGGACGGTCGGGATAGCTGAAGTCGAGCTGATCGATCCCGATCGAAAGAGGTCCCGGTCGGGCCTCGGAATGTGCCGGGAAAGTGATCGCAGGAGACTGGTCGATAATGTCATTGACTCTCTGAGCGGCGTTTATCACCTGTGACATAGGCAGGAAGGCGCCTGCTACCGGTGCCAGCGCTTCAAAGGCGGCCAGGGCGCAAAACACTACCAGCGCAATCAGCGAACCGGGTAACTGCTGTTCGCTGATGGTGGCGGCACTCAGCCAGAGCAGCAGTGTGACCGTTACACCGCTGATCAGCAGCAGCAGACACTGTGCGGCGGCCTGTAAGCGTTGTTGTTGACTTTGTGCCTGCTGCCAGCGCTGTTCATCTTCATCGAGCTGCTGTCGCCATCCCTGCGAGGCACCGTACAATGTCAGTTCAGCCTGGGCCGCCAGCCACTGCATCAGTTGTAAGCGCCAGTGGGCACGACCCTGGGCAATGGCAACACCTGCCGGCGATCCCAGACGATAAAACAGGGCTGGCATCAGTACCAGCGTACTCAACATGATGCCGCCCAGCGTCAGTGCCAGATGAAAATTGATAAAACTCATCCCGAAGGTCACCACGACACTCACGATAAAAGCGCCAAGCAGTGGCGAGATGACGCGCAGATAGAGATGATCCAGCGTATCGACATCAGCCACAAAGCGGTTGAGCAGGTCCGCCTGCCGGAATCGCGAGAGCTGGCCAGGGGAAAGGGCCATCAGGCGGCTGAACGTGTGGACACGCAAGTGCTGAAGCACCCTGAACGTTGCATCGTGGCTGACCAGCCGTTCAGCATAGCGTGCGGCGGTGCGAATGATGGCTGCGCCACGGACGCCCGCCGCAGGCAGCATGTAGTTGAAGGTATAGAGACCCGCGACACCGGCCACTGAGGAGGCGGCCAGAAACCAGCCAGAGAGCGTCAGCAGGCCAATGCTGGCCAGCAGGGTAACAATCGCCAGCACGATGCCCAGCGTCAGGCGAAAAGGGTGGCGCAGCCAGAGACGAAGAAAAGGACGCAAGGCGGACATCAGCGGATCTCCTGTTGGCGATGCTTCAGCATCTCGCTAAAGGCACCTGGCTGTTGTGACAGCTGCTGCCAGTTACCCTGCTGGACCAGCTTACCCGCTTCCATCACCCAGAGGGTCTGCCAGCGGCTTAGCGTATCGATCTGATGAGTAATCATCAGTGTGGTCTGCCGATCTGCCGCCTCGTTCAGCGCCAGCATCACATGGCGTTCGCTGAGTGCATCCAGGCTGGCTGCCGGTTCATCAAGCAGCAAAAAATGTGAGGTTTTATAGAGTGCACGTGCAACCGCGACCCGTTGCGCCTGGCCCACCGACAGCTGATGACCGCCATCGCCAGGCGGGGTCTCAATGCCTAAGGGCAGACGCGGCAGGAACTCATTGATGCCGCACGCTTCCAGCAGTGCTGCAAAGCGCTCGCTGTCCCAGGCGGCATTCATCAGGATGTTGTCGCGCAATGTGCTGGCCGGTAATTGAGGATTCTGTCCTACCCAACTCAGTTGCTGATGCCAGTCGCTCCGGCGTATATCGCGCAGTTCGACGCTATTGACTTTCAGCGAGCCCTGATAGGGCAGAAACCCGAGCAGAGCGTTCATCAGTGCCGTTTTACCCGCCCCGCTTTGACCGACCAGCGCAATCTGCTCACCCGCAGCAATGGTAAAAGTTAGAGGGCCACACAGCACCTGGCCATCAGGTGCGCAGACACAGAGATCGTCAGCGCTTAGCGCGATTGCGCGATCGGTAGTGAAAGGGCGCTGGCCTCTCTGCGGGGCGGCGTCGGGCGTCGCCTGCATAAAGGCTTCAAGCGCATCGGCACCGCCCACCGCCTGCGCTTTGGCGTGATAGAACGCACCGAGATCGCGCAGTGGCTGGAAAAACTCCGGAGCGAGGATCAGCACCAGGAAGCCGGCAAACAGCGTCACGCCCTGGCCATACGCACCGAAATGCAATTCGCCCAGATAGGAGAAACCAAAATAGACGGCCACCACGGCAATCGCTAACGAGGCAAAAAACTCCAGTACGGCGGAGGAGAGAAAGGCGAGGCGCAGCACTTCCATGGTGCGCTGGCGAAAATCGGTGGTGGCGGCGGCAACGGCCTGCTGTTCTGCTTCACCACGATGAAACAGTCGCAGCGTCTCTCTGCCGCGCAGGCGGTCCAGAAAATTCCCGCTCAGGCGAGCCAGTACCAGAAAGTTTCGGCGGTTGGCCTCGGCAGCACCCATTCCAGCCAGCGCCATAAACAGCGGTATCAACGGCGCGGTGGCAAAAAGAATCAGACCTGCCGTCCAGTTCAACGGGAAAATGGTCAGCAGAATGCAGCAGGGGATCACGACTGCCAGTGTCATCTGCGGCAGATAACGGGCGTAATACTCCTGCATCTCTTCGATCTGTTCCAGCAACAGCGTTGCCCAGCTACCGGCTGGCCTTCCCTGAATCCACGCCGGGCCGAGATCAGATAACCGGTCAAGAACCTGCTGTCGTAAAGCCTGGCGGATAGCCTGCCCGGCACGGTAACCGGTCAGTTCGCGGGCATAGTTAATCAGGGCACGGAGCACAAAGCAGAGCAGTAATAGCAGGATGCTGACCGACAGCGTTTCGCGCGGCTGTTGATCAATAATCAGTGCCTGAAGCAGCGAGGCCAGTAAACCGGCCTGGACAATGATCAGCAGTGCACTCGCCGTGCCGAGCAGCGTGTTGAGTCGCAACCAGCGACCGGCGAAACGACGTTGCTGACGAAGCCAGCGGGTAAGATGCTGCTGCCGCGATTTGTCCATGCGAGACCATGATAAATGTCGATGATGGGGGAAAATGGAAAGACATTTCCATCTCTTCAGGCGCAAGAATCTAGCATGAGAGCAATAAAAAAGGCGACGGAAAAACCGTCGCCTGGAACATTTGAGATCAGAGGGTTAACAACTTACTGATCGTTTTTAACTAACCCGTCAAGAAAACGCTCGGCGTCTAACGCAGCCATGCAGCCAGTGCCCGCAGAGGTAATCGCCTGACGATAGATATGGTCCATCACATCACCTGCTGCAAAAACGCCAGGGATGCTGGTCTGGGTGGCGTTGCCGTGTAAACCGGACTGAACTTTAATGTACCCGTTCTCCAGCGCCAGCTGACCTTCAAAGATGGCCGTATTCGGGCTGTGCCCGATAGCAACAAACAGACCCGCCACTTCCAGTGCTTCCGTCTCATCACTGTTCTGGGTAGAACGCAGCGTCAGACCTGTCACGCCCATCTGATCGCCTACCACTTCTTCAAGCGTGCGATGAGTGTGCAGCACGATATTGCCGTTACGCACTTTTTCCATCAGGCGGTCAATCAGGATCTTCTCAGCGCGGAAGCTGTCACGACGGTGAATCAGGTGCACTTCAGCCGCAATGTTAGCCAGATAAAGTGCTTCTTCAACGGCCGTGTTGCCACCGCCAATCACCGCGACTTTCTGATTGCGATAGAAAAAGCCGTCACAGGTTGCGCAGGCAGAAACGCCTTTGCCTTTGAACGCCTCTTCAGATGGCAGGCCCAGATAACGTGCCGACGCACCCGTTGCGATGATAAGCGCATCTGCTGTGTATTCGCCGCTATCGCCAGTGAGGCGGAACGGACGATTCTGCAGATCCACCGTGTGGATGTGATCAAAAATGATCTCAGTATTGAATTTTTCGGCATGCTCGTGCATGCGCTCCATCAGCGATGGACCTGTCAGATCGTGCGGGTCGCCCGGCCAGTTTTCCACTTCAGTGGTCGTGGTCAGCTGTCCGCCTTTTTCCAGACCCGTGATCAATACGGGGTTCAGGTTGGCGCGTGCAGCATAAACGGCTGCGGTATAACCCGCTGGGCCAGAGCCCAGAATGAGTAACTTACTGTGTTTGGCCGTACTCATGCGTTCCTCAGTTTCATTCGGCTGACATAGCCTGCGATTGTAGGGAATATCCGGCGACAATGACAAGGCTTAGCCAATTTTGTTAACGATAGCTGCAAATGGCGTAGACGATGAACGGCAGTTTTGCCTGGCGAATGCGCCAAAAGGGGGCAAAACTCGGGCTGAATGGGTGCAAAAGTGCAAAAATACTCATTTAAAAACAGATACCCAGCTAACTGTCTGGCATCTTGTCCTGAATTTGGTGATTTTACTTTGACAATCGCCTGCGCTTTTGCGAAAACATTATCAGAAGCGAATAACATTTATCGGAACAAAACAGGTTTTCCTCGCCTGTTTTGCACTTAACGCCGAATAAAAGCAGCCTGATATGGATAATGACGCATGATGTGGACAGACAATATGCGTCATGTCGATAGATTTCAGAACACAGGCTCTGTTAGCTCACTTCAGAAATGCCCCGAACAATGAGCGTTTTCAGGGCGTGGCAGGTAAAGGGAAGGAATTAAGAGAGACAATAATAATGGTAGACAATAAGAAACGCCCCGGAAAAGATCTCGACAGAATTGACAGGAACATTCTGAATGAACTTCAGAAAGATGGTCGCATTTCAAACGTAGAGCTTTCCAAACGCGTAGGCTTATCGCCTACGCCATGTCTTGAACGCGTGCGTCGTCTTGAACGTCAGGGATTTATTCTTGGCTATACCGCGCAGTTGAACCCGCACTACCTTGATGCATCGCTACTGGTATTCGTTGAGATTACTCTGAATCGTGGTGCGCCGGATGTGTTTGAGCAATTTAACGCCGCTGTGCAAAAACTTGAGGAAACTCAAGAGTGTCACCTCGTTTCCGGCGATTTCGACTACCTGCTGAAAACGCGCGTACCTGATATGTCTGCCTACCGTAAGTTGCTGGGTGAAACCCTGTTGCGCCTGCCCGGCGTAAACGACACGCGAACTTACGTGGTGATGGAAGAGGTCAAACAGAGCAATCGACTGGTGATCAAAACCCGCTGATGCGGGGCAGGTGCAAAACCTGTTAGATTTCGGTACACTCCTGTGAATTCATACAGGATCAGCGTCGGGCTCGCCCGGCGCTGTTGCTTCTTACTTTACAGGCACCTGGAGAGTCCTCTTGAGCCAGGAATATACAGAAGATAAAGACGTTTCGTTACAATCGCTGAGCAGTGGACGTCGTCTGCTGGAAGCGTTGCTTATTCTGGTGGCGTTGTTTGCCATCTACCTGATGGTTTCTTTAGTCAGTTTTAACCCTTCCGACCCGAGCTGGTCGCAAACGGCCTGGCATGAACCTATCCACAATATCGGCGGCAGCGTCGGTGCCTGGCTGGCTGACACCTTACTCTTCATCTTTGGTGTGATGGCGTACGCCATTCCGCCCGTCATCCTGGGTCTGTGCTGGATTGCTTTCCGTCAGCGCGACAGCCAGGACTACTTTGACTACTTTGCTGTCGGGCTGCGCTTAATTGGCGTCCTGGCACTGGTGGTGACGACCTGTGGTATGGCGGCGCTAAATGCCGATGATATCTGGTACTTCGCCTCAGGCGGCGTGATTGGTAGCCTGGTGAGTAATGCGATTGCCCCCTGGTTCAGTCCAGCGGGTGGCACGCTTATGCTGCTTTGCGTCTGGGCGGCGGGCATTACCCTTTACACCGGCTGGTCATGGCTCACCATCGCAGAAAGAATTGGTGGCGTGGTGATGGGTGTGCTGACGTTTGCCAGCAACCGTTCACGTCACGATGAACCCTGGCAGGAAGAGGATGACGAGCAGGACGCGCATGAATACGCGGATGTGCCTGAACTGCATGCTGCCGATCAGGATGAAGATGAAGATGTGCTGCTTTCTGCTCCACGTGCAGCCGCCCAGCCTGCGGCGTCACAGCCGGATCCTCTGCTGGCTAAAGCGGCAGCAGCAACCAGCGCGGCGGTAGCGGCAACGGCGGAAGCCGCAGAGGTGACGCTCGCGCCGGCCGCTCCGGTAACGCCTGCCGCTGTTGCAGCGTCTTCTGCGGCGGCATCTGCGCCTGCAGCTATGCCAGCATCGCCGACGGCACAACCCGCGCCTGCGGCCGTGCAGAGCGCGCCAGCATCCTATGGTGCAGCAACGGCTCCGACTCCGGCGCAGAGTGCTTCTGCACCTGCGACCTCACCACCGCTTTATCACTTTGAAATGCCGGACGAGGCCCCGGCTGCGCCGTCGTTCAGTGCTTACGACGACGATGAACCTAAAATGGGGAACTGGCGCGACACACCAGCAATGCCTGCGGCTCCTGCAGCTGCGGCCGCCGTCGCTGCCACTGCGGCCCAGGCGACCACGCGTACTGCCCCTGTTTTCGATTTAGCCCCTGAAACCAATCCCAACCCGCAGGTTAAGCAGGGCATCGGACCGGCGCTACCGCGTCCTAACCCGGTAAAACTGCCAACCCGTCGTGAGCTGGCCTCTTATGGCATTAAATTGCCTTCTCAGCGCATGGCTGAAGAGAAAGCAAAAACGGAAGAGAGCGAAACGGCCCCGGCTGGATCAGTTTCTGCTGCACCTGATGCTGAAGAGGCGCTGCAGCAGGCTGAACTGCGTCAGGCCTTCCAGTCTGAACAGCAGCAGCGTTATGGCACCAGCTGGCAGCAGGACGAGGAAGATGAGCAGGATGCTCAGCATCAGGATGCACTGGCACGTCAGTTCGCCGAGCAGCAGCAACAGCGCTATGAACCTGAAGTGAAAAAAGATCCGGTATTTAATATTGATACCGCCTCTGCGTTTGATTTTTCACCGATGAAAGATCTGGTGGATGACGGCCCGTCTGAACCGCTGTTTACGATTGCCGCGACGCCAGAACCGGAAGCTCCTGCGGTTTCACACGAACCATGGCAGCAGGTGAGTGAGGTTTCACAACCTCAGGCTCCGGCTCAGGTTCCTGCACCTGACCGCTTTATCCCGGCAGAATCAGATTACAGTACGCCAGCAGCCTCGTCTGAGCCTGTGTATGCAGCGCCTGCAGCACCCTCTGCGCCCGCTTATGGTGCGCCAGTGGCTTCTCAGGCTCCGGCTTATTCTGCTCCCGCTTATGGTTCGCCAGCCGCCGTGCCGGCTCAGCCGGTTGAAGAAGCGAAACCTTCGCTGCATGACAGCCTGATTCATCCGTTCCTGATGCGCCATGAACAGCCTCTGGAGAAACCGTCTACACCACTGCCTTCACTGGATCTGCTGACTGCGCCACCTGAAGAAGAAGAGCCGGTGGACATGTTTTCGCTGGAGCAGACCGCCCGTCTGGTTGAGTCTCGCCTGGGTGATTATCGTGTGAAAGCGGAAGTGGTTGGCATCTCGCCTGGCCCGGTTATTACCCGTTTTGAACTCGACCTGGCACCTGGCGTGAAAGCGGCGCGTATTTCAAACCTGTCGCGTGATTTAGCACGTTCGCTGTCCACGGTTGCGGTTCGTGTGGTGGAAGTGATTCCAGGCAAGCCTTACGTGGGTCTGGAACTGCCTAACAAGCATCGTCAGACAGTCTATCTGCGTGAAGTACTGGATTGCCCTAAATTCCGCGACAATCCGTCACCGCTGGCTGTTGTGCTGGGTAAAGATATTGCGGGTCAGCCTGTCGTCGCCGATCTGGCGAAAATGCCGCACTTACTGGTAGCCGGTACCACCGGTTCCGGTAAATCTGTGGGTGTGAACGCCATGATTATCAGCATGCTTTATAAGGCGACGCCGGAAGAAGTTCGCTTCATCATGATCGACCCGAAAATGCTGGAGCTGTCGGTCTACGAAGGCATCCCACACCTGCTGACCGAAGTCGTCACAGACATGAAAGATGCCGCCAATGCGCTGCGCTGGAGTGTTGGCGAAATGGAGCGTCGCTATAAGCTGATGTCGGCGCTGGGCGTGCGTAATCTGGCAGGTTACAACGAGAAAGTGGAACAGGCTGAAGCGATGGGCCGTCCGATTCCCGATCCGTTCTGGAAGCCGGGCGACAGTATGGATATGACGCCGCCGGTCCTGGAAAAACTGCCTTACATCGTGGTAATGGTCGATGAGTTTGCCGACCTGATCATGGCAGTGGGTAAAAAAGTTGAAGAGTTGATTGCGCGTCTGGCACAGAAAGCCCGAGCCGCAGGTATCCACCTGGTGCTGGCAACACAGCGCCCATCCGTGGATGTGATTACTGGCCTGATCAAAGCGAACATCCCGACGCGTATCGCCTTTACCGTGTCGAGCAAGATTGACTCACGTACCATTCTCGATCAGGGCGGCGCGGAGTCACTGCTGGGGATGGGTGACATGCTCTATATGCCGCCAAACTCCTCCCTGCCTATTCGTGTGCACGGTGCCTTTGTTCGTGACCAGGAAGTGCATGCCGTGGTTCAGGACTGGAAAGCGCGTGGACGTCCGCAATATATCGACAGCATTACCGCGGGCGAAGAGAGCGAAAGTGCCGGTGGCATCGACAGTGATGAAGAGCTCGATCCGCTGTTCGACCAGGCAGTCGGCTTTGTGGTTGATAAACGTCGAGCATCGATTTCAGGCGTTCAGCGTCAGTTCCGCATTGGTTATAACCGTGCGGCACGTATCATTGAGCAGATGGAAGCGCAGGGCATTGTCTCTGCACCAGGCCACAATGGTAACCGTGAAGTCCTGTCTCCGCCCCCACACGACATGTAGCAGTTAAATGTTTTGAAACACTACTCACTGAGCCAGTTCCGACTGGCTCATTGTTTTTTATACGGTTAAGCCCCATATCTGAATCAGCTTTCGGTTTTTTCTTCTGTTCTGATGGCGGAACGGCGACCAGGCTTAATGCAGTTATCGATGGGAACGTTTAAATAAGGAATTGAAGCAGATGAAATTACGCGTAATCGCTCTGGGCCTGTTGGCCACCTTTTCTTCAGCCAGCGTATTGGCTGATGCTTCCAGTGATCTGCAGCAGCGCCTGAATAAGGTCAGCAGCTTCCACGCCAGCTTCACGCAAAAAGTGACCGACAGCAGCGGCGCCAATGTGCAGGACGGCGAAGGCGAGTTGTGGGTTAAACGTCCCAGCCTGTTTAACTGGCACATGACCGCACCGGACGAAAGTATCATCATCTCCGACGGCAAATCGCTTTGGTTCTACAACCCGTTTGTTGAACAGGCTACTGTCAGCCTGCTGCAGAATGCCACCAGCAACACGCCGTTTATGCTGATTGCCCGTAACCAGTCAAACGACTGGAAGCAATACAACATCAAACAGCAGGGTGACAATTTCGAACTGACGCCGAAAAACAGCGACGGCAACCTGAAACAGTTCACTATTCAGGTGACGTCCAGCGGCACCATTAACCGCTTCAGCGCGATTGAGCAGGATGGTCAGCGCAGCGATTACCAGCTGAAAAGCCAGCAGAATGGCGCGATCAGCCCGGATAAATTCACGTTCACACCGCCAAAAGGCGTGACGGTGGACGACCAACGTCAGTGAGGTCACGGTGAGTAACCTGTCCCTGGATTTTTCCACCGAGAATTTCAAACCTCTGGCCGCACGTATGCGGCCAGAAACGTTGAAACAGTACATTGGTCAGCAGCATCTGCTGGGCGCGGGTAAACCGCTGCCGCGTGCGATTGAAGCCGGGCATCTGCATTCAATGATCTTATGGGGACCGCCCGGGACCGGCAAAACCACGCTGGCTGAGATCATCGCGCATTACGGTAATGCCGATGTGGAGCGTATCTCTGCAGTGACCTCCGGCGTAAAAGAGATCCGTGAAGCGATTGAGCGTGCCCGACAGAACAAACATGCCGGACGGCGCACTATTCTGTTTGTGGACGAGGTCCATCGGTTCAACAAGAGCCAGCAGGATGCTTTTCTGCCCCATATTGAAGATGGCACCATCACCTTTATTGGTGCCACCACCGAAAATCCCTCTTTCGAACTTAACTCCGCATTGCTGTCACGCGCCCGCGTTTACCTGCTGAAATCACTGACGCTCGAAGATATTGAGCAGGTGCTGGATCAGGCGATGCAGGATAAAGCGCGAGGTTATGGCGAGAGTGACATCGTGCTGCCGGATAATACCCGCAGGATGATTGCTGAACTGGTTAATGGTGATGCACGCCGGGCATTGAATACGCTGGAAATGATGGCAGATATGGCCGAAACCACCGCCTCAGGTCAGCGTGAACTGACGCCTCAGTTGCTTAACGAAGTCTCGGGTGAGCGATCCGCGCGTTTTGATAACAAAGGCGATCGTTTTTACGATCTGATTTCGGCGCTGCACAAATCGGTTCGCGGCTCCGCGCCAGATGCAGCGCTCTACTGGTATGCGCGCATCATCACCGCAGGCGGCGATCCGCTCTATGTGGCACGCCGGCTGCTGGCTATCGCCTCCGAAGATGTCGGCAATGCCGATCCACGCGGTATGCAGGTGGCGATTGCAGCCTGGGATTGCTTCACGCGCGTCGGTCCGGCAGAAGGGGAGCGCGCCATCGCTCAGGCCATTGTATATCTGGCCTGTGCGCCGAAAAGTAACGCGGTCTATAACGCCTTTAAAGCTGCGATGCGTGATGCGCGTGATAATCCTGATTACGATGTGCCGGAACATCTGCGCAACGCGCCGACTAAGCTGATGAAAGAGATGGGGCTGGGCAAAGAGTACCGTTATGCTCATGATGAAACCAACGCCTATGCTGCCGGTGAAGTCTATTTTCCAAAGGAACTGGCCAGCACGCGCTATTACACGCCAACCCAGCGCGGGCTTGAGGGTAAGATTGGTGAAAAGCTAAGCTGGCTGGCTGAGCAGGATCAAAATAGCCCGACAAAACGCTACCGCTGAAACAGACCTTACGGTAATGTGGGCAATGTTTTCAACGCATTCCACAGGAATGCGTCCCTTCTTTCAACCAACTTTTTATACACAGGATAAGCATGCTCGATCCCAATCTGCTGCGTAACGAGCCAGACGCAGTCGCAGAAAAACTGGCACGCCGGGGATACAAACTGGATGTGGAAACGCTGCGTTCGCTTGAAGAGCGTCGCAAAGTACTGCAGGTGGAAACAGAAAATTTGCAGGCAGAGCGTAACTCCCGATCCAAATCCATCGGTCAGGCCAAAGCACGTGGGGAAGACATCGAGCCGCTGCGCCAGGAAGTGAATGCGCTGGGCGAACGCCTGGATGCCGCTAAAGCAGAACTGGACGAACTGCAGAATCAAATTCGTGACTTCGCGCTGGCAATGCCGAACATTCCGGCAGACGAAGTGCCGCTGGGCAAAGATGACAGCGAAAACCAGGAAGTGAGCCGCTGGGGTACGCCGCGCGAGTTCAGTTTCCAGGTTAAAGATCACGTTGAGCTGGGTGAAGCGGCTAAAGGCCTGGATTTTGCGGCTGCCGTGAAACTGACCGGTTCGCGCTTTGTTGTCATGCAGGGGCAGATTGCCCGCCTGCACCGTGCACTGAGTCAGTTTATGATTGACCTGCACACTGAGCAGCATGGCTACCTTGAAACCTCCGTGCCTTACCTGGTTAACCACGCAACGCTTTACGGTACCGGACAGTTGCCTAAGTTTGGCGAAGACCTGTTCCACACCCGTCCGCTGGAAGAGGAGTCAGACAGCAGCAACTATGCACTGATTCCTACCGCGGAAGTGCCGCTGACCAACCTGGTGCGTGACGAGATCCTCGAAGAGGATACCCTGCCGGTTAAACTCACCGCACATACACCGTGCTTCCGTTCCGAAGCGGGTTCTTACGGTCGTGACACACGCGGTCTGATCCGTATGCACCAGTTCGACAAAGTTGAGATGGTGCAGATCGTTACCCCGGAACAGTCTATGGAGGCGCTTGAAGAGCTGACCGGCCACGCTGAAAAAGTTCTGCAACTGCTGAACCTGCCATACCGCAAGGTTTTACTCTGTACCGGCGATATGGGCTTCGGAGCGACTAAAACCTACGATCTGGAAGTCTGGTTACCGGCGCAGAACACCTACCGCGAGATTTCATCCTGTTCCAACATGGGTGATTTCCAGGCGCGTCGTATGCAGGCGCGTTGCCGTAACAAACAGGATAAGAAGCCGCGTCTGGTTCATACCCTTAATGGTTCAGGTCTGGCCGTCGGCCGTACCCTGGTGGCAGTGCTGGAAAACTATCAGCAGGAAGATGGTCGTATCGCCGTACCGGAAGTTTTACGCCCTTACATGAAGGGCGTCGAAATTATCGGCTAAGCAATCAGGTATCTGAAGACCCGGCCATGGCCGGGTTTTTTTATGTCCTGCATCTGAAAAATAGGATTTATATCTCGCTGATTTAATCACAAATAAACGTTATCGATAACAGATGTGCTGGAGTGCTTAAAAACCTAATTTTTCATAGAGATAGCATTTAGCCGTCTGTCGTCCAAGACGATTGTAACCCACTGAAGATTAGTAAATTAAATTGTCGGCCAGCAAAATGTGCTGCCGTTAAATTCCTTCCATTGACTTTAAAAAAGCTAATGGCAAACTGCGCGCAATTTCCTTCATTTGCTCTGGTTTCTATCCCCTATGTCAACCTGGTCACGCCCCGTGATACTGCTGCTTTGCGGCCTGATGTTAATGACTGTCGCAATTGCCGTGCTGAATACGCTCGTTCCACTGTGGCTGACGCATGACTTACTGACAACCTGGCAGGTGGGTATAGTAAGTTCGTCTTATTACACCGGTAATCTCGCAGGCACGCTGCTGGCTGGCTGGTTAATCAGACAGTACGGCTTCAATCGCAGCTATTACCTGGCTACCGTGATGTTTGCCGTCGCGACCCTGTGCCTGGCGATGATGTCGGGCTTCTGGGCCTGGAGTTCAATGCGATTCATCGCGGGTGTCGGCTGTGCGCTGATGTGGGTGGTGGTTGAGAGCGCACTTCTGTGCAGCGGCACGGTGCGTAATCGCGGACAACTGCTGGCGGCCTACATGGTTGTCTATTACATCGGTACTGTGACCGGCCAGTTACTGGTCAGCAAACTCTCTACGGAATTACTCAGCGTGATCCCGTGGGTAACCTCGCTGGTCTTCTGCGCCGTGCTGCCGCTGGTCTTTACCCGCGTTTCCAGTAATGGTGAAGCGACAGAGGCGGCTCCGGCCCGCATCTGGCCGATGCTGCGTCGTCGTAGTTCCCGCCTGGGTATTAATGGCTGCATCATCTCTGGCATCCTTCTGGGCTCGCTTTATGGCCTGATGCCGCTTTACCTGTCACATCAGGGAATGAGTGACGCAAATGTCGGTTACTGGATGGCGTTGCTGGTCAGCGCAGGTATTGTGGGCCAGTGGCCCGTTGGCCGCCTGGCTGATCGTTTTGGTCGCATGCTGGTGCTACGGGTTCAGGTTTTTGTCGTTATCCTGGGCGCGATGGCCATGTTGACCAATGCCGCGATGGCGCCTGCGCTGTTTGTGCTGGGCCTGGCAGGCTTCACACTCTATCCGGTGGCGATGTCCTGGGCTTGTGAGACGGTCGCCCACCATGAGCTGGTTGCAATGAACCAGGCGTTGCTGATGAGTTATACCGTAGGCAGTCTGGCTGGACCGGCAATGACCTCTGTTCTGATGCAGAATTATTCTGACCAGCTATTGTTCGTGATGATCGCGGCTGTGGCGCTGATTTATCTGGTTATGCTGCTGCGCAAAACGAATCATCAGGCTACGCCAGTGGCACATGCCTGATCGCCATTTGGCCAAAAGGGAGCATTAAGCTCCCTTTTTTGTGGCCGATTGTTAGTACATCACTTCGTGGCCGTAACTGGCGAGAATGTTTTTCACGCGCTCCATCGTCTCTTTACCCGGCGGCTTTACGCCATCCAGCTTGTACTCTTCACCCATCGCAATCCATTTATGCTTACCCAGTTCGTGATAGGGCAGCAATTCAATCTTCTCAACGTTCTGCATATCACGGGTGAATTCGCCCAGGCGATGCGCGGTGTCATCGTCATCGGAATAGCCCGGTACGACAACGAAACGGATCCAGGTTCTCTTGCCTTTTTTCTGCAGATAACGGGCAAAGTCCAGGGTACGGTGATTAGAGACCCCCACCAGAATCTGATGCACATCGTCATTCATCTGTTTCAGGTCGAGCATCACTAAGTCAGTAACATCAAGCAGTTCATCGATCACCGGATCATAGCGGCGTACGAAACCGTTCGTGTCGAGACAGGTATGAATGCCTTCCGCTTTACAGGCGCGAAACCAGTCGCGCACAAATTCAGCCTGAAGAATCGCTTCACCACCAGAGGCCGTAACACCGCCGCCAGAGGCGTTCATAAAATGGCGATAGGAAAGCACATCCGCCATCAGCGCTTCAACGCTGATCTCTTTGCCGCCGTGGGTATCCCAGGTGTCGCGGTTGTGGCAGTAGAGGCAGCGCATCAGGCAGCCCTGAAAGAAGGTGATAAAACGGATGCCGGGACCATCGACGGTGCCGCAGGATTCAAATGAGTGGATACGACCGTTAACTGACATTGCGATGTGTTCTCCAGTGAGTCTGCCGGGACAGACGGCGCAATCTCTGTTGCGCTCAGGGCAGGAAATCGATTCTGGTGGGAACCTTGATAAAGATGACCAACAAAACAGACTTTTAAGGAAAAGGCTCCGCGAGGAGCCTTTTTATATCGGGTTGAGCCGTGATTACAGTGACTGTGTGAAGGTACGGGTAATCACATCCTGCTGCTGCTCTTTGGTCAGTGAGTTAAAACGCACAGCATAACCGGAAACGCGAATGGTCAGCTGCGGATACTTCTCTGGATGCTCCATCGCGTCCAGCAGCATTTCACGGTTCATGACATTGACGTTAAGGTGCTGACCGCCTTCGATGCTCGCTTCATGATGGAAGTAACCATCCATCAGACCGGCAAGGTTAGTTTTACGCACGTTATCATCTTTACCCAGCGCGTTTGGCACGATTGAGAAGGTATAAGAGATGCCATCTTTCGCATAGGCAAACGGCAGTTTCGCGACGGAAGTCAGTGAAGCCACCGCACCTTTCTGGTCACGGCCATGCATTGGGTTAGCACCAGGTCCAAACGGTGCGCCAGCGCGACGTCCATCCGGTGTGTTACCGGTTTTCTTACCATACACCACGTTTGAGGTGATGGTCAGAACAGACTGTGTCGGCACGGCATTACGATAGGTGGTCAGCTGCTGAATTTTCTTCATGAAGCGTTCAACCAGATCGCAGGCCAGGTCATCAACGCGGGAGTCGTTGTTACCGAACTGAGGATATTCACCTTCGATGTCGAAGTCGATCGCCAGACCATCTTCATCACGAATCGGTTTCACTTTGGCATATTTAATCGCAGACAGTGAATCCGCAGCAACGGAGAGACCAGCGATACCACACGCCATGGTGCGATAGACGTCACGGTCATGCAGGGCCATCAGCGCGGCTTCGTAGCTGTACTTATCATGCATGTAGTGAATGATGTTCAGCGAAGTCACATACTGTTTTGCCAGCCAGTCCATGAAGTGATCCATACGCTCCATGACGGTGTCGAAGTCCAGCACATCATCGCTGATTTTGTCGCCTTTCGGTCCAACCTGCATTTTCAGTTTTTCATCCACGCCGCCGTTGATTGCGTAGAGCAGGGTTTTCGCCAGGTTGGCACGTGCACCAAAGAACTGCATTTGTTTGCCGACAATCATCGGGCTGACGCAGCAGGCGATGGCATAGTCATCATTGTCGAAATCAGGACGCATCAGGTCATCGTTCTCATACTGCAGAGATGAGGTGTCGATTGAGACTTTAGCGGCATATTTTTTGAAATTAATTGGCAGTTTTTCTGACCACAGAATGGTCATGTTCGGCTCAGGTGAAGGACCCATGGTGTACAGGGTATTCAGGAAGCGGAAGGTACTTTTTGAAACCAGAGTACGGCCATCAACGCCCATACCTGCCAGTGATTCGGTTGCCCAGATTGGGTCACCTGAGAACAGCTCATCATATTCAGGAGTACGCAGGAAGCGAACCATACGCAGTTTCATGACCAGATGGTCAATCAGTTCCTGTGCCTGTTCTTCAGTCAGTTTACCGGCTTTAAGGTCACGCTCGATGTAAACATCCAGGAAGGTTGAGACGCGGCCAAAGGACATGGCAGCACCGTTTTGTGATTTAACGGCAGCAAGGTAGCCGTAATAAGTCCACTGTACGGCTTCAACGGCATTGGTTGCCGGGCCCGAAATGTCGTGGCCATATTTTGCGGCCATCTCTTTAATCTGCGCCAGCGCACGATGCTGATCCGAGATCTCTTCACGCAGACGAATGGTCGCTTCCAGATTCACGCCATTCTCTAAATCGTTCTGCAGAGAGGCGAACTGGGAGAATTTATCCGCCATCAGGAAATCGATGCCGTAGAGAGCCACGCGACGATAGTCACCGATGATGCGGCCACGTCCATAGGCATCGGGTAAACCGGTCAGGATACCTGATTTACGGCAGCGCATGATGTCCGGGGTGTAAACGTCGAACACGCCCTGATTATGCGTTTTACGGTATTCGGTGAAGATTTTTTTCAGTGAAGGATCGAGTTCACGGCCATAGACTTTGCATGAACCTTCGACCATTTTGATGCCGCCAAAAGGAATCAGCGCGCGTTTTAATGGTGCCTCAGTCTGCAGACCAACGATTTTTTCCAGCGACTTATTGATGTAGCCTGCGTCGTGCGAGGTAATCGTTGAGGCGAGGTCGGTGTCGAAGTCAACTGGCGCGTGGGTGCGGTTTTCAATTTTGATGCCTTCCAGCACGCTTTCCCATAGTTTAGTGGTCGCTTCAGTTGCGCCCGCCAGGAACGACTCATCACCTTCATAAGGAGTGTAGTTTTTCTGAATGAAATCGCGCACATTGACGCTATTCTGCCATTCGCCTTCAGCAAATCCTTCCCATGCTGAAGCCAGTTTTGCATTAAGTTCGGTCATAATATACCTGCCTTATATGAAGAGACTTTACGGTCGGGCACAGTCAACGTCCTGTGCCGTCAAAATGTGTTTAATGGACCTGGTCACCTTTACGGAGATAGATAACCCAGTAGGTCAACCCAACCAGAATGCCGCCGCCAATGATGTTGCCAATGGTCACAGGAATCAGGTTGTCGAGAATAAAGTTGCTCACGGTAAGCGAGTGAAACTGTGCCGCCGTGGTGCCAGCAGCCTGCCAGAATTCAGGTGCCGCGAAGTCGCGAATGACAATGGCATAAGGAATCAGAAACATATTGGCGATGCTGTGCTCGAAACCGCTGGCGACAAACATGCCAACAGGCAAAATCATTACCACCAGCTTATCGGTCAGGGTACGGCCGGAGTAACTCATCCAGACGGCGAGGCAGACCAGCAAATTCGCCAGCGTACCCAGACAAACCGCTTCGATGAATGTGTGATGCATTTTGTGATCGGCGGTTTCCAGGACATTCAATCCCCAGGCGCCATTCGCGACCATATGCTGTCCGGCAAACCACATCAGGGCGACAAAGAAGAGGGCACCTGCAAGGTTACCGGCGTAAACGTTAATCCAGTTGCGGGCCAGCTGTCCCCAGCTGATGCGGCCACTGGCTTTGGCGACGACGATTAAGACAGTAGAAGTAAAGAGGTCAGCGCCACACACGACGACCAGCATCAGGCCGAGTGAGAAACAGACACCGCCAATCAGTTTGGCTATGCCATAGGGCATCGTGCCGCTGCCGGTGGTCGCTGTAATATAAAAAACGAATGCGATGGAGATAAATACGCCAGCGTTTATCGCCAGAAAGAAGGTGGTGAAGGGATGTTTGGTTGCTTTATAGATACCGGCGTCTTCGGCCACTTTCGCCATTGCGGCTGGTAATAAAAGATTAAAAGGGTTGTCAGTTTTCACACTAACTTACTCCAGAAGTTGTCTGGAAAAATACTAACAAAGGAGTATAGGTCAGGAATTGATATGGATCATGTTTGCCGACGTGGCAGCCAGTAAATCGCAGAGGAAAAAGCGAAATAAACCTCTAACTGTTTGAAATTATTTATTTAAATAAATTTTAAAAATGCAAAATTTTTTTAATGTAAAAAGACTTACCCTTTTTGAAGGGCCTGCCTGATGAGTAATTAATGGCTGATATGTTAATTAAAATAATTTGATGTAATTGAATGGATTTTAATACAGTTAATGTTCCACAAGGAAGGCAGAAAATTATGGCACCAGAAAAGGCCGGTGCCATGTTAATCCTCTTTTTGGATCAGTCGCGTTATAACTTACGCATTTTTCCAGTAGAGACGCTTAGCCGCCTGCAGTTTTTCGTAAGCAGCAAGCAGGGACTGATGGGCCGGGAATGCCTGCAGTTCATCATCAACGGCCTGCAGGCCGTTAAATGGATGTTCACCACTGATGGCGGCTGAGGCTGCTTCCATCGCGCTTTCACCGTACATACGCAGGAAGGCGTGATGATACTGCAGCGGATCACGCTCATCTTCCATTGCCAGTAACAGCAGAGTCTGCAGACAACGATAGTAGTTAGCCCGCTCTGGCGTAAAGATGGAGCTGTTAAACTCCATTGTCCACTCTGTCCAGATCAGTGCCTGATCCAGATCGCCGCCCGCCAGCGCCAGCATCGCTTTTAATTCGCCAACACGCAGTGTGTACCAGCCGTTGTCTTTACCGGTTGCCAGACCCAGTAGTTCGCGAACGCGAGTGAAGTCGTCAAAACCTTCATCATCAAGCTGTCCAATCAGATCCAGATACTCTTCCGGATTCCAGTTGCTGTCAGGCAGGGCCAGCAGGGTTTCACGAATGCCAGCGCCCATGCTGTTATTCGCCAGGAAGAGATCTTCGGCAGGGTAGATATCAGACATCCCAGGTACGATGATGCGGCAGGCATAGACACCCAGATGCTCGTAGTCAGCAATATAGACTTCCTGATCTTCCGAGGCAAAGATGGCCATCAGTGTGGAGAATTCCTGCTCGGTGCTGCCTGCAAATGACCAGTCAACAAAGGGATAGTCCGCTGTTTCTTTAAACAGATCCCATGAGATCAGACCGCTTGAATCAATGAAATGGGTCTCCAGATTGGCATGTTCAGCGACTTCTTCATCATCAAAAGTCGGTGGCGTGAACACATCAAGATCTTTCAGGCTTCGGCCCTGCAGCAGCTCCGTGACAGTTCGTTCCAGTGCCACACCAAAATCGGGATGGGCACCAAAGGAGGCAAAACAGGTTCCGTTGATCGGGTTAAACAGCACCACACAAATCACCGGATATTTACCGCCCAGCGAGGCGTCATAAGCGAAAATCGGGAAACCTTCCGCTTCAAGGCGGGCAATCGCTTCGATCACCTCCGGATAACGCTGCATCACCTCATCAGGAATCGCAGGCAGGCTGATTGCTTCCGCGATGATGCGGTTCTTGATGTAGCGCTCAAACACTTCGGACAGGCCCTGAACACGTGCTTCATTCGCGGTGTTACCTGCGGACATGCCATTTGAGACATAGAGGTTGCCGATGATATTCATCGGGATGTAAACCGTTTGCTGATCCGACTGGCGGGTAAACGGCAGGGCGCAGATACCGCGCTCAGCATTGCCAGACTGCAGATCAATCAGGCCGGAAGCCGTCAGAGCATTGTCGGGATCGTAAAACGCGTTCAGGCGCGCATCCAGAATGCCTTCAGGTAAGGAATCATCCTCAGGTAACGCGAACCATTTTTCATTGGGATAGTGAACAAAGTCGCCGTTCGCGATCTTTTTGCCCAGCCAGAAGTCAGCAAAAAAGTAGTTAGTTGAGAGACGCTCAAAATATTCGCCCAGTGCAGAGGCCAGCGCAGCTTTTTTACTGGCGCCCTTGCCGTTGGTAAAGCAGAGCGGGCAATCGCGGTCGCGGATATGCACTGACCAGACATGGGGAACAGGATTCAGCCAGGAAGCTTCTTCAATGTTAAAGCCGAGATCCTGCAGCTTGTTCTGGAAACGCGCAATGGAGTCTTCCAGTGCGGCATCTTTGCCCGGGATAAATGTTTGCGTCATAGTGCCGCTCTCTCTGTTGTCATGGGGTGCGTAAAGCGCGCAATGATACGGATTTTGCTTACAGACCGCTATCAGGGCGGGACATTTTTACGGGCTTAGTTTTTATCACATCGGCTCTCAGGCCAAACGTGGATTAATGGTGCTGGATGAAGCCTCACAAAATTCCGCGCTGGTTTGCATTGGTAACATAACCTCCGGCGAGGCATATTCAGAAAATGTGACCGCGCCCTGATTTATGATTGCAGCTATCAGTATGCAGTGATAAAACCGAATGGTTATTCATAACCGTTCGATATGACAGTGGTGAGGGGAAATGACGCAAGTTTATAATTTTAGCTCTGGCCCGGCGATGCTACCGGTTGAAGTCCTTCGTCGTGCAGAACAGGAACTGACGAACTGGCGCGGTCTGGGTACCTCTGTAATGGAGATCAGTCACCGCAGTAAAGAGTTTATTCAGGTAGCTGAAGAAGCAGAGCAGGACTTCCGTGATCTGCTAAAAATACCGGCCAATTACAAAGTTTTATTCTGTCATGGCGGCGCACGCGCGCAGTTTGCTGCTGTACCCGGTAATCTGCTGGGTCAGGCGACAACTGCTGACTATGTTGATGGCGGCTACTGGGCGCATAGCGCAATAAAAGAAGCGGAAAAGTATTGTTCCCCACGCACGCTGGATGTCAAAACAACCCGCGACGGTAAACGCGCTATCCTGCCGATGAGCGAATGGGCGGTAAGTGAGGCATCCGCTTACCTGCATTTTTGCCCGAATGAAACCATTGATGGCATCGCCATTGATGAACAGCCTGACTTCGGCAGTAAAACCGTTGTTGCTGATTTCTCCTCTACCATTCTGTCTCGTCCGATCGATGTGAGTCGTTATGGCGTGATTTATGCGGGTGCGCAGAAAAATGTAGGCCCGGCCGGATTAACGCTGGTGGTTGTGCGTGAAGATCTGCTGGGCCAGGCGCATGCCTCAGTGCCTTCAATCCTCGATTACAAAGTACTGGCCGATAACGATTCGATGTTTAACACCCCACCGACGTTTGCATGGTATCTGTCGGGGCTGGTATTTAAATGGCTGAAAGAGAAGGGCGGTGTCGCTGAAATTGATCGTATTAATCAGGCAAAATCTGACCTGCTTTATGGCGTTATCGATCACAGTGGTTTTTACCGTAATGATGTGGCGACAGAAAACCGTTCACGCATGAACATTCCTTTCCAGCTGGCGGATGCGTCACTGGATGCGCTGTTCCTGGAAGAGTCATTTAAGGCGGGATTGCATGCGCTTAAAGGACATCGTGTAGTAGGCGGTATGCGCGCCTCTATCTATAATGCGATGCCGCTGGAAGGTGTGAAAGCGCTGACCGATTTCATGGTCGATTTTGAACGTCGCCACGGCTGATTATTAAAATATCAGCACTAATGCTGATGCCAGACCTCGTCACACGGCGAGGTCTCTGTATTTTTGAGGATTTCGTTTCACATGCAGGACTCCCTGACTCTCCAACCCATTTCGCGTGTCGATGGCACCGTGAACCTGCCAGGTTCTAAGAGCGTTTCTAATCGCGCATTGCTGCTGGCTGCGCTGGCTAAAGGCACTACCCGTCTCACCAACCTGCTCGACAGCGACGATGTAAAGCATATGCTGAATGCGCTGACCGCGCTGGGCGTAAGCTATACGCTTTCAGACGATCGTACCGTGTGTGAAGTCACGGGGAATGCAGGACCACTGAACGCATCTCAACCGCTGTCACTGTTTCTGGGCAACGCCGGCACCGCTATGCGTCCATTGGCCGCAGCACTTTGCCTGGGCGAGCACGATATCGAACTGACCGGCGAACCCCGCATGAAAGAGCGTCCAATCGGGCATCTGGTCGATGCGCTTCGTCAGGGTGGCGCAACCATTGAGTACCTGGAAAACGAAAACTATCCGCCGCTGCGTTTACGCGGTGGTTTTACCGGCGGTGATGTCAGTGTGGATGGCAGTGTTTCCAGTCAGTTCCTGACGGCGCTGCTGATGACCGCGCCGCTGGCGCAGCAGGATACCTGCATCACGATTAAAGGTGATTTGGTTTCCAAACCTTACATCGACATTACGCTCAATCTTATGCAGTGCTTTGGCGTCGACGTTGAGAATCAGAGCTATCAGCGTTTCCTGATTAAGGGACAGCAGCAGTATCAGTCACCGGGCGATTACCTGGTGGAAGGTGATGCCTCTTCCGCTTCTTATTTCCTGGCGGCTGCAGCCATAAAAGGCGGAACGGTCCGGGTCACCGGTATCGGACGCCAGAGTATGCAGGGTGACATTCGGTTTGCTGACGTGCTGGAAAAGATGGGTGCTGCGATCGAATGGGGCGATGATTACATTGCCTGTACGGCTGGAAAGCTGCAGGCCATTGATATGGACATGAACCATATCCCGGATGCTGCAATGACCATTGCCACCACGGCGCTGTTTGCAGAAGGCACCACCCAGTTACGTAATATTTATAACTGGCGGGTAAAAGAGACCGATCGATTGAGCGCAATGGCGACAGAGCTGCGTAAAGTCGGCGCGGAAGTCGAAGAGGGTCATGACTACATCCGTATTACCCCACCTGCGACGCTAAAGCATGCTGATATTGGCACCTACAATGATCACCGTATGGCAATGTGCTTTTCTCTGGTAGCACTGTCAGATACGCCAGTGACCATTCTTGATCCTGGCTGTACAGCTAAAACCTTCCCGGATTACTTCGTTCAACTGGCTAAAATCAGCCAGAGCGCCTGATATCTCTCTCTTCCGGTGCGGTTCCGCACCGGATCTCCCCGGATTTAATCTGGCTGTAACGGCCCAGCGATCCTCTGAATTAACTAAAATTACGAACCCGGTTAGTGCGAAACAGTAACCAAGCCGCGCTATGCAGCGTATAATGCGAGTCATTAATGGTGACCGAAAGGTCAGGAAGCACGCAGCAACAGGAGGGAATAATGACAGTAACTGCCCCGGTCATAACTATTGATGGGCCAAGTGGAGCGGGAAAAGGAACACTGTGTAAAGCGATGGCTGAATCGCTGCAGTGGCATCTGCTGGACTCCGGTGCTATTTATCGCGTGCTGGCATTAGCCGCGTTGCATCATCAGGTCGACATCGAATCTGAAGAAGCGCTTGTGCCGATTGCTGCACACCTCGATGTGCGCTTTGTGTCACAAAATGGTGACATGCAGGTCATCCTTGAAGGTGAAGATGTTACCGGTGAAATCCGTACTCAGGAGGTCAGCAACACCGCGTCACGTGTTGCCGCGTTTCCACGGGTGCGCGAAGCGTTATTACGCCGCCAGCGCGGTTTCCGCGAGCTGCCGGGATTAATTGCTGATGGACGAGACATGGGCACCGTGGTTTTCCCGGAGGCGCCAGTGAAAATTTTCCTGGATGCCAGTCCGGAAGAACGTGCTCAGCGCCGTATGCTACAGTTGCAGGACAATGGCTTTAATGTTAACTTTGACCGCCTTTTAGCCGAGATAAAAGAACGCGACGACCGCGATCGCAACCGCGCAATCGCACCTTTAGTAGCCGCTGGCGATGCACTGGTTCTGGACTCTACCGAGATGTCTATCGATCAAGTCATCGAAAAAGCGCTACACTATGCCCGCGAGAAGCTGGGTATTACGGCTTAACTGAATTTATCACCCTGTACCATGGATCAGGTGCCGGGCATGTGAAACAACCCCATCCGACATGAAGTCAGATGGACGTTAAATTGAAGAATCCTGAAGATTATCAATATGACTGAATCTTTTGCTCAACTATTTGAAGAATCCTTAAAAACAATCGAAACCCGCCCGGGTTCTATCGTTCGTGGCATCGTCGTTTCTATCGACAAAGATGTCGTTCTGGTTGATGCGGGTCTGAAATCTGAATCTGCAATTCCTGCAGAGCAGTTCAAGAACGCAGCCGGCGAACTGGAAATCCAGGTAGGCGACGAAGTTGATGTTGCTCTGGATGCAGTGGAAGACGGCTTCGGTGAAACCCTGCTGTCCCGTGAGAAAGCGAAGCGCCATGAAGCATGGATCACGCTGGAGAAAGCTTACGAAGACGCTGAAACTGTTACCGGTGTTATCAACGGCAAAGTTAAAGGCGGCTTCACAGTTGAGCTCAACGGTATCCGTGCGTTCCTGCCAGGTTCACTGGTAGATGTGCGTCCGGTGCGCGATACGCTGCACCTGGAAGGCAAAGAGCTTGAATTCAAAGTGATCAAGCTGGATCAGAAACGCAACAACGTCGTGGTTTCACGTCGTGCGGTTATCGAATCCGAAAACAGCGCAGAGCGCGATCAGCTGCTGGAAAACCTGCAGGAAGGCATGGAAGTTAAAGGTATCGTTAAGAACCTCACTGACTACGGTGCATTCGTTGATCTGGGCGGCGTTGATGGCCTGCTGCACATCACTGACATGGCATGGAAACGCGTTAAGCATCCAAGCGAAATCGTTAACGTGGGCGACGAAATCACCGTTAAGGTGCTGAAGTTCGACCGCGAGCGTACCCGTGTTTCTCTGGGTCTGAAGCAGCTGGGCGAAGATCCATGGGTTGCTATCGCTAAACGCTATCCGGAAGGCACCCGCCTGACCGGTCGTGTTACCAACCTGACTGATTACGGCTGCTTCGTGGAAATCGAAGAAGGCGTTGAAGGTCTGGTACACGTGTCTGAAATGGACTGGACCAACAAAAACATCCATCCGTCTAAAGTTGTTAACGTAGGCGATGTTGTTGAAGTTATGGTTCTGGACATTGACGAAGAGCGTCGTCGTATCTCCCTGGGTCTGAAGCAGTGTAAATCTAACCCATGGCAGCTGTTCGCTGAGACGCACAACAAAGGCGATCGTGTTGAAGGTAAAATTAAGTCAATCACTGACTTCGGTATCTTCATCGGCCTGGATGGCGGCATCGACGGTCTGGTTCACCTGTCTGACATCTCCTGGAACGCGACTGGCGAAGAAGCCGTTCGTGAGTACAAAAAAGGCGACGAAATCGCTGCCGTTGTACTGCAGGTTGATGCAGAGCGCGAGCGTATCTCTCTGGGCGTTAAACAGCTGGCAGAAGATCCGTTCAACAACTACATCACTTTGAACAAGAAAGGTGCCATCGTCACCGGTAAAGTGACTGCAGTTGATGCTAAAGGTGCTACAGTTGAATTAGCAGACGGCGTTGAGGGTTACCTGCGCGCTTCTGAAGCTTCACTGGACCGCATTGAAGATGCAACTCTGGTTCTGAACGTTGGCGACGACGTTGAAGCTAAGTTCACCGGCGTTGATCGTAAAAACCGTGTCGTAAGCCTGTCTGTCCGTGCGAAAGACCAGGCTGATGAGAAAGAAGCTATCAATACTGTTAACACCAAACAGGAAGAAGGCAATTTCTCTAGCGCTATGGCTGAAGCGTTCAAAGCGGCTAAAGGCGAGTAATCGACCTGAAGCACCGGGTGGGCAACCACCCGGTTTCGGTAAAAGCTGTCATACATTCCTGTAGGGATAAACCGGAGGTTACATGACCAAGTCAGAACTGATCGAAAGACTGGCGGGACAGCATACTCATATACCGGCGAAAGTCGTTGAGGATGCAGTCAAAGAGATGCTTGAGCACATGGCCACTACGCTGGCACAGGGCGAGCGCATCGAAATCCGGGGATTCGGCAGCTTTTCTTTGCACTATCGCGCTCCTCGTACTGGACGTAACCCGAAAACGGGTGACAAAGTGGATCTGGAAGGTAAATACGTTCCCCACTTTAAGCCAGGCAAAGAGCTGCGCGATCGCGCAAACATCTACGGCTAAGCCGATACCGAACCCAATAAACGACATCTCCGGATGTCGTTTTTTTTTGCCTGCTATTCAGGCTGAGCACTGATATCCAGATTACTGTCGTCAACACTGCAAGGCCGCATTCTGTTTGTGAGGGCGCTCCAGCCTGCCTGATTGTTCCCTGTTAGTTTCACCTCAATTGCCCAGAATAATCGAACTGAAACAATGGATACGATTATGCTGACATGGACCGTTCTGGCGCGACTGGTGATCGTTGCAACATTACCGCTATTGCTGATGGCCCAACTGCCCTCAAGTAAGATGATGGTGATGCTGGTACTGATGGGCCTCGCTCTGCTCCATTGCCATTACCCATCCGTTCGCTGGACCGGTATTACGCTGCTGTTGCTGGCATGGGCTTTTAACGATGCCCGTCTGATGGTGCGGGATATTGAACAGCTCTCCGTACGTCCCGCCACCTTTACGCTTGAGATCAGTGAACTGCGGAAAGAGAGAAAGCAAATCCGGGTTCGGCTGCTGGAAGAAGAGGGCAGAATGATATTCCCTCCCCGCTATGCCTGGCTTTATTTCGATACTGATCAGGAAACTTATTGTCCGGGACAACGCTGGACGATGCGACTTCGTTTGAGACCAGTCCATGCTCGTCTCAATGAGGGCGATTTCGATGCGCAGCGTTTTGCTCTGGCTAATAATACGCCGCTCCAGGGCAGGATCCTTAATCAGGTTGCCGTTAGCGAACAGTGTAATGGACGCTGGCGATTTATTTTATGGCATCGCGACAGGACCCACTCCATGCCTGCACGTGCCACGCTGGAGGCACTCTCCTTTGGCATCAGGGATGAAATGAGCCAGCAGACTCGCCAGTTACTTCGGGATACCGGTACTGCGCATTTAATGGCGATATCGGGCATGCATATCGCCCTGGCCGCCAGCACCGGCTGGATCATTACGCGTGGGGTGCAATTTATCCTGCCAGCCCGGCGTATCGGCTATCTCCTTCCGCTTATCGTTAGCTGGCTATTTGCTGCAACCTATACCTGGCTCTCAGGAGCACAGCCTCCCGCAGCGCGTGCATTGCTGGCCCTGACGCTGTGGGCAATAACACGGTTTGCAGGTGTACAACTCAATAGCTGGCAGGTCTGGACCTTCTGTATTGGATTGCTGCTGGTGACGGATCCGCTGACCGTTTTGTCTGACAGTTTCTGGCTCTCGGTACTGGCTGTAGGCATGCTGCTGGTCTGGTACCACTGGTTTCCCTTGCCTGCACGCTTCCGTCATCAAAAGCGATGGATTCCGATACAACTGCTGCATTTGCAGGTGGGCATGATGATTTTAATGGTGCCGTTGCAGGTAGCGATATTCAACGGGATCAGCCTGACCGCACTGCTGGCAAATCTGGTGGCAATTCCGGTCATCTCGTTCATTACTATGCCATTGATAACGTTTGCGTTGCTGCTGCCGATGGCGCCTGTATCGGGCTTCTTCTGGGGGGCGGCCGATCTCTCCGTGCGTGCACTGTTTCATTCTCTGGCTTTACTGCCGCCAGGATGGTGGCCGCTGAGTGGCACAACCTGGTTTACGATTATGGTATGGGGAAGTCTGATTCTCTGGCGTGCGCAGTTCTTCTTTTCTTTGCCATTGAGCAGCTGTGTGTTGGCGCTGGCGATGATATGGAGTCGCCAGCCCCATCAGGAGCCGGGCTGGCGCATCGATATGCTGGATATCGGGCATGGATTAAGCCTGGTGATCAGTCAGGGCAAGGAGGCGGTGATGTATGACACAGGGCCGCGCTGGCAGAACGATAACGCGGGGAGTCGGGTAATCATTCCATGGCTGGAGCGCAAACAGTTACGGTTAAAACAGATCATCCTGAGTCATAAACATCTCGATCATACCGGCGGACTGGAGGCGATTATGCAACGCTGGCCAGCGGTAGAAGTCAGAAGCGCGCTGGCAGAGAAAACGCATTTACCCTGTGTACGCGGCACGCAGTGGCGCTGGCGGCAACTCCACTTTCAGGTAGTCTGGCCGCTAACGGCACCTTTGCCGGGTGAAAATAACGATTCCTGTGTGGTGATCGTTGATGATGGTCAGGTCCGGCTGATGTTAACCGGCGATATTGAAGCGAAAGCGGAACGTCAGTTGGTGGCGCTGGAAAAGCAGGGGCTGAAGGTGGATATTCTGCAGGTACCGCATCACGGCAGCCGTACCTCGTCGACCTCATTGCTGCTGCGCAAAACCGGCGGACACACCGCGATTGCCTCGCTCGCACGCTACAACGCATGGCGTATGCCCGCGAAAAGTGTTCTGGAAAACTATCGAACAGTCGGTTTTAGATGGCTGGATACGGGCCAGTCCGGACTAATCAGTATCAGGATAGAGCAGGGCAGCGTGCAGGTTTACACCCTACGGGAACAATTAATGCCCCGTTGGTATCATCAGTGGTTTGGCGTCAAACGCGAATCCAGGTAGAATGGCCGGCTATTTCCAACAGCGTGAATAAATAATGCATCAAGATAAAGATCTCTCTACGTGGCAGACGTTTCGCCGACTCTGGCCGATGATCGCGCCTAATAAAGCGGGATTAATTGCGGCTTCAGTCGCCCTGATTATCAATGCTGCGGGCGACGCCTTAATGCTCTCACTGTTGAAACCATTACTGGATGATGGTTTTGGTAAAGCTGACAGGTCGGTGATGCTATGGCTGCCGTTAGTGGTCATTGGCCTGATGCTGGTACGCGGCGTGACCAGTTATATCTCCAGCTACTGCATCTCCTGGGTCTCAGGCAATGTCGTGATGAATATCCGCCGTCGGCTGTTCAGCCATATGATGGGGATGCCGGTTTCATTCTTTGACCAGCAGTCGACCGGGACCCTGTTGTCACGCATTACTTACGATTCCGAGCAGGTCGCCTCCTCTTCTTCCGGCGCGCTGGTGACAGTGGTGCGTGAAGGTGCTTCCATTATTGGCCTGTTTGTTATGATGTTCTACTACAGCTGGCAGCTGTCGTTGATCCTGATTGTTCTGGCACCCATTGTCTCATTTGCGATTCGCACCGTTTCAAAGCGTTTCCGCACCATCAGCAAAAGTATGCAGAACACCATGGGGCAGGTGACAACCAGCGCCGAACAGATGCTGAAAGGCCACAAAGAAGTGCTGATTTTTGGCGGTCAGGAAATCGAATCGGAGCGCTTTTCCCGCGTCAGTAACCGTATGCGTCAGCAGGGAATGAAGCTGGTATCAGCATCCTCCATTTCTGATCCCATTATTCAGCTCATCGCATCGCTGGCACTGGCGTTTGTACTTTACGCTGCCAGCTTCCCAAGCGTCATGGATACGCTGACCGCCGGGACGATTACCGTGGTCTTCTCCTCGATGATTGCCCTGATGCGCCCGCTTAAGTCGCTGACCAACGTTAATGCCCAGTTCCAGCGTGGCATGGCGGCCTGTCAGACGCTGTTCTCTATTCTGGACAGTGAGCAGGAAGTGGATAATGGCACACGCGAAATGACCCGGGCGAAAGGCGATATCGAATTCCGTGATGTGACCTTTACCTATCCGGGCCGTGATATTCCGGCACTGCGTAATATCAATCTGTCACTGCCAGCAGGAAAAACGGTGGCGCTGGTGGGCCGTTCAGGTTCCGGTAAGTCGACGATGGCGAGCCTGCTGACCCGCTTTTATGACATTCAGCAGGGCGAAATCCTGCTGGACGGACATGACCTGAGAGAGTACAGCCTGCGTTCGCTGCGTAATCAGGTCGCGCTGGTGTCGCAGAATGTGCATCTCTTTAACGACACCATTGCCAATAACATCGCTTATGCGCGGAGTGAGCAGTATAGCCGTGCAGAGATCGAGCAGGCAGCCACCATGGCGCATGCCATGGACTTTATCAATAAGATGGATAAAGGCCTGGATACAGTGATTGGCGAGAATGGCGTGCTGCTATCTGGCGGTCAGCGTCAGCGTATCGCCATTGCCCGCGCACTGCTGCGTGATTGTCCGATTCTGATCCTGGATGAAGCGACCTCTGCGCTGGATACTGAGTCAGAACGCGCCATTCAGTCTGCACTCGATGAGTTGCAGAAGAACCGTACTTCGCTGGTGATTGCGCACCGTCTCTCAACCATTGAGAAAGCGGATGAAATCGTGGTCATTGAAGATGGTCAGATTGTTGAGCGCGGTACGCATCAGGTGTTGCTGGCAGAACGCGGTGCCTATGCACAACTGCATAAGATGCAATTCGGCCAATGATTGAACGTATCTGGAGTGGTCGCTCACCGCTATGGCTACTGCTATGGCCATTCAGCCTGCTGTATGGTGCGATCACGGCCCTGATACGTTTCAGTTACAGGCGTGGCTGGCGTAAAAGCTGGCGCGCGCCTTTGCCGGTCGTGGTGGTGGGTAACCTCACTGCCGGCGGCAACGGAAAGACGCCGGTGGTGATCTGGCTGGTTGAGGCGTTGCAGCAGCGCGGCCTGCGTGCTGGCGTCGTCTCCAGAGGGTATGGCGGCAAGGCAGATCAGTATCCCTTGCTGGTCACCGCACAGACCAGCACGGAACAGGCCGGTGATGAGCCGGTTTTAATCGCTCAGCGCACCGGGGCGCCGGTCGCGGTGGCGCCCAGAAGGCGACAGGCGATTGAAGCATTACTGCAACAGGGCTCGCTGGATGTGGTCATCACTGATGACGGCCTGCAACATTACGCCCTGCAGCGCGATCGCGAGATCGTGGTGGTGGATGGCGTACGCCGCTTTGGCAATGGCTGGTGGTTGCCCGCAGGTCCGATGCGCGAACGCGCTTCTCGTCTGCGGCAGGTTGATGCCGTCATCATCAACGGTGGCGACGCGCAGCCCGACGAGATTGCCATGCAGCTTCAGCCCGGGCTGGCCACCAATCTCCTGACCGGGGAAACCTGTCCAGCTGAGCAACTGGGTGCGGTAGTTGCGATGGCCGGTATAGGCCATCCTCCCCGTTTTTTCACCACGCTGAAAAAGCAGGGCATCACGCCAGTTGCAGAGATCGCCTTTGCCGATCATCATGCCTACAGCGAGGATGAGCTGACCCGATTACTCCGGACAGGCCAGCAGCTGTTGATGACCGAAAAAGACGCGGTGAAATGCCGCGACTTTGCTCAGCCTGACTGGTGGTATCTGCCGGTCGATGCTCACCTGACCGGTAAATCCGTCACGCCATTACTGGCTGATATTGAACAACTCTGTCGCCGCACGCTCTGATACCCGCACCCATTCAGGTGATGCCTGATAAGGAAGAGGATGAACAGCCCGCATTCACTTTCGTTACAGCAAGCACGTCATCTTCATCTCGCCGCGCAGGGCCTGCTGCGCGCGCCGGCAAAACGCGCGGTGTATCAGGATCTGATCAACTGCATCTCCCGCATGTCGCTGCTGCAAATCGATACCATTCATGTGGTGGCCCGCAGTCCCTATCTGGTGCTGTTCAGTCGCCTGGGTAATTATCCTCAGGCATGGCTGGAGCAGGCGCTGGCGCAGGGGGAACTCTTTGAATACTGGGCGCATGAAGCCTGTTTTATTCCCCGCGCCGATTACAGACTGCTTCGTCATCGCATGTTGTCGCCTGAACGTCTGGGCTGGAAATACAACGCGCAATGGGTTGCTGACCACCAGCAGGCGATTGCTGAACTATTGCAGCAGATCCGGGAAAATGGCCCGGTGCGCGCCGCCGATTTTACGCACGCCGATAACCCGAAGTCAGGCTGGTGGGCATGGAAACCGCACAAACGTCATCTGGAAAATCTCTTCAGCGCCGGTGAGCTGATGGTCGCAGAACGCCGCAATTTTCAGCGCGTCTACGATCTGCGCAGCCGCGTAATGCCTGACTGGCAGGATGAACTGCATGGTATCAGCGAAGCCGAAGCGACCCGTCAGATGCTGATGAACAGCGCCCGCAGCTTAGGGGTTTTCCGCGCGGCCTGGCTGGCGGATTACTATCGCCTGAAGCGGGCACCCGTAAAAGACTTTATCGCTGACGCCGAGGCTGCGGGCGATCTGGTCGCCGTCAATACAGAGGGTCTTGGCGAGATGTGGCTGCATCGTGACCTGCTGCCGTTGCTGGAGACGCCGCTGCAGGCGACGCACAGCACAGTGCTTTCTCCGTTTGATCCGGTGGTCTGGGATCGCAAACGCGCGCTTGAGCTGTTTAACTTCGACTACCGTATCGAGTGCTATACCCCCGAGGAGAAGCGCAAGTTTGGCTATTTTGTGTTGCCCATCCTCCATCGCGGGCAAATAAAAGGCCGGCTTGATGCCCGTATGCTGCGTCAGTCAAAACAGCTGGAGATTAAAAAACTCTGGCTGGAAGAGAAAACCCGTGTCACGGCGCGTTTTGCAGCAGATATCCGGCGCGCGATTGAACGCTTCGCAGCCTGGCAGGGCGCAGAAAGCGTCGCCATCCTGCAGGTACCCGATGCGCTTAAAGCGCACTGGCCAGCCCTGTGGACGCTGGATTAATCAAATTTTCGGCAGCCGCTGTGGGATGGTGTTTTACTCCATCCCGCATACGCCGCGCTATGGTATGCTTGAACCCTTACGCATTCGGTCCCTGATGGAGGACATATGGATCATCGTTTACTCGAAATCGTTGCCTGCCCGGTGTGCAATGGCAAACTCTACTTCAACAATGCACAGCAGGAGCTGATCTGCAAACCTGATGGCCTGGCCTTCCCGGTTCGTGACGGCATTCCGGTGCTGCTGGAAACGGAAGCCCGCACGCTCTCCGTCGAAGAGATTCATCCATGAGTTTTACGGCCATCATTCCTGCGCGTTATGCGTCAACCCGCTTACCGGGCAAGCCACTGCTTGATATCCATGGTAAACCGATGGTCGTGCATGTGATGGAGCGCGCCCGTGAATCGGGTGCCAGCCGTGTCATCGTTGCTACCGATCATCCTGACGTGGCAAAGGCCGTCGAGGCGGCAGGCGGCGAAGTCTGCATGACGCGCGCCGATCACCAGTCCGGCACGGAGCGGCTGGCGGAAGTGATCGAAAAATATCAGTTTGCCGATGACGAAATCATCGTCAACGTCCAGGGCGATGAGCCGATGATCCCGGCAGAGATTTTGCGTCAGGTGGCGACCAATCTGGCGGGGTCAGCAGCGGGCATGGCGACGCTGGCGGTGCCAATTACGGATGCGGAAGAAGCTTTTAATCCGAATGCGGTGAAAGTGGTCATGGATGTGAATGGCTACGCGCTCTATTTCTCACGGGCCACCATTCCGTGGGATCGTGAACGCTATGCCGCCTCGCGCGAGCAGATCGGTGACACGCTACTGCGCCACATTGGCATCTACGCTTATCGTGCCGGTTTTATTCGCCGCTATGTTGCCTGGGCGCCTTGCCCTCTGGAACAGATTGAGCTGCTCGAGCAATTGCGCGTTTTGTGGTACGGCGAGAAAATTCATGTCGCCGTGGCGAAAACCATCCCGAGCGTGGGTGTGGATACGCCAGACGATTTGCAACGTGTTCGTATTGCCATGCAGGCCTGACAAGCGGGGAGCCTGTCTCCCCGTTTCAGCACCACGTTATTGATCCGCCGCTAAACTTATGGCCAACACTTCCTTCAGGATAGGGTGATATTCATCTGAGGAGGATGCCGCATGGAACAGCTTAAATCAGAACTCACGCTGGCGCTGGGTGAAACCATCAGCCGCCTCGAAATGATCAGTGAACATCCACCCACCCGGCTCTATGCGTTATACAATCGTGACGGCCTTCCTATGCCAGTGGTGGCGAAATATTTTCGTCACCAGGGCAGGGCGGCGATGGAAGCCAGAAAACTGGCGTTGCTGGGGCAGGCCGGGCTGGTCGCCGTACCCGCGGTCTATGGTCTGGTGCTGAGCCAGCAGCCGCCAGTGCATGAAATGCTTCTGATGGCGCGACTGAATGGTGTGACGGCGGAAGCACCGGCGCGGGATGCTCAGCGCTGGCAACAGTTCTGCGAACAGGTCGTCGAGGGACTGCTGGCCTGGCACCGGCTTGATAGCCACGGCCTGGCCGGCACAGTGGACAGCACGCAGCAGAATCGCTGGCCCGCCTGGTATGCACAGCGGGTTGAAGTGTTGTGGGCGACCCTGAGCTATCTGCGTCCACCCACCTTTACCCTGGACGATCGCCAGGTGCTGTTCCGCTGCCGCGCGCGACTGGCGCATCTGTTTCGCGGCTTCGATGATCCCTGCGTGATGGTTCATGGCAACGTGCGGCTGCAGAGCATGCTGAAAAACAGCCGCAGTGACCAGTTAATCGCGATGACACAGCCCGGCACGATTCTCTGGGCACCGCGTGAATATGACCTGATCCATCTGGATGCATCGCCAGCCGAAACGGCGCTACTGCATCATTACCTGCAACGGGCGCCGGTCTCAGAGGGTTTTATCTGGCGTCGGTGGGTTTATCAGCTGTGGGACTGCATCGACACGCTTATCCAGACCGGCACCTTTGATCGGCCGCGCTTTGACCATGCTCGCGCACAGTTACTTCCCTGGCTCGGCTGAGCCATCCTCGGTTTTCAGCCGTTGCAATAACGTGCCCAGCGTTTCATAAACGGCACGTTCGCTGTGACTTAGCCAGATCGATGACGGTATGGCCCGTTCCCAGCCATTCAGCGGTGAGGTAATCGCAAGCTGATTGGCGGGCGCGGCAATGGGCTTCAACCCGACCGCGTGGAAAAAGCGTATTGCCCGTGGCATATGATTCGCGGAGGTCACCAGCATTAGCGGGCGATTGCCTGCCACAGTTTTAACTGCCTGCGCTTCGTCTGCGGTATCGCGTGGCTGGTCAAGGATCTGAATATGTTCGTGAGGAACGCCCAGACTTTCCGCCACCTGTGCCGCTACCCAGGCGCTGCTCTTCGGATTGGTGCCGCCCGCTGCACCGGTAAAAATCAGGGTCGACTGCGGATTACGCCGCCACTGGCGCACACCCTCTGCCACGCGAGGCAGGCTGTTATTCAACAGGTTCGAGCTGGGCGCCCATCCCGGATTAAAGGTGTAGCCTCCACCCAGTACCACAATATAGTCCACCTTCTCTGCGCCGTTCCAGGTCGGGTAGCGGCTGTCCAGCGGCAGCAGCAGACGATCCGCCAGCGGCTGCAGACTCAGCAACAGAAGGAGCAGCCAGCTGACCGAGATCACGGTTTTGCCGCTTTTCTGCCAGCCAGTAAACCAAACCAGTAAAATACCAATCGCCATCAGCAAAAGCAGAAACGGCAGGGGTAAAAGCAGCCCGCCAATGACTTTTTTCAGGGTAAATAACATCAAAAATGCGTCCTGTTGTCCGAAAATAGAGCACCCGGAAGGGAAGATGGGGATGAAAGGTTCATTCTTCTGGTGCCTGTGACAAAATAGCACAAGTCTCACCGCAGCATACCGGAGCGCATGCCATGCAGGATCGTAACTTTGACGATCTCGCGGATAAATTTTCGCAAAATATTTACGGCACCACTAAAGGGAAAATACGGCAGGCCATTCTTTGGGACGAGCTGGAGAAGATTCTGCCCGATCTGTCGTCACACCCGCTGTCGGTGCTGGACGCGGGCGGCGGTATTGGCCAGGTCTCCAGCGGGCTTGCGGCACAGGGCCATCAGGTTCTGCTGTGCGATCTCTCTGGTGAGATGCTACGCCGGGCAGAGGAAAATGCGGTGTCGCAGGGTGTGAGCCATAACATGCAATTCAGACAAATTAGCGCTCAGCAGGTGGGCGAACATTTGGATAAGCCGGTGGATCTGGTATTGTTCCACGCTGTGCTTGAATGGGTCGCTGAACCGGAGACGGTGCTGAAAGCGCTGTTCGATCTGCTGCGTCCAGGAGGCGTCATGTCGCTGATGTTTTACAATCTGCACGGCCTGACACTGCGCACCTTAACGCTGGGTAATTTCGGCTATCTGCGCACCAATCTGACCAAACGCAAAAAGCGAACGCTGTCGCCTGATTATCCGCGCGACCCTGAACAGGTTTATCGCTGGCTGGAGGCGTGTGGTTTTGTGATTGAACAGCGTGCCGGGATCCGGGTATTCAGTGATTACATGAAGCCGCCGAAGGGCGAACCAAAAAGCGACGATGAAATTATTGAGATGGAGCGGCGTTACTGCCGTCAGGAACCCTTTTTGAGCTTAGGGCGTTACATCCACGTGACCGCGCGTAAACCCGGGCAGAAGGACGAATTATGAGTGAATTTTCCCAGACGGTACCTGAACTGGTCTCCTGGGCGCGCAAAAATGACTTTTCCCTTGCGCTGCCAGTGGAACGTCTGGCCTTTTTGCTGGCTATCGCCACCCTTAATGGTGAGCGGATGGATGGCGAAATGAGTGAAGGCGATCTGATTGATGCATTCCGTCACGTCAGTAAAGCTTTCGAACAAACCCACGAAACCGTGTTGGTTCGCGCCAACAACGCCATCAATGACATGGTGCGACAGCGCCTGCTCAACCGCTTTACCAGCGAACTGACCGAAGGCAATGCTATCTATCGCCTGACGCCGCTGGCCATCGGCATCACTGACTATTACATCCGTCAGCGAGAATTTTCGACGCTGCGCCTGTCTATGCAGCTGTCGATTGTGGCCAATGAGCTTAAGCGAGCAGCCGATGCGGCGCAGGAAAACGGCGACGAGTTCCACTGGCATCGCAATGTTTTTGCGCCGCTGAAATATTCGGTGGCGGAGATCTTCGACAGCATTGATATGACCCAGCGTCTGATGGATGAACAGCAACAGGCGGTGAAAAACGATATTGCTGAACTGCTGAACAAAGACTGGCGCGCGGCTATCTCCAGCTGTGAAATGCTGCTTTCCGAAACGTCAGGGACGTTGCGTGAACTGCAGGATACGCTGGAAGCTGCGGGCGACAAACTTCAGGAAAACCTGCTGCGGATTCAGGATGCCACGCTGGACAGCCCGGACCTGGGCTTCGTCGATAAGCTGGTGTTTGATCTGCAAAGCAAACTCGACCGGATTACCAGCTGGGGCCAGCAGGCAATCGACCTGTGGATCGGCTATGACCGCCACGTCCATAAATTCATCCGTACCGCCATCGACATGGATAAGAACCGCGTCTTTGCGCAGCGCCTGCGGGTATCAGTGCAGAATTACTTCGACGCTCCCTGGGCGCTGACCTACGCCAACGCTGACCGTCTGTATGACATGCGTGATGAAGCGCTGACGCTGCGGAATGACGAAGTGATGGGCGAACTGCCGCCGGAGATGGAATACGAAGAGATCAACGAAATTCGCGAACAGCTGGCAGCGATGATTGAAGAAGCGCTGCAGGTCTATAAATCGCAACAAAAACCGCTCAACCTCGCGTCAGTGATGCGCGACTACCTGGCCCAGTATCCACGCGCCCGCCATTTCGATCTGGCACGCATTGTGGTGGATCAGGCGGTGCGCCTTGGCGTAGCAGAAGCTGATTTAGCCGGTTTGCCTGTGGAATGGCAAGCCATCAATGATTACGGAGCCAAGGTGCAGGCACATGTCATCGACAAATATTGAACAAGTGATGCCGGTTAAGCTGGCACAGGCACTGGCCAACCCGATTTTTCCCGCGCTGGATAGCCAGTTACGCGCCGGACGTCATATCGGTATCGAAGAGCTGGATAATCATGCGTTTCTGATGGACTACCAGTCGTTTCTCGAAGAGTTTTACAGCCGTTATCACGTTGAGTTGATTCGTGCGCCGGAAGGCTTTTTCTATCTGCGTCCGCGTTCAACAACGTTGATTCCGCGTTCCGTGCTCTCTGAGCTGGACATGATGGTCGGGAAGATTCTTTGCTATCTCTACCTCAGTCCGGAACGCCTTGCCAATGAAGGGATTTTTACCCAGCAGGAGCTCTACGACGAGCTGCTCTCGCTGGCGGACGAGAATCGCCTGCTGAAGCTGGTTAACCAGCGTTCAACCGGTTCGGATCTGGATCGCACCAAACTGCAGGAGAAAGTGCGCGCCTCTCTGAGCCGTCTGCGCCGTCTGGGTATGGTGTGGTTTTACGGTAACGACAGCAGCAAATTCCGCATCACTGAATCCGTGTTTCGCTTTGGTGCCGACGTGCGCAGCGGTGATGACGCCCGTGAAGCGCAGCTTCGCCTGATTCGTGATGGCGAAGCCATGCTACTGGAAAACGCGACAGCACCGGTCGACACCGACGAAGGTGACGGTCAGGAAGGCGACGCGAGTGAGAACGCAGAGGAAGAACAGGCATGATTGAGCGCGGAAAGTTTCGTTCGCTTACGCTGATCAACTGGAACGGTTTTTTTGCCCGTACTTTTGATCTCGATGAATTAGTGACCACGCTGTCAGGCGGAAACGGTGCGGGTAAGTCCACCACCATGGCGGCATTTGTGACCGCGCTGATCCCCGATTTAACATTGCTGCACTTCCGTAATACCACCGAAGCGGGCGCAACGTCGGGATCACGTGACAAAGGTCTGCACGGGAAGCTGCGGGCTGGCGTCTGTTACTCCATGCTGGATGTCGTGAATTCACGCCATCAGCGTGTGGTGGTCGGTGTCCGTCTGCAACAGGTCGCCGGACGCGATAAAAAGGTCGATATTAAACCTTTCAGTATCCATGGCCTGCCAACCGATACCAACCCGACCGATATGCTGACGGAAGTGCTTAACAGCCGTCAGGCACGCGTATTGCCGCTGAATGAGGTGAAAGAGCGGGTTGAGGCGCAGGAAGGCGTACAGTTCCGCGCTTATAACTCGATCACCGATTATCACGCCATGATGTTTGATCTGGGCGTGGTGCCGCGACGTCTGCGTTCTGCCAGCGATCGCAGCAAGTTTTATCGCCTGATTGAAGCCTCACTGTATGGCGGTATCTCCAGCGCCATCACCCGATCGCTGCGTGATTACCTGCTGCCTGAAAACAGCGGCGTGCGTAAAGCGTTTCAGGATATGGAAGCGGCGCTGCGCGAAAACCGCATGACGCTGGAGGCAATCCGCGTTACCCAGTCTGACCGCGATCTCTTTAAGCATCTGATCTCCGAGGCGACCAGCTACGTTTCGGCTGACTATATGCGCCACGCCAACGAGCGTCGGGGGCATCTCGACAGTGCGTTACAACTGCGCAGTGAGCTGTTCAGCAGTCGCAAGCAGCTCGCCACCGAGCAGTATCGTCATGTTGAGATGGCGCGCGAACTGGCTGAGCACAGTGGCGCAGAGAATGATCTCGAAGTCGATTATCAGGCCGCCAGCGATCATCTGAACCTGGTGCAGACGGCGATGCGTCAGCAGGAGAAGATTGAGCGTTACGATGCCGATATCGAAGATCTGACGTTGCGTCTGGAAGAGCAGACTGAAGTGGTCGCCGAAGCCCGTGAAATTCAGGAAGAGAATGAAGCGCGTGCCGAAGCCGCTGAGCTGGAAGTGGATGAGCTGAAAAGTCAGCTGGCCGATTTCCAGCAGGCACTCGACGTGCAGCAAACCCGCGCCATCCAGTATCAGCAGGCCTTGCAGGCGCTGGAACGCGCCCGTACGCTCTGCCAGCTGCCCGATTTGACCATCGACAATGCCGCTGAATGGCAGGAAAGTTTCCAGGCCAAAGAGGAAGAGGCGACAGAACGCCTGCTGCGTCTGGAGCAGAAGCTGAGCGTGGCGGAAGCGGCACACAGTCAGTTTGAACAGGCGCTGGCGCTGGTGACCAGCATTGCCGGTGATGTGTCCCGACAGGATGCCTGGCAAACCGGTCGCGAACTGCTGCGTGATGCCAGCAATCAGCGTCATCACGCTGAACAGCTCTCATCGCTGCGTCTGCGTCTCAATGAGCTGGAACAGCGCCTGCGCGAACAGCATGAGGCGGAGCGTCTGCTGGCCGAGTTCTGCAAGCGCCAGGGGCAGCATTACGAAGCCGATGCGCTGGCTGGCCTGCAGCAGGAACTGGAAGCACAGATTGAACAGCTGAACAGCAGCGTCTCGGACGCTGGTGAGCAGCGCATGATGATGCGTCAGGAGCTGGAACAGCTGCGTGAACGCATCACCAGCCTGACTGCCCGCGCGCCACACTGGCTGGCGGCGCAGGAGATTCTGACGCAGCTCAGCGAACAGACTGGCCAGGCGCTGAACAGCAGCCAGGACGTCACCGAATATATGCAGCAGCTGCTGGAGCGTGAGCGTGAGACCACCGTCGAGCGCGACGAAGTGGCCGCCCAAAAACGCGATATCGAGCAGCAGATTGAACGACTCAGCCAGCCAGGCGGAGCGGAAGATGCGCGGCTGACCCAGCTGGCGGAACGTTTTGGCGGCGTCTTACTGTCTGAAATTTATGATGATGTTACACTGGACGATGCGCCGTACTTCTCCGCACTCTATGGTCCGTCACGTCATGCGATCGTGGTGCCGGATCTGTCACGTGTTCGTGAGTTGCTGGACGGGCTCGAGGATTGCCCGGAAGATCTCTATCTGATCGAAGGTGATCCGCAGTCGTTCGATGACAGCGTCTTCAGCGTGGATGAGCTGCAGAATGCGGTGGTTGTGAAGGTAGCTGAGCGTCAGTGGCGCTACTCCCGCTTCCCGAAAATACCGCTGTTTGGCCGTGCTGCGCGTGAAAATCAGCTGGAGCTGCTGCATCTTGAACGTGACAGGCTGGCCGAACGCTACGCGACGCTGTCGTTTGACGTGCAGAAAACGCAACGTCTGCATCAGTCGTTCAGCCGTTTTATCGGCAGTCATCTGGCCGTGGCGTTTGACGCTGACCCGGAAGCGCAGATCCGTCAGCTGGGCGCACGCCGGGCTGAACTGGAACGGGCGCTGAATCAGCACGAGAGCAATAATCAGCAGCAGCGCCAGCAGTATGAGCTGGCGAAAGAGGGCGTGTCACAACTTAACCGACTGCTGCCACGCGTTAACCTGCTGCTGGATGATACGCTGGGCGATCGTTGCGAAGAGATTCGTGAGCAGGTCGATGCGGCGCAGGATGCGGCGCGCTTTCTGCATCAGCACGGCGCGAAACTGGCGAAACTTGAGCCAATTATCGCCGTGTTGCAGAGCGACCCGGAACAGCACGAGCAGCTGCAGGCGGATTATCAGCAGGCACAGCAGCAACAGCGTAATGCGCGTCAGCAGGCCTTTGCCCTGACCGAAGTGGTGCAGCGTCGCGCCCACTTCAGCTATGACGACTCAGCCAGCATGCTCAACGGCAACAATGACCTCAGCGATAAGCTGCGTCAGCGTCTGGAGCAGGCTGAAGGTGAACGTAGTCGCAGTCGTGATCGCCTGCGTGAACATCAGGCGCAGCTGACACAATACTCGCAGGTGCTCGCCTCGCTGAAAAGCGCCTATGACGCGAAACGCGACATGCTGAAAGAGCTGCAGCAGGAAATGCAGGACATTGGCGTCCAGGCTGACAGCAGTGCAGAAGCGCGCGCGCGCGTTCGCCGTGACGAACTGTACACAGCACTCAGCCACAACCGTGCCCGCCGCAATCAGCTGGAGAAACAACTCACTTTCTGCGAAGCGGAGATGGATAACCTGCAGAAGCGACTGCGTCAGCTGGAGCGTCAATATCATCTGGTGCGGGAGCAGGTGGTCAGCGCCAAAGCGGGCTGGTGTACCGTACTGCGTCTGGTGAAAGAGAATGGCGTTGAGCGTCGTCTGCATCGCCGTGAACTGGCCTACCTGAGCGGCGATGAACTGCGCTCGATGTCGGATAAAGCATTGGGTGCGCTGCGTCTGGCGGTAGCGGATAACGAACATCTGCGCGACGTGCTGCGGTTGTCGGAAGATCCAAAACGTCCGGAACGTAAGATTCAGTTCTTTATTGCGGTTTATCAGCATCTGCGTGAGCGTATCCGTCAGGATATTATTCGTACTGACGATCCGGTCGAAGCGATTGAACAGATGGAAATCGAACTGAACCGTCTGACCGAAGAGCTGACGGCACGTGAGCAGATGCTGGCGATCAGTTCGCGCAGTGCGGCCAATATCATCCGTAAAACAATCCAGCGCGAACAGAATCGCATCCGTCAGCTCAACCAGGGCTTGCAGACCGTCAGCTTTGGTCAGGTGCACAGCGTGCGGCTTAACGTGAATGTGCGTGAAACGCATGCCATGCTGCTGGACACACTGTCGGAGGAGCACGAGCAGCATCAGGATCTGTTTAACAGTAATCGCCTGACCTTCTCCGAAGCGCTGGCGAAGCTTTATCAGCGTCTTAATCCGCACATCGACATGGGGCAGCGTACGCCGCAGACCATCGGCGAGGAGCTGCTGGACTACCGCAACTATCTGGAGATGGAAGTGGAAGTTAACCGGGGTTCTGATGGCTGGCTGCGTGCAGAGAGCGGTGCGCTCTCAACCGGTGAAGCGATTGGTACCGGTATGTCCATTCTGGTGATGGTGGTGCAAAGCTGGGAAGAGGAGTCCCGTCGTCTGCGCGGCAAAGACATTTCGCCATGCCGACTGCTGTTCCTTGATGAAGCGGCCCGTCTGGATGCCCGCTCCATCGCCACGCTGTTTGAACTGTGTGAACGACTGGAGATGCAACTGGTGATTGCCGCGCCAGAGAACATCAGCCCTGAGAAAGGCACGACCTACAAACTGGTGCGTAAAGTGTTTAATAACACCGAGCATGTGCATGTGGTTGGCCTGCGTGGTTTTGCTGCGGATCCTTCGCCGGTGCGTGCGGGAAGCGAAGCCGATGCATTGCCCGATTTAACGGCTGAAAAATCACAGGCGGAAACGTAGTCAAAAACTGAACCATTCGTTAATCTGGTTACGGCATTTGTCGCATGAGGCAAATGCCGTTTTTGTTTGTATACTCACATGATGAGTCACAGCGCGGTCGCAGCGGATACAGGGAACGCTGCGAAGTTGAAAAATAAGGAGGCAGGGATGTTGCGGGTAAAAAAATTACATCATCATCGCGTTGTATCATTGCTGGCGCTGGCGCTATCCGTTGTTCCATTTACGCTACCGCAGGCTGCTGTCATCGCCGCTTTGCCTGGAACTAGCCAGGCGGCCATCTCCGTATCCGACAGTCAGCAGCGCATTCGGCAGGCGTTCTCCAGCGCCGACCAGCCATTTTATCTGGGACCGCTGGCAACGCTTTATGCATCCCGTCATATGCAACCGCTCTGGCAGGATCCTCAGGCGGTGCAAAAATTTCAGCAGCAGCTGGCAGAAGTGGCGCTGTCTGGCGTTCAGCCGCAGTTCACGCGCTGGATTGAGCGTCTGACCAACCCCGCCATTACCGGCTTTGCCCGGGATGTTGCGTTGTCTGATGCGATGCTGGGTTATCTGCAATTTGTGTCGAATGTGCCGACGCAGGGTGAAACCTGGCTCTACAGCAATGTTCCTTACAGGCTGACCCAGCCCTCCGTGGCGGTGGTCAATCAGTGGCAGAATGCGGTCAATGCCGGTTCTGACAATGCATTTATTGCCTCCTTACAGCCGCAGCATCCACAGTATCAGCCCATGCATGCTGCGCTTATCACCCTGCTTAGCGATAAGCAGCCCTGGCCGCAGCTGAAAAGCAGTGAAACACTGCGTCCGGGCCAGGTCAGTGATGACGTTCCTGCGCTGCGTGAAATTTTGCAGCGCAGCGGCATGTTAACGGCGCAGGTTAATGCGCCGGCACCCAATGACGATGCGGTACCCGTTGCCGCCTCGCCGGTAACGCACAGCGATCAGCCTGTTGCAGTCAGTCCTTCTGCCGCGCCAGTCAGCAATCTGCTTACCCCATCACCACAATCACCGGGTAACGTACAGAGTCAGACGCTCGAAGGAAATACCGCCAATATTTATGATGAGACGCTGGTGGCGGCGGTGAAGCGTTTCCAGCAGTGGCAGGGACTGGATGGCGATGGGGCTATCGGTGCCAGAACCCGTCAGTGGCTTAACGTCTCTCCGCAGATGCGTGCGTCGTTACTCGCGCTGAACATTCAGCGTCTCCGCCTGCTGCCGGACGATATGCATAACGGCATCATGGTGAACATCGCCAACTACTCGCTGATTTACTACAACAATGGCAATAAGATCCTCTCATCACGCGTCATCGTCGGACGTCCGGACCGTAAAACGCCGTTGATGCGCAGCGCACTCAATAATGTGGTGCTGAATCCGCCGTGGAATGTACCAACAACACTGGTGCGAAAAGATATTATTCCAAAAGTGAAGCTGGATCCGACCTATCTTTATAAGCATGGTTATACCCTGCTGTCGGGCTGGAGTGCTGATGCTGAAGTGATTGATCCCAGCATGATCGACTGGCGTATGGTCACCGCCTCATCATTCCCTTATCGCCTGATTCAGGCACCGGGGGAGGCGAATGCGCTGGGCCGTTATAAATTTAATATGCCAAGCTCAGATGCGATCTACCTGCATGACACGCCAAACCATAATCTGTTCCAGCGTGATATCCGCGCGCTCAGCTCCGGCTGTGTCCGGGTGAATAAAGCATCTGAACTGGCGGGATTATTACTGCAGGACGCGGGCTGGAACGATGCGCGTATTTCCAGCACGTTAAAAGAGGGCGACACCCGCTATGTTCCGATTCGCCATCGCATTCCAGTGAATCTCTATTATCTTACGGCGTGGGTCGCTGATGATGGCATACCCCAGTTCCGCACAGATATTTACAATTATGATGACACCGCCCGTTCGGGCAGTCAGGCTCTCAGTCGGGCTGAGCAGTTACTGCTCTAGTGATTGATTTTAAATCGTTAGCAGCGTCCCGGTCATTTACACTAATATTTTCAAATGGCGATCCCTCCGGGGATCGCCTCACAAACCATGGGCAGATGGGTTGACGCTTCTCTGAGAGAAAGTTATGGTTCGGCCTGTGCGCTTTTTGCACATTTCTCGGGCTTCATTCTCAGGTAAATCGTTACATGTCTACTATTGATTCTTCTCGTCGCAAACTACTGCTGTGTGGTAGTGCCGCCGCCGGACTGGCTTTATTGCCTGCTTCCGCAAGGGCCTCGCTTTCTACGTCTCGTCCGCGTGTATTGATGCTTAATAATCTTCACACCGGTGAAACCCTTAAAACTGAGTTTTTTAATGGTAAGAGTTACGACAAGGATGAGTTGTCACGATTAAATCACTTTTTCCGGGACTATCGCGCCAATAAAGTGAAAAGCATCGATCCGCACCTGTTTGATCAGATTTTTCGCCTGCAGGCGCTGCTGGGTATGCGTAAACCGATTCAGCTGGTGTCCGGCTATCGCTCACTGGCAACCAACAACATGCTACGTGAGAGTGGTCCAGGTGTGGCAAAGCACAGCTATCACACCAAGGGTCAGGCGATGGATTTTCATATCGAAGGCGTTTCGCTCGCCAATGTACGCAAAGCGGCGTTATCTCTGCGCGCAGGTGGTGTAGGATATTATCCCCGCAGTAACTTTGTACATATTGATACCGGGCCGATCAGGCACTGGTAACGACACCGGCAACGCTGCGTGAGCCGGTCATGGAGCGTTATGAATTACCACATTATTCCTGTTACAGCGTTTGCCCAGAACTGCTCAGTGATCTGGTGCGACTCCACGCGCGAAGCCGCGCTGGTCGATCCCGGCGGCGATGCCGAACTTGTCAAACAAACGCTGGAACAACTCGGACTTAAACCTGCTCAGATTCTGCTGACGCATGGACATCTTGATCACGTCGGGGCTGCCGTTGAACTGGCTGCCTTCTGGCAGATTCCGATTATCGGCCCGCAAAAGCGCGATGCTTTCTGGCTGGAAGCGCTGCCTACCCAGAGCCGGATGTTCGGCCTGGACGAGTGCGCACCTTTTACCCCCGATCGCTGGCTGGAAGAGGGGGAGAGCGTTCAGGTCGGGTTGACCACGCTCGAAGTCCTGCACTGTCCGGGACATTCACCTGGCCACGTGGTCTTCTTTGACCGTCAGGGACGATTGCTGATTTCAGGCGACGTTATCTTTAATGGCGGGGTGGGACGCACAGACTTCCCGCAGGGCGATCATCAGCAGCTTATCAATGCTATCCGCACAAAATTACTGCCGCTGGGCGATGATGTGACGTTTCTGCCCGGTCACGGTCCGATTTCTACGCTGGGACATGAGCGCGTGAGTAACCCTTTTCTGCAGTAAAAATCAGCGATCTTTCCTGCAATAAAAAATGGGCCATCAGGCCCATTTTTGTTTCGTCGTCAGCGTTACAGCACCGCGACAATCGCTTCGCACAGTGCCGACATATTGTCTGGCGTCATGCCTGCCACATTCACCCGGCCTGAGTTAACGGCATAGACACCGAACTCTTCACGCAGGCGAATTACCTGGTCTTTGGTTAAGCCACTGAACGAGAACATACCGTTTTGCTTAATAATAAAGCTGAAGTCACGCTGAGCGCCTTTCTCTGCAAGGGTGTTCACAAACAGCTGACGCATGCGCTGAATGCGCTGGCGCATATCTGACAGCTCCTGCTCCCAGATGGTTCGCAGTGTATCGTTGCCCAGAATAGTGGCGACGATAGCGGCACCATGCGCCGGCGGATTGGAGTAGTTAGCGCGGATGGTGTATTTCACCTGACTGAACGCCGTATCTGCCACGCTGGCTTCAGCCGCCACCACGGTGATGGCACCGACACGCTCGTTATACAGACCAAAGTTCTTGGAGTAGGAGCTGGCGACGATCAGTTCCTGATGCGAGGCGGCAAAAATGCGCAGGCCTTCTGCATCTTCATCCAGACCACGGGCAAAGCCCTGGTAGGCGAAGTCAAACAACGGCAGCCACCCATTGGCCTGTGACAATTCCGCCAGCTGTTGCCACTGCTCAGCGGTTGGGTCAATACCGGTCGGGTTATGGCAGCAGCCGTGGAACAGCACCACATCACCTGGCTGAACCTGCTGCAGCGACGTCAGCATGCCTTCAAAATCCAGCGTATGGTTTGCCGCGTCATAATAGTGGTATTCACAGACTTCAAGACCGGCCGCATTAAACACGTTGTTGTGGTTAGGCCAGCTCGGATTGCTGATCCAGACCCGCTTCACGGAGGTCTGCGTCGCGAGGAAATCTGCTGCCACACGTAACGCACCAGTGCCACCTGGCGTCTGCGCCGTACGGGCGCGGCCTGCCGTGATCAGCGGGCTTTGATTACCGAACAGCAGGACCTGTGTGCAGCGGGCGAAATCAGCCAGGCCATCAATGCTCAGATAGTTTTTGGTGGTTTCGTTTTCCAGCAGGTATTGCTCAGCTTTTTTAACACTGGTCAGCACCGGGGTCTTGCCGGTTTCGTCTTTGTAGACGCCGATACCCAGATTGATTTTTTCAGGGCGGTCATCAGCACGAAACAGATCGGCCAGCCCAAGAATAGGATCGGCGGGTGCAGCAGAGATCGATTCAAACATGTGTCAGGTCCATTAGCGTGAACGTTAGCGGAAAGAGCTGTCAGGTTAACGTCCGGCCAGGGAAATGCCAACCGTTTGCGAGACAAAATCATCAATTTTACCGTGTTCATTTCACGACGAGGAGAAGCTGAATTTCAGGCGAAGTAAAAAGCGGAGTGTCGGGCAGATTTCAGGAATGACAGCCATAAAAAAACGGGGCCGAGGCCCCGTTTTTTAACGCGTCTGAAGCAGGATTAGAACTGGTAAACCAGGCCTACTGCTACAGTGTCATCGGTGTTCAGACCCAGCGCGTTATTGTCATCCAGCTGGTTGATCTGATAATCCACGTAGGTAGACATGTTTTTGTTGAAGTAGTAAGTCGCGCCAACGTCGATGTATTTAATCAGGTCAGCATCGCCAACGCCTTCGATATCCTTGCCTTTAGACTGAACATAAGCAATGGATGGGCGCAGACCGAAGTCGAACTGATACTGTGCAACCAGTTCAATGTTCTGTGCTTTGTTAGCAGAAGCAGCGCTGGTGGTGTTGTTCAGACCAGTCACAACAGAGATTGGTGTAGAGTTACGGGTTTCACCGTACATCGCTGCCAGGTAAACATTATTTGCATCATATTTCAGAGCAGTTGCCCAGTTTTCAGCACGTTTGCCCTGGCCAACAACATTACCATTGATATCGGTAGTGCCGTCTGCCTGAGAGTTTGTGCGATCGCTGCTGCTGTATGCGCCAACAACACCAACACCGATTGGTGAGGTATAGCTGGTTGATGCGCCCCAGCCGTCGCCGTTAGCACGACGCGTGTCGGTACGCTCGTTTTTACCCTGATACTGAAATGCGAAGTCCCAGCCATCTACCAGACCAAAGAAGTTGGTGTTGCGGTAGGTCAGCAGGCCGGTGCTACGACCGTTCATGAAGTTATCTGAGTATCCTGAGTCGCCACCGAACTCTGGCAGCATATCGGTCCAGCCGATTGCATCATAAACCACACCGTAGTTACGGCCGTAGTCGATTGAGCCAGCGTCGCCGAATTTCAGACCGGCAAAGCCCAGACGGGTTTTGTTGCCGTTTTGTGCGTCAGAACCTTCAGAGTTATTCGCCTGAATGTTGTATTCCCACTGGCCGTAACCGGTCAGCTGGTCATTAATCTGGGTTTCGCCTTTAAAGCCGAAACGAACGTAAGATTTGTCGCCGTTGTTGCCGTCGCCATCTGAGCCATCGTTATCAGAAAAATAATGCAGGCCAACAGCTTTACCGTACAGGTCCAGTTTGTTGCCGTCTTTGTTATAGATTTCTGCAGCATTTGCTGCGCTGGCGGCTAACAGAGCAGGGATAACCACTGCAAGAATATTGCGCTTCATCATTATTCATTACCCTCATTGGAGTTATTTGTACACCTGCCACTGCCGTCAGGAAATCTTTACAGAACCCTTAACGAAGTTTGGTGTCTTCCTGTGTCTGCACGCATCTTTCCATCCCACCCGCCGTAATTCTAGCGCTTAAATGCTACTAAACTCGTAATCTTGTTTCAGCAGGAAAATATGTATTACAAAATGTAAAAAACACGGAACTTTGTGAGTGAACTCAAAATTTACAAAAATAAAAAAAGGCCGGCAGTGCCGACCTCGTTATATATATGAATTTCTTATATTTAATGCCGAAATCAGAAACTCGCGTTGCGTGGCGTGCGCGGGAAGGGGATAACATCCCTTACATTTTGTACGCCAGTGACATAGGCGATTAAACGTTCAAAGCCCAAACCAAATCCAGAATGTGGCACGGTACCGTAGCGACGCAGATCACGATACCACCAGTAATCTTCTTTATTCAGACCCATCTCTTCGAGTCGTGCATCCAGCACATCCAGACGCTCTTCACGCTGTGAACCACCGATGATCTCACCAATGCCAGGCGCCAGGACATCCATTGCCGCCACGGTTTTGCCATCGTCGTTCAGACGCATATAGAACGCTTTAATGTCTTTCGGATAGTTTTTCACCACCACTGGCGCTTTAAAATGTTTCTCTGCCAGGTAACGCTCATGCTCAGAAGAGAGGTCGATTCCCCAGGAAACCGGGTTTTCGAAGGTCTGACCGCAATTCATCAGGATTTCAACCGCGTCGGTGTAGTCGACCTGGGCAAAATCAGTGGTAATGAAACGCTGGAGGCGTTCTACAGCTTCTTTATCGACGCGCTCAGCGAAGAAGGCCATGTCATCGGCGCGCTCTTCCAGCACCGCATTGAACACATACTTCAGCATTGACTCGGCCAGTGCGGCGGCATCATCCAGTGTCGCAAACGCAATTTCCGGCTCCAGCATCCAGAATTCTGCCAGATGACGGCTGGTGTTGGAGTTCTCTGCGCGAAACGTCGGGCCAAAGGTGTAGATCTTCGACAGGGCGCTGGCATAGGTTTCACCGTTCAGCTGACCGGAAACGGTCAGGAAAGCTTCTTTGCCAAAGAAATCTTCGCTGAAATCGACTTTGCCCTGATCGTTGCGCGGCAGGTTTTCCATATCCAGCGTAGAGACACGGAACATTTCACCTGCACCTTCGGTGTCGGAGGCGGTAATCAGCGGGGTGGAGACCCAGAAATAGCCATTTTCATGGAAGAAGCGATGCAGTGCCTGCGCCAGGGTATGGCGAACGCGGGCCACTGCACCAATCAGGTTGGTGCGTGGACGCAGGTGCGCCACTTCACGCAGATACTCAATGCTGTGACGTTTCGCCGCCATCGGATAGCTGTCCGGATCTTCCACCCAGCCCACCACTTCCAGGCTGGTTGCCTGAATCTCAAACGCCTGGCCCTGACCCGGCGATGCCACCACTTTACCGGTGACGATAACGGAACAGCCGGTGGTCAGACGCAGCACTTCATCCTGATAATTATTCAGAGAATTATTGACGACAGCCTGAACGGGATTAAAGCAGGAGCCGTCATAGACAGCGATGAAGGAAAGACCGGCTTTGGAATCTCTTCGGGTACGCACCCAACCACGTACGGTGACTTCACTGTCAACCGCGACGCGACCGTGCAGTACGTCCGCTACAGGCACTACGCTCATAAATATCTCTCTATATAGAAGAAGTGAGTTAAAAGTTGCCCCATCCGGGGTTTTGCTATGTTACTTGCGAGTCTTCAGGAAACAAGCAAAATTCAGGGGGAATGCAGATTTATTACAGCAGAGGCGGGGCGCATCAACGCCCCGATAAGAAGAGGATTAACTCGCTTTTTTCACCAGCGGCAAATCAAAGGCTTTTCGCAGGGCTTTTACAAAGGCTTTATCCTGACAGATAGTTTTGCCGGGGCTGTCTGAGAGTTTTGCCACCGGTTTACCATTGCACTGCACCAGCTTGATAACGATATTCAGTGGCGTTACGCCCGGAATGTCGCAGGTCAGGCGGGTACCGATACCGAACACGACATTCGTCCGCTGGCCAAAGTGGCGGTATAACGCCAGGGCTTTGTCGAGGTTTAAGTTGTCAGAAAAGACCAGGTGTTTGCTTTGCGGATCGATACCCAGGCTCTGATAGTGGGCAAGGGCTTTCTCGCCCCATTCAACCGGATCGCCGGAGTCATGGCGCAGTCCCTGATAGCGACGGGCAAACAACGGACCGAAATCGCGCAGGAAGGCGTCCATGGCAATACAATCGGTCAGCGCAATGCCCAGTTGATCGTCATACTCATCGAGCCACGCCTGCAGCGCCGCGCGCTGGCTATTAGCAAGGACCGGGCTGATCTGCTGGAAGGCCTGGAACCACTCATGTGCCTGCGTCCCGACCGGCGTCAGTGACAGACGGCGCGCCAGATCATAGTTACTGGTGCCAATCAGCCACGGGAAATCCTGTTTCAGCGTTGAGACGATCGACTGCTGCACATCCTGCGAGTAGCGACGACGGGTGCCGAAATCCATCAGGCGGAAGCGTGACATATCCAGATCAGCTACCTGCGTCTTAAAGTCGCCGAGTTTCTGGTGTAAATGGTCAATTGCCTGCTGGGTGGTGACCTGCGGTGTGCGATGACGATGCACAATCTCGCTGATTAGCGCCAGCAGCGGCACCTCCCACATAATGACTTCCCGCCACGGCCCCTGAATACGGATATCCAGTTTGCCATGGTGATTGCGCACCTCAACCTGATCCGGGTTATAGCGGAACTGGCGTAACCAGCTGAGGTAATCCTGCTGGAAGAAGGGGAGGTGAGACAGCCAGGTCGCTTCATCATCAGTCAGCGCCAGGTGTTGCATAGCGGTTATCGCGTCACGAATTTCGTCAGCGTAGAGACCCAGCAGTTCGTCGCCGCGGCAGCGAAACTCCGCCGCCACCGTTACGTCATGATAGCGGTGGAAAACGGCCTGCTGCATATGGAGCTTATAGGCGTCCGTATCCAGCAGCGAGGTCAGTATCGGGGAAGCATGTCCTGTCATGGCGCGTTTCAGCATCCTGTTCGGTGGCGCAGAGCCCGGTGTTGTACACAGTCATAAAGACGCGAAAGTATAATTCACTATCTGAACCCGATCACAGCATATTTCAGTCGGGTGGGTCGAGGCCAATCTGTGCCTTTGTTAACAAACTGTAGCCATTTCACCTTTTAGGTGCATTGTGCGTGGCAAGCTTGTAGTAACAAGCTTAGACTTTGCCGGTAAACTTATAACAACGCGAGACGCAATATGACGCAACAGCCCCAAATCAAGTATCGCCACGATTATCGTGCGCCTGATTACACCATCACCGATATCGATTTAACCTTTGAACTGGATGCGTCCACCACCCGTGTTACGGCCATCAGCCAGGTTAAACGACTGGGCGACAGCCAGGCTGAGCTGCGACTGGACGGCGAAGCGTTAACGCTGATTGCGCTGGAGATCGACGGGCAACCCTGGACGGCTTACCGTGAAGAAGAGGGCGCACTGGTGATCGGCCAGCTGCCGGAAAGCTTCACCCTGAAAATCATCAATGATATTCATCCGGATCAGAACACCGCGCTGGAAGGGTTGTACAAATCGGGCGAGGCGCTCTGCACCCAATGTGAAGCTGAAGGCTTCCGCCATATTACCTGGTACCTCGATCGACCGGATGTGCTGGCGCGCTTTACCACCACCATTTATGCCGACGGTGAACGCTATCCATTCCTGCTCTCCAACGGTAACCGCATTGACAGCGGCCGGGATGAGCAGGGCCGCAGCTGGGTGAAGTGGGAAGATCCGTTCCCGAAACCGTGTTACCTGTTTGCGCTGGTGGCAGGCGATTTCGACGTGTTGCGTGACAGTTTTACCACCCGTTCAGGCCGTGATGTGGCGCTGGAGATCTTCGTCGATCGCGGTAATCTCGACCGTGCCGACTGGGCGATGACCTCGCTGAAAAACAGCATGAAGTGGGATGAAGAGCGTTTCGGCCTGGAGTATGACCTCGACATCTTTATGATCGTGGCGGTGGACTTCTTCAATATGGGCGCAATGGAGAATAAAGGCCTGAACGTCTTCAACGCCAAATATGTACTGGCGAAAGCGGAAACGGCGACCGACAAAGATTATCTGGGTATTGAAGCCGTTATCGGCCACGAATATTTCCACAACTGGACGGGCAACCGCGTGACCTGCCGCGACTGGTTCCAGCTCAGCCTGAAAGAGGGACTGACCGTGTTCCGCGATCAGGAGTTCAGCTCTGATCTGGGTTCACGTGCCGTGAACCGCATCGATAATGTGCGTATCGTGCGTGGGGCGCAGTTCGCCGAAGATGCCAGCCCAATGGCACACCCGATCCGTCCGGATCAGGTTATTGAGATGAACAACTTCTACACCCTGACGGTGTATGAGAAAGGGTCAGAAGTGATCCGTATGATGCATACCCTGCTGGGTGAAGAGAATTTCCAGAAAGGCATGAAGCTCTACTTTGATCGTCATGACGGCAGCGCCGCCACCTGTGATGATTTTGTGCAGGCGATGGAAGATGCCTCAAACGTCGATCTGTCGCAGTTCCGCCGCTGGTACAGCCAGTCCGGTACGCCGGTACTGACGGTGCGCGACGATTACAATCCGGAACTGGAGCAGTACACGCTACACGTCACGCAGCACACGCCAGCGACCGCCGATCAGAAAGAGAAGCTGCCCCTGCATATCCCGCTGGATATTGAACTCTATGACGGTGAAGGCAAGGTGATCCCGCTACAGAACAACGGCCATCCGATGCACCATGTGCTGAATGTCACCGAAGAGTTCCAGACCTTTATTTTCGATAACGTCTACTTCCAGCCGGTGCCGTCACTGCTGCGCGAATTCTCTGCGCCAGTGAAACTCGATTATAAATGGAGTGATGCGCAGCTCACCTTCCTGATGCGCCATGCCCGCAACGACTTCTCCCGCTGGGATGCGGCGCAGAGCCTGCTGGCGACCTACATCCGTCTGAACGTTGCACGCTATCAGCAGGGTCAGCATCTGTCGCTGCCGCTGCATGTCGCCGACGCCTTCCGTGCAGTATTACTGGATACCGACTGCGATCCGGCCCTGACGGCGCTGATCCTGACCCTGCCGTCGGAAAATGAGATTGCCGAGCTGTTCGATACCATCGATCCGCAGGCGATTGCGCTGGTGCGTGACGCTCTGCAACGCACGCTGGCCCGCGAACTGGCCGATGAGTTTTTTGCCATCTACAACGCCAATCAGCAGCCTGAATACCGCGTGGAGCATGATGCGATTGGTCAGCGCAGCCTGAAAAATACCTGCCTGACCTATCTTGCCTTTAGCGATGCGCAGTTGGCAGACAAGCTGGTACAGACGCAGTACCACCAGGCGACCAACATGACGGATGCGCTGGCGGCGCTTTCCGCGGCTGTGGCGGCTCAGTTGCCGTGCCGTGATGCGCTGCTGGCGGCCTACGATGAGCGCTGGCATCAGGATGGTCTGGTGATGGACAAATGGTTTGTTCTGCAGGCCACCAGTCCGGCTGCCAACGTGATGCGTAATGTGCGTCAGCTTCTGACTCATCGCTCCTTTACCATGAGTAACCCGAACCGCGTTCGCTCGCTGGTGGGGGCCTTTGCCTCGGCTAACCCGGCCGCGTTCCATGCGAAAGATGGCAGCGGTTATAAGTTCCTGGTGGAGATGCTTACCGACCTGAACACCCGTAATCCGCAGGTCGCGGCGCGAATGGTAGAACCGCTGATTCGTCTGAAACGTTATGACGAAGACCGTCAGGCGATGATGCGCCAGGCGCTTGAGCAGTTGCTGCAGCTGGATAAGCTCTCTGGTGATCTTTACGAGAAAATTACCCGGGCACTGAACGCCTGATGACCCGTCCTGGCATAGGTTGACACGCTATGCTGTTAAAACGCCTGATGCTCTGCATCAGGCGTTTTTTATTTCAGCGCTGCTGCGCGTAACGGACGGGCTGCGGTCGTTCCGTGCGCTGCATCACCCGATCCAGTACCTCCGCTTCCAGTTCGGCCAGCCGCGCAGATCCACGACGCCGCGGACGGGGCAGGTCCACCAGCAGATCCAGACCGATCTCGCCCTCTTCAATCAACAGCACGCGATCCGCCATTGCCACCGCTTCACTGACATCATGTGTGACCAGCAACACAGTAAAATGATGCTGTTGCCACAGTGACTCAATCAATCCCTGCATTTCAATGCGCGTCAGGGCATCCAGTGCGCCCAGCGGTTCATCCAGCAGCAGCAAACCCGGTCGATGGATCAGCGCCCTGGCCAGTGCCACGCGCTGTTTCTGACCGCCAGAGAGTGCAGCCGGCCACTCACTGGCCCGATCGGCCAGTCCTACCGCCGCCAGGGCATCCATTGCCGCGCTGCGCCATTCGCGTCCGCGCAGGCCCAGACCGACGTTATCGATCACTTTTTTCCACGGCAGCAGTCGCGCATCCTGAAACATCAGGCGGGTATCTTCTCGCGCTGACTGCAGCGGCGCATTGCCCGACAGCAGTTCACCGCTGGAACTCTGTTCAAGTCCCGCCAGCAGACGCAGCAGAGTGCTTTTGCCACAGCCGCTGCGACCCACTACCGCCACAAACTGACCTGAAGGAATATGCAGGTCGATCTTATTGAGTATGGTGCGACTGCCATACTGTTTGCTGACGCCGTTGACGCCAACCGGCGTACCGGTGTTGAGGCGGGCCGGTGAGAAAGTCTGGCTCATGCGTTCTCCTCCTTCAGTTGGTAAGCGGGATGCCAGCGCAGCCAGACACGTTCCAGTAACAACGCGGCGACATCCGCCAGTTTGCCGAGCAGGGCGTAGAGAATAATGGCCACCACCACCACATCGGTCTGCAGGAATTCACGCGCATTCATCGCCAGATAGCCGATGCCAGAACTGGCGGAGATAGTCTCGGCGACAATCAGCGTCAGCCACATCAGACCCAGCGCGAACCGTACGCCGACCATAATATTGGGCAGCGCACCGGGCAGGATCACCTGAATAAACAGGCTCCAGCCGGAGAGGCCATAGCTGCGGGCCATCTCAACCAGCCCGCGATCAATGTTGCGGATGCCATGATAAGTATTCAGGTAGATCGGGAACAGCGTGCCCAGCGCCACCAGAAAGATTTTGGCGGATTCATCAATGCCGAACCAGAGGATCACCAGCGGGATCAGTGCCAGATGCGGCACATTACGCAGCATCTGCAGCGAGGTATCCAGCAACCGCTCACCGGTTTTTGAGGTGCCCGTGATCAAGCCCAGCAGCAGGCCGAGAGATCCACCGATGCTGAAGCCGATCAGCGCCCGCCAGCTGCTGATCGCCAGGTGCTGCCAGAGTTCACCGCTGGCGGTCAGCTGCCAGAAGGTGGTCACGATCTTCTCCGGTGCGGGCAGAATGCGGTTTGATAACCAGCCGGTCTGTGAGGCTATCTGCCACACCACGACCAGCAGCGTTGGCAGGAGCCAGGGTAGCAACGTATCAGCAAGGCGTTTTCGGGTTCTGGCCATCATGCTCTCCTCAGCCCCGGGCGACTTTTTTCTCAGGGGTAAAATCGTTGGCGACCGCTTCACCGTGCGCCTGAACCACCCGCGGCTGAGGCACCAGGGGAACCTGCAGATCCAGATGCGGGAACAGCAGTTCGCCAACGCGATACGCCTCTTCCAGATGCGGATACCCCGACAGGATAAAGGTCTCGATGCCCAGCGCTTCATACTCCCTGATACGTGCGGCAACCGTCGGACCATCGCCGACCAGCGCCGTACCGGCTCCGCTGCGCACCAGGCCCACGCCGGCCCACAGGTTCGGGCTGATTTCGAGCTTGTCGCGTCGACCGCCGTGCAGGGCGGCCATCCGGCGCTGACCCACAGAATCTGCCCGCTGGAACGCTGCCTGTGCTTTCGCGATAGTGGCGTCATCGACATTGGCAATCAGCCGGTCAGCGGCCTGCCAGGCTTCTTCATTGGTTTCACGCACAATCACATGCAGACGGATGCCGAAGCGTACGGTGCGTCCCTGAGCAGCGGCTTTGGCGCGCACCTGGTCAATCTTCTCTTTGACCTGTGCAGGCGGCTCACCCCAGGTGAGATAAACATCGACCTGTTCGGCCGCCAGCTCCTGGGCCGGTTCAGAAGAGCCACCGAACCAGAGGGGAGGACGAGGCTGTTGTACCGGTTTAAACATCAGACGCGCGCCGCGAACCTTCACGTGCCTGCCTTCATAATCGACGGTTTCGCCTTCCAGCACCCGACGCCAGACACGGGTAAACTCGGCAGACTCTGCGTAACGCTCACGGTGATCCAGGAACACACCGTCGCCCGCCAGCTCTTCCGGATCGCCGCCGGTCACCAGATTGAACAGCGCGCGGCCATTGGAGAGCCGATCCAGAGTGGCAGCCTGACGCGCCGCCTGAGTCGGTGAAATCACGCCGGGGCGCAGCGCCACCAGGAAGCGCAGACGCTGAGTGACCGGAATCAGCGAGGCGGCAACCAGCCAGGCATCTTCGCATGAACGGCCGGTCGGGATTAATACGCCACCGAAGCCGAGGCGGTCGGCGGCCTGTGCCACCTGTTGCAGATAGGCGTGATCAACCGGTCGCGCCCCTTCGGCAGTACCAAGATAGTGGCCGTCGCCATGCGTCGGCAGAAACCAGAAAATGGATACGCTCATTATTGTTGCTCCTTATTGCGTTACGGTATGCGGTTGCCAGATGCGATCCTGAATCGTCACTTTTACGGGCAACAGATGATTGGCATAGAACAGGTCAGCGGTGCGCTGCTGAGCCGCAGCGGTTTCAGCGCTCACTGGTGAAATCCGGGTTGGTGGCCGATGGCTGAGATAGCTGGCGATAACCGGCTCAGGCAGACCCATTGCCTGCGCCAGCAGTGTGGTGCTCTGCTGACGCTGGCTGATTGTCAGCGCATCGGCCGCGCTAAAGGTATCGAGAACCTGCTGGATAAAGGCGCCATGGGCTTCGGCATAGCTGCGGGTCGCTAAATAGAATGAGCCAGTCAGATTAAGTGCGCTGCCATCAGTCAGCAGACGCGAATGACCCTGCAACAGCACCGAGGAGTAGTAGGGGTCCCAGATTGCCCAGGCATCAACATCTCCCTGCTGGAAGGCGGCGCGCGCATCGGCGGGTGTCAGATAAACCGGTGTAATATCTTTAAAACTCAGGCCCGCCTGCTGTAAGGCGCGAAGCAGTAAATTGTGCGAGCTGGAGCCTTTCTGGAACGCGACCTTTTTCCCTTTCAGGTCTGCGACCTGTTTCAGAGGACTCTCTTTTGGGACCAGAATCACTTCTGCTTTGGGCTTTGGCGGCTCGGAGCCGACATAAAGCAGATCCGCGCCAGCGGCCTGGGCAAACAATGGCGGAAGGTCACCGGTGCTGCCGAGGTCAATACTGTTGATGTTCAGCGCTTCCAGCATTTGTGGACCCGCCGGAAACTCGATCCACTTAATCTGAGTATGGGGAAAACGCTTCTCCAGTAACTGATGTGATTTTGCCAGCACCATGCTGACTGAACCTTTCTGATAGCCGATACGAATCTCAGCCGGATCGGATTCGGCGGCCTGAACCAGAGGGGCGATGAGTAAAAGGCCTGCCACCAGCCACTTTCCAACTATTTGCTTCATCGAACTCTTCCTTATACCGCTTGTGCAACGGGGTGGTGGTGACGGGTCAGCGCCAGCCAGAACGCAGTGACGGCTTCATCCAGACGCTGTGACAGTGAATCCTGTAAAACCGGCTGACGATCGTAGTGGGTAATCTGGCTGTCCTCGGCATAAACACCGTGCAGGATCTCCTGCGCCTTTAAGGCGTTAAGAACCGGTTTCAGGGCGTAATCCAGCGCCAGCATGTGGCCGACACTGCCGCCGCTGGCCAGCGGCAACACAACCTTGTGCTCGAGTGCACGTTCAGGTAGCAAATCGAGCAGGGTTTTCAGCGCGCCTGAAAAGGACGCCTTATAAACAGGTGTCGCCACGATCAGGCCATCAGCAGACGCGAGGTCTTCACGGAGGGCCAGGAGTGCGGGTGCATCAAAACGTGCATTGATCAGATCGTCAGGCTGAAAGTTGTGAATATTCCAGGGAATGACTTCAATGCCACGCGCTTCCAGCTTGTGCTGACACAGCGTCAGTAATGAAGTCGAGCGGGAAGGAAATCGTGGGCTGCCAGCCAGCGTAATAACGCGCATCATCACTCCTTATAACTAAAAGTTATTGATTATCTAAAGTTGAGAACTAATGGCTTCATACTGTCAGAGCTACGGAGTGGGCTTAAATGATTTATCCGGCAAAGTAAGGGTGAAAAATGCAAATAGAAGACGCCGCTGCAGAAGGGAACGCATAAGCTTCCGATAATTCTTAATTTAGGTTCCGGCAGGCGGTGAATTGATTAAGGAGTTTGATACGAGATGGTCAAAACGGGGGAGGGTGCTGAAAAAAATCGTTTTCGTCTGATTGCTTAATCAATCTTCCTGAGAATCATACAGCGTTAAAGCGAAGCGGTGAGCATAACAGCCCCTCTGAGCGGCACAGAATCTGCCTGTCTGCGGAAGCCCCTGCCTGAAGCTAAGATTAATCGCAGAAAGAAAACTGCAATGAAAATGAAGTAATGGTGAAGTTATTCACTATTACAGATGTTCTCTTACACATTACTGAACATGGTTACGTCTGCTTTGCCGGGCTATTTTAAATCGATCATCAACGGTTTTAACATTTACGCGGACTATAGATGCACTTTCATTAACAGTGATTTTCACAGGAAACGTTAAGATAATTTTTACGACTGGTCTTTATTCGCATTACCGGTTTAAGATAATCAGGCCAAATGAAAGCTATCATAATAATAGCGCATTACTCTTTTCGACGTTTCGCCTCTGGTCAGGACCTGCATCTGGCAGGTGACGCGTATTGTCTTTTTTCTAACAGCAGAGAATTGCCTATGTCTGACACTCTATTATCTGTAATTATTCCAACTTACAATGTTGAAAAATATATTGTGGAGTGCGTCGATTCATTATTACGTCAGGTTAAAGCGCCCAATGAAATACTCATTGTGAATGATGGTTCCACCGATGGAACATTAGCCTTACTTGAACAGAATTATGCGCATCTTCCTCAGGTGAAAATAATTACCACTGAAAATGGAGGCGCCGGTCAGGCCCGGGATGTGGGCATTGCACAGGCGAAGGGACAGTTTCTCTTTTTCTGTGATCCGGACGACGTCGTGGCGGACGGCCTGGTGGCCGAGCTGGCCAGGGTGGCGGAAACGCATCCTGAAACGGACCTGTTCTGTTTTAAATCGTGTGTATTCCGCGATGGTCAGATTGACATCACTTCACCAAAAGTGAGGCACGAACTCTTTGGCCAGCAAAAGCCACAGGAGGTCCTGCTGGCGCTGCTGCGTAATGGCAGCTATACCTCGGCGGCCTGGAGTTATGTCATCAGCAAACGCGTTATTGAGCAGCATAAATTGCGCTTTGTTAAACGTGTTCATGAAGACCACAATTTTACCCTTTCCTGTTTTATGAAAAGTCAGCAGGCCTGGGTCAGTCATCAGGTCTATTATAAACAGCGTATTCGTAACGGTTCACTGACCAACAGTACTAAAAGTAATGAGTTTTTCCATCAGCGCTATGACGCTTTTATGCACGCCTACAACACGTTAACCGGATCGATGGTTAAATCAGCATGGCGTGACACCCTGGAAAAAGCCTATTTAGTTCACTCGTTTCGTCTGATGATCTATTTATCGCTCTACAATCGAACACCTGTTCCTGAATATGTGCTGAATGCTATTCGCTTTTTGGGACGTAATGTAAAAGCAGAGAGCTTTAAAGAGCGGTTATTGTTTAATCGTCCTGAACTGTTTATTGCGCTGCAGCATTACAAAGTCAAAAAAGAGTTGAAAAACGCGGCCTGATCACAAAAAACAGCCTGATTCTGAAAAATGTGAAGCGATATTGTTTATGCCTTAGCGAAATGAGAAGGTGAGACATGCAATGTGTATAAGGTTGTTGCGTCATGGCAAAAGTTCTTGATAAAAGTCTGATTATTAATATTTTCTCCCTGCTGGCCTATCGTGGTGCGTCGTTTCTTTTTCCGCTGGCGACGCTGCCCTATCTTGCCCGTGTTCTGGGTGTAGAGCAGATGGGTACGCTGGCACTGGCGATCGCCTGTGTGCTCTATTGCAGTACCATCTCTGACTGGGGATTCAATGTCTTTACCACCAAAGATATTGCTCACCATCGTGATGACAAAGAACGCGTCACTCAGCTTTTCTGGTCAACATTTAACGCCAAGCTGATGCTGCTGGTGGTGACCAGCGGCACGCTGCTGACCGCGACCTGGTTCAATCCTGCCTGGCATCCGTTGTTCTTTATCATCCTGGCGAACTGCACCACGCTGATAGGCTCGTTGTTTTCATTTGGCTGGCTGATGCAGGGCTTTGAGAAGTTGGGTAAGACGGCAATGATCGCTACCTTCGGGAACTTCTGTGCGATTCCGCTAACGTTTTTACTGGTGAAATCCCCGCAGGATACCTGGCTGGCTGCCCTGATCCCTGGCACTGTCTCGATCATCAGTGCAGCGATTACGCTGAAGTTTGTGCTGGAGATGAAGGTCATTGGCCGTTATCGCTTTGAGCCCCGTGAAATCAAACAGCGCATCACCGACAGCATGGATGTCTTTATCGCCATTGCCGGTGCCAATCTGTTCAACAGCGTCAATGTCGTGATTCTCGCTTCCTTTACCTCCACCTATATGGTGGGTATCTATAACGGTGCGGATCGTCTGCGTAAAGCCGCTAACTCTGTGCCAGAGCAGATTGGCAGCGCCTTCTTCCCGCGCGTCAGTCATCTGTTTGGCCGGGATAAACGGGCTGCCATTGCAGCGACGCGCAAAAGCCTGCTGCTGTCGTTTTCCCTGAGTCTGTCGATTGTGATCTTTACCTGGTTCTTTGCTGACCTGGTGGTTTCAATCTTACTGGGTAAGGACTTTATTCCGTCGGCGGATGTGCTGCGTGTCTTTGTGCTCTGCTTCCTGTTTGGCAACATTGCTTATCCGGCCGGATTACAGATTCTGATTCCACATGGTTTAGCGCGTCAGCGTATGTGGGTGATGATGGCCGCGGGTGTGATTAACGTGCCGCTGTGCTGTTTCCTGGCGTGGAAGTTTGGTGCGATCGGGGCCGCATGGTCGATGGTCGGGGCAGAAGCGTTCGTCTGCATCGGTATTTTTGGCATCATGCAGCGTCACGGGATCCTCCGGGAATATCTGTTCCCCTCGCAGGTGGAAAATCACCCCGTAAACGATTCCGCTGCGTAAGATCAAGGGATTTTCAGTTAACTTCCCACCACCCCGCAGTTCGATTTACTTTTGCGCCAGAGCACTTTACCATTCTGGCGCACATTTTCCCGTGCACCGACTTCCACGATCGCTTCCGTCCTTCAGGAGAGTGCATGTTTTATCCTATCGTCCGACCGGCGCTGTTTAAACTCGACCCCGAACGCGCACACGAACTCACCTTTCAGCAACTACGCTTTATGAGCGGCACGCCACTTGAGATGTTCTATCGCCAGACTCTGCCGTCGCGTCCGGTTACCTGTATGGGACTGACCTTTAAGAACGCCCTGGGCCTGGCCGCCGGGCTGGATAAGAACGCAGAGTGTATTGATGCGTTTGCCGCGATGGGCTTTGGTTTTGTTGAAGTCGGTACCGTCACGCCGCGCCCTCAGGCGGGCAATGATAAGCCACGCATGTTTCGGCTGGTGGAAGCAGGCGGAATTATCAATCGGATGGGATTTAATAATCTGGGTGTCGATCATCTGGTTGAAAACGTGAAAAAAGCGCGTTTTAACGGCGTGCTGGGAATCAATATCGGTAAAAATAAAGATACGCCAGTCGAGCAGGGCAAAGATGATTATCTGATCTGCATGGAGAAGGTCTATGCCCACGCCGGTTATATCGCCATCAATATTTCCTCCCCTAACACGCCAGGTTTGCGTTCGCTGCAATATGGCGAGGCGCTGGATGATCTGCTCTCCTCAATCAAACAAAAACAAAAAGAGCTGGAACAGCGTCACCTTAAATATGTTCCGCTGGCCGTGAAAATTGCGCCCGATCTCTCGGAAGAGGAGTTAATTCAGGTCGCAGACAGTTTAATTCGTCATCAGATTGATGGTGTTATTGCCTGCAATACCACCCTCGATCGTTCGCTGGTTAGTGGACTCAAATATGCTGAGGAAGCAGGCGGATTAAGTGGCCGGCCAGTTCAGTCCCGGAGCACAGCGGTTATCCAGCGCCTCTCTCAGGAACTGCAGGGACGCCTGCCGATTATTGGCGTTGGTGGCATTGATTCTTTAACGGCCGCACGTGAAAAAATCGCCGCCGGGGCAACATTAGTTCAGATTTATTCAGGTTTTATTTATCAGGGACCGGGCTTAATTAAAGATATCGTTACCAATATCTAAGACAATTCTCACAATGACGGGCCGGGGGCTTTATTTATCCCCTCGGCTCGTTTATATTTTGTCCTGTTGCACGCTTTTTCAACTTTTCCTTATGTTTCTTTTTCGCTGAATTCTGCGTGATTTTTGGCGCAGCGGTAAATACAGGGCACACGATGAAAATTAAACCCGATGATAACTGGCGTTGGTATTTTGACAGCAGCCACGATCGAATGATGCTCGACCTGGCCGACGGTATGCTGTTTCGTTCCCGCTATTCCCGCAAAATGCTCACGCCGGACGCTTTCGCTGAATCGGGCTTTTGTGTCGATGACGCTGCTCTTTATTACACGTTTGAAGAGACCTGCCGTCATTGCAAACTCAGTGGCAGTCACCGTGCTGAGTTGGTGTTAAACGCACTGGTCGCTGCCCGCTTTCTCAAACCCCTGATGCCTAAAAGCTGGCATTTCACCTCATATGCCCCGGCCATGCAGCCTCGTCCTGGCGAAATGGTACAGGTTACGCTGGCTGAAGAGGGAACACAGGCACGTCTGCTGGTGGTTGAAAGTGGTGATAATGCGGCGCTCTGTCTGCTGGCGCAGCAAGGTCTCACGCTGGCGGGAAAAAACATGGTGCTCGGCGATGCCATCAAAGTGATGAACGATCGCCTGCAGCCCTGGCATGAGGACGTTGCTGCACCTTTCGCCCGCGCTGTCTGATCATCTCAGTTCAACATCGCCCGCCGGAATACAGCTACAGCTTAACAGTGTGCCGTCCTGACGCAGGGCACTCTGTTTCAGCGCCTTCACCTCACCTGCGACCAGATTCAGCTTGCAACTGCCACAGAGACCTGCACGACAGGAATAGGGTATGCGAAAGCCCTGCATCTCCAGTTGATCCAGTAACACCTGCTGATTATCCCCGGTGAATGTCTGACCCTGATAAGTAATGTTCACGGTTTCAGGCGCCTGTTTTTCTGGTTTCAACGTTTCAACCACTTCACCCGCCCCATACCTGCGCGATGCATGACGTTTCAGGACAATCATTTCATCACCCGCACGCACGACGCCGCTGCTACGCGCCACTAAGTTCAGGCCGAAATCGATGTCACCACTGCCATCCTGAGCGGTACGAAAAGTCTGCAACGTCGCCAGCGGATGACCGGTGGGATGCTTAACGCCGGTCTCGGTGCTGACCGTGGTGAGCACACAGCGACTGCAGGGCTTTGGCACCTCGAATATCACGTCGCCAATCTGAATTTCTGCCCAGCTATCTTCATCCCATGCGGCAGCACCGCTGACGACCAGATTCGGACGAAACTGTTCGGCTCGGACGCTGGCCGGGCAGCGTTGTTGCAGATCATGCAGCGACGCGTTGTTGATCAGCAAAAACGGAAAGCCATCGGCAAAGCTAAGCGGAATATGATCAAACTTTTTGACCCGGCGGCTGGGTTGTGGCCCGACCCAGCGCAACTGAACGTCGCGCGGGAAGAACTGGCTCAGCCACTGATTTATCGCAAGGGGCGCTATGCGCGCGGTAAAATGATTACCCCAGACTTCGGTGGGATGATCCTGCTCATCGAAATCGCTGAAGCGGATCAGGGACTGACTGCCATCTGGCGCCGCCAGCAACAGGCCATCCGGCAGAATCGCGGGCGTAAAGCGCACCATCTCCGGGTGCTGGCGGGCGGTAATAAAGGTGCCATCAGGTTCGGTCACCATAAACAGACGATCAAACGCCAGTCCGCTGTCAGTGACCAGCGCGTGTGATAACGCTAATCCCCGCATCGACTTCACAGGATGAATAAATAAGCGGGAAAGCGTGATCATGGTGTTCTCCTTGAACCCGACGCGCGACACAAAAGAAGCTAACTTTATGACATAGGTCTCCGATTCGCTATAATGCGCGACAATTTTCTCAAGAGTTAAAAAGTGACGATATGAATTCTCTGTTTGCCAGCACGGCGCGTGGGCTCGAAGAGCTGTTAAAAAGTGAGCTGGACGCGCTGGGCGCGCAGGATTTGCAAGTGGTGCAGGGAGGCGTTCACTACGAAGCCGACGATCGCGCCATGTACCAAAGTCTGATGTGGAGTCGTTTAGCATCACGCATCCTGTTGCCGCTGGGAGAGTTTGGCGTCTACAGCGATCTTGATCTCTATCTGGGTGTACAGAGCGTGGACTGGCCGACGATGTTCGGCAGCGACAAAACGTTTGTCGTGCATTTCAGCGGCACCAACGACTCGATTCGTAATAGCCAGTTTGGCGCGCTGAAAGTGAAAGATGCCATCGTGGACAGCTTTACCCGTCAAAACCTCGAGCGGCCGAATGTCGATCGTGAGCAGGCGGATATCCGTGTCAACGTCTGGCTGAATGACGATCGTGCCAGTATTGCGCTGGATCTCAGCGGCAGCTCGCTGCATCAGCGCGGCTATCGGCAGCAAACCGGTCAGGCACCGTTGAAAGAGACGCTGGCCGCAGCGATTGTGCTGCGTTCTGGCTGGGAGCCGACCACGCCGCTGATCGATCCGATGTGTGGTTCCGGTACGCTGCTGATTGAAGCCGCACTGATCGCCTGCGATCGCGCACCAGGCCTGCTGCGCAAGCACTGGGGCTTCACCGCCTGGAGTCAGTTTAATGCTGCTCTGTGGCAGGATGTGAAAGCCGAGGCGCAGGCGCGTGCCCGTGCGGGCACCGCAGCCACCCAGGCGCGCTTCTTTGGCTATGATAATAATGGCCGTGTACTGGAGTGGGCGCAGTCGAATGCCCGTCGCGCAGGCGTTTATGAACTCTTTACCTTTGCTCAACAGGACCTGCTGAAGCTGACCAATCCGGTCGATCCGGCTGTGCATGGCACGGTGCTGAGCAATCCGCCTTACGGTGAACGTCTGGAGAGCGAACCCGCCCTCATTGCGCTGCACAGCCAGCTTGGACGTCTGATGAAGCAGCATTTTGGCGGCTGGAATCTGTCGCTGTTCAGCGCCTCGCCTGAACTGCTGAGCTGCCTGCAACTGCGTGCCGACCGCCAGTTCAAAGCGAAAAACGGTCCGCTGGATTGCGTTCAGAAAAATTATCAGCTGGCGGTCAACAGCCATGAAAGCGCCGGTCAGATTGCGGAAGATTACGCGAACCGTCTGCGTAAAAATGTGAAAAAGCTGGAGAAGTGGGCGCGTCAGGAAGGCATTGAATGCTACCGCATTTATGACGCCGATCTGCCAGACTACAACGTCGCTGTCGATCGCTATGGCGACTGGGTGATTATCCAGGAATACGCGCCACCGAAAACGATCGATCCGAACAAAGCGCGTCAGCGCCTGTTCGATGTGATCAGCGCGACCCTGAGCGTACTGGAACTGCCTGCCGACCGTCTGATTATGAAAACGCGTGAGCGTCAGAAAGGCAAAGCGCAGTATCAGAAGCTCAGCGAAAAGGGCGACTATTTCGAAGTTAAAGAGTTTAATGCGCATTTCTGGGTGAATCTGACCGACTATCTCGATACCGGCCTGTTCCTCGATCACCGCATTGCCCGTAAAATGCTCGGCCAGATGAGCCAGGGCAAAGATTTCCTGAACCTGTTTGCCTATACCGGCACCGCCAGTGTGCATGCCGGTCTGGGTGGGGCGCGTTCGACCACCACGGTCGATATGTCGCGGACCTATCTGGAGTGGGCGGAGCGCAACCTGCGTCTTAACGGACTGACCGGGCGTCAGCACCGCCTGATGCAGGCAGACTGCCTGAGCTGGCTGAATGAGAGTGACGAGAATTTTGACCTGATCTTTATCGATCCGCCAACCTTCTCCAACTCAAAACGTATGGAAGAGAGCTTTGACGTTCAGCGCGATCATATGATGCTGATGCGTAACCTGAAGCGCCTGCTGCGTCGCGGCGGCACCATCATGTTCTCCAATAACAAACGCGGTTTCAAAATGGACATGGATGGCCTGAAAGCACTGGGCCTGCAGGCGCAGGATATTACCCAGAAAACACAGTCGCAGGACTTCGCGCGTAACCGTCAAATTCACAACTGCTGGCTGATCACTCACGCCGGTAAGGAATAAGATTACATGTCATTAATCAGTATCCACGGCGCTTATCTCTCCTTCAGCGATGCGCCGCTGCTAGACAACACCGAACTGCACATTGAAGAGAACGAACGCGTCTGTCTGGTGGGCCGTAACGGTGCAGGTAAATCCACACTGATGAAAATCATCAACGGCGAACAGCCGCTGGATGATGGCCGCATTATTTATGAAACCGATCTGGTGGTTGCGCGTCTGCAACAGGATCCACCGCGTAACATCACCGGTTCGGTCTATGACTTCGTGGCTGAGGGCGTTGAAGAGCAGGCTGAGAATCTGAAAGCCTATCACGCCATTTCCCATGTGGTGATGGACGATCCAAGCGATAAAAACCTCAATGAGATGGCGCGTCTGCAGACTATTCTCGACCATCAGAATTTGTGGCAGCTGGAAAGCCGCATCCATGACGTGCTGGAGCAGATTGGTCTGCAGCCCGATACCGAACTGTCGTCGCTCTCTGGCGGCTGGCTGCGTAAAGCGGCGCTGGGCCGTGCGCTGGTCAGTAACCCGCGCGTGCTGATGCTGGATGAGCCAACCAACCACCTCGATATTGAAACCATCGACTGGCTGGAAACGTTCCTGAAGAACTTCACCGGCAGCATCATCTTTATTTCGCATGACCGTTCGTTTATCCGCAACATGGCGACACGTATCGTCGATCTCGACCGCGGCAAGCTGGTCTCCTGGCCGGGCAACTACGATCTCTATCTGGAAGGCAAAGAAGAAGCCTTGCGCGTTGAAGAGATGCAGAACGCAGAATTCGACCGCAAGCTTGCGCAGGAAGAGGTGTGGATCCGTCAGGGCATCAAAGCCCGTCGTACACGTAACGAAGGCCGTGTGCGTGCGCTGAAAGCGCTGCGTCGTGAGCATTCGGAACGTCGCGAAGTCATGGGCAAAGCCAACATGCAGGTGGGCGAAGCGTCCCGCTCCGGCAAAATTGTGTTTGAGCTGGAACATGTCGACTACGCGGTCGACGGCAAAGTGCTGGTGAAGGATTTCTCAACCCAGGTTCAGCGTGGCGACAAAATTGCGCTGATTGGACCGAACGGTTGCGGTAAAACCACCTTACTGCGTCTGATGCTGCAGCAATTAAAAGCGGATCATGGCCGCGTGCATTCCGGCACCAAGCTGGAAGTGGCCTACTTTGACCAGCATCGCGCTGAACTGGATCCGGATCGCACCGTGATGGACAACTTGGCCGAAGGCAAGCAGGAAGTGCTGGTTAACGGCAAACCGCGCCACGTGCTGGGCTATCTGCAGGACTTCCTGTTCCATCCTAAACGTGCCATGACGCCGGTGCGCGCACTTTCGGGTGGTGAACGTAACCGCCTGTTGCTGGCGCGTCTGTTCCTGCGTCCCAGCAACCTGATGATTCTGGATGAACCAACAAACGACCTCGACGTCGAAACGCTGGAACTGCTGGAAGAGCTGATTGATGGTTATCAGGGCACCGTCTTACTGGTCAGTCACGATCGTCAGTTCGTCGACAATACCGTCACTGAGTGCTGGATTTTTGAAGGCAACGGCGAAATCGGCACCTTTGTGGGCGGTTATCACGATGCTCAGCAGCAGCGCGCCGCCTACCGTCAGCACAGAGCTGCCACACCCGCAAAAGCGACGGCTAATACCGCTAAGCCTGCCGCAGAGAAGAGTGATGCGAAGCGTAACGTAAATAAACTCAGCTACAACCTGGCGCGAGAGCTGGAACAGTTGCCGCAAAAACTGGAGCAGCTGGAGGCGCGCATTGGCGAACTGCAGGCGAAGATGAGTCACCCGGACTTCTTCAGTCAGGCACACGATCAGACACAGCCGGTGCTGGATAATCTGGCGCAGGCTGAGCAGGAGCTGGAAACCGCTTTTGCGCGCTGGGAAGAGCTTGAGTCACTGAAAAACGGCGCGTAGGGCAGGGCTAACGGATGTGTTCAGCAGTGAAAAGTAACGCGTGGATACTTTGTCCACAATGCGATTTAATGATTAAGCTGCCGGACATTCCCGTTGGCAGCCGTGCATCATGCCCGCGCTGCCACACCTCCCTGACGGCCAACTGGCACGAGCCGCGCAAACGACCGACGGGCTATGCGCTGGCAGCACTCTTTATGCTGCTGCTGGCGAATCTGTTTCCTTTCGTCTCAATGAAAGTTGCGGGGCTGACCAGCCAGATTACACTTTCGCAGATCCCCAAGGTCATGGTGACGGAAGATTACAGCAGCCTGGCGACGCTGTTCCTGCTCTTTGTGCAGGCGGTCCCGGCTTTCTGCATGATCACCATTATACTGCTGGTCAATCCGGTTCCTTTTCCAACCCGACTTAAAATTGGTCTGGCACGCATCCTGTTTCAGCTGCGTAACTGGGGCATGGCAGAAATTTTTATGGCGGGCGTGCTGGTCAGCTTCGTCAAACTGATGGCCTACGGTGAGATTGGCCTGGAGACCAGTTTCTGGCCGTGGGTGTTGTTTTGTCTGTTACAACTTCGGGCCTTTCAGTGCGTTGACCGGCGCGAGTTGTGGGAGAGTCTCTCCCCCCGACCCGCGCTACCTCATCTGCCCGAAGTGGGCATCAGTGGTTTAGAGCAGGGCCTGCGTTCCTGCCCATGCTGTACGGCCATTCTGCCTGAAGCTGAGCATACCTGTCCGCGCTGCGGCGTAACGGCGCAGGCGCGACGAAAGCACAGCCTGCAGTGGACGCTGGCGCTGTTGTTTACCTCCATACTGCTTTATATCCCCGCCAACCTGTTGCCGATCATGGTGACGGAAACCCTCGGCACAGCGTATCCCTCTAATATTATGGCGGGGGTGATTGTGCTGTGGGATGACGGTTCTTATCCGGTAGCGCTGGTGATTTTTATCGCCAGCATTATGGTGCCTACGCTAAAAATGCTGGCGATTGGCTGGCTCTGCTGGGATGCCAGCGGGCGCGGACGGCGTGACAGCCACAGGATGCACAAAATTTATGAAGTGGTTGAATTTGTTGGCCGCTGGTCAATGATTGACGTGTTTGTGATTGCCGTGCTCTCTGCGCTGGTGCGTATGGGGCAATTAATGAATGTTTATCCCGCGTGGGGGGCAGTACTGTTTGCGATGGTGGTGATTATCACCATGATTGCTGCCATGACCTTTGACCCGCGATTAACCTGGGATCGTGTACGCGAAAACAATATGAAGGAGTCGCGCCTTGACGGAAACTAACCACGGCCATGCAAAGGTGGAACAGATTAAGCGCTGGTCGCCGGTCTGGATTGTCCCCATCGTTACGCTGTTAATTGGCGGGTGGATCCTGTTCTACCATTTCAGCCATCAGGGGCCTGAAGTCACCTTAATCACCGAAAACGCCGAAGGCATTGTTGCGGGTAAAACCACAATTAAAAGTCGCAGCGTGGATGTCGGTATCGTGGAGAGCGCGGTGTTAAGCGACGATCTCCACCATGTAGAAATTAAGGCCCGTCTTAATGCGGGTATGGGAAAACTGCTGCATAAAGACAGTGTTTTCTGGGTAGTGAAACCGCAAATAGGACGTGAAGGCATCAGCGGGCTGGGAACGCTGCTGTCAGGTGCCTACATTGAATTACAGCCCGGCACCAAAAGTGAAGCGCCAGAACAGTTTAACCTGCTCGATGCCCCTCCTTTAGCGCCGCCAGATGCGAAAGGTATCCGCATTATTCTCGACAGCAAAAAAGCGGGTCAGCTTAATCCGGGCGATCCGGTGCTGTTCCGCGGCTATCGCGTCGGTACGGTTGAGACCAGCGTTTTTGATACTGATAAACGTATGATGACCTATCAGCTGTTTGTCGCTGCGCCTTACGACCGCCTGGTGACGACCAACGTGCGTTTCTGGAAGGACAGCGGTATCGCCGTGGATATGTCTGCCTCTGGCATGCGCGTAGAAATGGGTTCGCTCACGACGCTCTTCAGTGGTGGCGTCAGTTTTGATGTGCCGGATGGCTGGGAACTGGGTGAGCCTGCGCAGAACAAATCTGATTATCATCTGTTTGACGATCAGCGCAGTATTCAGGACTCACTTTATACCAACCATATTGATTACCTGATGTTCTTCACCGACTCGATTCGTGGTCTTCAGGCAGGCGCGCCGGTTGAGTTCCGGGGTATTCGTCTGGGTACCGTTTCTGAAGCGCCATTGATGAAAGCAGGCCTGGATCAGGCGCTGAATAATGATTACCGCGTACCGGTACTGATTCGTATTGAGCCGGATCGCTTTATCAGCCGGCTGGGTGAAAATTTCGATCTTGAACAGCATCTGCAGGATGGTAAGAAACGCGGTCTGCGTGCCACGCTGAAAACGGGCAACCTGCTGTCGGGCGCACTCTATGTCGATCTCGACTTCTATGACAATGCGCCAGCCTATAAAGGACCACAGAAAGTCTCTGGCTATGAAGTGATCCCAACGGTCAGTGGTGGCCTGAGCCAGATTCAGCAGAAGCTGATGGCGGCACTGGATAAAATCAACAGTCTTCCACTGAACGGCATGGTTAACGAAGCCACAGGTACACTGAAAGAGAGCCAGAAAACGATGCGTGATCTGCAGCGCACCATCGACAACATCAACAAAGTCACTGGCAGTCCGGCGATGAAAACGCTGCCGGAAGATCTGCAGCAGACATTGCGCGAGCTGAACCGCAGCATGAAGGGCCTGCAGCCAGGTTCGCCAGCTTACACCAAAGTGGTAGGCGATATGCAGCGACTGGATCAGGTACTGCGTGAACTTCAGCCGGTACTGAGAACGCTCAACAATAAGAGCAATGCGCTGGTATTTGAGGCGAAACCGGGACAGGATCCCCAGCCGAAGAGGGCGAAACAGTGAAGAAAGGATTGATACTTTGTGCCGCGCTGGTGTTAAGTGCGTGCAGTAGCAGCGTTGACAATACCTGGTATCAGCTGCCCTCCGGGGCGGCATCCATGCAGGTCAGCAGCAGCCAGCTGAATGAAGCGCAGCCCATGCTGTGGGTGCAGCAGGTGACGGTGCCGGATTATCTGGCAGGCAATGGACTGGTTTATCAGACCAGCGATGTCAAATATGTCATCGCCACAAATAATCTCTGGGCCAGTCCGCTCGATCAGCAGTTGCAGCAGACGCTGATCACTAACCTGAGCAAGGCGTTGCCAGGCCGGCTGGTGGCCGGTTCACCGTTAGGTGCGCAACACGATACGCTTAACGTGACGGTCACCGGCTTCCAGGGACGTTACGATGGCAAAGCGATCGTCAGTGGTGAATGGACGCTGGAACATCAGGGCCGTCTGACTAAGCAGGCGTTTAATCTGGTTCTGCCGCAAACCGAAGATGGCTATGATGCTATGGTCCGCACGCTGGCGGCGGGCTGGCAACAGACTGCGCAGAAGATTGCCAACAGTGTGGTTGCGTTAAATTAAGATTAATGTGAATAAATAAGCTAAGCCCCTGTCCGGTTGTCGTGATTTTTCGACGCCGGCCAGGGGCTTTTTTATTAGCTTAATCAGAGAGATGGTGTTGATGTGTGCATCACAAAACGCCGTTATTTTTACCGATTAAGGTCACATTTATGACACTGGCATGAAGATTGAGCATTGATCTTTGGATTCGCAGGAGGTAGAACATAAGGGTGGTTGAACATTAAATCACCACTTTTCTTTCCACCAGATTCCACAGACCTTACATGAGGGACACGGAGTATGAAGAGACAGAAACGAGACCGCCTCGAACGCGCCCATTCACGTGGTTATCAGGCAGGCATTACTGGACGCTCAAAAGAGATGTGTCCGTATCAGTTGATTGACGCTAAGTCTCACTGGTTGGGAGGTTGGCGACAAGCCATGGAGGACAGGTCGGTAGCTGCATAACCGGATGTCACTGAAAAGGGAATATAACCTCCGCCATGCGCGGAGGTTTTTGTTTCCGGAGGAAACGCTTAGAAAGCGGCAGTATCTTTAAACAGGCCGACTTTCAGATCGCTGGCGGTATAGATCAGATTACCGTCAACCAGCACTTCACCATCTGCCACGCCCATCACCAGTTTACGGTTGATCACGCGTTTGAAGTGAATGCGGTAAGTAACTTTCTTCGCTTCTGGCAACACCTGACCGGTGAATTTCACTTCACCCACGCCCAGTGCACGGCCTTTACCTTCGCCGCCCAGCCAGCCCAGATAGAAACCAACCAGCTGCCACATGGCATCCAGGCCCAGGCAGCCCGGCATCACCGGATCGCCAATGAAGTGGCAACCGAAGAACCAGAGATCGGGATTGATATCCAGCTCCGCTTCAACAAAGCCTTTGTCATATTTGCCGCCGTCTTCGGTCATTTTGACCACGCGGTCCATCATCAGCATGTTGCCGGATGGAAGCGGCGGACCATTTTCGCCAAACAGTTCACCACGACCTGACAGAATCAGATCTTCTTTGGTATAGGATTCGCGTTTATCTACCATGTTTTCAATAAGCCTTGTTTTAGTGAATCACGAATATTAGCGAACAGTTGTACGCTGAGCAAATCGGATTAACGGTGGTTAAACCAGTTAAGCCAGCGCAGCGCCCAGGGACGTTGCGGACCGTCCGGCTGGTTGAACAGGCTAATGCGTTCCTGGATGGTATTCAGCAGGCAATCACCCAGACCATCCTCGGTACTCCAGATTTTCCCCGTCAGCAGCGGCAGTGCTTCCTCGGCCTGGTCAATGGCCCAGATGTGGAAGCGACCCTGCTCAACCGCCGTGACAACAGCCTGGTTCAGACTAAGATGACGCACATTGCAGGCAGGAATAATCACTCCCTGCTGGCCCGTCAGTTCTCGCTGATGGCAAATATCAAAGAAGCCTTCGATCTTCTCATTCAGCCCGCCCACAGGTTGCACGTTGCCGAATTGATCGACCGAGCCGGTGACAGCAATTTGCTGATTGATGGGCTGATTTGCCAATGCGCTTATTAAGGCACAGAGTTCAGCCAGCGAGGCGCTGTCACCATCCACTTCGGAATAAGATTGTTCAAACACCATTGAGGCCGAGAAGGGCAGTTGCTGATCAAGTTCCAGCTCGGCAGTGAGGTAAGCCTGCATAATCATCATACCTTTGGCATGGATATTCCCGCCCAGCTCCGCTTTGCGTTCGATATCCATGAACTCACCATCACCAGGATGGACTACGCAGGTAATGCGAGAAGTATCGCCCCAGGCGCGCGGGTGGCCAGGAAATTCCACCACTGACAGACCATTAATCTGACCGACAACTTCACCTTCAGTTTCAATCAGAATCTGCCGCAGCAGGATCTCATCACGCATCCGTTCATTGAGATAATTCTCGCGCCATAAGCGCGCTTCCAACGCATCACGTAGCGCTTCAGCATTGAGTTGTTCATCGCCCATCAGGGCTGACTCGCGCATCTGACGCTGGAGCCAGCGGGGACAAAGTGGCAGGGTATCCTGATCGCCGCTATAGCGAACGCCTTCTTTAATCAGCTCGGGCCAGAAGTCCTCTTCCGGCAGGGGCAGCCCCGCCTGCTGTGCCAGTTCTGCGTTCCAGCGACACCAGGCAAGCATGTCATCCTCATCCAGAATCTGAATATTCTCTTCAAACTCAGTATAGATGGCCATTTCGTGTGCTTCAGGGTCGAGCTCCTGAAAATCTGCCAGCGTTTCACGTTCGCCACACAGGACCAGATTGAGGCTGAGTGGCAGAGGCGGAATAGAAACCGGCAGCGGCTGGCGTTCGTCCTGGGATGTCCACTCGACATAGCCCTGTTCAATACACTTTTTCAGGCGCAACCAGAGAATGGGCTGCGTCATCAGGCTTTGCAACGAAAGCACCAGCGTGCCGCCGTTAGCGCGATGTATCAGGCCCGGCTCGAGCTGGATGCGATCTTTATACTGGCGCACGCAGCCAAACAACTGTTCCATCTCAATCCACTCAGCAAAGTGAATACCACCCTGACTGGTGAACGGGCGTTGCGGATCGGAGGGGGGCTGGAGCGTGACATTATCTGCCATGATATGGTAATCACCACCATACAGCGTGGTACTGTCGGCCATAACCCGTTGTGCGGCCTGGGCAATGAATGCCAGATAATCGCGATTCTCCTGGCTACGAACCAGCAGTAATGGGAACCCTTGCGTCTGATGGTGTAAATGCGCAAGTGCATTCAGCAAACGGGGCTGTACCGTTGCCAGAGCATCAGTTTCTTCATCAGCAATTCGGGAGAAAACGGATTGGTATTGCGCGCTATCCGGCTGTAAGGTCTGCCACGTAAGTTGGGTGCTGGTCAAAATAATCGCATTTGTCTGTATTAAGAAAAGCGAGATTATACAGGAATCACCCTTGTTAAGCACTGCAGACTTCCTGTTGAAGATGTGATGATGACAGCATGTTTTTCGTTGCTGCATCCGGGAAAAAAGCTGTTATTCTTAGTTCGTTACGTGATCACGATGAGATTCCGATGAAATACCAGCAACTCGAAAATCTTGAATGTGGATGGAAGTGGAAATACCTGGTGAAAAAACATCGGGAAGGTGAACTGATCACGCGTCACCTTGAATTAAGTGCGGCGCAGGCTGCAGTCGATAAGCTTCTGGCGATGGAAAATAATCCGGTCACGGTGAATGAATGGATCGCGGAACATATCCATTCTGATCTGGATAATCGGCTGAAACAGACTATCCGTGCCCGGCGAAAACGCCATTTCAATGCTGAACATCAGCACACCCGTAAAAAATCCATCGACCTTGAATATCTGGTCTGGCAACGACTGGCGGGACTGGCACAGCGGCGCGGCTGCACGCTTTCTGAAACAATTGTTCAGTTGATAGAAGATGCAGAACGTAAAGAGAAATATGCCACTCAGATGTCCAGCCTGAAACAGGATTTGCAGGCGATCCTGGGTAATTCAGGCTCTGAAAGCGAGTAACGTAACGGGAGCAATGTCATCCCTGAACGCCTGATGCCAGCTTTATTACTGGCATAAAAAAACCCCGCCTTGGCGGGGTTTTTTATGACATGTAAACTTAAGCCTGTGGCTGAGTTACAACGTCTTTGATGCCTTTAACATCGATTTCTACGCGACGATCCGGAGACAGGCAATCGATCAGGGCATTACGGCCTTTCACGCTGTCACAGGTATTGCCGGTAACTGGGTTAGATTTACCCATGCCACGTGCAGAGATCTTGTTAGAAGGGATACCTTTAGAGACCAGGTAATCTACGACTGACTGAGCACGTTTCTCAGACAGTTTCTGGTTGTACTGCTCTGAACCGATGCGGTCGGTGAAGCCCAGTACGACAACGGAACCATCTTTAGGATCCATTGAGCTCAGCTGGCTGTACAGCTGATCCAGAGCCTGCTGGCCTTCTGGCTTCAGGGTAGATTTGTTGAAGGTGAACAGAACGTCAGACTTCAGAGTGAAACGCTTGGTTTCAACAACTGGCGCTGGTGCTGGAGCCGGAGCTGGCGCCGGAGCAGCGACGTCATCCTGACCGAAGCGGTATGAAACGCCTACGCTCAGCATGCCATTGTCTGGACGAGCACCAACGGTCTGTGCATCACCGATGTTGTTAACCCACTGGTAATCCAGACGGGTAGCCCAGTTCTGAGTCAGCGCATATTCAACACCAACTGCAGCCAGCGGAGATACGCCGGTGTCGTGGTCGCTGATGCGGCCAGTAGTTGGGTTAGTCTGCGTTGCATCTGCACGCCATACCATGCCGCCCAGACGAGTATACACGTCCAGATCGTCATTAATTGGGTAGCTCAGTTTAGCAGCCAGCTGAACGCCCTGTGCTTTGAATGCGCCGTTAGTCACATTGCCTTTATTAGGCATGCGACCCAGCCAGTCATAGCCCATCTCGAAGCCCAGGTATGGGTTTGCCTGATAACCAACGAACGCACCTGCGCCCAGCTGGCTTTCATGAGTTGGACCGTCATTGTTCTCGTAACCGTGACCGTAGTAGCCAGTGTCGTGATACTGAGACCAGCCCAGTTTAGCACCGGTGTACCAGGTGTTATCTTTCGGAGCGGCCTGCGCTACGGTAGCGAAGCCAGCCAGTGCCACTGCAATTGCGATAGCTGTCTTTTTCATTTTGCGCCTCGTTATCATCCAAATAGGCAATGAGCAAAAAGGTTGCTCTTGGTTTAAATCCTTCGCCGGGTCAAAACGCTCGCTTATGACTCTACCGCAAAAAACGGAGGTTATTGAGCACCCTGGCGAGCTAAAGTCTACAACGAGATTGGAAACTTACAAGTATGATGTGAGGCGCTACTGTAAAAAAACAGCGGTTTATACACAATTTCTAACAATTAGGATGGTCGTAACGTCGCAGCAAAAAGCCCAAAAAACCTGCTAACCCATTGTCACAGCTCGAACTAACAGAATCAGTGGTTTAGCGACAACTGATAAGAATAATAGCCTGGGAAACTTCTTATTTTTACTTAATGAAACAAATCCGACTGAATTTTTATCGCACTTTGCGGTCTCAGAGGCGCTTCCGTTGTCCCACTGGCCCGCAAAATCAAACCCAGCGCTTCACCCTCAGCTGCCGCATTTTCAAGTTGACGACGCTCATTTTCATCAAGATCGTACGGAATCCATGCCAGAACAACGCTGTAATTTCCCGTACGCAACGCTTTAACCATCGCCTCAACCGCATTCAGACGTTCAGAATCGGCGATATGCATACTTTTATCTAATGGTAAGCCTGATTCCTGCAACCAGGTGCGGTTCAGTTTATGTGCCGGTGTTAACCACAACTGCCAGCGTGACTGCTGACTCAGTTGCTGTAATAACGGCAACAGCATCATCTGCATCATACCGGGCTGCTCGCTGTAACGTAACTCAGTAATTCCACCACCCTGCGTGGACGGAACAGAAGAGGACGCATAATGATGAGCATAGCGTGCATTATTAGGATGTTGTGTTCGCATAAGTTAATCACCAGCAGTGGACTGTATGAATATACAGTACTGTCATCCTGGATAAAGATCAACCCAAATTTCTGAAAACGCCTCGCAAAAACGCGACAAGATTAGTTGAAGCACTATTTATTCATTGAACCCGCTGCCACTTTTTTTTATCTTCTAATTACCTGATACACAACGTAATTTACCAGATATTTCTTACATGGAGGTGGTGCAATGAAAAAGATTAATCCGGTTGTCGAGCGCTCCAGAGCGCACCTGGGCCCGTTGGGAACAATTGAGTCCCGGACCCAGTTTGGTGGCTATGCACTGGCTGTCGAAAGCGTGGTTTTCGCGTTAATTAATAAAGATGAACTCTACCTGCGGGCCAGTGAACCCTTGCGGGATTACATTACCGACCGTCCGCTCCAGCCCCTGATTTTTCGCAAACGGGGCAAGTCAGTGAAGCTTGATTACTTTCAGGTCGATGAAGCCTTATGGCGGGATCCTGACCATCTTCTGACGCTCTCCGCGGCCTCTTTAGAAACGGCACAGCGCGAGTTGCAGCACAGACAAGCCTCTCCGCGTTTGAAAGATCTGCCTAATCTCAGTGTACGCATGGAAGTCATGTTGTACGAGGCGGGCGTGATGAGTGTCAATCATCTTTACCAGATGGGAGCCAAACAGTGCTGGCTGAAGTTAAAAGCGATCAACCAGCACGTTGGATTTCAGACACTACTGGCGCTGCAGGGTGCAATTACGGGCCACCATGCGGCCGCACTGCCACTGGCCACCCGTGCCGAGCTGAATGCATGGTTTCAACGCACGCTTTTATCGAAACCAGACTTCAGAGGCGAAGAAGGCTAATCAGCAATAAGCGTGCGGCGCAGGCGAGCCACATCAGGCATTAAGGCTACCAGCAGTCCGAGTTGCTGAAGCACCAGCGGCGCACGCACATCCGCATCTGCGGCCAACTGGCTGATGCGATGAGCCAGTTGATGGCGCATTGTTTCAACATGCTCATCGCTGACTACGTCCGTCTGAAGCACATCCTCAACATAACAAACTGTATCATCCAGCAAGGTCAGCAGTTCTGGTGCCGTAATTTTGTCACGGTGCGCGCCGAGTGCAGAAATGTAACTCAGAAACGAGTGGTTTGAGCAAAGCAGCTGAAAAGCCGATTCGCGCAGTTTCTGACTGGTGCGACTTTCACTGCTCATGTTTGAAACCACGGATGCCAGCTCGGCATCTGCATTGTGTGCGTCACGGCGGGCAATGCGATAGGCGAGACGGTTATCCTTGCCCTGATGATACTGTTCCATGATCGCATCCAGATAGCGGCAGTTCGCTTTCAGGGTTCGTTCAGCCACCGCCGGCAACTGACGAAAGCGCCAGTCTGGCCAGATAAACGCCACGGCCAGCCAGGCCAGGCCACAGCCGAGTAAGGTGTCCACTACGCGTGGCAGGGCGACCTCAAAGCCTTCCCCTAACAGGTTAAAGCAGAGCAGAACCAGCAATGTGATAAACAGCGTGGCCTGCGCATACTGTACCTGCCTGAAAGCGAAGAACAGCACGCCGGAAATCACAATCAGGATTAACTGCCCTTCAATTGAGGGTACCAGCCATAAAACGGGCAGACCAATAGCAATGCCCGCCAGTGTTCCGCCGATACGTAAGGCCAGTCGCCGCTGCGTTGCGTTGTAGTTGGGCTGGCAGACAAACAGGCTGGTCAGCAAAATCCAGTATCCCCGCTCGAGTCCGGTGATCTTAATGAATCCATAGCCGATACAGAGCACGACTGACATGCGAACTGCATGCCGGAATAGCGCCGATGAGGGAGAGAGATGACGGCTAAAGCGCAGCCGGATGTCACTCCAGCCACTTAATCCTTCGCGTGACAGCAGATTATCGCTGTGCTGAGGATCTTCACCGGCCAGCGTCTGTTCAGATTCGATGGAGGCAAGGTGGGCATCGATGGCGCGCAGATTGCGCAGCAGCCAGAACAGGGCACGGGTATGCTCAGCCTCAGGCTCGCGCTGCTCCAGACGTTCAATTGCTTTTTGTAATCGTTCAAACGCGCGCTCAAATCGACTGTCATGCACCCATCTTTCACGCATCAGAATGCAGTGTGCCAGCTGGCGACAGGCTTGTGCCTGCATGTTAAGAAGACGCTGGAAGCGAAACAGAATTTCGTTATAGCGCCAGTCACCGCGCAGCAGATGATATTGCAAATGGGACGAGCTGGCCCGTTCATGAATGTCCTGCGCCACAAAATAGTAGTGCAGACTACGGCGGGTACCGCGTGATCCGCGATCGCCACGCAGTCGACTCTGCAGCGTAGTTTTGGTCAGGTTGAGCTGCGCCACTAACTGGCTGTTGACCATCGCCGCATCGATAAACGCGGCGTCATCCTGCTCGCCAGCATCCGGATCGAAGAGATTCCCTTTGGCATCCAGGTAACGCGCCAGTTGTGAAAAGCTGCCAGCCAGCTGTTCCTGCACCGGCCGGACCGGAAACATCAGATGACCCAGCAGCGTCAGCAGGTTGTACCACAGCGCGCCGACCAGCAGCAGCATCGGCTGCATATACCACTGACTGAACAGCCCGATGCCGAGCATGGTATAGACCGCAATCAGCAGCGCACCAAACGCGATAGTGGCGTAGCGCTGGCCCAGGGCACCCAGCAGAATAAAGCCCCATGTCGAGATCGCCAGCCCGACAATAAAGGCGAACGGATAGGGAAACAGGAGTTCTACTGAAACGGAGGCGATGCAGAAGCAAAGCAGGGTAATCAGCAGATTCTTCAGACGACCGGCCAGGCGATCATCAAGATCGGCCAGCGCAGCCGCGACCACCCCCAGCGTTAAGGGAATCGTCCACTCAATCTGATGCAGCCACCAGGGGATGGCAGCGCAGCCACTCAGCGCAAACAAAATCCGCAGCAGATAGCGCCACGTACTATTAAACAGATATTTTCGCCAGCCAGGCACTGCATCCGACATCATATTAATAGCGGCGGGCATTGGCTTCGCGCGCGGCGCGCGCCTCTTCCACGGACACCACGCGGCGTCCAACCGGCCAGAGGGCGATAGCGGCAATCTTAAAGTTCGCAATCCCTGTTGGAATACCGATGATGCTGATGCATTGCACAATCCCCACCGAGATATGTGAAAGGCAGAGCCACCAGCCAAAGAAAATCAGCCAGAAAATATTCAGGAAAGTTCCGCCGGTATTCAGAATATGACTCTTACTTTCAGGACGAAGCACATCGACATGCACCGCCTCGTTGCCAAACGGCAGCAGCGAGAGCTTTGTAATTTCCCAGCAGGAGCGGGTCAGTGGCAGGGTAAAAATCAGCACGACACTGATTAACGTGGCAAACAGCCAGCTCAGCGTGGTGAAAAAGCCACCCAGGACAAAATTAAGAATATTTAAAACGGTGCGCATGATCGTCTTTTCCTTTTGCATTCCGCAAGATGTGACGCCAAGTTTAGCTTGTTTTAAGGCTGGAGCGCTAAGGGTCTGACAGGTAAACTCCCGTTAATCCTGTTATCTGACGTTGGTGTCGGCGTGGAACTGAAAGCAACCTCGATGGGCAAACGACTTGCCCAGCATCCTTATAATCGTGTCCGCCTGATGGCGGCGGGCGTCGAAGTCAGTGGCGATAAGCACGAGTATCTGATCCCCTTTAACCAGTTACTGGATATTGCCTGCAAGCGTGGGCTGGTATGGGGCGAACTGGAATTTTTGCTGGCCGATGAAAAAGTGGTTCGGCTGCACGGAACGGAATGGCAGGAGACGCAGCGCTTTCACCACTATCTGATGCAGGCCTGGCAGAGCTGGAGTCTGGAGATGAGCGCAGTCTGCCGTGAGGTACTCCAGTCGCTGCATGATGAAATCGAGACCTTTGGCGCGCAGGATCGTTGGCTCAACCGCCACGAACTGCAGGGGCTGAAAACAAAAATTCTCAAACAGTTCGATGCGTTGCCAATGCCTCTTATCCGCTTAAAAGAGTTTGCTGACTGCCGCGAGAACTGGGCGTTTTGTCAGCGCTGGCTGGATCAGGGTGACGCGGCCTTGCAGCAGCGAAACCGCGACTGGACGGCCGCTATGTTAAGCCGTTATCAGGCATTCTTTGCCAGCGTCGAGAGCACGCCACTGAATCAGTCCCAGTGTGAGGCGGTGGTCAACGGCGAAAATTCATTGCTGGTGCTGGCTGGCGCCGGTAGCGGTAAAACGTCAGTGCTGGTGGCCCGGGCAGGCTGGTTAATGCAGCGCAAGCTGGCCAGCGCCGATCAAATCCTGTTACTGGCATTTGGCCGCGAGGCTGCCAAAGAGATGAACGAGCGTATCCAGTCACGGCTCTCCGCAGATGACATCCAGGCGCGAACCTTCCATTCTCTGGCGCTGCATATTATTCGTGAAGGCAGCAATAAGCAGCCGGTTATCAGCAAGCTGGAGAGTGATGCGGATGCGCGTCGCGCGTTATTGATCCGGGAATGGCAGCAGCAGTGCCATGAGAAGAAAGCGATGGCAAACGGCTGGCGTCAGTGGCTGCGTGACGAACTGCAGTGGGAATTACCGGAGGGGCCTTTCTGGGAGGACGACAGGCTGGCAAAGCGGCTGGCGTCACGACTGGAGCGCTGGCTCGGCCTGATGCGCATGCACGGAGGTGCACAGGCAGCTATGATCGCGGATGTGCCGGAAGAGGTCCGTGATCTCTTCAGTAAACGCATCAAACTGATGGCACCGTTGTTGAAAGCGTGGAAGAGTGCGTTGAAAGAGGAGGGCGCGGTCGACTTTTCGGGTCTGATTCATCAGGCAATAGCCGTTCTGGAAAAAGGGCGGTTTATCAGTCCGTGGAAACACATACTGGTGGATGAGTTCCAGGATATTTCACCTCAGCGTGCCGCCTTGCTCAGCGCACTCCGCCAGCAGAATAAGCGCACCGCCCTGTTTGCGGTTGGCGATGACTGGCAGGCTATCTATCGCTTCAGCGGCGCAGAGATGACGCTGACGACCGCATTCCATCACTATTTTGGTGAGGGTGATCGTTGCGTGCTCGACACCACCTACCGCTTTAACGATCGCATTGGCGATATTGCTAATCGTTTTATCCAGCAGAATCCTCAACAGCTGGCAAAACCACTGAATAGCGTCACCAAAGGCAATAAGAAATCGATTGCATTGCTGGCAGAGGATCAGCTGGACGCCCTGCTGAACAAACTCAGTGGTTATGCGAAACCGGATGAGCGTATTCTGCTGCTGGCGCGCTATCACTATCTGCGGCCAGACATACTGGATAAAGCCCGAACCCGCTGGCCGAAACTCAATCTGGACTTTATGACGATCCACGCCAGCAAAGGCCAGCAGGCGGATTATGTCATTCTGCTGGGATTACAACAGGGCAAAGAGGGGTTCCCGGCGGAAGTCCGCGAGTCAGTTATTGAACAGGGCTTACTGCCGCAGCCCGAACCTTTCCCGCATGCGGAGGAGCGCCGTCTGGCCTATGTGGCACTGACGCGAGCGCGTCAGCAGGTCTTTTTACTGTTCGATAAAGCAGCGCCGTCACCGTTTGTCGATGACTTCCGCGAGCTCGGTGTGCCAGTACTGCGTAAAGCCTGAGTTATTTCAGGCGATCGGCCAGATAGCGCTGATAATCGGGAATCATAATCTCCAGGCTTTGCGCAAACAGCGGCGACTGAATAATAAAGTCCGCTGTGGAGCGATTTGTGGCGACCGGAATATTCCAGACGGTTGCCAGACGCAGCAGCGCTTTGACATCCGGATCGTGCGGCACGGCGTTAAGCGGATCCCAGAAAAAAATCAGTGCATCAATTTTTCCTTCTGAAATCAGCGCACCCACCTGCTGATCACCACCCATCGGGCCGCTCAGCATGGCTGTCACGTTCAGGCCGGTATCACGATTAATCAGATTTCCGGTCGTCCCGGTCGCATAGAGGATGTGTTGTTCCAGCGCGGGCTGATTCTGTTTAACCCAGTCAAGCAGTGCGGCTTTGCAGTGGTCATGGGCGACCAGCGCGATATGTTTTATGGTGCCAAGGGTGCGAACAGTCTGTTCCATAGAGGCGTCCTGATAAGGCTCATGCGCAATGAGAGGGATCCTGAGTTTACCTCTGGCCCATTAACGCTATCAACTCGTACGTAGCATTTTGACCAGTGTCATAAATTGCTGGCGCGTCGCTTCATCGAAACGATGAAACCAGCGGTGCAGCGAGGGCAGTTCGGCCTGTGAAGTCCAGTCCAGGTCGGCGGTAAGCCTGACGGAAGAGGGGGGAGCAGAAGCGGAATTTGCAAACCGGGGCACAGAGGCGATCTGGCGGGTGCGGTTATAATTCAGCATCGCTTTTTCCATGTCGGCGGTTGTGATGGCCGGCAGGTGGTCACGCACGCTGGTAATCTCCGTGCCTTTTTCATCCACCAGCTGGAAGTTAAGGCTGCGGTCAAAATGATAACGCTCGCGTTTTGTCTCCAGCGCGGGCAGCCGAATAGTAATGGTTTTGGCTACAGCAGTGAACGTGACAATCATCGGCAGAGACTGATAGGCAATGACATTCTCTTTCAGCCCTTTGCGCTGATGCTCTACCCGGAACAGAAACTGATGCTGACCGCGATCCAGCTCCAGGCTGTCAGCTCCTTTGAGGAGCGAGCCTGAAATTTTTCGACCATCCAGCACCAGTAGCTCGATTTGCGGATCAAGCTTTAATGTGATGGCAGAACAGGACGCCGAAACGAGGAGTGTAAGTAACCCCGTTACAGCCAGCGACAGCTTCATTTCAACTCCGGTAACTGATGACACGAAAGGGGATGTGTAGCAAATTCTTACATTATGGCAGTTAATTTACATTTAAACATATTTATTCGTGCGCGGATTCAATTAATTGTGCTCAGGACTTACCCGTTAACAAGCGCACCCATCTACACTCAACGCTGGCCTGAAAGGAGAGAAACATGAACGACCAGACAATTCGTGACGTGCTGACGCGAACCCAACGTATCGCCTTAGTTGGAGCAAGTGATCGCCCCGAACGTCCCAGTTACGGTGTGATGAAGTATCTGCTTGATCAGGGCTATGACGTGATCCCGGTCAGCCCGAAACTTGCAGGGAAAACAGTGCTGGGGCAACAGGGTTATGCCAGTCTGGCGGATGTACCCGGCGGGATTGATATGGTGGATGTCTTCCGCAATTCTGAAGCCGCATGGGGTGTCGCCCAGGAGGCTATAGCCGTCGGGGCAAAGACATTATGGCTGCAACTCGGCGTGATTAATGAACAGGCGGCTGTGCTGGCTCAGGATGCAGGCATGACGGTCATTATGGATCGTTGCCCAAAGATTGAAATTCCACGTCTGGGGATTACGCGCTAAATCAGGGGTGGCGGCAGAGCGTGCCGCCACAGATTAGTGTCGCAGATGAGGTGCCTGCAATTGCTGACGTACGGATGCAGCGAGCTCATCCATTGAAGGTTGCTCAGGATGTTCAATGCTGGTTTCACCTGAAAGCTGAATCTCTGCGACATAGGTATGAACCTGATCGCCTTCCTCATCTTCCATCACCACATGATACCAGGGTGCGGTACGCATCTTTTCTTCTGCGCCAACATCTTCAATTTTAGGCTCGTCTAACGAGTACTCAGGATCGACATCAACGATAACGCCCAGTACGCCGGACAAACGATGACGAACCTGCTGACCAATACCAAATTTACTGGCAATCATTTTACTGGCAATCATAGTGACCTCCGAAAAAAAGCTCTCCTACCAATATGGGGTCAGGAGCCCATTTTTCAAGTCACATCACGCGGCAGGCAAAACCTTTCAGATAGAGGCCTTCCGGATAGCTGGCGATGACCGGATGATCCGCTGCCTGACGGAACTGTTCGATAAACTGCACTTCGCGTCCCGCATCCAGCGCGGCATCGGCAATAATCTTCTGGAACAGTTCGGTAGCCATCAGACCGGAGCAGGAGAAGGTCATCAGGACCCCGCCCGGATTCAGTAATTGAATGGCAAGCATATTAATATCTTTATAGCCGCGACAGGCACCCATTAACTGGCTTTTGTTTTCGACGAATTTGGGCGGATCCATAATGATCAGATCAAATTTCTCGCCACTGTCACGATAGCGGCGCAGCAGTTTGAACACATCATCACGCTCAAAACGGGCGCGAGAAAGGTCCAGCTCGTTCAGTTCAACGTTCTGACGGGCTACGTCCAGCGCTTCCTGAGAGGTATCCACACTGATGACTTCTTTACACCCACCCATCAGCGCAGAAACAGCGAATCCGCCTGTGTAAGAGAAGCAGTTCAGTACACGTGCATCCTGGGCATAACGACGCGTAGCAAGACGACTGTCACGCTGATCAAGGTAATAGCCCGTTTTATGGCCGCCCTGGATATCAACCAGCAGCTTCATGCCATGTTCTGTGATCGGCAGCAGGGGCGGTGGCAGTTCACCGGTGACGGGGCCTTGTGTCAGCTCCAGACCTTCTTTCTTGCGTACGGCGACGTCAGAACGGTCATAGATGGCGCAGCCAGGGAAACACTGCTGGAGGGCGGTGATAATCGCCGCACGCTGATATTCCGCGCCAGCCGAGAGCAGCTGCATTACTAAAAAGTTGCCAAAACGATCAATAGTGACGCCGGGCAAATTATCAGACTCACCGGCAATCAGGCGATAACTGTCCAGACCATCACGGGCCGCCAGCCATTTACGCCACTGCTGCGCCTGTTCGAAACGGCGGACAAAGAAAGCGATATCGATGGATTCATCGGCCTGCCAGCTCCAGACGCGGGCGCGAATCTGCGACTCGGGTGAATATGCGGCGCGAGCCAGCCATTTGCCGTTGCTGTCACAAACGTCAAGGGTTTCACCCCGTTGTGCTTTACCTTCCAGACGTGCAACGGCACCTGAAAAGACCCATGGATGGCGACGGAGCAGGGACTTTTCACGTCCCTTTGCGAGAATCAATCTGACTGTCATAGTTTGCTATGCTTACCTGAAAAAATGAGGCGCCATTGTCCGGTGGATAACGGGAAATTGCAACGAACAGCAGCAGGAGAGAATAATGTCAGCAGCCTGTTTTAAAGCATGGGTTCATGGCCGCGTCCAGGGCGTCGGGTTTCGTTACAGTACGCAGGCAGAAGCCAGGACGCTGGGCGTGCTGGGCTACGCGCGGAATCTGGATGACGGCAGCGTCGAGGTGCTGGCCTGGGGCGACGCGGAGAAGGTCGAAGCGCTAATCGCCTGGCTTAAAGCGGGCGGGCCCCGCAGTGCGCGCGTTGATAAGGTGCTGGTGGAACCGCACCAGCCCGCAGAGCCACCCCGCGATTTTACAACCGGTTAATCACAGACACTTTGCCGGTTTAGGCAGGCCGGCAATTTTCGTTGCCTGTTTAGCCGGCCCTTCAGGAAACAGGCGGAAGAGGTAGCGGCTGTTGCCTTTCTCTTCCCCGTATTTCTTCGCCATTGCCTTTACCAGCATCCGCACGGCGGGTGAGGTATTAAATTCCAGATAAAACGCGCGCACAAAATGGACCACTTCCCAGTGTGCTTCGGTCATGGTGAGGCCTTCCCGCTCAGCAATGTGTGCCGCCAGCGCTTCACTCCAGTCGTCGGTACTCTTCAGATAGCCTTCGGCATCGACGGCGATTTCGTTACCGTTAAAATTCACGTGATCTCCTCTCTGTAAATGACGGCGCAGTTTAGCAAACCTGGCAGGCAGTAAAAGCAAAAACCCCGCCGAAGCGGGGTTTTACAGGCCGACTGTCATTGCCGGTTAGTTGCTGCGGGCGAAACCCAGCAGGCTAAGCAGGCTGACGAAGATGTTATACAACGAAACATAGAGGCTGACCGTCGCGCGGATGTAGTTGGTTTCGCCACCATGAATGATGTTGCTGGTTTCCCACAAAATCGCACCGGCTGAAAACAGAATAAACAGGGCGCTGATAGCCAGATGCAAGGCAGGCAACTGCAGGAAGATGTTGGCGACCACCGCAACCAGCAGTACCACAAAACCTGCCATCATCATGCCACCCAGGAAGGACATATCACGACGGGTTGTCAGCACGTAGGCAGAACAGCAGAAGAACACCAGCGCCGTACCGCCCAGCGCCAGTGCGATCACGTCGCCCATGCCTGCGGTTAAGAAGGAGCTCAGAATAGGGCCCAGGCAGTATCCCAGGAAGCCAGTAAACGCAAACGCGGCAAGAATACCCATCGGGCTGTTAGCCAGGCGGTAGGTTAAAAACATCAAACCATAGAAGCCGACCAGCATCAGGATCAGGCCCGGCGCAGGCAAGGCAAGCAGGGTGCTGGCGGTAGCTGTAACCGCCGAAAAGGCCAGAGTCAGCCCAAGCAGAAAATAGGTATTGCGCAGAACTCTGTGCGTTGAAAGCAGTGACGACTGCGATGAGGTGACAATTCTTTCCATGTTGCGCTCCTTTAAGCAGAACACTAATAAGCAGATCGTTAAATATGTGCCGAGAATACGCAGCCCATTAAAGAGGGAAAAGGCGTTTTACCCTTCTTTACGCGCTAATCTGCTAATTGTTTGAGCAGAGTGGCGATTTTGACACCAAAAAATCACAATCTGGCTGTTTTTCAGGCGAATAAACAGATAGATGCTTTACATCCCTAAACGGGGTGTTTATAGTGCGCGTCATTGCGGAGGGGTGGCCGAGCGGCTTAAGGCAGCGGTCTTGAAAACCGCCGATGGGAAACCATCCGAGAGTTCGAATCTCTCCTCCTCCGCCACTTTATCTGCCACGGGCAATAAAGCGGTAAAAATCAATAGTTTTGCCGATGCAGTACAGTTTCAAAACGGAGGGGTGGCCGAGCGGCTTAAGGCAGCGGTCTTGAAAACCGCCGATGGGAAACCATCCGAGAGTTCGAATCTCTCCTCCTCCGCCACATTTTACAGGCCAGCACTCCGTGCTGGCCTGTTTCGTTTCTGACGTTCCAGCTTCTTCCTCCAGTCCGAAAAACCACGTCTCTGCTGCTGACGCGCGGCTGCGCATTCATCTGTTCGATGCATCTCTGCTATAGTCCACTCACTGTTTTTGCAAACATCTGGCGCTTTTCCGAGGCGAGCTGAGTTACACTGTTGATTACTTCGCTCTGAGGCGAGCTAATCGGTTGATAGCCAGAGTGTTTCTTTACTGAATAAATGGAATAGGCACAATGATCAAGAAACTGAGTCTTTGCGCATTGTCAGTGCTCGCTGCATTGCCGGTCGGAACGGTAGCATTTGCTGCTGAGGGTGACATGCAGCTGCAGCAGGTGCTGATGTTGAGTCGTCACAATCTGCGTGCGCCACTGGCCGATAATGGCAGCGTGCTGGAACAGTCCACCAAAAAAAGCTGGCCGCAGTGGGATGTTCCCGGCGGACAGCTGACCACTAAAGGTGGCGTGCTGGAAGTCTACATGGGTAATTACACCCGTCAGTGGCTGGCACAGCAGGGCCTGGTGAAGAACGGCAGCTGTCCTGACAGTAATAACGTCTTTGTCTACGCTAACAGCCTGCAACGCACCGTTGCGACGGCTCAGTTCTTTGTTAATGGTGCCTTCCCAGGCTGTGACGTCGCGGTCACACACCAGGATGAAATGGGCTCCATGGATCCTATCTTTAATCCGGTCATCACCGATGGCAGCGATGCTTTCAATAAGAAAGCACTGGCCGCGATGACCGCAGCAAATGAAAAACTGTCGCTGAAACCTGCTTTCCAGCGCCTGGAAAAGATTGTCGACTATAAAGCATCGCCTGCCTGCAACAATAAAAAGCAGTGTGATCTTAGCAGCGGCCAGAACACCTTCAGCGCTGAAAACGGTAAAGAGCCAACTGTCAGTGGCCCGCTGAAAGTGGGTAACTCCCTGATGGATGCGTTTACGCTGCAGTATTACGAAGGATTCCCGCTGGATCAGGTTGCATGGGGCCAGATCAAGACGCCTGAACAGTGGAAAGAGCTGTCAGCCATTAAAAATGGTTATCAGGACGCCCTGTTCACCAGCCCGGACGTTTCTCGTGAAGTGGCGGCCCCACTGGTGGATTACATCCGCAGTCAGTTAGTGGATCAGGACAAAGCTAACGCGCCGAAAATCACGCTGATGGTGGGTCATGACTCGAATATCGCCTCGCTGCTGAGCGCGTTGCAGGTCAAACCATATGAGCTGCCTGATACTTACGAAAAAACGCCGATTGGCGGCCAGGTTGTTTTCGAACGCTGGCATGATGCGAAAACGGATAAAGACCTGCTCAAAGTCGAGTATGTCTATCAGACGGCCGATCAGCTGCGCAACGCTGACGTGCTGAGTCTGAAAAACCCACCGAAGCGCGTTACGCTGCAACTGGCGGGTTGTGAGACGGATGCAAACGGCTATTGCAGCTGGGATCAGTTCTCTCAGGCGCTGAATGCTGCGCTGCAGGGCACGCCAATGCAACCTGCGGCGGCACCACAACCGGCAGCACAGTCTGACGACGACAGCGCAAAAGCCGCAGCGACGAATGACGCTGCTGCTGATAAAGCTGAAGCGGATAAAGCGACCGCAGCCAAAGCGAAAGCTGAAGCCGACAAAGCTGCCGCTGAGAAGTCTGAAGCAGATAAAGCGGCTGCTGAGAAAGCAAAAGCGGATAAAGAAGCATCTGAGAAGGCAAAAGCGGATAAAGCGGCAGCGGAAAAAGCCGCTGCTGAAAAGGCAAAAGCGGAAAAAGCCGCTGCTGAGAAAGCGAAGGAAGACAAAGCAGCCTCAGCCAGTGACGCGAAAGCTGACCAGGCTAACGCTGCGAATAAGCCTGCCACAGTGCACAACGACGAATCAAAGTCAGCGGCAACGCAGTAATTGCGCTGTAGCGACCCATAATAAAAAACCCCGTCGAAACGGGGTTTTTTTATGGCTGCAGGGCGATTAACCCGCCACAACGACCAGTTTCTGGTTAGCAAACTCTTTGATACCCAGATCGGAGAGTTCACGGCCATAGCCTGAACGTTTCACACCACCAAAAGGCAGTTCCGCTGAGGTGTCGCTCTGCGAGTTGATAAACACCATCCCGGTTTCAATGGCGGAAGCCAGTTTACGACCGCGAGCCGTATCCCGCGTCCAGACTGAGCCACCCAGACCGTAGTGCGAGTCGTTTGCCAGCGCCACAGCCGCATTATCGTCGCCGACGACATAAACCTGCGCCACAGGACCGAAGAACTCCTGATAATAAGCAGGATTATCCGGGGTGATGCCAGTGAGAATGGTTGGCTGATAGAAGCAACCCGCGCCCTCTGCCGCTTTACCGCCTGTCACCAGTGTTGCGCCATTAGCGACCGCTTCATCGACCTGTTTCACCAGGCGGTCACGTGCATCAGCAGAAGAGAGCGGGCCAAGTGTGGTTTTCTCATCCAGCGGATCGCCCAGCGTTGCAGAACTCAGCGCAGCACTGAACTGGCTGATAAAGCGATCGGCAATTTTCTCATGCAAAATAAAGCGTTTTGCGGCAGTACAAACCTGACCGCAATTGCTGAGACGTGCCTGCACGCCCTGACGCACGGCTTCGTCAAGATCCGCATCATCCAGCACCACAAACACATCATTGCCGCCCAGTTCCAGCGTCGATTTCTTAAGATACTTACCAGCCTGCTCAGCAACGGCGCTTCCTGCGCGCTCTGAACCGGTCAGGGCAACACCCTGCACGCGATCGTCAGCAATCAGATCGGCAACCTGCTCGTTTGATATGAACAGGTTAGTCCAGGCCCCTTCAGGCGCACCCGCTTCACGAACCAGTTTTTCAAACACATCGGCACAATGCGGCACAATATTGGCATGTTTCGCCAGAACAGGGTTGCCCAGCGCCAGGTTAGGTGCCAGTACGCGCATCAGCTGATAGTAAGGGAAGTTCCACGGCTCGACGGCAACTAACACGCCAATCGGGTGATACTCAACCCAGGCCTCGCCCAGCGCGCTGGGATAGGCCTGCGGCTGCAGAATACGTTCGGCATGCTCTGCGTAGTAGCGGGCAATCTGTGAACAGATTTTCACTTCGCCACGACTCTGACCAATCAGTTTACCCATCTCTTTACTGGCGATGGTCGCCAGCTCTTCCGCGCGGCTATCAATCAGGTCAGCCAGTTTTTTCAACACCTGCAGACGTGGCTGAATTTCACCTTTGCTCCATGAAGAATGGAAAAGACGATCGGCCACGTCCAGCGCATGGCTGACAGCCGATTCATCATGTGAAGGCCAGCTTTTCAGCAATTCATTGTTTGCGGGATTAATGCTTTGATAGGAAGACATAACGTACTCCTTGGTGAGCTAAAAAAGTGAGGGCGGGAAATTCCCGCCCCTGAATCAGACGTTCTTACGTTCTACGGGCTTATCATCCCAGGTCAGGAGATCTTTATCGGTCTTTTCAAAGGCGCGAATGAGCACATCGTCGCTGCCTTGCTGACGCCAGATCTCTTCTGCCAGTCTTTCATCGTAATTCGCCACTTCGAAAATGGCCTCGGCAATTTCAGGGGAGGTATGACGCAAACTTGCCCATTCGCCAACGTGATGTGCTTTCGATTGTTCAGTAGACATACTTTTCTCCTTGATTAAATCAGTCCTGCAGTTTCACAGTCAGTCCGGCAACATGTTCACCCTGAAAACGGGCAATATTGAGTTCCGCCTCTGTAGGCTGACGCGAGCCATCGCCGCCCGCCAGCGTGGTCGCACCATAGGGTGTGCCACCACGAACCTGAGAAATATCAAACAGCTCTTTGGTTCCGTAGCCGATAGGAACGATGACCATGCCGTGATGGGCCAGAGTGGTCCAGACTGACGTAATAGTCTGTTCCTGACCGCCGCCAGTACCGGTTGAGGTAAAGACACTGGCAACCTTGCCAAACAGTGCACCCGATGCCCAGAGACCGCCAGTGCGATCCCAGAACGTCCGCATCTGCCCGGCCATGTTGCCAAAGCGGGTCGGGGTACCGACGATAATTGCGTCATAGTGCGGCAGCATCTCAGGCGAAGCTTCTGCAGCCTGCTGATTGGTTTTGCCGCCCACCTGTGCAAAGCGATCGGCCTCCATTGTTTCTGGTACCCGCAGGATATCCACTTCCGCGCCGGGAACCCGACGAGCGCCTTCTGCAACTGCGTTCGCCATTGTTTCAATATGTCCGTACATCGAGTAGTAGAGCACCAGAATCTTGGCCATAAATCTCTCCAGGTGGTTTTGACGTCCAGAAAAAGTATAGAAGAGCTTTTGTTTTACGCAGGCGATACAGACATCGTGGCGAATGAATCGGGCAATAATCCTGCAGATAATCGGTGATAAACCGGCGTAATGTTCGTTCTTTAAGCAAATTACTGGTGATTACTCTGTTGCGAAATGTGACTGCTGGATGAGTTTATGCAGAGTCTGGCTATTATTTAAGCATGGGCTGGTTTCGGAATTCAGCCTTCTGCTTTTAGTTCTTTATTAATCGCACTACGCGAAAGGAGCAAATCATGACAGCACATCGTGGAGGTTCAGGAAATTTTGCTGAAAACCGTGAGCGTGCCGCTGAAGCGGGACGTAAAGGCGGAAAAAACAGCGGCGGTAATTTTAAAAATGATCCGCAGCGCGCAGCACGCGCCGGTGAGAAAGGGGGACGCAGCAGCCCTAAAAAAGCGGACGCATAACCTGGCGTTCACCGCCGGCGCTTACCGGCGGTGAACATCGTTGCTTTTCCTCCTCGCTCTCCCCACAATATCGTCCGGACACATCATCAGGTGAATTATGTCGGACACACCCCGCGGTTTAACCCTGCGCCTGACGCGGCAGGAGCTGGTATTACTTTTTATCACCATGATCTGGGGCGGCACCTTTCTGGTGGTGCATCGGGCGATGCAGCACTCCGGCCCGTTCTTCTTTGTTGGCCTGCGTTTTGCCACCGCCGCGCTACTGCTGGCCTTTTTTTTCCGGCGGTATCTGGCGGGCATGACCTGGCTGGAGGTGAAAGCAGGCACGCTGATAGGCCTGTCGATCGCCGGTGGCTATGGCCTGCAGACCTGGGGAATGCAGACCATCTCCAGCAGTCAATCTGCTTTCCTTACCGCACTTTATGTTCCGGTGGTGCCGTTGCTACAGTGGCTGTTTTTACGCCGTCCGCCGGGCATCATGTCATGGCTGGGGATTGTGCTGGCGTTTACCGGATTACTGCTGGTGGCCGGGCCGCAGGATGGCCGTATTAGCCTGAATGCCGGTGAAATAGCGACGCTGCTCAGCACGCTGGCAATTGCCGCCGAGATCATTCTGATCAGTCGTTATGCCGGCAAGGTCGATGTGCGCCGCGTGACGTTGATCCAGCTGGCGGTGGCGTCTGTGTCTGCCTTTGTTTTGATGGTCCCCAATGGCGAGACGGTGCCCGCAATATCAACACCACTGCTGCTCAGTGCTCTGGGACTGGGTGCGGCCAGTGCGCTGATTCAGGTCACCATGAACTGGGCGCAACGCAGCGTTTCGCCAACCCGTGCCACGGTAATTTATGCCGGAGAGCCAGTATGGGCTGGGGTAGTAGGACGTATTGCGGGTGAGCGTCTGCCTGCTCTGGCGTTGCTGGGTGGGGCGCTGATCGTCTGCGGGGTGATCGTCAGTGAACTGCGGCTGAAACGAAAAAAAGCGGTGCAGCCTGTAGCCACACCGCTGGAGTAGTTAACCCTGCTGCCGCGCAAGCGGCTTTTCCTGCGATGCCCCACTGCGGCGTCGCAGAATGGCATTCAGGATAATCGCGCCAAACGTGGCGGTACCGATTCCACCGAGTGTGAAAGAGCCGATTTTCAGCGCGAAATCCCCTGCACCAAGAACCAGCGTGGTAGCGACCATAATCAGGTTGCTGTTCTGACCTAAATCAACATGGTTCTGCACCCAGATGCGTGCGCCTGCCACCGCAATCAGTCCGAACACCACAATGGATGCGCCGCCAATTACCGGGGCCGGAATGGTGTGGATCAGCGCACCAAACTTCGGCGAGAAACCGGCGAGGATAGCGATGATGGCCGCCGCAACAAATGCCAGCGTGGAGTAGACTTTAGTCACGGCCATCACGCCAATATTCTCGGCATAGGTCGTCACGCCACTTCCGCCGATCGAACCAGAGAGCATGGTGGCCAGTCCATCCCCGACAAAAGCACGTCCCATGTAAGGATCGAGGTTACGGCCGGTCATGCCCGCCACCGCTTTCAGATGCCCGAGGTTTTCAGCCACCAGAATGATCGCCACCGGCGCAATCAGCACCATCGCCTGCAGATCAAAAGTGGGTGCGGTGGTGTGCGGCAGGCCAAACCAGGCAGCCTGTGACAGCATCGTAAAATCGACCGGTTTGCCCAGTCCGAGACCGTTGGTCAGAATCGCATAGATCGCCCACGCCAGAATCAGGCCGACCAGAATCAGCAGACGCTGAATCATCCCGTGGGTAAACACCGCCACCAGACCGATACAGAGCACGGTCATCACCGCGACCCAGCTGTCGAATGAAGAGGCAGAGACGCTGTGAACCGCGATTGGAGCCAGATTCAGCCCGATCGCCATCACCACCGCGCCTGTCACTACCGGCGGCATCAGGTTTTCGATCCAGCGCGTGCCTGACTTCATTACCACCAGCCCAATCAGCGTGTAAAGAACGCCACAGGCGATGACACCGCCCAGCGCCACGCTGAGATTTGGATTCAGTCCCTGACCACTGAAGCCGGTTACCGCAATCACCACGCCAACAAAGGCGGCGCTTGACCCAAGATAACTGGGTACCCGACCGCCGGTAATAAAGAAGAACAGCAGCGTGCCAATACCCGAGACCAGAATCGCCAGATTGGGATCCAGCCCCATCAGCAGCGGCATCAGCACCGTTGCGCCAAACATCGCCACCGCATGCTGTAAACCCAGCACCAGCGTTTGTCCCAGAGGGAGTGTCTCATCCGGGGCGATAATACCGTTTTCTGTTAGTGCCGACTTCTTTTGCCATTGCGGAAACCAGGATCGTGCCATCGTCTACTCCAGAGCGTGATGAATGCCGGTGGGTTACAGGGAAGTGTTAACAGGCATCCTGCCGCATCAGGGGATGATATCCCCGGTCAAACCATGCCAGGCCGTGGGTATCATCGTTACGAACCAGGCCCACGACTTCACAGAACAGCGTGTCATGCGTACCGACGCTGACAATCTGCGTGATACGACAGTCAAAGGAGGCCACCGCGCCGCTCAGTACCGGCGATCCGGTCACGGCCGTTGACCACTCAGCCGCAATGAAACGATCAGCCATTGGCGTTTTTCCGCCGAAAAGATTGGAAAGCGTTTCGTGTCCTGCAGCCAGCGTGTTGACGCAGAGCTGCATGTTTTCGCGGAATACAGAGTAAACCGAGGCAGAGCGATTCAGGCAGACCAGCAGCGTCGGTGGCGAATCAGTGACGCTGCACACAGCAGAAGCGGTAAAGCCTGCGCGGCCAGCCGGTCCTTCAGTGGTAATGATGTTGACCGCAGCACCCAGCCGCGACATCGCATTACGAAACTCAGTTTTCTCAACGGCTGGGGTAAGGGTTTCCAGGCTCATAGTGTTCTCCGCGAAAGGGTTATCCTGCGACGCGCTGCAGCGGCTGCACGTCATCAGTCTGATCCAGCCACTGCAGCAGCAGGGCATTAAATTTTTCAGGGTCGGTGACGCTCATGGCGTGGCCGCCCCAGGCCATCATCTGTTCAGTGGCATTCGGCAGCGTCGCGGCCAGCTCGGTTGAGCAGCTCCACGGCACCAGCAGATCGTCCTGGCTGGCAATCACCAGCACCGGCTGCGGAATGGCGGCGGCCCGTACGCTGAAATCGGCGCTCATCAGGGCGTGCAGCCGACGCATCAGGTTTTCCATCCCCTGAAAATGGGTGATGTGATGGCTATCCTCCTGCTCCAGCCGCGTCTGATGCTCTGCCATCCACTCCGCAGGATAGAGAAACAGCGGCTGAGCACGAACAAAAGCCTCGACGCCGACATTGAGCAGCAGATCCTGCCGTACCTGGAAGCAGCGGCGGGTATGCGGATGCAGTGTCAGCCAGCCGTTAATTACCACGATCCTTTCAATCCGATCCGGATAATCCAGCGCCAGCTGCATCCCCACCAGACCGCCCAGCGCGTGACCGATCAGGCTGAAGCGCAGGATGCCGTGCTGCGCCAGCGCCTCGGCCAGCTCTGCGGCCATCATCGCCATGCTGTAACCTTCCGGTAAACTCTCCGCGCTGCGACCGGTCCCGCGCTGGTCATAGAGCACGACCCGATAGCGTGCGGTCAGTGCCGCCAGCTGTGGCTGCCAGAAACCCGCCACCCCGCCCAGACCCGAAGAGAGCACCAGCGTCGGTGCCTCAGGGTTTTGCAGACCCAGAAAATCCAGCTGCATCAGACCTCCGGTTTGCCGATGTGCGCCACGCTGGCGATTTCAATCAGCGCGTCAGGCTTGACCAGTCCGCACTGAATGCAGAAACGTGCCGGTTTTTCACCCGGGAAGTATTCGGCGTAAACCTCATTCACCGCGGCGTAATTCGACCAGTCGGTGATGAAGATCGAGTTAAAAGTCACATCAGCCATGCTGCCACCGGCGGTCTCAATCACCTTTTTAATCGTGTCCAGCACGTGGCGGGTCTGCGCGGCGGCGTCACCCACATGGACGACATTGTTGTCACCATCAAACGGCAACGTACCTGAGACATAGACCACGCCATCCGCCAGCGTGCCGGGGACAAACGGGGCGATAGGTGTGGTGGTGCCTGGCGGAACAATGATACTTTTCGGCATAGTGACGTCCTTTTAGTGGATTAGCGGGTATTCAGGCTTTCGCAGAAGGTATCGACATCCGATACCCAGCCAAAAAAGGTTTCGATATTGAACAGGGCCGCCTGCTGTGCAAAGGGCGGACCCGCCTGGTAGGTGGCGTCTTCCAGCACCACACCGAAATATTCCAGGAAGAAGCCGTCGCGTAGTGTCGATTCGACACAGACGTTGGTGGCGATGCCGGTGAAAATCAGATGCCGGATCCCGCGACTGCGCAGCGTGCTGTCCAGTGAGGTGTTATAGAAACCGCTGTAGCGCGATTTTGGCAGCACAATGTCACCCGGCTGCGGCACCAGTTCATCCACCAGCGCGTAATCCCAGCCGCCCTTCGACAGCAGCGTGCCCTGCAGTTCAGGCCGTTTGCGCATGGTTTTTAGCGCATTCGATTTGTGGAAGTTAGGGGAACCGGCATCACCCGCTTCAACATAGTCACTGTCCCAGCCGTTCTGGAACCAGATGATTTGAACGCCAGCGGCACGGGCCGCGGTCACCGCCTGATGAATTTTCGCAATCACCGGTTTCGTGGCAGACACATCGAATCCGGCCAGATCGAGGTAGCCTCCTTCAGTGGCGTAGGCATTCTGCATATCTACGACAATCAGTGCTGTCTGACCTGGCGGAAAGGCGATCGGCTCTGGACGGGCAGGCAGTTCGACCTGATGAAGCGCCTGAGTATGGGCGCAATAAACGGTACTCATCATGCCACCTCCTGCTGTGCATCAAGCAGGGCGCTGCGACAGGTCATCAGTGGCTGAATGTGCTGACCGAAGTTTTCGATACCTTCCAGGAAATCATCAAAGGTCAGCAGCACGCCGTGCGTGCCTTCTACCTGCGCCACTTCATCCAGCATCCGCGCTACGTTTGCGTATGAACCGACCAGGGTGCCCATATTGATATTGACCGCTGAGGTCGGATCCGCCATCTGACGTACATTGGTGTCACTGCCCGATTTGGTGTCCTGCTGACTCTGGGTGGTAAGCCATGAAAGCGCCTCTTCATCCGCTCCCGCTTTGTAGTGTTCCCACTTAGCCCGCGCTTCTTCGTCTGTTTCGGCAGCAATGATCATAAACAGTACATAGGAGCCGACATCGCGACCCGCTTTTTCAGCGGCCTGCTTCATGCGAATCGAGGTCGAGCTGAATGCAGAAGGGGTGTTCACACCTTTGCCGAAGCAGAAGTTGTAATCGGCGTGCTGAGCAGAGAAGGCCATGCCGGCATCGCTCTGTCCGGCGCAGATAACTTTCATCGGGCGCTGTGGCTGCGGACTGACGCGGCAGTCGTTCATGGTGAAGAACTCACCTTTAAAGTCCGATTTTCCGGTGCCCCACAGGTCACGCAGCACGGTAACGTACTCGGTCAGATAAGAATAACGGCTGCCGAAGTACTCATCGCCAGGCCACATTCCCATTTGTTCATATTCTGGTTTCTGCCAGCCGGTTACCAGGTTGACACCGAAACGACCGCCTGAAATGGAATCAATGGTGGACGCCATGCGCGCCACAATGGCCGGAGGCAGCGTCAGGGTGGCCGCAGTGGCATAGATCTCAATACGTGACGTGACAGCAGCCAGGCCTGCCATCAGCGTGAATGACTCCAGGTTATGATCCCAGAATTCTGTTTTACCGCCAAAGCCGCGCAGTTTGATCATCGAGAGCGCAAAGTCGAAATGGTAATGCTCTGCTTTCAGCACAATGGCTTTGTTCAGTTCAAACGTTGGCATGTACTGCGGCGCATTGGATGAAATCAGCCAGCCATTGTTACCAATCGGAATAAAGACGCCTATCTTCATGTGAAACCTCGTTGCGATGGGGGAAAGGTATTTCACGCGCTGCACTGCATCCTGCTACGTCCTTGTGGGCTGCGCTCAGTCACAATTCTGCAAACTGTGTGCCACATTTTTTATTGTTTTAAATAACAATGAGTTAAATTTAACCCGAAAGAGGTAAGTGGAGTCACTGGTCCATTTCGGACCATCTGGTCAAAATTCGCTGCACGTTTTACATGCAACCTGGGCAAAAAAGGTGCAGGTCGTGGATTGGGCAGCAATGAATCCCTTTGCTATGATGCGCTGACACCAGATGGATGAGGTAAACCTGTGAATACCGATGAAAAAAAACCAACGCGTCGATCGCGTGCGGTTGCAGCGAAGCGGGCCGCTATACTGGAAGCGGCGTTAACATTCTTTTCACAGTTTGGCATTCACGGCACCAGCCTTGATAAGGTGGCTGAGCTGGCCGATGTCTCTAAAACCAATCTGCTCTACTATTTTCCCTCAAAAGAAGTGCTTTATGTGGCGGTGCTTAAGCAGATTCTGGATGTCTGGCTGGCGCCGTTGCGTGCCCTGGCCCACGATCAGGATCCGCTCGTCGCTATTCGGCGCTACATCCGGCTGAAGCTGGAAGTGTCGCGCGATCATCCTCAGGCTTCGCGGCTGTTCTGTCTGGAGATGCTGCAGGGCGCACCGCTGCTGAAAGGTGAGCTGGCGGGCGATCTCAAGCAACTGGTGGATGACAAGGCGGCCATTATTGAACGCTGGATTGATGAGGGACGGCTGGCAGGCGTTCAGCCGCAGCATCTGATCTTTATGCTATGGGCCACCACACAGCATTACGCCGATTTTGCTACCCAGGTTGAGGCTGTCACCGGTCAGACACTCAGCGATCCGGCGTTTTTCGACCAGGCTGTTGATAATGTTCAGCGCATGATCATTGAAGGGATTCGCGTACGCTAAATCGGGCCACATTCATCGTTCGGTAACGGAGTGAATTAATGGATTCTGTTTCGCAGTTCGTACTGGGTGCCTCAGTCAGTGTTGCCGTGATGGGACGACGGGCGCCGATCTGGCAGGCCGCGCTGGTGGGCGGTGTCTGCGGCACCTTACCCGATCTGGATGTGTTTATTGACCACGGCGATGCGATACGCAACATGACGCTGCATCGCACAGAAACGCATGCGTTGCTCTGGCTTACGCTGGCATCGCCACTGATTGCCTGGCTCGTAGCAGCACTGTGTCGTCAGCGGGTGAAGTGGCTGGCATGGTGGCCTGCGATCTGGCTGGCTCTGATTACCCATCCGCTGCTTGATTTGATGACGGTTTATGGTACCCAGCTTGGTCTGCCACTCACCGATTATCCCTATGCCATCGGCAGTATTTATATCGTTGATCCCCTTTATACATTTCCACTGCTGACAGGGCTGGGCGTTGCGCTCTGGCGTCGCGGTGACAAAGGCACCCGCGGTAACCGTGTCGGACTGACGCTGAGTACACTGTATCTGGTCTGGAGCGTGGTGATTCAGGGCGTGGCAGGCTGGCAAATTCGGGCGTCGCTGACGACACAGGGGATTGCGGCTAATCACGTGCTGGTAACGCCCACTGCGTTTAATACGCTGGTCTGGCGCAGCGTGATTATGACGCCGGAACGCTACGGCGAAGCTTACTGGTCACTGCTCTCGCCGTCGCGTCCCCTGCAGGTGACATGGTATCCGCGGCAGCCTGAGCTGTTTGACGCTTTTCGGGGCAGCTGGTATGCAGAACGTGTCGCCTGGTTCAGCCACGGTTTTTACGCCCTGCGTGAGCAGGATGGAGAGACGACAATTGCCGACCTTCGTATGGGCGAAGGCGATAGCTATACGTTCACCTTTGGTCTGGGCTCGCCTCAGCATCCCGATGCACGGCCACAGCGTTTACCTTATGAACGCCCCTCTTTATCCGCCATTTTCTCGTCACTGGGCGAGCGCCTGTAAAAAAGCCCGGTCAGATGACCGGGCTTTTTCCATGCTGTTACCGATTAGCGGCTGCGACGATTACGCAGCATCCAGCCCACACCCAGCAGGGCAAACCAGAGTGGCGTAACCATCAGCGCCTGGCGCGTATCTTCCTGTAGCGTCAGCAGCACCAGCACAAAGGCGAAGAAGGCCATGCAAACCCAGCACATGAATTTGCCGAGCGGCATCTTAAAGGCCGACTCCGCATGGCGCTGCGGATGCTTTTTACGGTAGGCCAGGTAGCTGCACAGAATGATGGTCCAGACGAACATAAACAGGATGGCGGAGACGGTCGTCACCAGCGTAAAGACCTTCATGACATCCGGGATCAAATAGATCAACGCTACGCCAATCAGCAGGCAGAGGCAGGAGAAAAACAGACCCGTGGTAGGGACCGCACGGGCGGAAAGCCGGCCAAACGCGCGACTGGCGACACCCTGCTGCGACAGGCCATAGAGCATACGGCTGGTGGAGAAGATACCGCTGTTGGCTGAAGAGGCGGCAGAGGTCAGCACCACAAAGTTGACGATACTCGCTGCAGCAGGCAGACCAATCAGGACGAACATCTCAACAAACGGACTGCGATCGGCCATGACCTGGGTCCACGGCGTTACCGCCATAATGACCATCAGCGCCAGCACGTAGAACATGATCACCCTGAGTGGAATCGCATTGATAGCACGCGGTAAGACTTTATGCGGATCGTGGGTTTCAGCTGCTGCCGTGCCCACCAGTTCAATACCGACAAAGGCAAACACCGCAATCTGGAATCCGGCAAAGAAGCCGCTGAGACCTTTCGGGAACATCCCGCCGTGATCCCAGATGTTGCTCAGTGCCGCCGTGCCGCCACCCGGTGAAGGATAGTGAACAGACACCAGCACAATCCCGGTCACAATCAGCGCCACAATGGCGACGATTTTAATGATTGCGAACCAGAACTCCATTTCGCCAAACAGCTTGACGGTGGCAATGTTCAGCGCCAGAAAAACCACTACGCAGAGCAGAGCGCTCATCCAGATTGAGAAGCCCGGAAACCAGAGCTGGAAATAGGCGCTGATGGCCACCACGTCAGCGATGCCTGTCACCACCCAACAAAACCAGTAAGTCCAGCCAGTAAAATATCCCGCCCACGGACCAAGCAGGTCAGCCGCAAAATCGCTAAAAGATTTGTACTCAAGGTTGGAGAGCAGCAACTCCCCCATGGCGCGCATCACAAAGAACAGCATAAAGCCGATAATCATGTAGACAAAAATGATCGAGGGACCGGCCAGACTGATGGTTTTACCGGAACCCATAAACAGGCCGGTGCCGATAGCGCCACCGATGGCGATTAGCTGGATGTGACGGTTGTGCAGGTTGCGCTGTAATTTATCAGGCGCATCCTGGGTGCGTGCGGTTTCTTTAGATTGATCAACCATAGAATTGTCTTTCCTGTCTTGATGTTGTGTCAGCTCTGCTGGCTGTTAGTTAAGGCATCTGCCTGAGGGCAAGTCGGATAAGATAGAGGAAGTCACCCCAAAGCCGGTAACAATTTTTTACCTGATGTGATACCGGTCAGGCGCAATGACGGTGGCAGCGGGTCATTCTGGTTATTACTGCGTCAGTCTGAGTAATGATTCATCACGTAATGTCAGGCAGACGGCGTAAAGGGTTTTTTGCCCCTACACTTTTTTTTTGCTTATCATCATGCTGCACAGGGGACTATGCGTACGCTTATCCTGTTTCTGCTGTTAATCGCGCTGGGGTGGGGCAGCTTACCCTGGCTTAAGCAGCATCTGCCGCCGCAGTTCAATCCGTTTACACCGCTCTCTGTCACCGACCCGCCGGGCTGGATGACGCAGATCAAAATGAAAAGGCTGGCCAGCAATCCTGAGGCGTGTCTGGCGGTGATGCGCGGTGCTCAACAGGCGGGCTGGGTCAGCTTCAGCGAGCGTCCGGCCGTAACAGGTAAATGCCCGCTTACTCATCCGCTGAGGATCCAGAAATTCGGTCCGATCAGCCTCAGTAGCAGTTTTCTCGCCAGCTGTCCTATGGCGGTCGCCAGTACGATGTATGCGCTTCACAGTCGTGAACAGACCGCCAGGGATATGCACAGTCCGCTGGTACGAATTACGCATGTCGGCAGCTATGCCTGTCGTAACATCTATCACCGCACACAAGGGCGGCTTAGCGAGCATGCCACCGCCGATGCGTGGGATGTCACAGGCTTTCAGCTGGCTGATGGTCAGCGGCTTGAGGTCAGTCGTCACTGGCAACAGCCAGAAGAAAAGGCGGCGATGTTACGTACGTTGTGGCGTGGCGGCTGTGAGGTGTTCGGCAATGCGCTCGGCCCGGATTACAATGCTGCACATGCCTCACATTTTCATCTGGGTATGCGAGGAGCAGGGTACTGCCGATAAATCATCAGACAGGATTAATACCGTGTTTGGTTAAGAAATGTTCTGACAGCGTTTGCAAAACCCACCCAGTTTTCATCGCAGAACCCGAATCACACGGGATTTAGCCTGACGACAGATTAGGGTGCCGAAAAAGCGCCTTTTTCAGGTCCATTATTTAAAATAAATCTACGCCTGCGGGATTAATGGATTGCGCGATTTTTCAGCATCGATGGTGCTAACAGGCTCCACGTTATAATGAAATTTTTTCACGATCTTACTTGTAAGAATAATCGTATTAATATGAATTTGTCTTAAGCGTGATGGGCGATTTTTATTCCGTAAATCTATTTTATGTGGTTCCGGTTTATGGCTATCGATAAATTGATTTAATTGATTAAATGAGAATCAGTAATTGATGTACAGATGCTATAAATAGTGTTTTGTGCTATAGCATTATTGACACCGGGAGAGGAGTGAAGCTGATTTTCCCGGCCAGGGCTTAGTGAGGGCAGATAAACAGAAAAGTCCTGCCGTGATGGGAAGGGTTCAGAAGAGAATACCGCCATGCAATGCATGAGCAGAATGTTCTTATTAACAGCGCATGGCCAGGCCTGACGAAGAGAGGCAAAAAATGAAGGTAGATGTGCCATCATGACCTGCTGAATACCTGCCGGAAGCCGGGAATCTGTCGTGAAGATGAGTAAAACAGCCACATAACTGGCTGCCAGTGCCTGGACTTAAGGCGACAATAACTAAGCCGCGCTTATTTCCTGATGAAAAATATGTCAGTCAACCAGGCCTACCGTCTCGCTTATAATCGCTATTTAACACATTGTTTACTCGTTATTTACTCAGCGATGTGACGCGTTATTGAATATCTTTATCTGAAATTACTGGCAAATGATAAAGTGATGCCCGACAACGGGGATTGAAATCCTATCAGAAAAATCTTATTCTCATGGGGTGATAGAAATTGCTGTGATCGACCTCACATTACCATTGCCAGCAAGCTTTTTCACTCCGCTCACAAGGTGAAAGGTTAATTGGCCCCGCAGGGCGACGGGTTCATCCCTGACGATGAATTAAATGACTTATGCTAATTTAATTTATCCGATGAATCCGAATGAATATTTCCGCAAGAGCGAGTGAAATTAACGTTGAGGCATTATGAGTACTGAAAATTATTTCGCCTGGCGAAGTGAGGTGAAACAACAATTTCAGGCATTAATGGCATGTTCTGATTTGAAGCCATTATTGCAACAATTTACTGAGTCATTAGGTTTCGATTATTTCGCTTTTTTGATTCAGCATCCGGTGCCCTTTAGCCGGCCGCGTATTCATCTGCATAGCACCTATCCCAAATTATGGGTTAAACGTTATGAGAAGCAGAATTATTACGCTGTCGATCCGGTACTCTCGCTGTGTCAGCGACCGGGAAGAGGGTTGATGTGGACAGAAGAAATGTTCGCTGGTGCCGGCAATCTGTGGCGTGAGGCAAGAGAGTATGGGCTGCAGAGCGGATTTTCTTGCTCTGCAATGGCACCAAATCGCGCGCTTGGTATATTATCTATATCATCGCAACAGCCCATTCCTCTCAAGCTCTGCCACGAAGAGCTTGAAGTAAAACTGCACCTTTTAGCGGAACTAAGCCTGGATACGCTGGAACGCTTTAGCGATGATGCAATGATGGTACTGAAAAAAGAGTTTAGTCAGCGTGAGCTGGAAATTCTGAAATGGACGGGTGAAGGAAAAACGGCGGTCGAAATTTCTCTTATTTTATCCATCTCTGAACATACCGTTAATTTTCACCAAAAAAATATGCAAAAGCGTTTCAATGTTTCCAATAAAACGCAGATTGCCTGCTACGCAGCAGCAATCGGACTGATTTGAACATAAAACAACTGCTACATTTGGCAGTTCCTTTGTACAGGTCTGTTGTCTACCCTGCGCCGGGACTGTGTCAGGCTGGCGCAAAGAAATCATTGTAAAAATGGGGATGTCAGAGGCGCATGATGAAAATAGTGCAAACGCAATTAAAGGATATGCCATCCTCGTTGCTTGCCGAACTCGGCAGCTACCGTTACAGCGTCTTTGCGCGCGGCGAAGGGTGGTCAATACCGCCCCGTCTGAGTACGCCAGGACAGGAATATGATCGCTATGATCGTTCAGATGTGACCTGGTTGATCGCATGGAATGCGCGTGAAGGAATCAGCGGCTGTGCACGTCTGATGCCCTGGTTTGAACCTGAGCAGAGCGAAGGCATTGTGCTGCCTTTCAGCCATGAGAGAGTGTGGGAAATGTCGCGCTTCTCGGCCCGGCTGGAGGTCGACGCCGAACTGCCGCTGAATATTCTCTGGCACGCGGTGCAGATGGCAGAACTCAATGGCATGGAGTACATCATTAGTTCGGCAACGCCGATGCTGGAAAAGATGTTTGAACAGCATGGGGTGGTGTATGAACCGCTTACGCCGGGACTTATTCTGTCAGAAGATAATCTGTTTGCGATCAGGATTCCGGTGGAACAGCCAGCGCTGGCAGAGAAGTATCGGGGAACAAGGCGTTTTAGTCCGGAAGAGGTACTGCCAACGCTGGGCGTTTCCGTTAACTGGCAGGCGCACAGTTAGCGTATATGCCCCCGCCACTGGGGGCAAAAGAATTACTGACGGTAGGCAGTTTTAATCTGCTTAATGGTGTTGCTGAACACTTCCGCCTGAGGCTTGTCGCCCAGCGTCTGTACATAGCGTTCCATGTTGATAATCACTTTTCCAGCATCAGCCTGGCCCATACCTTTCAGGATCAGGGTGATCATCATCTTCAGCCCCGCGATTTCATCCGCTAATTTCCGGGCTTCCTGCGAAGTTGCAAAATCTTCATCGCTCATGTGTATCTCCTTGGTGAATGACAACGTGTCGGCAATCTGTCCGAACAGCAGTGCGTGAGTATATCACAGCGTCAGTATGTTGCTGATGCAGCCGGTTCGTTTCGTCTGAAACAGCAGGTTTGTCCAGTGCAACTAATCAATCGCAGAAAGTAATCAACGAGAGCCTTCCACCTGATATTACCTGTCACTGCAGCGCCGGGTAACCGTAGTACCAGTTGTTAATGTCATGAAATAGTGAGACTTTAAGGATTGTTTGACGGTGCTTTCTGTTTCAGGAAATGTCTGAGAACTCAGGCTGGGCCAGGCTAAAAGTGAACAGGCTAAGCCAGGACTGTTTTACTTTGTTGATGTGCTTTTGAGGTAAAAGCGGGTATGATTATCGCTTGAAATCGTTAGTCGCTTCCTCTTTTTCAGCCTCTGGAGTTTCCCCGTTGATCAGTGTGCTTCTTGTTGATGACCATGAACTTGTCCGTACCGGCATCCGTCGCATCCTGGAGGATGTTAAAGGTCTGGCCGTGGTCGGAGAGGCCAACTGTGGTGAGGATGCGGCTAAGTGGTGCCGTGCTAACCAGGTTGATGTGATCCTGATGGACATGAACATGCCTGGCATCGGCGGACTGGAGGCGACGCGCAAAATCGTGCGTTACAATCCCGATATCAAAATCATTATGCTGACTATTCATACGGAAAGTCCGCTGCCTGCTAAAGTTATGCAGGCGGGGGCAGCAGGCTACCTCAGTAAAGGGGCAGCACCCCAGGAAGTGGTCAATGCAATTCGCTCGGTGAATGCCGGACAGCGATATATCGCATCAGATATCGCTCAGCAGATGGCCCTAAGTCAGATTGAGCCGCAAAAAGCGGAATCCCCCTTTAGCTGTTTGTCGGAAAGGGAATTGCAGATTATGCTGATGATCACCCGGGGACAAAAGGTGACGGAAATTTCAGAGCAGTTAAATCTCAGTCCTAAAACCGTTAACAGTTACCGCTATCGGATGTTCAGTAAGCTGAATATCAGTGGCGATGTAGAGTTAACGCATCTGGCCATTCGACATGGCCTCTATAATGCGGAGCCGTTAATCAGTAGTGAATGACGTTTTTGATTCCAAAGCCTTTTTGAGTACGGTAACCAGCAAGCCCGGTGTTTACCGCATGTATGACGCCTCAGGCACCGTCATCTATGTAGGCAAAGCCAAAGACCTGAAGAAGCGTCTGACCAGTTACTTCCGCGTTCAGGTCGGCAGCCGAAAAACCGAAGCGCTGGTCAGCAATATCCAGCACATCGATGTCACCGTCACCCACACCGAAACCGAAGCGCTGCTGCTTGAACATAACTACATCAAGCTCTACCAGCCGCGCTATAACGTTCTGCTGCGCGACGATAAATCGTATCCCTACATCTTTCTCAGCAGCGATACTCATCCGCGACTGGCGATGCACCGTGGGGCAAAGCATGCCAAAGGCGAATATTTTGGCCCGTTCCCGAACGGCTATGCGGTGCGTGAAACGCTGGGACTGTTGCAAAAAGTTTTCCCCATTCGCCAGTGCGAAAATAGCGTATACCGCAATCGCTCCCGGCCCTGTCTGCAATATCAGATTGGTCGCTGTCTCGGCCCCTGTGTTGCCGGGCTGGTCAGTGAGGAAGAGTATGCGCAGCAGACCGACTATGTGCGCCTGTTCCTGGCCGGTAAAGATGATCAGGTGCTTAACCAGCTGGTTAAACATATGGAAGAGGCGAGCATTGGCCTGCGTTTCGAAGAAGCGGCCCGGCTGCGCGATCAGATTCAGGCCGTGCGGCGCATCACCGAAAAACAGTTTGTCTCCAATCAGGGCGATGACCTGGATGTGATGGGTGTGGCTTATGAGGCGGGCATGGCCTGTCTTCACGTGCTGTTCATTCGTCAGGGCAAAGTGCTGGGCAGCCGCAGCTACTTCCCGAAGGTGCCTGTGGACACTGATTTGGCCGAAGTCGTGCAGACCTTCGTCGGGCAGTTCTACCTGCAGGGCAGTGAAGCACGTACGCTGCCTGGCGACATCCTGCTGGACTTTACCTTGCCAGAGCGCGAGTTGCTGGCAGAGTCCCTAAGTGAACTAGCGGGACGTCGGGTTAACATTCAAAGCAAGCCACGCGGCGATCGCGCCCGCTATCTCAAGCTGGCGCGCACCAACGCCGCGACAGCGTTAACCACGCGTCTGTCTCAGCACTCTACCATCCACCAGCGGCTGAATGCGCTGGCAGAGTTTCTTGAGCTCGACAAGATCACACGCATGGAGTGTTTTGATATCAGTCACACCATGGGTGAGCAGACCATCGCCTCCTGCGTGGTGTTTGACCAGAATGGTCCGCTGCGTGCCGACTATCGTCGCTACAACATTACCGGCATTACGCCGGGAGATGACTACGCCGCCATGAACCAGGTGTTGCGACGCCGGTATGGCAAAGCGATTGAAGAAGATAAGATCCCCGACGTGATTTTGATTGATGGCGGTAAAGGTCAGCTGTCACAGGCGATACAGGTCTTTGCCGAGCTGGATGTGCCCTGGGATAAAAACCAGCCCATTTTACTCGGCGTTGCTAAAGGCAGCGACCGTAAAGCCGGTCTGGAAACGCTGTTCTTTGAGGCTGAAGGGGAGGGCGTTTCGATGCCACCTGATGCACCTGCACTGCATGTGATTCAACACATTCGTGATGACGCTCACAATCATGCAATTTCAGGTCACCGAAAAAAACGGGCCAAAGTGAAGAACACCAGTGCACTGGAAAGCATCGAAGGCGTCGGGCCGAAACGACGTCAGCAACTGCTTAAGTACATGGGAGGCCTGCAACCGTTAATGAATGCCTCGGTGGAAGAGATCGCAAATGTACCAGGCATCTCGCATGCGCTGGCAGAAAAAATATACTATTCCTTGAAACACTAACATTGAAACGGGGGGGGCAATGTAGGAACATAGGTTAAATTCTACCTATATCCAGACAGTTACCGGCATATGCAATTAAACATCCCGACGTGTCTCACCCTGTTTCGAGTCGTGCTCATCCCGTTCTTTGTGCTGGCTTTCTATCTGCCGTTCATTTGGGCGCCGCTGGCTACTGCACTGATCTTTATTTTTGCTGCTGTTACCGACTGGTTTGATGGCTTTCTGGCGCGCCGCTGGAAGCAGACGACGCGCTTTGGCGCATTCCTCGATCCGGTTGCTGATAAAGTGCTGGTCGCGATAGCGCTGGTGCTGGTGGCAGAACATTTTCACGCATGGTGGATTACTCTGCCAGCGGCAACCATGATTGCCCGCGAGATCATTATCTCTGCGCTGCGTGAATGGATGGCGGAGATTGGCAAGCGCAGTAGTGTTTCTGTCTCCTGGATTGGTAAAGTCAAAACGACTGCGCAAATGTTGTCTCTCTTCGCACTGCTGTGGCGCCCAGATGCCACCGTTGTAGCGATTGGCGTGGTGGCGTTATACATTGCTGCAGTGCTGACTTTCTGGTCGATGTTCCAGTATTTAAGCGCGGCGCGCGGTGATTTGCTCGAACCGTGATCGATACGATTTAAAAAGCAGCAAACGGATGGTCTGTGAGGATAATTTTATTGACTCATTGCGTCATCTAAGTAGAATGCATCGCATCGAACGGCAGCCAGGCTGCCAGAAGATAAACAAAATCAGCAGGTTCGATAAGATTGCTGAAAATTGCGGGAATAGCTCAGTTGGTAGAGCACGACCTTGCCAAGGTCGGGGTCGCGAGTTCGAGTCTCGTTTCCCGCTCCAGATTCGCATGTCAGGTTAGCCTGGCGGCATCATAGTTTAAGGCGCGTTGGCAGAGTGGCTATGCAGCGGATTGCAAATCCGTGTACCTCGGTTCGACTCCGGGACGCGCCTCCAGTTACACCCAGCCCGGGTGGTGAAATCGGTAGACACAAGGGATTTAAAATCCCTCGGCTGTAAGGCTGTGCGGGTTCAAGTCCCGCCCCGGGCACCATATCGCTTTACCAATAAAATCAATGATAAGCAGTGTCGTCAAGCCGCCCCCTAGAGGCGGTTTTTTTGTGCCCGGAATCTGGCATGGCTGGCACCTCACATCCTTATGCTTTTCAACTGGCATCACGTCTCAGTGCTGAATAACCGTTCATTATCCGTGTCACTGCTTTGCCAATTCAAACCTGATTACATCTGATTTCATTCATTTTTGCGGCCTGAGTCGAACTTCATAACCTGTTGAAACAGGTTGGTTTATCGTAAAGTGGTGGGTATTATTTGCCGTTGCAGAGACGTTAACGTCAATGACCAGACCTTTCAAACATGACTCACCCCTTTCGGCTTTACCGCCGGTTATTGGTATTGTCGCCAGCCAGTTGCTCAATCCGTATCAACAGAAAATGCTGGACGAGGTAACGCGGCAACTTAATGTTCGCGGTGCTATCACCGTGCTGTTGAGTGCCGATAGCGAAGAAGCTCTGACAGCACTCATCCGGCAGGCGAAACCGCTTGCGACGCGGGGGTTGATACTGCTACCCGGCAACCGCATTACAGATACCTGCAATTTGCCGGTGCTTGAGATTGACGCGGAGCCTGAACTGCAAGCGGATGCGCGGCGGGCAGGGGAAGTAACATCGGAATTACTGCTCGCGGAAGGGCATCAGCGGTTTGGCTTTATGCAAAGCCAGCCTGTTGAAAGTGCGCAAAAGCAGGGCTATAGCACGGCACTACAGGCGGCGGGCAGGGTGCTGAATGCTGTGCTGACTTCAGAGGCAGATGACCGTGGCGGCGCGTATCAGGCAATGATGGATTATTTGAAAAAGACCCGTGCCGCCGATCGTATTCAGGCACTCTTCTGTGAAAGCGATCTGATGGCCTTTGGTGCGATACAGGCAATCCGCGATTTTGGTCAGGGTGCCCACATTGCGGTGGCGGGATTTGGAGACAGTGAGGAAGCCCGAAGCTCTACCTGGCATCTTACCAGCTGGTCACCTGATATCAGGCAAATTATGGGCAACGCGTTAGATCGCTGGTTGGGGCAGCACGCAGTCAGCAGTCAAGTGCAGGGGCAATTAGCGCGGCGCCACTCCCATTTTGGCAAAATTGCGCCAGGAGAAATGTCAGCCTGCGGCTGCGCCTTTCGGCATTAGCCAGCCTGCAACGCAGACTGGCTGAAACAGACTATCCCTGCGGTTGTCCTGCCGGGCCAACACCGCCTGGTGCGCCAACCGGCTGCTGCCCGCCCGGAGGGGATGGTGGGGCCTCTTTGCCTGGCGGTGGTGGCGGTGGTGCATCTCTGCCCGGCGGTGGTGGTGCACAGGCAGTGAGTGTCGCAAGTATAGCCAGCATCGATAACAGGTAAGCAATACGTTTCATCGTAATTCCCTGATCAGGTAAGCGGAACGTAGAGTATAGAGAATCGCCGTAAAATTACCTGGACGAGGTAACATGTCCGAGCCAGAGAGAGAATTTGTGGCGATTATATGAGACGTCTCTCAACCCGAATAAACGGGCGATGCTTTTTGGGCCGAAGCAGGTTAAGGTGGTTCATTATTTAAGAGGAGTCGTTATGAATGGCATTATGAAGTTCGTCCGCGGATGGCTGGTGTTCTCTGTACTGTGGGGCGTATTCATGTGGTTTATGTCATGGCATCAGCAGGGTAAAGAGCCAGGCCTGGCGATTCTGACAAGTCTTTATGCTGGTTTAATCTATCAGGCGCTGATTACTATGGTTGGCCGCTATCGGGCGCGGCGGCAACAGGCAGAGTAAAGTCTGCTGCCGGAGAGGCAGCAGAATGGAGCTATTTATCCGAAATTACCGGTAAGGCGCTGATGGAAATCAGTGCTGCGCGGATCCAGCCCTTCAATCGTCACTTCTGCACCATAACGCTGATAGCGATATTCAATACCATCCAGCGCTGCGACGCTGGATGCATCCCAGATCTGCGCGTGCGTTAAGTCAATCGTCACTTTTTTCGGGTCATGCGCATAATCAAAATGCTCAAACAGATCGTTGCTGCTGGCAAAGAACAGCGGACCACGTACCTCATAGCGTACTGACTCACCATCTTCACTCAGCTGACGTTCAGCATGAATGACATGTGCAATACGGCGGGCAAACAGCAGCATCGCCAGGATTACTCCAGCGAGCACGCCCAGTGCCAGATTTCCTGTCCAGACCGTTACCGCCACTGTCAGCACCATAATCAGCGTCTCTGACCACGGCATACGTTTCAGTGTATTGGGCTGCAGGCTATGCCAGTTAACGGTTTTCACTGCCACCACCATCATGATACCGGCCAATACTACCATCGGAATTTGCGCCATTATCCGGCTCAGTCCGGTCACCAGCAGCAGCAGCACCAGACCCGCGGCCACGGTTGAAACGCGGCTGCGCGCACGGCCCAGCTCAACGTTGACGATAGTCTGACCTATCATCGCGCATCCGGCGATACCGCCATAAAATCCCGCAAGGATATTTGCCACACCCAGACCCCAGGATTCGCGGCGCTTACTGGAAGGGGTATCAGTCAGGTCATCGACCAGTTTGGCGGTCAGCAGCGACTCCATCAGCCCGACAAAGGCGATACTCAGTGCGGTGGGCCAGATAATCTGCAGAGTCTGCAGGTTAAGCGGTACCAGCAGGCTGTTAAAACCGGGCAGGCCAGGACTCATCGGTCCTTCATCGCCCACGTTCGGCATGCGATAGCCCATTAATAGCGCGACGCCCGTCACCACTACAATGGCAACCAGCGGAGAAGGAACACTCTTTAACAGACGCGGTAACAACAGCACGATTGCCAGGGTCGCGGCAAAGAAGATCCACACCAGTGATGACTGGCCCCATACGTGCGGCACCTGAGCAAAGAAAATCAGCACGCCCAGCGCATTCACAAATCCCAGCATCACCGAGCGGGGGATGTAGCGCATCATGCGTGCCAGACCGGCCACGCCAAACAGAATCTGAATCACGCCGCCCATGACTACCGCGGGAAGAATATATTCAACACCGTGCAGATGAACCATCGGTCCGATAACCAGTGCGACAGAACCGGCAGCCGCCGTAACCATCGCCGGGCGTCCGCCGAGTATCGACAGGGTCAGGCAGAGCACGACCGAGGCGATGAGACTCACTTTAGGGTCTACACCGGCAATAACGGAAAAGGAGATCACTTCAGGGATTAATGCCAGCGCGGTAATTACTCCGGCAAGGCATTCGCGGGTCAGCAGCGCAGGCGAACGCAGAACGCGCCCCACACTGATATCGCCCGCCACAACGTCGGTTGCGGCAACATCATTGGTTTGAGTCATAAAGGTCTGCAGGCTCTTTAGTTGTTTTGCTCCCGCGCGAGGGGCGGGAAGATCAGGCTCATGGTGAGGGGCAGATAGTACCGGGCGATTGGCAAAGATGCCAGAAAAAGGGGGGAACTCCCTCCATGGAGTCAGTCTTACAGCGAAAAATCATCCGGGGTCTTGTGGACCACGAGGTCGAGCAGCTGGCGGTAGCTATCCAGCATTTCCCTGTCACTTTCCAGTTCAAGCCGATGAATGAGTTTGGAAATAATGGCTTTATTATTCACTGGCATGCCTGACTGCAAAATTTCTGCAATCAGGATACCCAGCATTTCCATCTCGCTGGCTGGCTTGTTGGCCGCAGGGTTAAAATAATCAGCGATTTCCTGATTGGTCCGGGGAATAATATATTGCATGTGTAAGCCCTTCAGAACAGCCCGATTCCGGTTCGGATGTCAGGACAAAAGCGATCAAAAAAACCACCGCATGGACAGATGCGATGGTACCAGTGCCACAAATTGAGCAAACAAAAATTAACCTCTGAAGGTGGAAATCCACTGACACCTTCAGAGGCGACGCAAATGCATCATTCGTTACAGAGTCGCATACAACTCGTGGCAGTAAACTTATACAATGAATAACTATCTGTAAAATCGAATTCTTTAGCAAAATGTGCCATTCACAACTTATCAAGGAGTTATAAGGATTATTCCGACACAAAAGTTGTACAAATAACCTATACAGATGGCGGGATTGGCGAACCGGGTGGAAAAAGCCGGGAAGCCGTGGCCAGCTTCCCGGGAACAAATTAGCTGAACAACACCAGTTTAGCCGTCAGCTTACGCAGGTTTTTTTTATCGCCGACGATGGCAATGCCCAGCAGCCGCCATTGCACCAGCCAGGCGTGAGGCGGCAAACCCCAGTGCGTCTGGAACAGGCGTGATAACCGGAAGCGATCCACCTGCAGCTGCTGCGCCATCTGCAGCAGGCCGGGATTTCCGCATGATGGGCAATCAGCCAGTCACGCGCCTGCAAAGCCAGCCTGGCATCTTTATCGACGGGCTGAGCGGGCAGTGACCATTGCCGGTGCGAGGTGAGCTGACTGAACATCCGATCCATCGCCGCCTCTTTGATGATCGCGGGATGGTTGTACCACAGTGCATCAAACGCGTGCCAGACAGCATAAGCCAATGGGCGGTCGTCGCGCAGTGTGGTTGCAAAGCGGAGTTCACGCGGCAAGGGGTCATCAGCCTGATTAGGCGTAAGCTGCTGCGCAATCTGTTGCGGTGAAAGATAGAGCATACGATAGGTGAAGCCGCTGTGGTTGATAGCATCGCCATCATGCAACTCCTCAGGCTCCAGCATAAAAACCGTGCCGGGACGGCTTTGATGCTGTTTGCGCCGCGAATGAAACTGCTGTACACCTTGCTCGGTCACGCCAATAAGATAGCTGTCGTGCCAGTGGGGAACCCAGGCGTGGCCAGTGAAATGGGCGCGCAATGCCTCAATACCGCTAACGGCGTCACGGCGCAAATCGATCCAGTTTGCTGATGCCTGATTCATGTTATCCGGCTCCTGATTGCGGCCTCTGGACATTCTGACGCGATCCACTAATTTTTAACAGACCGGACGCTTTTCAATCGCGTTTCGCTTTGCGTATAATAACGCCTCCACTCAATTAGATATCTTACTATTAGGCTGCTAACATTTGTCTGAGCATACGCGTACCTTTACCCACTTACTGCATCTGACCGCCCATGCCTGGCGCCTGGCGGTTGATCGTCACCTTAAAGATAGCGGCTTAAGCATGAGCAGCTGGATGGCCATCGGGCTGATTGCCAGTGAGCCGCAGCGCATGACGCAGACCGAACTGGCGCAATTGCTGGGGCTGGAAGATGCCAGTATGGTGCCGCTGGTGGATCGGCTGGTGAAACAGTCGCTGCTGACGCGGGTACAACCGCCAGAAGATCGCCGTAAACGTCACCTGGTGCTGACCGATAAAGGCAATGAAGCCTTCGCCAAAGTGAAAACCGAGGCTGATGCTCTCCGTACTGAAATGCTGGCTGATATTGATCCCGGGGATCTGGCCGTCACCGAGCGCGTCCTGCAACAACTGCTGAGCCGAATGGGAAGCATGTAGCAGTGGCAAAGCGAAATCCCTACGCAGCACGCGAGTGGTTACCGCACGAAAAACCGATGTTGCCGGGTTCGCCCTCGACGCCGCTGCATCCCATGCCAAAGCGTCTGGCATTTGGCCTGATCGGCTTACTGATTTCGCTGACCGGCGCGTTAAGCAACGCACTGGTCACCGCGAACCTGGTTAATCTGCAGGGCACCTTTGGAGCCTGGTCGAATGAGATTGCGTGGTTACCTGCGGTCTACGTGATGGGCAACATCTCTATAAATCTGCTGCTGGTAAAATTCCGACAGCAGTTTGGCCTGCGTGTCTTTACTGAAGCCTTTCTGGTGCTTTATGTACTGGTCGCATTCTTTCACTTATTCGCTAACGACCTGAGCTCGGCGATCATTGTGCGCACCGCCCATGGCATGGTGGCGGCGGCGCTCAGCTCACTGGGCATCTACTATCAGGTTCAGGCCTGGCCCGCAAAACATCGCCTGAAAGCGCTGGTGATTGGCCTGACGGTCTCTCAGCTGGCTATTCCGCTGGCCCGCTTATTTTCGTCAGAATTACTGCAGCTCAACGAGTGGCGTGGCCTTTATCTGTTTGAACTCGGTCTGGCACTGATCGCGCTGGGTGGGGTGCTGCTGGTGAAACTGCCACCAGGCGATCGCATTAAAACCTTTGAAAAGATGGATTTCCTGACCTTCGTTCTGCTGGCGCCTGGCATGGCGCTGCTGTGCGGCGTGCTGACGCTGGGTCGCATTGAATGGTGGTTCACCACGCCGTGGTTGGGAATCTGTACTGCAATTGCCCTGACGCTGATTGTCGCGGCGATTGTTATTGAGCATAACCGGCGTAACCCCCTGATTAACACCCGCTGGCTGAGCAGCGGCATGATGGTGCGGCTTGGCATTGTCATGGTCATGATCCGTATCGTACTGGCGGAACAGAACACCGGCGCGATCGGCTTTTTGCAGCAGATGGGTTTGCAGAACGATCAAATGCGCGGTCTGGCAATGGCGATCATGGCCGGGGTTATCGTGGGCATCGCCGGCAGCGCACTCACCATCAAACCCAATCATCTCAACTGGCCGATTGTCGCCTCGCTGGTGGTGATGATTATCGCCTCGCTGATGGATGCGCAATCCAGTCCGCTGACCCGTGGCCCCGAAATGTATCTCAGCCAGTTTTTGCTGGGCTTCAGCAGCGCCTTTTTCATGGCACCGGCGATGCTGATGGGCATTGGTAGCGTGGTGACCCAGCCAAAAAACCTGGTGAGCTTTGTGGTGCTGTTTGGCATGAGTCAGAACCTGGGTGGACTGATCGGCTCAGCGATCCTTGGCACTTTCCAGGTCTGGCGGGAAAAATATCACTCCAGCCTGCTGGGCGATCAACTCTCACTGCTCGATCCTAACGTTACCGAACGGCTAAGCCAGTACAACGCGCTATTTAATTCACTGGTGGGTGACGACGTTCTGCGCGGTGCGCAGAGCACCACCCAGTTACAGACGGTCGCCACGCTACAGGCTAATGTGCTCGCCTACAACGATACCTATCTGTTAACCGCTGCGCTGGCTCTGGTGACTCTGATGTGGGTCATCTGGCGTTTAACCCGGCGTCGTTATCTTGACTGGCGTCAGGCACAATTTAATCTGCGTGAGCAGCAACAGCTGGCTGCGTTACAGGAATCAACGGAGAAACAATGAGTCAGCAGGATGAGCTTCAGGCGGCAGAACGCGAACGTGCAAACCGTCGACGTATTCTTTCGATAGCCGCTGGCAGCGGTATTGTAGTGATTGGCGTACTGGTTATCCTGTATGCCTGGCAGCTTTGGCCTTTTACCAGCGCAATACAAAGCACCGAGAATGCCTATGTGCGCGGTCAGGTGACCTTTATCAGTCCGCAGGTGAATGGCTATCTCACCTCGGTAAAGGTCATCGATCTGCAGCCGGTGAAGAAAGGGCAGTTGCTGATGACGATTGATGATCGAATCTATCGTCAGCGGGTGCATCAGGCGCAGGCGCAACTGGCGATGAAGCAGGCGGCTCTGAAAAACAATCTGCAGCAGCGGCGCAGCGCAGAAGCGACCATCCAGAGCAATAAAGCGGCGCTGGAAAACGCGAAAGCGCAGGCACTGAAAAGCGGCTTTGATCTCAAACGCGTTGAGAATCTTGCGGCGGATGGATCGCTGTCGGTACGTGAGCGCGACGCCGCCCGCGCAGCAAACGCTCAGGCCCAGGCCCAGGTCCGCCAGGCTGCCGCGCAGATCGCCGTCGCGCAGCAGAACCTGCAAACCGTTATCGTTAATCGCGACGCGCTGGAGGGGGATGTCGAGAGCGCCCGCGCCGCGCTGGAGCTGGCGGAGATCGATCTGGCGAATACCCGGATTACCGCGCCTGATGATGGCCAGCTCGGTCAGCTGTCAGTGCGAACCGGCGCCTATGTCACGGCCGGTACGCGCCTGACCTCGGTAGTGCCCAATCACAAATGGATCATCGCGAACCTGAAAGAGACTCAACTGGCCCATATCCGGCCTGGCCTGCCGGTGACGATTCGGGTCGATGCACTGGATGGCAAACGCTTTAACGGGCAGGTGGAATTTATCTCGCCGGCAGCCGGCTCAGAGTTCAGCGCTATTTCACCTGACAATGCCACGGGTAACTTCGTTAAAATTGCGCAGCGTATTCCGGTTCGGATCCGTATCAACGAGCAGGATATGCAGCAGCTGCGCCCGGGCATGTCGGTTGAAGTCGATATCGATACCGCAGCCCAGGCCGCCGATGAGGGCGCACAATGATGCGTCGCGGCTTACTGGTAAGTGCGCTGATGCTGGCGCTGACCGGCTGCGCCACGCAGGTTGAAAAGGCACCGTCCTCTCTGCCGATCCCCGCCGCCTGGCGCAACAGTGTCGGGCCTGCTGCTGCGCCGGAAGCGGAGTGGTGGCGCGCGTTTCATGATGCGTATCTCAACCGGCTGGTCACACAGGCGCTGCGCAACAATCCTGATATTCTCACCGCGCATTCCCGGGTTGATCAGTATCGCGCCCAGCTGCGCGCCACGCAGGGTGATGAATTTCCGACCCTCAGCGCCGGCGTAGCGGCGACCCGTGAGCGAACGCTCTCGTCAGTGACGGGCCAGCCGTATGAAACCGATGTTTTTCAGGGGTTGTTACAGGCAAATTACGAGGTTGATCTCTGGGGAGCGCGTAGCAACAGCGTCTCGGCGTCGCAGGCAAGCTTAGCGGCGCAGCAGGCCGCCGCGTCTGCTGCAGAGCTGACCATTGCCAGCTCAGTGGCATCGGGTTATCTCAACCTGTGCGCGCTGGATGAACAGCTACGGGTCACCGAGGCGACGCTGGCGACCCGCAACAATTCACTGAAGCTGGCCCAGCGTCAGTTTGAGAGCGGCTACACCTCAAAGCTGGAGTGGATGCAGGCCGCTTCTGAATATCAGTCGGCGAAAGCACAGATACCGCAGCTGCAGCATCAGATCGCGCAGCAGGAGAATGCGCTGAGCATCCTGGTGGGCATGAACCCGCGTAGCATTGCCCGTCGTCAGCAGTTTGACCAGATTCTACCGCAGCAGATGCCGTCGCTGCTGCCGTCCGAACTGCTTAATCGCCGCCCGGATATTGTGCAGGCGCAGCGTCAGTTACTGGCCGCAGATGCCAGCCTTGCCTCATCGCGCGCTAAGCTGCTGCCAGGGCTGAACCTCACTGCCACCGGCACCCTGCAGAGTTCGGTGCTGCACCAGCTCGCAGACAATCCATTCCGGCTCTGGAGCGTGGGCGGCAGCATTCTGGCACCGTTGCTGAACCGTGAAGCGCTGACGGCACAGGTTGATGTCTCAATGGCAACGCGCAATCAGGCGCTGTACGGCTATGAAAAAGTGGTGCGCAACGCCTTCTCGGAAGTCAATGATGCCCTGGACGCTATCCGACAGCGTGAGGCACAGCTTCAGGAACTGCAAAAGCAGGAAACTTACGTAACCGAGGCGCTGCGCATTGCCCGCAACCGCTATCAAAATGGCTACGCTTCCTATCTGGATGAACTGGATGCGCAGCGAACCCTGTTTTCAACTCAGCTGAATCGGGTGGCCGTTAAAAATAATCTGTTGCTGGCGCAGATCGATCTCTATCGCGCACTGGGCGGTGGCTGGGCACCCGCCTCCACACAATGACTGTCCGGGCCGATCCAGCCGCAGTAAGAGTTTCTGCGGCCGGGATCGGCCTCTGCGCAGACGCCGCGACTGCGCATTTTACCTCGCGTTAATCCCTCAAATAACCACCCAAAACCTATACATACTTCTGCTTACCTGTCTTTACATTCGATGGTATCATGCGCGGGTTTTGAACCAGCCAGCCGGAAAAATGCACGTAATGTTAAGCTGGTGTTGGATGATTTTTACGTTTAACTCACTGATAAAAAAGATCAAAGAAGGGACTCGTTATGATCAAAAAAACAATTTTTGCGCTGGCTGTGGTCGCTGCATGATTAACCGGCTGCGCATGCACGCCGCCGATTCATAACGTGAATCAGGCCCTCACTCAGCATGACAGTGATAATCAGATGAAACTGGCGATCATTGAGGCGGGTATTGGCCGGAAACAGCTGATGACACCCGTTTCGCCTGGTGTAATCAATGGTCGTCTGGCCCAGCGTGATGTTGTGGCGACCATCCGCATTACTTACACCAGACAGAATTACCGCATTGAGTCTGTCGGCAGTGAAAACCTGAGAGCGGGACAGGGTGTGATCCTCAATAACGACAACGACTGGATGGCCAATCTCGATCAGGATATTCAGTTGCGGCTGTCGGCCCTGGCCGCCCGGTGATCGGCGTGCTGTTGCAATAATGGGTCGACAGACTCGCTAAGCATAAAGTTCTGCGGCAGCCGGCCGACAAATCAGATGAGCTGCTATTGATGAATCCTTGAGTAAACCTCTACCGTGAGAACCTGATTAGGGTTCGGCAGGTTTTCCGGTACGCACTTTTTTTGCAGAAGGCAGGAGTGACGATCCAATGAACGCCGACTCCACACGTATGATGAAAAGAGTGTTGAGATGAAACTCGCTTACTCACTGGTCGACTGGCAGGCACTGGCTCCGGGTTTAAGCGCGCCAGAAGCCTGGCAGGACTGGGCGCAACAGAGCAGGGCCATCGACCCCTTAGCGGCGATGGCAAAGCCGCAATACTTACCGATGATGACGTCGCGTCGTCTGAGCGGCGGCAGCCGTGCGGCGGTAGAGTGTGGGCTGGCGCTTCTGGCACGGCAGAAGGCAGACGCTATCGTGTTTACCAGCCGTCACGGTGAACTGGAGCGTAATCTGCGTATTCTTAATACCCTTGCAGATCAACAGTCAATGTCACCTACAGACTTTGCCATGTCAGTTCACAATTCGGCGGTTGGCAGCCTGACCATTGCGGCAAAAGCGCCGCTGGTCTCGACCTCCATTGCGGCAGGCATGGACTCTTTTCAGCAGGGATTGATTGAAGTCAGCGCTCTGCATCAGGCGGGTTATCAGCAGGTGCTGCTGGTCGACTTCGACGGCATCGTGCCGGACTATTATCTGCCGTGGCTGGCGGATCAGCGCGTGAATTTTCCTTATGCGGTGGCACTGCTGCTGCGTGCGGGCGAACAACTGTATTGCACTGGCTGTAAAGGCGAAGAGAAGAGGGCAGAAACGCTGTTACCGCAGAGCCTGCGTTTTCTGCAGCAATGGCTGGCGGCTTCGCCCACCTTCAGCCTGGCAGGCGAACGCCTGACATGGCACTGGGAGAGAAGTCATGGCTGATTGCTCACAACCCGCTCAGCACTCAGGCAGCCGCCTTAACTACTGCTGGCGACTGGTGATGACGGCCGTCAATTTTACGCTGTTTGGGCTGGGCGGACTGCTGCTGTCACTGATTGGCTTCAACCTGCTACTCCTGATCCAGCGCGATTCTCTGCGCCGCCGGCTGCTGGCCCGACGCGCTATCGCCTTTAGCTTCCGCTGCTTTCTGCGTTTCTGCCGGATGACCGGCGTTTACGACTACCGCATTGAAGGCGCAGAGCTGTTGCAACAGGATCGCGGATGCCTGATTGTCGCTAATCATCCGTCACTGATCGACTACGTGATGATCGCGTCGGTACTGCCAGAGATGGATTGTCTGGTAAAGGCCGATCTGCAAAAAAATCCCTTTATACGTGGGGTGATTCGCGCCGCCGATTATCTGATCAACAGTGAAGCGGAGACGCTGCTGCCGGACAGTCAGCAGAGACTGGCGCGCGGCGACAATATCCTGATTTTTCCGGAAGGCACCCGTACCCGTTACGGTCAGCCGCTGACTCTGCAGCGCGGAGCCGCCAATATTGCGGTGCGCGCCGGATGCGATCTGCGCGTGGTTCACATCACCTGCAGCCAGCGTATGCTTGATAAACAGAGCCGCTGGTATCAGATTCCGCCGGTTAAACCGCTGTTTACCGTGCGAGTAAAGTCACGAATCGACAGTCAGTCGTTTTGTGAAAGCAATCCCGATGCGCAGCCACTGGCCGCGCGTCGCCTGACCCGCCACTTAGAGCAGGCGCTGGTCCCCCAGAACAGGTAAGACGAAAACCGGTATGGATTCATTAATTAACGATATCAAACAGATGATTATCGACACGCTGAACCTTGAAGATCTCAGCCCTGATGATATTGAGACTGACGCTGCCCTGTTTGGCGACGGGCTGGGGCTGGACTCAATTGATGCACTGGAACTTGGCCTGGCAGTGAAAAATCGCTACGGCGTGACGCTCTCTGCGGAAAGTGAAACCCTGCGTGCCCACTTCTTCTCTGTCGCGACGCTGGCCGCGTTCGTCAACCAACAGCGCGGCTGAAAGCGGAGACAATCTTATGATGAACAAAGAAGAGATTTATCAGGAAGTGACTTCGCTGCTCACCAGCCTGTTTGAAATTGCGCCCGAGGATATCCACCCCGAGGCGCGTCTGTATGAAGATCTCGAGCTCGACAGCATTGATGCTGTCGATATGGTCGTGCACCTGCAAAAACGTACCGGCCGTAAAATCAAACCGGAAACCTTCCGCGCGGTCCGAACTGTGCAGGATGTCGTGGATGCGGTGGAACAACTGATGCGCGAAGACGCCTGATCCGTCGTGCCTGCTGCTACGCTTCGCCTGCTCAATCTGCTTACGCTGCTGGCTTGGCCCTTGCTGGTCTGGCTGGCACTGACCCAGCCGCGCTGGCAGGGACTCTTCTGGCTGCTGGCGCTGCTGTTTGGCCTGCGCTGGCTGCAACTGCGTCGTCAGCAGAACGCGCTGGGCGCGGTCATGGGCTGGCTGGCGCTGCTCGGCGCGCTGCTCTGTATCAGCAGCCAGCTGTTACGCGCTCAGCATCTGTTGCTGTGGTATCCGGTGGCGGTCAATCTGGCGATGCTGCTGGTGTTCGGTGCTTCACTCTGGAGCGCGATGCCACTGGTGGAGCGTATTGCCCGGCTGCGTGAGCCAGAACTTCCTGCCGCCGCAGTGCCTTACACCCGTCGCGTAACGCAGATCTGGTGCCTGTTTTTTATCGGCAATGGCAGCATGGCGTTCTATACCTGTCTGCAGGGCGATCTGCGGCTCTGGACGCTGTGGAACGGTGGCATCAGCTACCTGTTGATCGGCGTGCTGATGGGCGCTGAGTGGCTGGTTCGTCAGCGTGTGAGGCGAAAAGCATGAGCGTGGCCGAGTGGCTGACAGGCGCCGATCGTGAAGTCGCCTGGCGAGGCGATCAACCCTTGATGCTCGGCGCGATGCGTCGTCAGGTGCAGGCACTTAGCCTGCGCTTAGCGGCACAGCCGGGCACGCACTGGGGGCTCTGTTTTGACGACAGTTATCGTTTCTGTGTGGCGCTGCTGGCCTGCTGGTATGCCGGTAAAACGCCGGTGATGCCGGGTCATAGCCGCGCCGCGCTACTGAATGAGATGCAGGAGCAGCTTGATGGGGTGCTGTGCGACATGCCGCTGGCGGTCAGCCTGCCGCTGCTGACGTGGGATGAGGCAGAAGCCCAGGGCCAGCTGCCACCACTGCCTGCGAGCTCAGCGCTGATACTCTTTACCTCGGGGTCCACCGGCGCACCGCGTCAGGTGGTGAAGTCACTGACGGTGATGGAGCAGGAGAGCCGCTGGCTCAGCGCTCTGTGGGGCGAACAGCTGCAAGGCTGCAGGGTGATTGCCTCGGTCAGCCATCAGCATCTTTACGGTTTATCGTTCCGACTTTTCCTGCCAATGACGCTCAGGCTGCCGTTTTCCGCTCAGCCGCTGTTCTACGGCGAGCAGCTGGCCCAGCTGCCGCGCGACTGTCGCTATGCTTTTATCAGCAGCCCGGCTTTTTTATCGCGGCTGGACAGTACGCTCGACGCGCCCGGCTGTGAACTGATTGTCTCTGCCGGTGGCACCCTGCGCGGGCTGGATGCAGAACAGGTCTGGCAGCGCTTTGGCTGCCCGGTCAGTGAAATCTACGGTAGCACCGAAACCGGCATTCTGGCCTGGCGTCAGTGCGATCGGGCCGATGCCCCGTGGCGAAGTTTTTCTGGCGTCAGGCTTGAGCAGGTGACGCCCGAACGCTGGCAGGTCTGGTCGCCGCTGATTGCGGGTGATAACGGCCTTGCGCTGGACGACCGCCTGAATATGCAGCCCGATGGCGGATTTCAGCTGGCAGGACGTCACGATCGCATCGTGAAAATTGGAGACAAGCGCATCTCATTAAGTGAGATAGAGCGCCGACTGACCGATCTGCCGGAAATTGACGATGCCGTGGCGCTGGTGGTCACGCGTCATGATCGTCAGGCAATTGGCGTCGTGCTGTCGCTCACCAGCACGCTGGATGAAGCGGCTCTGCACCAGCACAGACAGCAATGGAAACGCCAGCTGCAGTGCTGGCTGGAACCGCTGGCGATGCCGCGCTACTGGCGGATTGTTGCCACCATTCCGGTTACCCCCCAAAGTAAACGCGCCTGGCCGCAAATAGAGGAACTTTTTCATGTTGCCGATTGAACGAAGCCGGGAGTTGCAGGCTGACAGCGCCACGCTGATTCTGCAGGTTGAAGCCGGACTGTTCTGGTTCCAGGGCCACTTTCAGACGCTGCCTATTCTGCCTGGCGTGGCTCAACTGGACTGGGTGATGCACTACGGCGTGTCACTGCTCGCGCCGGGTAAGCAGTTTGCCGCCATTGAAAACATCAAATTTCAGCAGCCGGTGCTGCCTGACTCACTTCTGCAACTGCGTCTTGACTGGGATGCTGAAAAGTCGCGCCTGAGTTTCCGTTACAGCCTGCTCAGTCACGACGGCGAGCCGAGCGCCAGCATCGGGAAGATCACGCTGTGCTAACCCTGCCGTTTACGCCTTGCGTAGTGATCCCGTGTTACAACCATGGTGCGATGATGGCATCGGTACTGGCCCGGCTGGCACCGTTTAATCTGCCGGTTATCGTCGTGGATGATGGCAGCGACACGGCGACTCAGCTTCAGCTGGCGACGCTGTACGCCGCAGAGCTCAATGTGCTGCGACTCGACAGCAATCAGGGTAAAGGTGCGGCGGTGATTCATGGTCTGCGCGCTGCGGCGGCACGCGGATTCACCCATGCCGTGCAGCTTGATGCGGACGGTCAGCATCAGGCAGAAGATCTGCCGCTGATGCTGGCGGAAGCTGAGCGCTATCCCGACGCGCTGATCTCCGGACAGCCGATTTATGACGATTCGATCCCTAAATCACGTCTTTACGGTCGCTATATCACACACTTCTGGGTCTGGATTGAAACGCTGTCGCTGTCGATCCGCGACAGCATGTGCGGCTTTCGTGTCTATCCGCTGGCCCCCACGCTGGCGCTGTGCGATCGCCGTGCCATCGGTCAGCGCATGGATTTCGATACTGAGATCATGGTGCGGCTCTACTGGCAGGGCATACGCAGTCGCTTTATCCCGACCCGCGTCACCTATCCCGCCAGCGGGCTGTCGCACTTCGATGCGCTCTACGACAATCTGCGCATCTCCTGGATGCATACCCGTCTGTTCTTCGGCATGCTGCCGCGGATCCCGCGTCTGCTGGCGATGCGTAACGCGCCAGCACACTGGTCTGTGGAAACGGAGCGGCGCGGACAGTGGGGATTACGTTTTATGCTGGCGGTGTATCGCTATGGCGGGCGGCTGCCCTTTACGCTGCTGCTCTGGCCGGTCGTCGCGGTCTACTGGCTGAGCGGTCAGCGCGCGCGAAGCGCTTCACGGCAATGGCTGGCGCAGGTCACCGTCGCCGCACAGCAGCGGCAGGTTGCATTACCGCCGCAGCTTAACAGCTACCGCCATTTTCTGCGCTTCGCCGGGGCGATGCTGGATAAAGTCGCCAGCTGGCGCGGGGATTTGCATTGGGGACGGGATATCGATTTCGCGCCGGGCGCAGAAGCGATAATCCGCGCACCCACACCCCAGGGCAAGCTGATCCTGGCCTCCCATCTTGGCGACATTGAAGCCTGTCGCGCGATGGCGCAGCAGGTCAGCGGACTGGTGATTAATGCACTGGTGTTTACCGACAATGCCCGGCGCTTTCGGGCGGTACTGGAAACTATCGCCCCGCAGGCGGGGGTCAATCTGATGCCGGTCAGTGATATCGGGCCGGAGACAGCAATCCTGCTGCAACAGAAGCTGGATGCGGGCGAATGGGTGGCGATTGTCGGGGATCGTACGGCGGTCAATCCGCAACGCGGCGGCGAGCGTCGGGTCATCTGGAGCGATTTTCTGGGTCGGGCAGCACCGTTTCCACAGGGGCCGTTTGTGCTGGCGGCTGCGTTACGCTGTCCGGTGCTGCTCATGTTTGCCCTGCGGCAACAGGGTAAACTGCTTATCCACTGTGAGCCGTTTGCCGATCCGCTGCTGCTGCCCCGTGCACAACGTCAGCAGGCGCTGCAACAGGTGGTCGATCGCTATGCGCAACGGCTGGCGCATTATGCGCTGCTGGCCCCGCTGGACTGGTTCAACTTTTTCGATTTCTGGACGTTGCCTGATCACCAGGTGCACCACAAGGAGTCTGACCATGACTGAACATCATGCTGAAGTCGTGCTGACCGTTTCATTCCACGACTGTGATCCCATGGGTGTGGTCTGGCACGGTAACTATTTCCGCTTCTTCGAAGTGGCACGCGAAGCCCTGCTGCGCAGCATCAATTACAGTTATGCCGAGATGGCTGCCAGTGGCTACGTCTGGCCGGTGGTCGATACCCGGGTTAAATATCGCCATCCCCTGCGCTGTGAAGAGACGATTCGCGTCAGTGCCCGGATTACAGAATATGAGAACCGCCTGCGCATCGACTATGAGGTGCGAAACGCGGCCGATCAGATCACCACTAAAGCGCATACGCTGCAGGTTGCGGTTGAGCAGGAGAGTCAGGCGCTGTGCTTTGTTTCGCCCGATATTTTACTGGAACGTTTAGGAGTAAAAGGATGCTGAAAATAGTGCTTACCGGCCTGCTATTGTGGGCCAGTGCGGCCAGCGCAGTCACACTGGATCAGCTGCAGCAGCGTTTTGCCAGCCAGCCAGTGATCCGGGCCGACTTTACCCAGACGCGCACCATTTCAGGTATGCGTCAGCCGCTGGTGTCGCACGGTCAAATGCTGATCGCCCGTGAGCAGGGGTTATGGTGGCATCAGCAGACGCCGTTTGTGATGACACTGCTGCTGGATGATAAGCGCATGGTGCAAAGCCTTAACGGCCAGAAGCCCCAGGTTATCACCGCTGACAGCAATCCGCAGATGTTCCAGTTCAATCATTTGCTGCGGGCGCTGTTCCAGGCTGACCAGAAGGTCCTTAACGAAAATTTCAGCGTGGCCTTCAGCGATCGTGGCAACGGCGCCTGGACGCTGGACCTGACGCCCAAAGCTGCGCCGCTCAACAAAATCTTCAACCGTATCTCGCTGGCGGGTAATACCTTCCTGGACAGCATCAACCTGGATGATAAGCAGGGCGATAAAACCGAGATTCAGCTCAGTAACACCCGCATTGAACCGCCGCAGTTAAGCGACGAGGAGCAGGCACGTTTTGCCGGGCCGTAACGATCGGCTGCTGGCGATCCTGTGGCTGGCCATCTGTCTGCTGCTGGCGGCGGCGCTCGCTTTTCTGTTGCCGCGCAGCCAGCTCAACAGCAGCGTGCTGGCTTTGCTGCCGCAACAGAATCTGGGCGCAGCACCGCCTGCGCTACAGCAGGCTTTTATGCAGCGGCTGGATCGCCAGATGGTGTGGCTGGTTTCACCCGGTGAGCAGGACGATCCGCAGGTCGCTGCCTGGTGGCTGGCGCAGTTGCGTGCGCTGCCTGACCTGAAGCTTGTGCAGGGCGATCTTGATGCACAGCAGCAGCAGCAGTGGGGCCGTTTCGCCTGGCAACACCGCAATGGTCTGCTTGATGAGTCGACACGCAGCCGCTTGCAGAACGGGGGTGAGGCGCAGGCAGACTGGCTGCTGGCGCAGCTTTTTTCAGCCTTCTCGGGCGTCAGCAGCAGAGAGTTGCAGGGCGATCCTTTGATGCTGGTGCGCGGTTCACAGCTGGCGCTGGCTCAGAATGCCGGACGTATGACGCTGCATGATGGCTGGCTGACCGTAAAAGACGAGCAGGGTAAGCAGTGGTATTTTCTGCATGGCGAACTGGCGAACAATGCTTTCAGTATGCAGCAGAGCCATGCGCTGGTGACCCGGCTTAGCGCGCTGGAGCAGCAGCTTAAAAGCCGCTGGCCGCAGGCGAAACTGCTGACGCGGGGTACTGTCCTGTTCAGCGACAACGCCAGCCAGCGTGCGCAGCACGATGTTAAAACCCTGGGGAGTGTAACGCTGGGTGGCGTCGTCCTGCTGGTGCTGCTGGTCTTCCGATCACTGCGTCCATTGCTGCTGACGGTGACGTCTGTGGCGGTAGGCGCGATGGCAGGCACAGTGGTGACGCTGCTTTGCTTCGGTGAGCTGCATCTGATGACGCTGGTGATGAGTCTGAGTATTGTCGGCATCTCGGCGGATTACACGCTCTATTATCTCACTGAGCGTATGGTTCACGGCGAACAGCAGTCACCGTGGCAGAGCCTGCGCAAAGTCCGCGGTACGCTGCTACTGGCGCTTGCGACCACCGCGATTGCCTGGCTGCTGATGCTGCTCGCGCCCTTTCCCGGACTGCGTCAGCTGGCGGTGTTTGCCGCCAGCGGATTAACCGCATCCTGTCTGACGGTAATTCTGATCACGCCGTGGCTGGTACGTGGATTACCGGTGCGCCCGGTGCCGCTGATGGTGCCGCTGGCGCGCTGGCTTGCCGCCTGGCGTCGCCAGCGCGGGTTGCGTGTCGGATTACCTGTATTGATGGCCATCTTCGCCCTGACCGGAATCGCTCAGTTAAAGGTAGATGATGACATCGCGCATCTGCAAAGTGCCCCCGCACAGCTGCTTGAACAGGATCGCCAGCTCGCTACTCTGACCGGCCAGCGTGCCGATCAGACCTGGTTTGTGGTCTGGGGCGATGATGCTCAGCAGACGCTGCAGCGGCTGGAAAAACTGGCACCGGATCTCCATCAGGCACAGCAGCAGGGCTGGCTGCAACATTATCGTCTGCTGCCGCTGAAGTCGCTGGCGCAGCAACAGCAGGATCTGCAGCTGCTGAAACAGGCCGTTCCGACGATTACGGCCCGCCTGCAGCAGGCGGGAATTGCCCTTGCCGCGCCGGATCTGACGCCAATGCCGGTAACACCCGATGCCTGGCTGTCGGGTCCGCTGAGTGAGGGCTGGCGTCTGCTGTGGCTGACGCTGCCGGACGGGCAGAGCGGTGTTCTGATCCCCACCAGCGGCGTAAAAAATAGCGCCGCACTCGCAGAGCTGGCTAAGCAGCATCCTGGCGTCAGCTGGATCGATCGCAAGGCGAGTTACGATGCGCTGTTCAGTTTCTGGCGTACCCTGCTTGGCGGATTACTGGCACTGGCGCTGCTGCTGATCACCCTGAGTTTTGTAATGCGCCTGGGATTAAAGGCGGGCTTACGCAGCGCGCTGCCGTCGGTGCTGTCGCTGGCGATGGCGCTGGCAACGCTGGGCTGGATCGGCGCATCGCTGAACCTGTTTGCGCTGCTGGCGCTGATTCTGGTGCTGGGGATCGGCATTAACTACACGCTCTTTTTCAGCAACCCACAGGGTACACCAATGACTTCGTTGCTGGCGGTATCGCTGGCGATGATCACCACCTTACTGACGCTGGGCATGCTGGTATTCAGCAGCACCAGCGCGATTGCCAGTTTTGGCACCGTATTATGCAGCGGCATCTTCAGCGCTTTCCTGCTGTCACCGCTGGCGATGCGACCCACCCGATCAAGGAGTAAACGATGATCCGCGCCGCCTGTATTCTGCTGACGGCTCTGCTGCTCAGCGCCTGTGCCGGACCGGCACCCGACAGCAGCCGTCCCACCGCCTGGCTGAAACCGGGCGTGAAGGTGACGCTGCCGCCGCCAGGCATCCGTCCCGCCTTTCAACAGCAGCAGTTGCTGACCGGCCAGGTTAAAGGCCAGAGTCAGTCACTGCTGGTGCTGCTCAGTGCTGATGAACAGCAAATTGATCTGGCGGGGCTCTCTTCGGTGGGTATTCGACTCTTCAGTCTGCGCTATGATGCCAGCGGTATTCATACCCAGCAGTTGATGCCGCTGCCACAGATGCCGCCCGCGAGTCAGGTTCTGGCAGACATCATGCTCAGCTACTGGCCGCTGGATGCCTGGCAAAAACAGCTGCCGCCAGGCTGGAAGCTGCAGGATAAGGGATTAAAGCGACGGCTGATCGATGCCGATAACCAGCTGGTAACGGAGATTGATTATCTGCAACGGGGTAATCAGCGCCAGCCAGTCAGCATTCGGCAGCATGCCTTTGGCTATCAGATCCGCATTCAACATCTGGACGCCTCATGATTTATATCTCTGCTATCGGCATGCTGAATGCCCTGGGAAATGACAGCCAGCAGATCGCGGCCAGCCTGAAAAAAGGTGAGGCACCCGGTATGCAGTTGCGTCATGGCTGGCTGAGCGGTGATCGCGCCTGTTGGCTTGGCAGAGTTGAAGGTGAGCTGCCAGCGATTCCTGCTGTCCTTAGCGCGCATAACACCCGCAACAACCAGCTGCTGCTGGCCGCGCTGATACAAATCCGTCCGACGCTTGACGCGGCGATTGCACGCTATGGCGCCAGCAGAGTGGCAATTGTACTGGGGACCAGCACCTCGGGGGTGGATGAGGGGGATCAGCAGATTTGCGGCGGCCAGCCCGATTATCACTACCAGATGCAGGAGCTTGGCGATCCGTCACGTTTTCTGGCGCACTACCTGCAGCTCGATGGCCCGGCCTATACCATTTCTACCGCCTGCTCTTCCAGCGCCCGCGCCATTATCAGTGGTGAGCGGCTGATCGCGGCAGGGCTGGCGGATGTTGCGCTGGTGGGCGGTGCAGACTCGCTGAGTCGGATGCCGATCAACGGTTTCGACAGTCTGGAATCGCTCTCTGAGCGTCGCTGCGCGCCGTTCAGCTGCGAGCGTGACGGTATCTCGATTGGCGAAGGAGCCGCGCTGATGTTGCTGACGCGGGAACCGCAGCCGCTGGCGCTGTTGGGTGCGGGTGAATCTTCCGACGCCTGGCACATGTCTGCGCCCCATCCTCAGGGCGAAGGCGCTGAACGGGCGATGCGAATGGCGCTGCAACAGGCGAATCTGTTGCCGCAGCAGGTGGGTTATATCAATCTGCATGGCACAGCCACGCCGCTGAACGATCAGATGGAAGCCGCCGTGATTCATCGTTTGTTTGGCAATGCGGTGCCATGCAGCTCAACCAAACATCTGACCGGCCATACGCTCGGCGCGGCGGGCGTGTGCGAAGCTGCGCTCAGCGCGTTGATCCTGCAGAACAATCTGCCGCTGCCTGCGCAGGATTTTAGCGCGGCGGCGCAGGATGAGACGCTGCCGGATTGCGGATTGCTGTTACAGCCACAGGCGCTGCAACGGCCGGTCATCGCCTCTAATTCATTCGCCTTTGGTGGCAACAACACCTGCCTGATTCTGGGACACCTTGATGGACATTAATTCTCCCGCGGCACTCTGGCTGCCGCATGCTGCACCGATGCTGCTGCTTGATCAGCTGATTGCCGTTGATGATGAGCACGTTCACTGTCAGGTATCGACCTGTGCCGATGGCGTACTGGCGCCATTTCTGACGCCACAGGGCGAACTGCCTGCCTGGTTTGGCGTCGAGATGATGGCTCAAACCGTAGGCGTCTGGTCGGGCTGGCATGCAAAGCAGGGTGGCGCAACCCTTATCCCGCCCGGCATGCTGCTGGGTGGACGCGGCTGGCGGGCAGAACAGCCGTACTTTCCCGCGAACGTCACGCTGGATATCAGAATGACGTTGCTGATGCGCGATGACCGTATGGGCAGCTTTGAGGGCGATATTTGTTACGGCCCGCAACGGCTTGCCAGCGGTCGTCTCAACACCTGGCAACCCAATGAAACAGAGTTAAAGCAATTAATGTCACAAGGAAATCAGCCATGACAAGGTCGGTATTAGTCACGGGCGCCAGTAAAGGCATTGGCCGCGCGATTGCGCTGCGTCTCGCCCAGGATGGCTATCAGGTTATCGTTCATTTTAACCGCGACCGCGCGGGGGCTGAGCAGTGCCTGCAGCAGATCGAATCTGCAGGCGGCAGTGGTCGTGTGCTGGGATTTGATGTGGCTGACCGTGCAGCCACCCGTGCCGCGCTGGAAGCGGATATTGCGCAACACGGGGCCTACTATGGCGTGGTGAGCAATGCTGGCATCACCCGTGATGCAGCGTTTCCCGCCCTGACGGATGAGGAGTGGGACAGTGTCATCCACACCAACCTCGACAGTTTTTACAACGTTATCCAGCCCTGCGTGATGCCGATGATCGGCCTGCGCCGCGGTGGTCGCATTATTACCCTCTCTTCGGTCTCCGGGATGATGGGCAATCGCGGTCAGGTCAACTACAGCGCGGCGAAAGCGGGCATTATCGGGGCCACCAAGGCGCTGGCGATTGAACTGGCTAAACGCAAAATCACCGTTAACTGCATCGCGCCCGGTCTGATTGATACCGGCATGGAGGGGCTCGAACCTCAGGTGATTGAAGAAGCGATGAAGATCGTGCCGATGAAGCGCATGGGCACGGCCGACGAAGTCGCCGGACTGGCGAGCTATCTGATGTCCGATATCGCCGGTTACGTAACGCGTCAGGTGATTTCAATTAATGGAGGCATGCTGTGATCCAGCGGGTAGTCGTAACCGGTATGGGCGGCGTAACGGCCTTTGGTGAATCCTGGGCTGAGGTTTCGGCGCGTATTCGTGCCGGGCGCAACGCGGTACGCTTTATGCCGGAGTGGCAGATCTATGACGGACTGCATACCCTGCTCGGCGCGCCCGTGGATAACTTTGAACTGCCTGCGCATTATACCCGCAAGCGTATCCGCGCCATGGGCCGCGTTTCGCTGCTGGCAACGCGTGCCACCGAACTGGCGCTGACCCAGGCAGGGCTGATTGACCATCCGGTGCTGACCTGCGGAGAGACGGGCATCGCCTACGGCTCCTCTACCGGCAGCACCGGGCCGGTCAGCGAGTTCGCCACCATGCTGACCGAAAAGCACACCAACAATATTACCGGCACGACGTACGTGCAGATGATGCCGCATACCACCGCCGTGAATGCCGGGCTCTTTTTCGGCCTGCGCGGCCGGGTGATCCCGACCTCCAGCGCCTGTACGTCAGGCAGCCAGGCTATTGGCTATGCCTGGGAGGCGATTCGTCATGGATATCAGACGGTGATGGTGGCGGGTGGTGCGGAGGAGCTCTGTCCGTCCGAAGCGGCGGTGTTCGATACCCTCTTTGCAACCAGCCAGCGCAATGACGCGCCACACACCACGCCAGCGCCTTTTGATCAGCAACGCGATGGCCTGGTGATTGGCGAAGGGGCCGGCACGTTGATCCTGGAGTCGCTGGATCATGCCCTGGCGCGTGGTGCCACGATTTATGCTGAAATCACGGGCTTCCACACCAACTGCGATGCCGCCCATATCACGCAGCCGCAGCGGGAAACCATGCAGATCTGCATTGAGCGGGCATTGCAGAGCGCCGGTATTACCGCATCAGAAGTCGGTTATGTGAATGCGCACGGCACGGCCACTGAGCGGGGTGATATGGCAGAAAGTCTGGCGACGGCAGCGGTGTTTGGCGAGTCAACGCCGATCTCCTCTCTGAAATCCTATTTTGGCCATACGCTGGGTGCCTGCGGGGCGCTGGAAGCCTGGATGAGCATTGAGATGATGCGGGAAGGGTGGTTTGCGCCCACGCTTAACCTGACGCAACCGGCCGCTGATGGCGGTCAGCTGGATTACATCATGGGTGAGCCGCGAGAGATTGAAACCGACTATATCCAGAGCAACAATTTTGCCTTTGGTGGCATTAACACATCTCTGATCTTCAGACGCTGGCGCGGCGTCTGATATCCGGTCCGTGCGGTACTGACACGGGCCAGTTTATTTTCCGAACGAAAAAACCGGACGATAAACAACCTTTCATTTACACTGTCACTCACCGCATTACGCCCTGCGGCCCTATTTTCCACAGGATAGTTATGTCTTTGCCCTTGCCACCCGACGATCACGATGAGCCAATTCGCCAGTCACTTGACGATGCGCACTTTGCGATAGTGGTGCTTGCGGTGACCTCGGTAACGCTTATAATCTTTGTCCTGATAGTTACGCTCTGGATGAGCTGACACGCCCAGGGATTCGTCGGATGGCATAAGGAGAAGGCGATGGACTCCGGAGATGACAAATTAATCGCAATTATCGGTTTGCTGGCGGCCTGCCTGATCGGGGTCACTTTCCTGTTTACCATGGTCTGGCTGACCGACGTTCGTCATCCTGCCGATCCCTCTCTTGATGTTCGCTCCTGTTACCCGAAGAACCATCCTTCTCAGCATGCCTGATTATGCGTTACGAGTGGTGAACTTAATCTGCTGACTGCGCAGAACCAGCGCCAGCGCTTCATGCAGCTTGCGGTTGCCATTAGGATCAGCTAATCCCAGCAGCGGACCGGGTGAACGCCGGTCGTCAGCCCAGGCGGGATACTCCACCACCGGATAGAGCGAAATGCCCTCCACTGCAATGCCGTGATCCAGCGCTACCGCCACGTTTTCACTGATCTCCTGCAGCCAGGGGGCGCGCGCGTCACCCTCTGCGCCGGTTTCGGCAATTAACATCGGGCGCTGGTAGCGTTGCCAGCACTGCGCCAGCAAAATGTGCAGTGGAGTTCGTGCCGGATCCTCCAGTGACATCGGCTGGTCGGGGAAAAACCAGTGGTTATCGGGATAGTAGTTCAGGCCCAGGATATCCAGGCAATCTTCACTGCCGCCTAACTCTTTATCAACGCGACCGGCCAGCATATCCCAGGCCTCGAACTGCGCCTGATGCTGCGCATCCGCGTAAGGTTTGCTGTCTGGATTATCGGGATGATGGGCAATCTGTACCAGCGGATCGGTCAGAACAAAACGTGCTTCCGGATAGACTTCGCGAATGGCGTGAATCGCTGCCAGCGAGGCACGGACCAGCTGTCGCTTCAGTTCTTTACCGCGATTAGCGGCATGGGGATTGAACCAGGCCACATCGGCTCCAGCCCATGACCAGAATGAAATTTGATTTACCGGCGTAAAGAAGGGGCGTTCGATGCCCTGATCGCGCATCAGTTGTGCCATCGCACGGGCGAAACGACTAAAATGCTCAACGAATTCGGCTTTCCAGATATTAAGATGATCGGGATAACCAAAGTGCGCCAGCTCCCAGATGATCTCCATCTGCTGACGCTGTGAAGCTTCTATCATCGGCAGAAAACTTTGCCAGTCATACTGGCCGGGGATCTTTTCAATCAGATGCCAGCGTGCACCGTCACGGGCGGTGAGCAGATGCTGTTCAGTCAGGGCAGCATAATCTTTTTCCAGCAGCATATCGTGGCCACTGCTGAAAACCATATCGAGCCGTTTACCCGGTGTACGGCAGGCGGTGGAGCAGGGAAAACTGCCCTGAAAAAAGCTGCGAAACAGGCTGGGATGGTAGCGCTGGCGGGCATCTGTAAGGGATTGATGAGACATATTCCTCTCCTGCCGGGTTAATGCCGGTCACAGATCGTCCGGTTAAGTCTAGACTAAAAAACGCCCATAACTGCCCACGCATTCGGAACAGAGGTATGGTGTCAGAGGGCGGGCCGGGGAATAATAAAAAATAACTGCATTTTACAGGGAATTGTCATGACCGAAGCGTTTGAGCTCTCCCAGTCATCGGAACGTACCAGCTGGCTGGAAACGCAGCTGGAGCCAGAGTGTCAGCGTCATCCGGGAATGAGCGGTGTACATCAGCTGAGCGACGGGCTGGATGCCTTTGCCGCACGCTATCTGCTGATGCAAAAAGCGGAACGTTCACTCGATATTCAGTACTACATCTGGCAAAACGATCTGTCGGGACGGTTGCTGTTCAGCGCGGTGCTGGAGGCGGCCCGTCGTGGCGTGAAAGTGCGGCTGCTGCTGGATGACAACAATACGCCGGGCCTGGACGATACGCTCGCCCAGCTTAATCGCCATCCCAACATTGAAGTGCGGCTGTTTAATCCCTTCTCGTTTCGTACCCTGCGCGCACTGGGATATCTCACTGACTTTACCCGTCTGAATCGCCGCATGCACAACAAGAGCTTTACCGTGGACGGTGTCACGACTGTGGTCGGCGGGCGTAATATCGGCGACGAATATTTCGGCACCGGCAATGAACCGTTGTTTGCCGATCTGGACGTGATGGCGATAGGCCCGGTGGTGAAAGAAGTCGCAGAGGATTTTGAGCGTTACTGGCGCAGTAAGCCGGTATCAAAGCTGCAGCAGGTGCTGGATGAAGAGGAATCCGAAGAGGACAGTGTGAGCCTGCCAGCAGAATGGCGTCACAGTGAACCGGTACAGCGTTACCTTCAGCGGCTGGAAAATTCGTCACTGCTACAGGAGCTGGAAGAGGGCACGCTGGACCTGACCTGGGCGAAAGCGCGACTGCTCAGTGATGATCCGCGTAAAGGACTGGGTAAAGCACGCGCCAGAAGCCTGCTGCCGCAGCGGATGATGGAGGTGATTGGTACGCCGCAGGAGCAGTTCGACATCATCTCTGCCTATTTTGTGCCGACACGCGCTGGCGTCGCTCAGTTGCTGGCGCTGAAGCGCAAAGGGGTAAAAATTGCCATTCTGACCAACTCGCTGGCGGCCAACGATGTCTCAATTGTCCATGCCGGCTATGCTAAGTGGCGCAAAAAACTGCTGCGTCACGGCATCGCGCTCTATGAACTTAAACCACAGGCGGGCGTGCCTGATGCCCCGCACGACCGGGGATTAACCGGTAACTCGGGCTCCAGCCTGCATGCCAAAACCTTTTCGGTAGATCAACAGACGCTGTTTATCGGTTCGTTTAACTTCGATCCGCGTTCTGCCGTGTTGAATACCGAGATGGGGCTGGTCATTGAGAGTGCGGCGCTGGCCGCAGAGACGCATCAGCGTTTCAGCCACTCGATGCGCGATCGGGCATGGACGCTGCGGCTGGATAAGTGGGGAAGGGTTAACTGGCTGGAGTATCCGGATGAGCCGCAGCAGATTGTGCATAAACACGAACCGGGTTGCTCGTGGTGGCAACGTCTTCAGGTAAGGCTGGTGTGGCGACTGCCGATTGAGTGGCTGCTGTAAACCGGACCTTGCCTTGGTTCAGGCGCTGGCTCAGGAAACATACGCCCTCCGCAAAGACGCAAAACCCGCCATCCCTGGCTCGCTCAGCGCGGGCGATTACGCACCTCATCTCTGAGGTGCGCCCGTTGCCGGGCCAACGCGTTGCGTTGTTCAAAAACGCTCCCGACGTTTGTGTCCCTGGCCCGCTATGCTTTGCTACGTGTGTATGCTCCCATCGCTTTAAACGCTTAAGCTGTCTGTGAGACACATCATTTATAGCCTGACCTCACTGATGGCCTGAGATCAGTGATCGCCTGTCATTGTGTTTGTTTACGCTCAAATTTCCCCGAGAACAGGAAGCGCAGCAGCGGGATGCGCAGGTGAATCTCATACAGCAGAAACGCGATGCCAAACACCATCAGCAGGCCCACAAAGAAGCCCAGCGTGTTGTTTTCAATCCGTGGTGTGACATAAATACCATACAAGAGCGTCAGCGGATGGTGCACCAGATAGATAAACAGCGACGCATTCACCAGATACATGATGCGTGGCGAATGCGAATTCAGCAGCTTATGACCAAAGCAGAAGCAGACGTTCAGCATGCAGAGACCCATCAGTGTGGTGATAATCGCATCCAGCTCATATAACCAGCCATCGCCGCTGCTGAGACGCTGATTTGTGCAGTAGGCAACAAACATCACCACCGCGCCGATCCACATCACCGGATTAAACCGCACAAACAACTGCTTCAGCGGCGGATGTTTCCATGCCAGCGCCCCCAGCATAAAGAACGGCAGATAGAAAAGCGTTTGCATAACCACAATGCTGAATAAGCCATCCATCAGCCAGGCTGGCTGGAATATAAACACCAGACGGCGGAACACACACCACACCAGCGCCCATGTCAGTACACCCGCGGTCAACGCTCCCCAGCCCACCCGCGTATAATCAATGGTGCGGTGCTGATCGCGCAACCAGCGGAACGTGACCATGCCGAGCGTGGTCAGCATCACCAGCACCACCAGGAACCACAGGTGTGAAATCAGCTCCCACATCAGGTTATTGAATTTCTGATACGGCGTGAATCGCGGCCAGTCAGCCAGCTTATCTGTCCAGGCCTTCAGCATGAAAAATTGCGGCAGCGTGAGCAGCGGAACGGCGGTGAGTAGCGGGATCCCCACACGCTCCAGACGCACTTTCAGGAAGCGACGTGGCTGATAGCGCAGATACAACATGTAGGAGAAGTATCCTGAAATGACAAAAAACACCTGCATACGAAATGCATGAATAAAGTCATTCAGCAGCGTCAGCCATAACGAGGCCTCATGACTGTTGACGGCCCATTTTTGCGCGGAGTAAATGAGGGAAACATGAAAAGGTACCCCCAGTAACATCAGATACGCGCGTATGGAATCGAGAAAGTATTCACGTTCAGGTTTTACAGTACTCATAAAGTTCCAGTTCGTTAGTACGTATGGCCGGTTTCACCCTGAAACCGGATTATGTTCTGTGAAAAGTCTACCTGGGATAAACCAGGTATACTATCAGTGGAATCCGTAGTGTCTAATTGTCCTAAAAGTAGCGTTAACCCAGACGAAATGCGGGAACAATGTTGCGCATAAGCTGTCGGAAAACCGAATAATCCTTTAAGATAAACGGGTTTGATTTAAGCACACGAAAGGGGGGGATGTGCCGACTAAAGAAAAAAATAAAGCCGGACTGATGAAGGTACGCTGGATTGGTACTGCAGTTCTGCTGGCGTTGTACGCCAATAACAGTTGGGCGTTTAACATCGATGATGTAGCCAAACAAGCCAAAGCGTTGGCAGGGAAAAGCTTTGAAGCGCCTAAAAGCAATTTACCCTCTCAATTTCGTGAAATGAAATTTGCTGATTATCAGCAGATCCAGTTTAACCACGATAAAGCGTATTGGGGCAAACTGCGCACGCCATTCAAGCTGGAGTTCTATCATCAGGGCATGTATTTCGATACCCCGGTGCAGATCAACGAAGTGACGGGCAGCGCGGTACGCGAGATTAAATACAACCCCGACTATTTTAATTTCGGTAACGTAAAACATGACGCAGAAGCGGTAAAAAACCTCGGATTTGCGGGTTTCAAAGTGCTTTACCCACTCAACAACAAGGGTAAAAACGATGAGATCGCCAGCTTCCTGGGTGCAAGCTACTTCCGTGTGATCGGTGCTGGCCAGGTTTATGGCCTGTCGGCGCGTGGCCTTGCCATCGATACGGCGTTGCCATCCGGTGAAGAGTTCCCGCGTTTCAAAGAATTCTGGATTCAGCGTCCTAAACCGCAGGACAAGCAACTGGTGATCTACGCACTGCTTGATTCGCCGCGTGCGGCGGGCGCGTATCGCTTTGTGCTGCATCCGGGTGAAGCGTCAACGGTTGATGTGCAGTCTAAAGTTTACCTGCGTGATAACGTCGGCAAACTGGGGATCGCACCACTGACCAGTATGTTCCTGTTTGGTCAGAACCAGCCGTCGACGGTGAACAACTTCCGTCCGGCACTGCACGACTCTGATGGACTCTCTATCCATAATGGCAACGGAGAGTGGATTTGGCGTCCGCTGAATAACCCGCGTCATCTGGCGGTGAGCACGTTCACCATTGAGAATCCGAAAGGTTTTGGTCTGCTGCAACGTGGGCGTGACTTTGACAACTACCAGGATCTGGACGACCGCTATGACCTGCGTCCAAGCGGCTGGGTTGAGCCAATCGGCGACTGGGGTAAAGGCCGGGTTGAACTGGTTGAAATCCCGACGGCAGATGAAACCAACGACAACATCGTTGCTTTCTGGACGCCAGAGACGCTGCCAGAGCCTGGTAAAGAGATGAACTTCAAATATCGTCTGCACTTCTCGCGCGACGAAAACCAGCTGCACTCCGATGATACCGCCTGGGTCAAAAATACCCTGCGTTCAGCGGGTGACGTGAAGCAATCTAATCTGGTGCGTCAGCCGGATGGCACCGTGGCTTTCACCATCGACTTCGTGGGTAAAGACATGAGTAAGATGGCGGAAAACAGTCAGGTGGCACCTCAGGTCAGCGTCGGTAAAAATGCTGATGTGGTTGAGCAGAGCGTACGTTATAACCCGGTCACCAAAGGCTGGCGTCTGGTGTTGCGTCTGCGTGTGAAAGATGCCAAACAGTCCACGGAAATGCGTGCGGCCCTGGTAAGCGGCGACAAGACATTGACGGAAACCTGGAGCTATCAGTTACCTGCCAATGAATAAATCGACTTTTACACCTCAACGTTATGTGGAATCTCTGCCGCTGGATGCGGCAGAGAAGGCACGCCTGAGCGTCTCCTTGCAGAATGCCGGCGAGTTCCACTTCATCCATGATGCGCTGGGAAGGGATGTCGCAGCCAGTGATCGTCCGGATGATGCGCCGTTAAAATCGGTCTCATCGCGGGTTGAAATGGCCTGGCCTGATTCATTGGCCGACGGTCAGCAGCTGGGCAAAGATTATCTCGACCGCACCACGCTGAAAGCGATGCCGAAGGTCAAACGCTCACTGATGTTCCCGGAAGCGTGGCGGACCAACCCGGTCGCCCGTGCCTGGGACTCACTTCGTGGACACAAATCGGTTCCGCGTTATGCCAATGCGGAAGAGCGTCGTGCCGAAGAGAAGTGGCGTCATGTCGGTTCAATTCGTCGCTACATCCTGCTGATCCTGACCATATTTCAGACGGTGGTCGCCACCTGGTACATGAAGAGTATTCTGCCTTATCAGGGCTGGACGCTTCTGGATCCGATGGAGATGATCAATCAGAACTGGCAGCAGTCAGTGATGCAGATTCTGCCTTACTTATTGCAGACCGGTATCCTGTTCCTGTTCGCCATACTCTTCTGCTGGGTCTCTGCTGGCTTCTGGACAGCACTGATGGGCTTCCTGCAGCTGCTGATTGGACGTGACAAATACAGTATCTCTTATTCAACGGTCGGAGATGAGCCGCTAAATCCGGAACATCGTACTGCGCTGATTATGCCGATCTGTAATGAAGACGTTGAGCGTGTTTACGCCGGTCTGCGTGCGACATGGGAATCCGTGGTTCGCACCGGTAACGCTGAACACTTTGACGTTTACATCCTCAGCGACAGTTACGATGCGGATATCGCCATTGCCGAGCAGAAAGCCTGGATGGAGCTGGTGCGGGATGTTGGCGGCGCAGGCAAGATTTTCTATCGCCGTCGTCGTCGTCGTGTGAAGCGTAAAAGCGGCAACATCGATGACTTCTGCCGTCGCTGGGGCAGCAACTATAGCTACATGGTCGTGCTGGATGCGGATAGCGTTATGAGCGGTGAGTGTCTCACCGGTCTGGTACGCATGATGGATGCTAACCCGAATGCCGGGATCATCCAGTCGTCGCCGAAAGCATCGGGTATGGATACGCTGTATGCGCGCTGTCAGCAATTTGCCACGCGTGTATACGGTCCGCTGTTTACGGCCGGTCTTCACTTCTGGCAACTGGGCGAATCTCACTATTGGGGTCACAACGCTATTATTCGCGTAAAACCCTTTATTGAGCACTGTGCACTGGCTCCGTTACCGGGTGAGGGCTCTTTTGCCGGGTCGATCATGTCCCATGACTTTGTGGAAGCTGCGCTGATGCGTCGTGCTGGCTGGGGCGTCTGGATTGCCTATGACCTGCCGGGATCCTATGAAGAGCTGCCACCGAACCTGCTGGATGAGCTGAAGCGTGACCGCCGCTGGTGTCACGGTAACCTGATGAACTTCCGCCTGTTCCTGGTAAAAGGGATGCACCCGGTCCACCGTGCGGTCTTCCTGACAGGGGTTATGTCCTACCTGTCTGCTCCGCTGTGGTTTATGTTCCTTGCGCTTTCAACTGCCTTGCAGGTGGTGCATACGCTGATGGAACCGACCTACTTCCTGCAACCGCGGCAGCTGTTCCCGGTCTGGCCGCAGTGGCGTCCGGAGCTGGCGATAGCGCTCTTCTCGACCACCATGGTGCTGTTGTTCCTGCCGAAGATGCTGAGTGTGGTGTTGATCTGGTTCAAAGGGTCAAAAGCCTACGGAGGTCCTCTGCGCCTGCTGGCTTCACTGGTGCTGGAAACGCTGTTCTCAGTGCTGCTGGCGCCGGTACGTATGCTGTTCCATACGGTGTTTGTTGTCAGTGCCTTCCTCGGCTGGGAAGTGGTGTGGAACTCTCCGCAACGTGATGACGATGCGACACCGTGGAGCGAGGCATTTAAACGTCACGGTTCGCAGATGGCATTGGGTCTGGTGTGGGCAACGGGTATGGGACTGCTGGATCTTAACTTCCTGTGGTGGCTGGCCCCGATTGTCTTCTCGCTGATTCTGTCTCCGTTTGTTTCTGTGATGTCGAGCCGCTCAACACTGGGTCTTAAGAGCAAGAAAGCCAAATTGTTCCTGATCCCGGAAGAGTACTCGCCGCCGCAGGAGCTGGTGGATACCGATCGTTATGTGCTGCTAAACCGCGAACGTGCGCTGGAAAATGGTTTTATGCATGCCCTGTTCCATCCTGCGTTTAACGCACTCGCAACGGCACTGGCGACATCGCGCCATAAGCAGAGTCAGCTGCTGGACTATGCACGTGACCGTCGTGTGGATCAGGCACTGAGCGATGCACCGGATAAACTGGGCCGCGAGCAGCGACTGCAGTTAATCAGCGATCCGGTGGTACTGGCCCGTGTTCATACCCGACTGTGGGAAAATGCGGATAAGTATCATCAGTGGGTAGAGAGTTATCAGAAACTTAACCTCAACCCTAACGCGCTGGCAAAAAACGCGTAATCTGAAAAGCGGCAGCGATGCCGCTTTTTTATGGGATTAAAACAGCGATACGCTGATAAATTGTTTGCTGGCAGTCACCGTGAGCAGCGCGTGACGTTCTCAATGGCAGTTCATAGCGGGTATCAGTGGTGAAAGCATTTTTAAAGGCAGGCGTTGTTGTAGCTGCGGTGCTTTGCTTAAGCGGATGCGGCAGTATCATCAGTCGCACCCTGCCGGGACAGGGACACGGCAATCAGTATTATCCCGGCGTACAGTGGGATGTACGCGACAGCGGCTGGCGAGTCTTAACGATCCTCGATTTGCCACTGTCGCTGGTGGTTGACACCCTGTTGTTACCGGTGGATGCCAGTCACGGTCCTTACGAATAACTGCGATCGGAGTCGCTGTTATCATCTTCCCACTCTTGCGCGGCGGCTTCACCCTCTTCGGTGTCCAGCGGCGGCTCAAGCTGGAATTCGCCGTCATCCCACTCGTGCAGGGTATTTTCTGCTAACCACTCCTGACGCAGTTCAACTTCGTCAAAGTCAGCATCAAAGATGGCCTGTGCGGCGTCACCGCTGCGGAAGGGCAGGCATTCGCCCGCTTCACCTTCATCGGTCAGGAACTCAGCCTGCCACATAATATCGCCATCCTGCATGACATACTTTTGCAGGCCAAACTGACTGATCGATGCTTCTTCTTCATCCACCTCAGGATTGTTAGCGAGGTACTCTTCACGTGCAGCATCAATCGCTTCCTCTAACGTACTGTACATGCTCATCAATCTTCTCCTTACCGGGTTCATTAACTGCAGATTCATTTGATTTCAGTGAAGGATAGACGAAATTCAGGGGAGGGAAAGGGCGGGTCAGTGCAACTGGCGGGAAATAAACCATTTCCCGCCAGTCAGGGTCAGATCATCTTTTGTGGAAAGTGCAGAACGGGTTGAACAGAGTCATGAATCACCGGCGCTGAGTAGCGGATACAGCATTTTATACAGGGCTTAACTTTCTTAAAATTAATTCTGGCGATGGAAAGCGCCTGGTTCAGGTTATATAAAGTGCCAATGAAGATGACTTCATCTTTATCTGGCATTCGCTTACACCCTTTACGATGAAGGAAATGATAATTTTCCTGATCGGTACCAATTGTGACGTAATAGTAGAGACCTTTGTTCATATAATATGTCCCGATAGAGGTTTGCTGTGTTGTCTTTTTATAATTTTTGTCAGAGCGGTTAAAGATCTGACTGTCACGAAAGAAACTACCGATTAGCTTTAACTTCTTCAAATGCCATAACGGTCTATCAGACTGTTAAAAAAATGTAAAAAGGAATATAGGTCAAATTAACAAGGCAAAAGCTTGTAATATAAGTTAATTTTAATCGATCTATTAGCCAGAATACATCGTTAAGCCTGGCTAAATAGGATTAGGCCTGGTTTGAAAGTTAATTAGCACCAGATAACATTAAATACAGTACGCTGAAAATTAATGACTAAAAAGAAAATCAGGCAGAATAGCGCCTATTAGTAAGGTTTTTGATTATAAAATCGAATTTTAAATAGATAAATAAACTATTTTGAACTTCATGGTTGATTAATTAACGGTCCTGAAAATTCGATGAAACGATGAACCCGCCACGAGCGACTGATTTATTCAGCAGAGCATAGAGTAAGAAAAGCGCTAAATGCCAGAAAGACATTTAGCGCGAAAGGATTAATAACGGGAGGGTTCGCCTTCGGGGCGGGTTTTAAAGCGACGATGAAGCCACATATACTGTTCCGGTGCCAGCAACACGCCTTCTTCAACCACTTTGTTCATTCTGGCAGCGGTGACAACATCGCTCTCCAGCGTAAATTCGTCGCTGATGTCAGGCAGTATCATCAGTTCATAACCACGACCACCAGGCAGACGACGCGGCACAAAGGGAATAACCGCCGGTTTACCAGTACGAATCAGCAAATGGGTGCCCACCGTGGTTGCCGCTTTTTCCACAGCAAAGAAGGGCGCAAAAACGCTGCTGCGTGGGCCATAATCATGGTCGGGTGCGTACCAGATAATGTCGCCGTTTTTCAGCGCGCGAATCATTCCTTTAAGATCTTTGCGGTCAATCATACTTTTATTTGAACGCATCCGGCCTTTAACCTGCAGCCAGTCGATCAATTTGTTGTCATTAGGGCGATAGACGCCAATGCCTGGATTATGGATACCAAACATGCGCGCCCCAATTTCCAGTGTCAGAAAGTGCATGCCAATAAGCAGTACACCACGCTGACTATCCCGCGCCTGCTGAATATGCTCCAGACCTGAAGGCTTATGCCATTTATTGATGCGCCAGTCAGGCCAGAACCATGCCATCCCGGTCTCGATCAATCCCATGCCAACCGATTCGAAATTGTGTTTTACCATCGCTTCACGTTCATTGATCGGCATTTCCGGAAAACATAATTCCAGATTACGTCGGGCGACACTGACGCGGTGCTTCATAAAACGCATCCCGATACGACCAATATTGCAGCCGAGAACATAAAGCAGGGGATAGGGAAGTAGCACCAAAAGATAAAGAAAAGCGACACCCACCCAGGTCAACCAATAGCGCGGGTGAAGCAGTTCTCGTGAAAACTGAGGCAACTGGGTCATATGAAGGTTAATTTTCCTGCGTCGCGCACCGTGCGGTGCTGATATCTCATTAATTTCTGCCATTGTGCCAGTTTTTATCGAGCGTATAAATATCACTGACGGAACAGGCTACTGCAGGCGGATGTAAACTCTCCAGATATTGGCGGAAAAAACAGCACAAGATGATCGGTTCTTACACTGGCCTTTGCATCCTGCTGAAATCAGGTATCATGTGCCCGCTAAAATTCTCCTATTGATAACAGGAAAGAACACCATGCCAGTGTTACATAACCTCGTTTCCAATAAAGAGCTGAAGGCGCGCATGCTGGCTGAAACTGAGCCGCGCACCACTGTCTCTTTTTACAAATATTTCCAGATTGCTGATCCAAAAGCATTCCGTGATGCGCTCTACGTTGGCCTGACAGCACTCAAGGTGTTTGGCCGCGTCTATGTCGCGCACGAAGGGATTAATGCGCAGATCAGCGTGCCCGCCAGTCAATATGAAAAGATGAAAGCGTGGCTCTATAGCTTTGATCCGGCGCTGAATAATCTGCGTATGAATATTGCACTGGATGATGATGGAAAATCGTTCTGGGTGCTGCGTCTGAAAGTGCGTGATCGCATTGTTGCAGACGGTATTGAAGACAGCAGTTTCGATGCCAGCAATGTGGGTCAGTATCTTAAAGCAGCAGACGTTAACGCGATGCTGGACGATCCTGACGCACTGTTCGTGGATATGCGAAACCACTACGAATATGAAGTGGGGCGTTTTGATAATGCGCTGGAAGTGCCTGCTGACACCTTCCGCGATCAATTGCCGATGGCGGTTGATATGCTGCAGGATCAGAAAGACAAAAAGATCGTAATGTACTGCACCGGCGGGATCCGCTGTGAAAAAGCCAGCGCCTGGATGCGGCACAACGGCTTTGAGGATGTCTATCACATTGAAGGCGGGATCATCGAGTATGCCCGCCGCGCGCGTGAGCAGGGGTTACCGGTACGCTTCAAAGGCAAAAACTTTGTCTTTGATGAGCGGATGGGTGAACGTATTTCTGACGACGTGCTGTCGAACTGTCATCAGTGCGGCGAACCCTGTGATACCCACGTCAATTGCGTCAATGACGGCTGTCATCTGCTGTTTATTCAGTGCAAAAGCTGCGCAGAGAAGTTTGAGAACTGCTGCAGCCCAATCTGTCAGGAAGAAGCAAAACTCTCTCCGGAAGAGCAGCGCGCTCGCCGGGCGGGACGTGAGAATGGCAATAAGATCTTTAACAAGTCACGTGGCCTGTTAAATATGACTATTCCTTCGCCAGTGAAGAAATAAACGTGGCCGCCTGAAGTGAGCTTCAGGCGGCGTGTTGTTTTACTGACGTACACCTTCAACTGAGATCATCAGCTGCACCTTCTGCGAAGCGGGCCCCAGATCTTTAGTGATGTTGAAATCTTTCAGTGCAATTTCCCCTTCGGCCTCAAAGCCAGCGCGGTAACCGCCCCACGGATCTTTACCTTCACCCAGCATTTTCGCCTCCAGCGTCACCGGTTTCGTCACGCCATTCAGCGTCAGATTGCCGGTAATCTTCAGCTCATCACCCTCTTTTTTTACCTCTGTGGATGTAAACGTGGCCTGCGGGTTTTTACTGGTGTTCAGGAAGTCAGCGCTGCGCAGGTGCTTGTCACGTTCAGCGTGATTGGTATCGACGCTGCTGGTGTTAATCGTGACGTCGACTTTGTCTGCTGCAGGGTTCTTCTCATCAAAAGTGAAGCTGCCATCGAAATCTTTAAAGGTGCCGTAGAGCCAGCTGTAACCCAGATGCTGAATACGGAACTGAATAAACGCGTGCTGGCCCTCTTTATCGATTTTATAGTCTGCAGCATTGGCGGTCATCGAACTGAGCAGCAGGCTGGCACCGGTCATCGCCAGCAGAGTCTTTTTGAACATATTATTTATCCTTTTCAGAGGGAGAAGGGATGCGTAAACCTGACATCCGTTTTAGGGTGATATCACGATCGATAAAATGATGTTTTAACGCAGCCAGACCATGCAGTACCGAGAGGATCACAACCGTCCAGGCCAGCCAGAGGTGAATGTCGCCCGCCAGGTCAGCCTGCGCGCCTGCACCGCTGAACAGCGCAGGCAGGGTAAACCAGCTAAATACAGATATCGGTTTGCCATCGGCGGTTGAGATCAGATAGCCACTGATTAAAATGGTCAGCAGCAGGGTGTACAGCAAAAGGTGCGCAACCATTGAACTGATACGCACCAGCGGGGAATAACTGCTCAGCGGTTTTGGCGGCGGCGAAATAACACGCCACACCAGACGAACAATCAACGCCAGCAGTAGCATCACGCCAATGCTTTTATGAATTTCCGGCGCGTCGTGATACCAGCTATCGTAGTAGCCCAGGCCGACCATCCATAACCCCAGCGCAAACATGGCATAAATCGCCAGCGCCATACACCAGTGCAGCAGCACGGCAATCAGTCCAAACTGATGAGATGAATTGCGTAATAACATGATGTCGTTTCAAAAAAGAAATAATATGAAATAAGAATCTACATTATGAAATATAAAAGCAATTGCCCTTACGTTTCTATAAATTTTATTTTTTAATATGAAATGGCTGAATAAAAGGAGGTGAAGATGCGCAATATTTCTGAATGAGTTATTTGTGGCAAAGGGCTCGTCAACGAATAAGGCAGCGAATTAACCTAAAGTGCGGAATAAAACAGTGTCATTATGTCAGCAAAATTCAGTTTACGTCAGTTAATGTCAATGGGTGGCGCCCACTTTATGCCACCCATTTTCAGCGTCAGAAGCGCGAAAGGCGGAAAGGGGTCAGATCAAATGAGAACGGTTTTTTCTGAGCAAATTCTGCAGCCAGTTCACCTAATACACTGGCAAATTTAAACCCGTGTCCGCTGAGTCCGGTAATCAATAAACGGTCAGGTTCACCTGGCAGCGTATCAATAATAAAGTCCTCATCCGGGCTGAAATCGTAGCTGCAGGCTTCACCATGCAGACAGACACCCACGCCGGGTAAAAACTGACGCAGGAAACCAAAGGCTTCACTGCCATCGGCCGCGACCGCACCAAAAGGTTTACGATCCTCTGGTTGCTGCATCGGCTGCCCGCCATCATGACGCCCCACCTTCAACGCGTTGTTATCCGCCGGGAAGCCATAGAACTGGCTGCCATTCGTCATTTCCACCGTAAAGCCGGGAAACTTATTGTTTTCGCTGTAGCGACCATCAGCCTGATACCAGGCAAACACTTTTCGGGTGGGGGCCACTGGCAGGTCAGGAACTAATTTACCGACCCAGGTGCCGGCACTGACCAGCATTTTGCGACCCCGATAGATACCGTCCAGGGTGGTGACCTGCTGCAGATCGCCATCACGTCCCAGCTCGGTGACCGGACAGTTAAACAGCTGTGCACAGCCCGCCTGCTCCGCCAGCTGAATCCAGCTGCGAACCGCCTGTTCGCACTTCAGATAGCCGGAGTCCGGCTCAAAGACGCCCAGATAACCCTCAGGCACGTTAATTTGCGGCCAGCGCTTTCGCACGTCATCGGGCTGCATTACCTCAATGTTGAGTTGCCAGCGAGCGGCGCTGTCGATGACGTTCTGAATAAAAGGTGACTGAATTGGCGCAAGGTTAAGTACGCCGCTGCGATGCATAATGCGCTCACCGGCGCGCTGTTCCAGTTCATCCCACAGCGTCTGCGCTCGCAGGACCAGGGGAACGTAGCGTTCGCCTTCGCCATAAGCGTGACGGATCAATCGACTTTCGCCGTGATGCGTGCCCTGATTGTGGGGAGGATGTGCACTGTCGATCATCAGCACCGATAAACCCGCCTGGGTAGCATAGTAGCCTGCCGCCGCGCCCACTGAGCCGCTGCCGACGACGATAAGATCATAAATCATGATAACTGTGCTCTAAGAGTAAGATAATCAAAAGAATACCAGAAACAGAAACGAAAAAGGCACCCCTGAGGGCGCCTCTTTGATGCGGCAGAGATTAATGCTTATTGAGGAGTCGTTCTATCTGCTCGGCTGATTCTATCTTGGCGATGCCCGCTTCGAGTATCGAGATAAACTGCCTTGCCACATCCGTTGTCAGCCAGTAAGTAGGGCCAACATCCGCTTCTTCTTCTTTTTGATCCTGCGACGACAGCGAGTGCAGGCGGATCATCATGGCGTCATAGCTATCAACGGTACTGATATCCCAGCCCACCAGCGGATGAGTCTGAATAACGTCTTTTCTTCTGTCCATTATAACCTCCTTATTACTCGTTAAACGAAGTGCATGGTGAGGTTCAATGCGGCTTTTTTATTCCAATAGCGAAACTATTATAACAGTAAACCAGGGAATCATGACTTTAAAAAGGCCGTGAGTCAGCTTCTCACAGAATATTTGCGTTTGAAAGGCGCGGAGGAAAAAATAAAATGCCTGGCAGGCAGGCATTTTAATCACTATTCATTGGGCAGGTAAAAAGTGGCTTAAGCCACGTGAGCGGGCTTAAAGCGTCGGGCTTTCTGGCACGATGCCGCCGCCGCGTTTCTGTAGTGTTTCTGCCAGACGGGCAAAGTGCTGCTGAAGCTGTTCATCATGGTTTTGATTTTGGGCTTCCAGCGACAGATTGTGCACCAGCAGCTGACTGGCGCGATCGTCAAGACAGAAAATCAGACTGGAAAAGGCATTTTCCAGCACCGTCAAACGACGCTGTTGATCACCAATCAGTGCTAACAACTCACCAAAGGTCATCGCCTCTTCCGGTTTATCAGTAGTCATGGTGCGCACCTCCTGTTATGCGTGACGAGCGCAAGGATAGGGCATTGATCATTAAGAGTCTAGATGCAGAGAGGGGGAAGTGCGAGAGGGAAGAAAAGATAAAAAAACCGGGTGGCGACACCCGGAAAAAAAGCACAGTGGCGGTTAATCAGTAATGAACCAGTCATCAGCACTTTCCCACGTCTGCTGCAGGATTTCGCTGATCTGGTCGCGCGTCTCTTTTCCACCGCCCAGCACGCTGAGATTATTGGCACTGGCGTAACGTACCTTGACGTGATTGGTCGAGTCAGGGAACTGTTCATCAATGCGGCGCGATAATTCATCGCTTAACGCTTCAATCGCGCCAGCAGGAAGAGGTCGGGTATTGGATACGGTAATTTCAACGCGCATAATAGCCTCCGGTTAAGATACTGTATATATTTACAGTATCGACGAGCCGGAGGCAAGTAAAATTATGCGATGCGCCAGTTCAGTGTTTCACCCGCCAGGAACGGCACCAGAGCGTGGCTGCCGAGCGCGATTGATTCAGGCACCTGCCAGGGCTCACGCACCAGCGTAATCGTCCCTTCATTCAGCGGCAGGCCGTAGAAACGCGGCCCATTCTCAGAACAGAACGCTTCGAAATGTTCCAGCGCGTTCAGCTCTTCGAAAACGGTGGCGTAAGCGGGCAATGACGTTGGCGCATTAAACACGCCAGCGCAGCCGCAGCTGGCTTCTTTGAGATGGCGCAGATGCGGCGCAGTGTCAGTGCCGAGGAAGAATCGTGGGTTTCCGCTTGCTACCACCTTACGCAGCGCTTCCTGATGCACGTTGCGCTTAAGGATCGGCAGGCAGTAGAGGTGCGGACGAATACCGCCCACCAGCATATGGTTGCGGTTAAACATCAGATGCTGCGGGGTAATGGTTGCGCCCAGCGTCTCATCGGCGGCGGCGACATAGTCAGCGGCGTCCTGCGTGGTAATGTGCTCCATCACCACCTTCAATGCCGGAAACTGGCTGCGCAGCGGCACCATTACGGTTTCGATAAACCGGGCTTCACGGTCAAAAATATCAACGTGTGCATCGGTAACTTCACCGTGGATCAGTAGCGGCATACCGAGCTTCTGCATACGCTCCAGCACGCGGGCAATCGACGCGATGTTGGTGACGCCATGGCTGGAGTTGGTGGTGGCGTGCGCAGGATAGAGCTTGGCCGCGGTGAACAATCCCGAGGTAAAACCGCGCTCCAGCTCATCAGGATCCAGCGAGTCGGTCAGATAGCAGGTCATCAGCGGCGTAAAAGCGTGCCCGGCGGGCAGCGCCGCCAGGATACGATCGCGGTACGCTTCACCTGCCGCCACGCTGGTTACCGGCGGCACCAGGTTCGGCATGACAATGGCACGACCATTCACCGCGCTGGTATAGGGCAGGACCGTGTTGAGCATCTCATCATCACGCAGATGAATATGCCAGTCGTCAGGGCGACGCAGGGTAAGTTGCTGAGGTTGTGCTGTCATCAGTGAAGCTCCGGCAGAAGGGAAACAAAAGGCATGTTTTGGCCGGGGTCTAAGCATAAGGATTCAGGCAACCGTTTGCACCTGCTTTTTATGTCGATAAAGAAAATCCGCGCCATAAGGCGCGGAGATCGGGATTACTGTGTGAACGGAATGACCAGTTCTCCCGGTTTCACTTCCAGTCCTTTGGCAAATTTCTTCGCCAGCGACTCGCCTTTACTGCGGTCAGCACTCAGTACATAAGCAGGATTTTGATCAAAATAGCTTTTGAGTGACTGATTCAGGTATGGCGTCAGCGTCTTCATAATTGACGCCATTTTTTCCGGGGCAACCTGCGTATCGACAATCTCCAGATCGCGAAGATAGATGGCGCCCTGCTGCGGCTCATAAACCGGCTGAGCACGCATCTTCAATTGCATATCGGCCTGCTGAGGACCAAACAGTGAGGTGACGTTAATTTTTGCATTGCCGGAAAGTGTCACCTTTCCTGGCTCTTCGCGCCCAATCTGACTGGTCAGGTTGTTCAGCACAATATGCGCGTTAACCAGTCCGGATACGCCAATGTCTTTCTCATAGTTGTTATGCTTCTGCAGCGCCTGATTCACTTCCTGTTCGCTGATGGTGTATTGGGTCAGTTGATTACATCCGCTCACCAGCAGCGCAATCAACAGGGCCGTCAGCCCGAAAAATGCCTTTTTCATCGATCTTTATCCTGAATATCAGAGCCAGTAAACAGGCTATAGCCTGCCTGAATGCGGGGCGGGTGTCATCAGGAAAGGGATGAGAAACGCCGCAGCGTCTCTCATCGCGGCAGGGTTAGTGGGATATTGAAGAGAGAAGATTTACCTGGGTCTGTTTAGCCATATTATCGCGGTAGTCAGCGACCCGTGCTGGCCAGTCGATACCCGCCACCAGCGTCAGTGAGCGCAGCAGTGGAAAGAGATTAAAATCATCTTCTGACAGCTCGCCGTTCACCGCATTGGGCTGTTCGATTAATTTGTCCAGCTTGCGCAGATCCTGGCTGACATTTTTAATCAGCCCGGCCGAGTGACTTTTCAGCGCGTCAAAATCACCGATGCTTGCCTGCTTTTTGGTGCGGAAATAGTCACGCGCCTCCGGGGTAGCGAATTCGGCAAACGCCGACTCAGCAATGCGCGGCAGTAGCAGTTTGTTGACATAGCTATTCATATGACGCAGCCAGTCAGCGATTGCCGGATTCAGCGCGCCGGTAATCAGCGGCTCGCGATCCTGCTGATCGACATAATGCACAATATCCATACTCTCAGGCATCGCGCTGCCATCCTGCTTCTGCAGAATCGGCGCCATTTTCTGCCCAATCAGCCGGTTCGGCGTCTCCTCGTCGTCGTTTAGCATCACCACCAGCTCAACCGGTTTGTTCTTCAGGCCAAAAATCATTCGCGCTTTAACGCAGAAAGGACAGTGGTCATAGATATAGAGCTTCATCCTGATCTCCCGGGTTTCAGAGGGTTATTGTTAAACAGAACGAATCAATTCTTTCTGTTTTCGGGCGTGTGAAAAGTATGGAAGAGATTACTCAACAGGGCAAACTCACCTGGCAGAGGCATCACAGGAACCGCCGCTTAAACCAGCCATTCTGATGAATGAAAGCGGTGATAACAGAGCAAAATCAACCTCTTTATGGCGAAAAAGCTGTAACGTTTTACCGCAGCCCAGGCGACGGTTATAGTGAAAGCCGGTTAATGACGGCTCATCTTCATCAGCCATTGATTTCAGGAGTCAGGATGTTTGGCTATCGTTCTGCCGCGCCCAGGGTGCGATTAACCACCGATAGACTGGTGGTCCGTCTGGTTCACGAACGTGATGCCTGGCGAATGGCAGATTACTATTCGGAAAATCGCCAGTTTTTAAAACCCTGGGAACCGGTGCGCGATGACAGCCACTGCTATCCCTCAGGGTGGCAGGCAAGGCTCGGACTGATTTCGGACATGCATAAGCAGGGTTCCGCCTTCTATTTTATTCTCATGGACAGCGATGAAACCGAGGTGCGGGGCGTGGCGAATTTCAGCAACGTGCTGCGCGGATCGTTTCACGCCTGTTACCTTGGCTATTCACTGGGTGAAAAGTGGCAGGGACAAGGGCTGATGTTTGAGGCGTTGCAGGCGGCTATCCGCTATATGCAGCGCCAGCAGCATATTCATCGCATCATGGCGAACTACATGCCGCACAACCAGCGCAGCGGCGATCTTCTGGCGCGACTGGGTTTTGAGAAAGAGGGATACGCGAAAGATTATCTGCTAATTGATGGGCGCTGGCAGGATCACGTGCTGACAGCGTTAACTCTGCGGGAATGGACGCCTGACCGGCGTGGATAATGATGAGGATGCGAGCATGAAGATGGTTTTATCGGCGCAGGCGTTGCGCGTACTGGGCTGTCTGCTGGAGAAGCAGGTCACCACGCCGGAGCAGTATCCGCTGTCACTGAATGGTGTTGTGGTTGCCTGTAATCAGAAATCGAATCGCGATCCGGTCATGGAGCTAAGCGAAAGCGAGGTTCAGAATCAGCTCGATCTGCTGGAAAAACGGCATCTGATCACCGCCAGCAGCGCCGCCGGGCAACGGGTAGTGAAATATGAGCAGCGTTTCTGTAACTCTGCGTTTGGTGCGCTGAAGCTCAACAGCGCGGAAGTCGCCCTGCTGACGCTGCTGCTGCTGCGCGGGCCACAAACACCTGGCGAACTGCGTACCCGCAGCGGTCGTCTGCATGAGTTCAGTGACGTCAGCGAGGTCGAGCAGACGCTGGAAGGCCTGATGCAGCGTGACGACAGTGCACAGGTGATGCGCCTGGCGCGAGAGCCGGGTAAGCGTGAAAGCCGCTTTATGCATCTGCTGAGTGATGATAGTGATCAGCCGCAGGCCGCTGACGCGCCGGAAGAGCAGGGAGACCTGGCGACGCGCATTACCCTGCTGGAGCAGCAGGTCGCGGCGCTTCAGGCCCAACTCACCCAACTGCTGCAAACGGAGCGCTGAAATGACACTACGTATTGGTGTGGTGGGATTAGGCGGTATCGCGCAGAAAGCCTGGTTGCCTGTGCTTTCTGCGGCAACAGACTGGACGCTGGTGGGCGCATTCTCCCCGAACCAGGCCAAAGCCCGCCCAATCTGCGACAGTTATCGCATCTCAAATTTTGGTTCGTTAAATGATTTAGCGGCTGCCTGCGACGCGGTCTTTGTCCACAGCAGCACCGCTACGCATTACGACGTGGTCAGGGCACTGCTGCTGGCCGGAAAAGATGTCTGTGTGGACAAGCCGCTGGCTGAAACTCTGGAGCAGGCTGAGTCGCTGGTGGCGCTGGCGGAAAAACGTCAGCGTAAACTGATGGTGGCGTTTAACCGTCGATTCGCGCCGCGCTATCAGCAGCTGCGGGCGAAGATGACCGACGCTGCCTCTCTGCGGATTGAAAAGCATCGCAGCGATAGCGTCGGGCCACAGGATCTTCGCTTTACCCTGCTCGACGATTACCTGCATGTGGTGGACACCGCACTCTGGCTGGGCGGCAAACCGTTTCGCCAGGTTCAGGGACGTATCGACACCAACGAACAGGGACAGATGCTCTATGCTGAGCACCATTTCAGTGTTGAAGGGTTAACGATCTCCACCAGCATGCACCGCCGCGCAGGCAGTCAGCGCGAGCGGGTCAGTGCGGTATGTGACGGTAAGTGCATCGACATCAGCGAGATGCGCGACTGGCACGAAGAGCAGAGTGATGGCCTGATAATTACGCAGCCACCCGCCTGGCAGAGCCATCTTGCTCAGCGCGGTTTCAGCGGCGCGGCGCACCATTTCATTGACTGTGTACAAAATCAGACGAAGCCTGAAACCAGCGGTGAACAGGCGCTGATGGCGCAGCGTGTCGTGGAAAAACTGTGGCGCGAGGCCACCCGCGAATAACGCCTTGTAACACTCCGTGCTGGTCATTTCCCTCTGTGGCAGTAGACTGTCGCCGGGCATGCTCAGGTGCCCGCGCTAATTTTCCTTTTTTGCTGATTCTTTTCAGGATGCGCCGTCAATTATGAATTTGTTGAAATCGCTGGCAGCGGTCAGTTCTATGACCCTGTTTTCCCGCGTACTGGGCTTTGCCCGTGATGCCATTGTGGCGCGGGTGTTCGGCGCCGGAATGGCGACCGATGCGTTCTTTGTTGCGTTTAAACTGCCCAATCTGCTGCGGCGTATTTTTGCTGAAGGTGCATTTTCTCAGGCTTTCGTGCCGATTCTGGCTGAATACAAAAGTAAGCAGGGCGAAGAGGCGACCAGACTCTTCCTGGCTTACGTCTCGGGTCTGCTGACGCTGGCGCTGGCGCTGGTCACCGTGGCGGGCATGATCGCTGCGCCCTGGGTCATCATGGTCACGGCGCCCGGCTTTGCTGACAGTCCCGATAAGTTCGCGCTGACCAGCTCGCTGCTGCGGGTAACCTTCCCCTACATTATGCTGATTTCGCTGGCGTCGCTGGCGGGTGCGGTACTCAACACCTGGAACCGTTTCTCGGTGCCAGCCTTTGCGCCGACTCTGCTGAACGTGAGTATGATTGGTTTTGCGCTGTTTGCTGCGCCACACTTCCATCCACCGGTGATGGCGCTGGCCTGGGCCGTGGTGGCTGGCGGCGTACTGCAACTTGGCTATCAGCTGCCGCACCTGAAGAAGCTGGGGATGCTGGTGCTTCCGCGCCTGAATCTGCGTGATGCGGGTGTCTGGCGGGTTATGCGTCAAATGGGGCCTGCCATTCTGGGCGTTTCTGTCAGCCAGATTTCCCTGATCATCAATACCATCTTCGCCTCGTTCCTGGTCTCAGGTTCAGTCTCCTGGATGTACTATGCTGACCGTCTGATGGAGTTTCCCTCTGGTGTGCTCGGCGTGGCGTTGGGCACTATTCTGCTGCCATCGCTGGCTAAAAGTTTTGCCAGTGGCAACCATGATGAATATTCCCGACTAATGGACTGGGGTCTGCGCCTCTGCTTCCTGCTGGCCCTGCCCAGCGCCGTAGCCCTGGGTATGCTCTCCGGCCCGCTGACCGTGGCACTGTTTCAGTACGGTAAATTTACCGCTTTTGATGCATTGATGACGCAGCGTGCCCTGATTGCTTACTCTGTCGGCCTGATGGGACTGATTGTGGTTAAAGTGCTGGCACCGGGCTTCTATTCCCGTCAGGACATCAAAACGCCGGTTAAAATCGCGATTATTACTCTGATCATGACGCAGGTAATGAACCTGGCGTTTATTGGTCCGCTGAAACATGCCGGTCTGTCACTGTCGATTGGTCTGGCAGCCTGTCTCAATGCGTCGCTGCTTTACTGGCAGTTGCGTAAGAAGAATATCTTTAACCCGCAGCCAGGCTGGAGCAGCTTCCTGACCCGCCTGCTGGTCGCGGTGGTGGTCATGGCTGGTGCACTGTTCGCCATGCTGCAGTGGATGCCCGCATGGGAGCAGGGCCCGATGCTGTGGCGACTGCTGCGTCTGGCGGCGGTCTGTGCAGTTGGCGGCGGGGCCTATTTCCTGGCACTGGGGCTGCTGGGCTTCCGGTTGCGCGACTATGCTCGGCGCACGACTGTGTAAGGTTTGCAGCCATGAGAAATTCAATGTGCAGGGAACGGGGGCATAGGAGGAAAGCGTCCCACGCCATGGACAAAAACGCCGGGAGCGTTTTTGAACAACGCGAAGCGTTGGCCCGGCAACGGGCGCACCTCAGGGATGAGGTGCGTAATCGCGTGGGCCGAGCGTGTCATGGATGACAGCTTTTGCGTCTTTCCGATCTGACCCGGTTCCCTGTACAGGCACAATCTCAAAGCGAATCGTGATAAAGAAAATAACGCACCAATAAAAAAATCCCGCACCTGGCGGGATTTTTTACGCTACTTTTCGACTCAGGCTTTACGGCTTAACGTCGCCTGGCCTTTACCCATCCCATCCGGGCCATAAAAGGCCTGCGTCTGATGCGGCTTCAGCACTTCAAGTGCATTTTCGGTGTAACGAATCTGATGTTGCAGCAGCAGGCCATTGTGGACATTGGCATCCTGCAGACGACGGGAATGCTGCTGGATCGTATCCCAGCGGCGAGCCATGTCGTTCTGACCACGATAAGGTGCTGATGTCGCCTGACTCTGTTCAGCGGCGCGACGCATCTCATCCAGATAGTTGAGCGTACTGAGCAGCGCGCTTTTATCTTCGGTGATACGCTGCAGCAGGTTGCTGTTAATGCTGCCCGCTGCCAGCTGCTGCTGCTCTTCTTCCAGCACGGCTGACAGCGATGCCAGCACGTCCTGCATCTTATCTAATGTGGTCTGCAAATTACTCATGGGAATTAGTTACCCTCTAAATACGCCTTGGTGTCGGCAATCAGCGCATCGGCGATTTTGCCGGTATCCATCTTCAGTTCGCCATTACGAATGGCGGTTTTCAGTTGTTCAACGCGCTCGACGTTAATATCTTTGCTGCTCGGCTGCATCAATTGCGCCTGCGCGCTGCTCAGGCTGACCTGGGCTGCTGCAGGGGTCGTGGCGGCTGCCACCGGGCTGGCGCTCTGGCGCACTTTGCTGTTACCGGACTCACTGCTATCGCGGCTCTGTACGGTGCTGGCGGGTTTCAGCGGTTGCGTTCTGTCAATGCTCATATTCGGGCTCCTGTACGGTCAGGGGGAAGTCTGCCACCTGAATCATAATAGCGTTATCGCTTTGTTGATTCTTCTATCGGCAGCACTTAGGGCTTCTTTAACACTTTACAGCGTTATAAGAATATTCCCATCCTCCCGGACCTTACCGCTGACAACCTGGCCATTTCCCATCCGGACACGGACCGACTGCGAACGGGCGGCATTGTTCAGCGCCTTGCCCTCACCGCTGGCGTCAAATCCATCACCGCTGGCAATCACCATCACATTCTGACCCGCCTTAACCCGCCACGGCTGACGCAGCGTGGACGGATTAATCGGCTGTCCGGGCTGGATATCGCGCAGCACCACAGCATCGGCGACCGAGTCCGCATTCAGCAGGGCGCGGGCGGGCAGGGTGTCCAGGCGGCCGGTCTGCAGCGTGAAATCACTCTCGCTAACGCTACTGCCCTGACTCAGCAGCCGGTTCGCCACCAGATAAGAGCCGGTGACCTGGACCTGTACCTGGATATAACGGCGATTCTCACCGCAATTTGCCGCCACGCTCATATTGCCCCACAACCGGCTGTTGCCGGGCAGCGTGAACTGTGGCGCCTCACAGGCTGGCCACTGTTCTTTCGGCGTGCGAACCACTACGACCATGCCAGCAGCATGCTGGGCGTCACGCGCTTTAAAAAATTGATTCAGTTGTGCATTGAGATCCCCGGCAGAAGCTGGCAGGGCAATCACGACCAGCAGACTGGTCAGCAGGGTCAGATATCGACGCATTGTGCATTTCCTCACTGATGATGGCGACGAGTGTAACCTTTAAGAAAAATCCTCAATTGTCAAAATAGCGGTCATTTAAGTCGCTATTCAGACGATGACGTCTTGCTTTTTCAAATTAAGCTGCGAGCTCGAAATTCTCATACGCGGAGGAAACATGCTCGACAAACTGGATGCGGCGCTGAAATTTGGTACGGAGGCCCTCAACCTGCGTGCTCAACGTCAGGAGATCCTGGCGTCAAATATTGCCAACGCCGATACCCCTGGATATCAGGCCCGGGATATCGACTTTGCAAGCGAGCTGAGTCGGGTGATGTCCAATGGTCGTGCGGAAGGCAGCAGCATGGCGCTAAAAGTCACGTCAGCCCGGCACATTGAAGCACAGACAAACGGCGCACCATCGATGGATATGCTTTATCGCATTCCCGATCAGCCTTCTGCCGACGGCAACACCGTAGATATGGACCGTGAGCGTACGCAGTTCGCGGATAACAGCCTGAAATATCAAACCGACCTCACCCTCATCAGTAGCCAGATCAAAGGCATGATGAGCGTGTTACAAGGGCAATAATTATGGCCTTGCTGAATATTTTTGACATTGCCGGCTCAGCGATGACCGCGCAATCACAGCGATTAAACGTCAGTGCCAGTAACCTGGCGAACGCCGACAGCGTCACCGGCCCAGATGGTAAGCCTTATGTTGCTAAGCAGGTGGTCTTCCAGACCGATGCGGCACCCGGCTCCGCCACCGGCGGTGTGAAAGTGGCAAAGGTCGTGGATGATCCCACACCCGCGAAGCTGGTGTATGACCCGGGCAATCCCATGGCTGATGCCAAAGGCTACGTGAAGATGCCGAACGTGGATGTGGTTTCTGAAAGCGTCAACACCATGTCGGCGTCACGCAGTTACCAGGCCAACGTTGAAGTGCTCAACACCGTGAAGTCGATGATGATGAAAACCCTGACCCTTGGGCAATAACGGAGAAAATTTATGGCTATCGCGGTAGGCGTTAACGACAAGCTGGACCCCACGGTTCTTAGCTCTTCTAACACCAGTGGCACGGGCAACAATGCACAGGATCTGCAGAACCAGTTCCTGACCATGCTGGTGACGCAGTTAAAGAACCAGGATCCTACGAATCCTATGGATAACAGCCAGCTCACCACGCAGCTGGCACAGATCAATACCCTGAGCGGCATTGAAAAACTGAATACCACGCTGGGATCGATCTCCGGCCAGATCAACACCAGCCAGTCACTGCAGAGCTCCACGCTGATTGGGCATGGCGTAATGGTCAATGGCGGACAGATTCTGGTTGGCAAAGGCACCACGACGCCATTTGGCGTTGAACTGGCCTCTGCCTCAACCGGCGCAACCGCCACCATTACAGATGCCAATGGCTCGGTAATCAACACCGTCGATCTGGGCGCGCTGAGCGCGGGTGTGCACACCTTCTCGTGGGACGGCAAGCTCACCGATGGCTCCGTTGCGCCAGATGGTAAATACAGCGTTGCGATTGCCGCAAGCAATGGCAACACACAACTGGTGGCACAACCGCTTAACTACGCCTACGTCAATGGGGTGAGTACAGCGAACAACACCACAAAACTGGATCTCGGCACCATGGGCTCCGCCACCCTTGACGACGTACGTCAGATTCTCTGATTAACCTGTAGACAGGAAACAAACACATGTCATTTTCCCAAGCGGTCAGCGGCCTTGGTGCTGCTTCAAGTAACCTTGATGTCATCGGTAACAACATTGCTAACTCCGCCACTGCGGGCTTTAAATCGAGCACCATCGCGTTTGCCGATATGTTTGCCGGTTCTAACGTCGGCCTCGGCACCAAAGTCGCTGCGGTAATCCAGAACTTTAACGATGGCGCGACCACCACCACCAGCCGTGGCCTGGACGTTGCGCTGAGCGGTAACGGTTTCTTCCGTATGACCGACAGCAGCGGCGGCGTCTTCTATTCACGCAATGGCCAGTTAACGCTGGATGCCAACCGTAACCTGGTCAACACCCAGGGTCTGAACGTGACCGGCTATCCGGCCAGCGGTTCACCGGCTACCATCCAGGCAGGTGCTAACCCGGTTGCACTGCGTATTCCTACTGAGCAGATGCCCGCCCGCGCGACTACCACCGCCGGTCTGGTTGCCAACCTGAACTCAACGGATACCACGCCATCCGTGCCTACCTTCTCGACGGCGAACGCAGACAGCTACAACAAGAAAACCACGGCCACCGTGTTTGACTCGCAGGGTAATGACCATGCGCTCGACATGTATTTCGCGAAAGACACCGCCAGCAACAGCTGGACCGTGCGCACCATTGATGCCAATACCGGCCTTTCAGCGGGCGATTTCAGAATGGCGTTTGACACCAGCGGTAAGCTGACCAGCGTCTCTAAACTGAATGCAAACGGTACGGTAGCGAGCACCACCACCGATGGCACTGTTGGCCTGACGTTGAACGTGGGCGGTGCCAATGGCGCGGTCGCCAATCAGCCCATCACTATGAGCATGCTGGGCAGCCTGCAGCAGAACACTGGCGCCACCAACTTTGGCAGCCCGACCCAGGATGGTTATGCCCCTGGCGATCTGACCAGCTACGCGATTAATAATGATGGCACCATCACTGGCAGCTACTCAAACCAGAAAACCCAGTTGCTGGGTCAGATCGTCCTGTCGAGCTTCTCGAACCCGGAAGGTCTGCAGTCGAAAGGCGATAACGTCTGGCAGGCGTCAAGCGCATCCGGTCAGGCAGCCATTGGTCTGGCTAACACCGGCACCTTTGGTTCACTGACCGCCGGCGCACTGGAATCTTCCAACGTCGACATGAGTAAAGAGCTGGTGAACATGATCGTGGCGCAGCGTAACTATCAGGCGAATGCGCAGACCATCAAAACTCAGGACCAGATTCTCAACACGCTGGTTAACTTACGTTAATTCGCTAACAGGATTGCCATATGGATCACGCGATATATACCGCGATGGGCGCGGCCAGCCAGACGCTGGACCAGCAGGCGGTGACCGCCAGCAACCTCGCTAACGCCTCTACACCGGGTTTTCGTGCGCAGCTGAATGCGCTGCGCGCAGTACCGGTGAGTGGCTGGTCGCTGCCGACCCGCACGCTGGTCGCCGCCTCTACACCCGGCGCCGACATGAGTCAGGGCGCGATGGATTACACTGAGCGTCCGCTCGATGTGGCGGTGCAGCAGGATGGCTGGCTGGCGGTACGCACCCCTGACGGCAGCGAAGCCTACACGCGTAACGGCAATATGCAAATCAGTCCGACCGGTACGCTGACGGTTCAGGGCAATCCTTTGATGGGCGATGGCGGTCCGATTGTGATCCCGCAGGGCACTGAAATCACCATTGCTGCTGACGGTTCGATCACCGGGCTGAATGCCGGTGATTCCCCGAACGCCACGGTCCAGCTGGGCAAGCTGAAGCTGGTCAGGGCAACCGGGCAGGAGCTGCAGCGCAGTGATGACGGCATGTTCCGTCCTACTGCGTCGACGCAGGCGACCCGCGGAGCCGCGTTACAGGCGGATCCCACCATGCAGGTTATGCCTGGCGTACTGGAAGGCAGCAACGTCAAACCGGTAGAAACCATGGTCGATATGATCGCCAACGCCCGACGTTTTGAGATGCAGATGAAAGTCATCACCAACGTCGACGAAAATGAACAAAAAGCCAACCAGCTCCTGAGCATGGGCTGAGGCACGAGGATAACAACATGATTCGTTCTTTATGGATCGCTAAGACCGGTCTTGATGCGCAGCAGATGAACATGGACGTCATTGCCAACAACCTGGCAAACGTCAGCACCAACGGCTTTAAGCGTTCACGTGCCGTGTTCGAAGACCTGATGTACCAGACCATGCGCCAGCCGGGCACCCAGTCATCAGAACAGACGACGCTGCCATCGGGTTTGCAGATTGGTACCGGTGTCCGTCCGGTGACGACGGAGCGTCTGCATACTCAGGGCAACCTGTCGCAGACCAGCAACTCGAAAGATATCGCCATTAATGGCCAGGGTTATTTCCAGATTCAGATGCCGGATGGCACCTCGGCTTATACCCGTGACGGCGCGTTTCAGGTTGATCAGAACGGCCAGCTGGTGACCAACTCCGGCTTCCCGGTGCAGCCAGGTATTACCATTCCCGCTAACGCCACCAGCATTACGGTGTCGCGTGACGGTGTGGTCAGCGTGACGCAGCAGGGTCAGGCTCAGGCCGCGCAGGTTGGTCAGTTAACCCTGAGCACCTTTATGAATGATGCCGGTCTCGATAGCGTGGGTGAAAACCTCTACAAAGAAACACAGGCATCGGGCGCACCGACAGACAGCACCCCAGGCCAGAACGGCGCGGGTCTGCTCTATCAGGGCTACACCGAAACCTCAAACGTTAACGTAGCGGAAGAGCTGGTCACCATGATCCAGACGCAGCGTGCCTACGAAATCAACAGCAAGGCGATCAGCACTTCCGATCAGATGCTGGCGAAATTAACGCAGCTTTAATCCCGAACAGGGCCAGCCCGTGCTGGCCTGAATGACAGACATTAATAAGGTCGTGACACCGTGGCGAAGCAACAGATTCTCAAGCCTGGACATTGGTTAGTCGCCTCGTTGCTGCTAACTCTTAACGGATGTGCTCTGGTCCCGCGTACCCCGCTGGTCGAAGGTGCAACCACAGCGCAACCCATGCCGTCCGCGCCACCGGTGGTCAACGGCTCCATATTCCAGGGCGTCGCGCCGCTTAACTACGGCTATCAGCCGCTGTTTGAAGATCGTCGTCCGCGCAACATCGGCGATACCCTGACCATTACGCTGCAGGAAAACGTCAGCGCCAGCAAAAGCTCCTCGGCCAGTGCCAGCCGCGATGGCAGCAACAGCCTGGGTATAACCGGGGTGCCGACTGGTCTGGCCGGTCTGGTCGGTGCAGGTGGCGAAAAAGCCAATCTCAGCGCCGAAGGCAAAAACGATTTCGCAGGTAAAGGCGGCGCATCTGCCAATAATACCTTTACCGGCACCATTACCGTCACCGTGGACCAGGTATTGTCAAACGGCAACCTACACGTGGTGGGCGAAAAACAGATCGCCATTAATCAGGGCACGGAGTTCATTCGCTTCTCGGGCGTGGTCAATCCGCGCACCATCAGCGCCAGTAACGCCGTGTTATCTACCGCTGTCGCCGATGCACGTATTGAGTACGTCGGAAATGGTTATATCAATGAGGCGCAGACCATGGGCTGGTTCCAGCGTTTCTTCCTGAACATCTCGCCGATGTAAGAGGTTTCAATGAAAAAGTTAACGCTGTTACGCGCCGGGCTGGCGCTGCTGCTGGGCGTCAGTCTGCTGGCCAAAGCCGATTTGATTCGTGATTTAACCACCGTACAGGGCGTGCGTGACAACCAGCTGCTGGGCTACGGCCTGGTGGTGGGTCTGGATGGCACGGGTGACCAGACCACCCAGACGCCATTTACTACGCAGACAGTGAGCAACATGCTGTCACAGCTGGGTATTACCGTGCCTGCCGGCACCAACATGCAGCTGAAAAACGTGGCGGCCGTCATGGTCACCGCCAAACTGCCTTCGTTTGCCCGTCAGGGACAGACGCTGGATGTGGTGGTCTCCTCGCTGGGTAACGCCAAAAGCCTGCGTGGTGGCACGCTGTTAATGACGCCGATGAAAGGGGTTGATAACCAGGTTTACGCGCTGGCGCAGGGTAATATTCTGGTCGGCGGTGCCGGTGCATCAGCAGGCGGCAGCAGTGTTCAGGTTAACCAGCTGAACGGTGGACGTATCACCGGCGGGGCAACCGTAGAGCGTGAACTGCAGAGCAACTTTGGTACGCAGAACACCATCAACCTGCAGCTTAACAGCGAAGATTTCTCAATGGCACAGCGTATTGCTGATGCAATCAACGCCCGTGGCGGTTACGGCGCGGCACAGCCGCTGGATGCCCGTACTGTGCAGATCCGCGTGTCACCTAATAATGGTGCGCAGGTGCGCCTGCTGGCTGAGATCCAGAACATTAATGTGTCGATTCCGGTAGAAGATGCCAAAGTGATCATCAACTCCCGTACCGGCTCAGTCGTTATGAACCGTGAAGTGACGCTGAATCAGTGTGCGGTAGCCCAGGGCAACCTGTCGGTGACGGTTAACCAGCAACAGAACGTGAGTCAGCCTGATACACCGTTGGCCGGTGGTCAGACGGTCGCGACGACGCAGACGCAGATCGATCTGCGCCAGACCGGCGGTGCGCTGCAACGTGTTAACGCCAGCGCCAACCTGAATAACGTGGTGCGTGCACTGAATGCGCTGGGTGCGTCACCAATCGAACTGATGTCGATTCTGCAGTCGATGCAGAGTGCCGGCTGTCTGCGTGCCAAACTGGAAATTATCTGATGGCTGACATGCAATCTCTGACAAGTTCGGCTTTTGACAGCCGCTCCCTGAATGAACTGAAACGCCAGGCCAGCAACGATCCGAAAGCACATGCGTTGCAGGTCGCGCGTCAGGTCGAAGGGATGTTTGTACAAATGATGCTGAAGAGTATGCGCGAGGCGTTGCCGCAGGACGGGATTATGGGCAATGAACAGACCAAACTTTTCACCTCAATGTATGATCAGCAGATTGCACAGGAGATGGGTAAGCGCGGCCTTGGCCTGGCGGAAACCATCGTCAAACAGATGCAGCCTGCCACCGCGCCGGATGAAAAAGCCGGTACGGTGCCGATGAAGCTGGATAACAGCTTTATTCTCAGCACCAGCGGGGCAAAACCCATGGCCGCGGAGCAGCTGGAGCAGATTGTGCGTAAGGCGATGCCGCGTCTGCCGCCGGTTGCGTCACCCACAGGCCTGCCCAGCGACAGCCGCGAGTTCATCGCTCAGCTGACGCAACCGGCGCAGGCTGCCAGTCAGCAGAGTGGCATTCCGCATCACCTGATTCTGGCGCAGGCTGCGCTGGAGTCGGGCTGGGGCCAGCGTCAGATCCTGACCCGCGACGGCAAACCGAGCTACAACGTGTTCGGGATTAAAGCCAGCGGCGACTGGAAAGGTGACACCACCGATATCATGACTACCGAATATGAGCAGGGTGAAGCGAAGAAAGTCCGTGCCAGCTTCCGTGTTTATAACTCCTACTTCGAGGCGCTGACAGACTACGTCAAACTTCTCACCAAAAACCCACGCTATGCGGCGGTGACCAATGCCACATCTGCAGAGCAGGGCGCGCAGGCATTACAGGCGGCAGGATATGCCACCGATCCGAAATATGCGCAAAAGCTGGTGGGAATGATTCAGCAATTCAAAAGTATGGGCGACAAAGTCGTCAAAGCGTACAGCCAGGATATGGGTGACCTGTTCTGATCATTGCGCCTCAAGTTTCACTTAAGCAAGCCGATAACATCCCTATAGCCAGATGCGTTTTCGCCTGCTGGCGCCCACTTTGATGTCTGCCAGCCCGGTTAACGGGGAACGTAAGGAACCGAGATGTCCAGCATAATTAACTCCGCGATGAGCGGACTGAGTGCCGCGCAGGCCGCTCTGAGCACCACCAGTAACAATATTTCCAATTACACCGTGGCTGGCTATTCACGTCAGACCACAATCCTGGCGCAGGCAAACAGTACCCTGCAGGGCAACAGCTATTATGGTAACGGCGTGAATATCACCGGTGTACAACGTGAATATGATGCATTTATTGCCACGCAGTTACGCGGTTCCAGCGCGAACTACAGCGCGGTAAGCACCCAGCACAGCCAGATTTCAAACATTGACGATCTGCTGTCGACTTCGACGACCAGCCTGTCAACCTCGCTGCAGGGCTTCTTTACTAACCTGCAGAACGTGGTCAGCAATGCCAACGATCCGTCAGCACGTCAGTCAATGCTCAGCAATGCACAGGGTCTGGTCAGCCAGTTCCAGACCTCGGCGCAATACCTGAACAATATGCAGAACAGCGTCAATGCAGACGTCGGTTCCAGCATCAAGCAGGTCAACACCATTACCAGCCAGATCGCCGATCTGAACAAGCAGATTGGCAAACTGAGTACCGCTAACGGTGCCGCTCCTAACGATCTGCTTGATAAGCGCGATCAGCTGGTGAATACCCTGAATAACGTAGTTGGCGTCACAGTGTCGCAGCAGGATGGCGGCTACACGGTCTCCATGGCGAATGGCCTGACGCTGGTAAACGGCGACAAATCTCACGATCTGGTGGCGATGCCTTCCAGCAGCGATCCGACACGCACTACTATCGGCTATGTCGATAAACAGGCGGGCAACGTCGAGATTCCGGAAAAGCTGATCACCACCGGCTCGCTGGGCGGTCTGCTGGCATTCCGTAGTCAGGATTTGGATCTGGCGCAGAACCAGCTGGGTCAGTTAGCAGCTGCGTTTACGACCAGCTTTAACGATGTTCACAAGCAGGGCTTCGACAGTAACGGCGATCAGGGCGTTGATTTCTTTAATATCGGCAGCCCGCTGGTGGTAAGCAACAGTAAAAACAGCACCGCCGCCTCCGTTACCGCTGAGTGGACCGATACCAGCGCGCTGAAAGCGACCAACTATAACGTCAGCTTTGACGGTACTAACTGGAGCGCCACCCGTGCCTCTGACAGCACCGCTGTGACCATTGCACAGGTTAAAGACGTCAGCGGCAACACCACGCTGAGCTTTGATGGTTTGAAGCTGACCGTTCCCGGCACGCCTGCACCGGCTGCTAAAGACAGTTTTCTGGTGAAGCCGGTCCAGAACGTGATCAACGACATGTCCGTCGCGATCACCAATGAATCTGAGGTCGCTGCTGCCGGTGCCGTTGGCGGTGAGAGTGATAACCGCAATGCGCAAAAACTGCTGAGTCTGCAGGATGCGAAGCTGGTCGGTGGCAACGCCACGCTGTCGCAGGCTTACGCGGCTATCGTCAGTAGCGTGGGTAACAAAACCAGTTCACTGCAGACCACCAGCGATACACAGAAAAGCGTGGTCAGTCAGCTGACCCAACGTCAGCAATCGGTCTCAGGCGTAAACCTTGATGAGGAGTACGCCAACCTGACTAAATATCAGCAATATTACATGGCTAATGCGCAGGTGCTGCAGACCGCCAGCACCGTGTTTAATGCATTGATCAATATTCGCTAAGGGCAGGAGATAACATGCGAATCAGTACAAATATGATTTTTGAGCAGCAGGTGCGTGGCATCACTGACTCACAGGCCTCCTGGCTGAAATCAGGCGAGGAGCTCTCCAGCGGCCGCCGTGTGAATAATCCTTCGGACGATCCCATTGCGGCGTCACGTGCTGTGGTGTTGTCACAAACCCAGCAGCAGGGCAAGCAATATGCGCTGGCGCGCACCTTTGCCGATCAGGGCCTGTCTCTGGAAGAGAATACGCTGAAAGGTGTCACCGATGGGATCATTGCGGCGCAGGGGCTGATCGTTAACGGTTCAACCGGTACCCTGAGCGACAGTGACCGCGGATCGATTGCCACTCAGCTGGAGGGCATTCGCGCTCAGTTACTGAACCAGGCAAACAGCCAGGATGCCAATGGCCGCTATATTTTTGCCGGTTATAAAACCGACAGCGCGCCGTTTGTTGACACGGCAGGCACCGGCGTCAGCTACACAGGCGGTACCGAGGCAATCACCCAGAAGGTCGACACCAGCCGAACCATGACCGTAGGGCATACCGGTGACAGTATCTTTATGTCGATTTCCGGTAACGCTAAAAAAGAGCCGGATGGCAGCGCCAGCGAAACCAATGTGTTTACGATGCTGGACAGTGCCATTGCTGCATTGAAAGTGCCGCAGGATGATGCAGACGCTGCAACCAAACAGACCTTCCAGGATGCGATGGATAAAACCAACCGTGGCCTGGGTAACTCGCTGAATAATGTTTTAACGGTACGTTCTGAGATTGGTACTCAGCTTTCAGAGCTCGATACACTGAATGCACAGGGCGATGACCGCAGTGTGATCTATAACTCGCAGATGAGTGACCTGGTTAACGTAGATTTAACCGAGGCGGCGTCCAGCTATACCATGAAGCAGACAGCCCTTCAGGCGTCGTACAAGACCTTTACTGATATGTCCAAGATGTCACTGTTCCAGATGAATTCGTAGTCTGACCTGAAATTTTAGGCGTACTTTAACCGGATGCGCTTACTTTTCCCCACTCTCCCGTTAAAGGAGGGTGGGATTTTTTTTGCCTGCGATTCGGTTGATGGCGGGCGGGAACATTAGCTTTTAAACCAGGTTCTGTGACAGCGGAAAATAATTCGCATGGTTATCCTGCTTTCACGTATTCACCGCACGGACTCCGGAATCACCCACCACAGCCCAACAGCCCAACAGCCCAACAGCCTAACAGCCGAAATGCCGGAGTAAACCTTCGTTGTTGCCTGAAGAGACCCCTGCAGAGACTGTTTATCCGTAATCCGGCTGGCGGGCAGAATTGCAGCCATAAAAAAACCCCGGCTTTAAGGCCGGGGTTCGGTTCACAACAGCTTATGCGTTACGGCTTGGTTGCCGGTGCAGTGGCCTGATGGGTGGCGCTATGCGCTCCTGCAGAACCGCGACCGTCGAACTCATACGGTGCACGCACCCAATCACTGTGCGGAGCCGGTTCTGACTGCCAGACTGGCGCAGGCGCTTTGGTCATTGGCGCAGAAGCAAAATGCTTCCAGCGTGTACCGTCGTTCGGTACAGCTGCAGCTGCTGGCACAGATGCGTCGGCAGGCAATGACACTGCAGGTTCGGTCGCCTTCACAGGTTCCGCCGGCGCGATATCACGTGCAGCAACCGGAGCATGAGGTTCACGAACCGGTGCTGTTTCAGCCTCTGCTGCGACTGGCGCATTCAGCACTTCTTCAACCTCGGCTGCGATCTCTTCACTGACATCAGTGGCTGACTGCTCAGTAACGTCCGCAGGCTGTTCAACCTCTGATGATTGTGCAACCTCTGCAGGCTGTACCGTCTCAACAGCAGGTGTCATAACCGGCGCTTCAGTGACGGGTTCAGCAGGCACGGCTTCAGCCGCGACAGCGTCTGCTTTCACTTCATCGGCAGCTGGAACCACAGAAGGCTGTTCGTCAACCGGGGCGTCAATAGCACGGGTATCATCAGTGTTGACGACCGGCACTGGCGTTTCTGCCTGCGGCTCAGCATGCTGCACTGGCGCGTCCTGCACACCCGATTCCACAGCGGCAGCCACGGGCAGGGCATGGGTAGCCACTGCTGTTTCTTCCGCGCTGTACGCGGGTGTCTGGTGTGTCACATTCTGCACCTGCTCTTCGCTGGCCTGGCTCACCGGATAGCGAATCCAGACTTTACCAGAGGCCATCTCGGGAGACGCTGCTGCTGCGGCCAGAGGCATGGCTGACTGCGTCGGGTAACGCTCATCACGGTAACGACGACGACGCTGTCCGCTCACACGCAGATGGCGTGGCGAACGACGTGAGCGACGTGGCATATTGGCGTTATCACGGTTGTCGCTGTCATCCTGTTCGTCACTCTGCTGCGCCTGGAACTCAGGCTGCGGCTGTGCAACTTCAGCTGGCTGAGGCTGACGCACTTCGGCAGGCTGGACAAAGTCGCTGGCTTCGGCTGGCATAGGTTGACGATTATCATCAACACGCACCTTCTGGTTCAGCTGACGCGGCTTACGACGCGGCATAACCTGTACGCGCTCATCATCCTGCACCTCGGTCGCGTCCAGGGCTTCTGCGACCACTGCTGGCTGCTCAGCTACTTTGGCGGCTTCTTCACCGGCGCGTTTCTCTTCCTGACGACGACGCTGACGTTCAGCGCGCTGTTCACGGCGCTGTTGCTGCTGCTCATCACGCTGCTGGCGCGCTTCTTCGCTCAGTGCCGGACGCTCTTCGCGTACTTCACCTGACTGAGACTCACGCTTGTTGCGGCGGTTGTTATTATTGCCCTCGCGCGGCTCACGATTTTCACGTGGCTCGCGGCTTTCGCGCGGTTCACGGCTCTCACGCGGTTCACGACTTTCGCGAGGCTCACGGCCCTCACGCGACTGTGCGTTATCCCCGTTACGCGGCGTACGCTCACGACGATTGTTATTGCGACGGTTGTTATTGTTGCTGCGTCGTTCGCCACGACCGTTGTTGTTTTCCTGCTCACCTTCAGGCGCTTTTTGCGGTTCAGCAACCTCAGCGGTCACAGGTTTAGCAGCAGGCGCTTCTTCGCTGGCAAACATTTTTTTCAGGCCGCCAAGCAGACGCCCGAAGAAACCGGTGCTGGCCGTCGCAGGTGCAGCCACCGCAGGTTTAGCTTTTGCCGCTGGCTGAGCTTCAGCACGCTGCGCTTCCGGCTCAACTTCTACCGGAGCCGGCGGTGCATCAGGCATCACAAACGCGGCCAGAGCAGGCTGCTCAGGACGACGACGCTCTGCATGCTCTTCTTCCGACGGCATCGCCATTTCGGCTTCGTGCAGCTTCGGCAGATGATAGCTCAGGGTCTGGGTCTCTTCGCCTTTACGTACGCGCAGCACGGAGTAGTGCGGGGTCTGCATCTTGTCATCAGGAACGATGATTGCCCGCACGCCGCCCTGGCGTTTTTCAATCGCGTTGACCGCTTCACGTTTTTCGTTCAGCAGGTAGGAGGCAACCTGAACCGGAACAATAGCGTGAACTTCTTTGGTGTTGTCTTTCAGTGCTTCTTCTTCAATCAGACGCAGAATCGACAAAGCAAGTGACTCGTTATCACGGATGGTGCCGGTGCCGCTACAGCGTGGGCAAACGTGATGACTGGATTCACCTAATGATGGGCTCAGGCGCTGACGGGACATCTCCAGCAGGCCGAAACGCGAAATGTGGCTGATCTGAATACGGGCGCGGTCCTGACGAACAGCTTCGCGAAGACGGTTTTCAACTGCGCGCTGATGGCGTACCGGCGTCATATCGATGTAGTCGATAACGATCAGGCCGCCCAGGTCACGCAGGCGCAGCTGACGGGCGATCTCGTCAGCCGCTTCAAGGTTAGTGTTGAACGCCGTCTCTTCGATGTCACCGCCGCGCGTTGCGCGTGCTGAGTTGATATCGATCGCGGTCAGCGCTTCAGTGCTGTCGATGACAATCGAGCCACCGGAAGGCAGGCGGACTTCACGCTGGAAAGCGGATTCGATTTGCGATTCAATCTGATAATGGCTGAACAGCGGGATTTCACCGGTGTAGAGCTTAATTTTGCTGCTGAAGTCCGGACGGCCCAGCGCAGCAATATGCTGACGTGCCAGTTCCAGAACTTTAGGATTATCGATAAGGATTTCACCGATGTCCTGACGCAGATAGTCGCGGAAAGCGCGGACAATCACGTTACTCTCCTGATGGATCAGGAACGGAGCAGGACGGTTTTCAGCGGCTTTCTTGATCGCTTCCCAATGCTTAAGGCGGAAGCTTAAATCCCACTGCAGCGATTCGGCAGATTTGCCGACGCCGGCGGTGCGGACAATCAGTCCCATGCCTTCCGGCAGGTCAAGCGCCGACAGCGCTTCTTTTAATTCGGTACGGTCGTCACCTTCGATGCGGCGAGAGATACCGCCTGCACGTGGGTTATTCGGCATCAGGACCAGGTAGCTGCCCGCCAGAGAGATAAAGGTGGTCAGCGCAGCGCCTTTGTTGCCGCGTTCTTCTTTATCAATCTGAACAATAACTTCCTGACCTTCACGCAGCACGTCTTTAATATTCGGACGACCATGCGCGTTATAGCTGGAGGGGAAGTATTCGCGGGAGATTTCTTTTAACGGGAGGAAACCGTGACGCTCTGCGCCGTAATCGACAAACGCAGCTTCAAGGCTGGGTTCAATGCGCGTGATTTTACCTTTGTAGATGTTGGCTTTTTTCTGTTCGTGTCCAGGACTTTCAATATCCAGATCGTACAGACGCTGACCGTCAACCAGGGCAACGCGCAACTCCTCCTGCTGAGTTGCGTTTATTAACATTCTTTTCATCGTGACTTACTCGTTATTCTTTCATGAGTGATTACAGCTGCGGGCATAATTACCCTGGACGAGTATCAACCGATGGCCCCGTGACTTAGTGCAATGTCGTCAACCTCACGGCTGTCGACCGCGCGAGGGGCGCAAATAACGTCGGTGGCCTGTTTTTCATAAGGGAAAACAGCACCAGATAGTGGAAATGCCTGAGAGAATAAAGAAAACCCGTGCATCCCATACTGCTGTCCAGGCCGCAACCCGCAGCCCGCTAAGTGCCTGATTTCGCATTACGTCTTACGCCATTGCTGCGTGTCTGCTCAATCCGGCAAAATGACAATTTCGCTCGGTTTCTGCCCTGAAATGCATCAGTTAGGAAACTCAGGCATTATTCCATTGCTAACCTTCATATAGCAAGGCGACTTTAGCCAGCTTGTGAAGTTTCTTTACATTTAACGCGTTAATGTGTCCGACAATGCAGCGTTTTGCTGAAAAAGCCAGCAGAGAGGCGACTTGCCGTCACACCAACTCCTGAGTTAAGCACAGAAAAAGGGGTGGCGCTATCAGGGGACACTATTTAGAATCGCCGCCATGAAAACAGAGAATCCCGGCGTACATTTTGTCGCCATCACGGCTGAAAATGCCGGACAACGCATTGATAACTTTTTGCGCACCCAGCTTAAGGGTGTGCCAAAGAGCATGATTTATCGCATCGTACGCAAAGGCGAGGTGCGGGTGAATAAAAAGCGCGTTAAGCCAGAGTACAAGCTGGAGGAGGGCGATGAGGTACGCATTCCGCCTGTTCGGGTAGCGGAACGCGATGAAGACGCTGTTTCCCCTAAACTGGCAAAGGTTGCCTCACTGGCTGATGCCATCCTGTTTGAGGATGAGTCGCTGCTGGTAATGAATAAGCCTTCCGGTACCGCCGTGCATGGGGGCAGCGGACTTAGCTTTGGCGTCATTGAAGGGTTACGCGCCCTGCGACCTGAAGCGCGCTTTCTGGAATTAGTGCATCGCCTCGATCGCGATACCTCAGGTATTCTGCTGGTTGCTAAAAAGCGCTCGGCGCTGCGTTCTCTGCATGAGCAACTGCGTGAAAAGGGCATGCAGAAAGATTACCTGGCTCTGGTGCGCGGTAACTGGCCCTCACATCTGAAGGTGGTTCAGGCACCGCTGCTGAAAAACATCCTGCAGAGCGGAGAGCGTGTTGTGCGCGTCAGCAGTGAAGGCAAGGCGTCGGAAACCCGCTTTAAAGTGGAAGAGCGGTTCGACTTTGCCACCCTGGTAAAAGCGAGTCCGGTCACCGGACGCACACATCAGATTCGCGTTCATACACTGCATGCCGGGCATCCCATCGCCTTTGACGATCGTTACGGCGAACGTGACTTTGACAGTCAGCTGGCCTCAACCGGATTAAAACGGCTGTTCCTGCACGCAGCGGCGCTGACCTTTACCCATCCTGGCACGGGCGAAGTAATGCGGGTCGAAGCGCCACTCGATGACGGGCTGAAGCAATGCCTGAATAAACTGCGTCAGATGAAGGCGTAACGGCTCTCCGGTATCAGTCCGTTAAAGGATTGATACCGGCCTGCTGCAACATCTCATTCAGCGCAATCAGCGGCAGCCCAATCAGCGTATTGGGATCGCGGCCCTCCAGTCGATCAAACAGACAAATTCCCAGCCCTTCACTTTTAAAACTGCCGGCACACTGCAGCGGCTGTTCTTTTTCCACGTATCCAGCGATTTCGGCGTCGGTTAAGGTGCGGAAATGCACCACAAAGGGCTCACAGCACTGCAGCAGTCTGCCACTGCCCGGATGAAAAAGGGCCAGACCGGTATAGAAGGTAATGGCTTTACCGCTGGCGGCACGCAGTTGCGCGCATGCATTCTCCGCCGAGTGAGGCTTTCCGGTGATCGTGCCATCCAGCACGCAGACCTGATCCGAGCCGATGATCCAGTGGCTGGGCCAGGTTTTTGCCAGCGCCTGCGCTTTTGCCACGGCCAGGCGTGTTACCAGCGCTTCGGCGGTTTCACCTGGCACGGGGGACTCATCAACCTCCGGCGCGGCGGTCATAAATGGCAAGCCAAGCTTATGCAGTAAAGCCTGCCGGAAGGGCGACGTTGAAGCTAAAAGAATCGATGGTGTCATTTTTTTTCAATAGTGATAGCGAATTGGTGGCAGTCATTTTAAACTGTGCGCCGCACTGGATGCGAATAGTGGTTGAAAGATGCTGTTTAACGGCCTTTTTCTTTGACTCTATGACATTACAAAGTTAATATGCGCGCCCTATGCAAAAGGTAAAATTACCCCTAACGCTGGACCCTGTCCGCACCGCTCAGAAGCGCCTTGATTATCAGGGTGTCTACACATCTGTACAGGTGGAGCGTGTGGCCGAGTCGGTCGTTAGTGTGGACAGTGATGTGGATTGTGCCATGTCGTTTGCGGTTGATAACCAGCGTCTGGCGGTACTGACGGGTACTGCTGAAGTACAGGTGACGTTGCGTTGTCAGCGCTGCAACCAGACCTTTCCCCATCACGTAAAAGTGAGTTACTGCTTCAGCCCTGTCTCTTCTGAAGAGCAGGCCGAAGCATTACCGGAAGCGTACGAGCCGGTCGATGTCAACGAGTTTGGTGAGATCGATTTGCTGGCGGTTGTCGAGGATGAACTGATTCTCGCGCTGCCGGTCGTTCCGGTGCACGATTCTGAACACTGTGAAGTGTCCGAGGCGGACATGGTCTTTGGTAAACTGCCTGCAGAGGCGGAGAAACCAAATCCATTTGCCGTATTAGCCAGTTTAAAGCGTAAGTAATAGGAGTAAGGTCCATGGCCGTACAACAGAATAAACCCACCCGTTCTAAGCGTGGTATGCGTCGTTCGCACGATGCGCTGACCACTGCTGCTCTGTCAGTAGATAAAGTTTCTGGCGAAACTCATCTGCGTCACCACATCACTGCGGATGGTTACTACCGCGGTCGCAAGGTTATCGTTAAGTAAGTTTCTTGCTTAGCAAGGCGATACCTTGACACGTTTGACCCTGGCGATTGATGCCATGGGCGGGGACTTCGGTCCCTGCGTGACAGTGCCTGCAGCATTGCAGGCACTGGCCTCTCATTCGGAACTTTTCCTTCTTCTGGTCGGCAATCCCGACACCCTCATGCCATTGCTTGCCAAAGCGGATTCCTCCCTGACGGGGCGTTTGCAGGTTATCCCTGCCGAATCGGTTATTGCAAGTGATGCGCGGCCTGCTCAGGCCATCCGGAACAGTCGCGGCAGTTCAATGCGTGTCGCGCTGGAGATGGTCAAAGAGGGACGTGCACAGGCCTGTATCAGCGCCGGTAATACCGGTGCACTGATGGGGCTATCAACACTCTTATTAAAACCGCTGGACGGTATCAAACGCCCGGCGCTGATGTCCGTTTTACCGCACCAGCAGCAGGGTAAAACGGTGGTACTGGATTTGGGCGCGAATGTTGACTCAGACAGTGCCATGCTGGTGCAGTTTGCTGTGATGGGGTCGGTAATGGCTGAGCATGTGCTTGGTATTTCACGGCCCCGTGTCGCGTTGCTCAATATTGGTCATGAAGAGACTAAAGGGCTGGAAACTATTCGCGATGCCGCAGTAGTACTGCGAGAATCACCGCAAATCAACTATATTGGTTACCTCGAAGGCAATGACCTGCTTACCGGTAAAACGGATGTGATGGTCTGTGACGGTTTTGTCGGAAACGTCACGCTGAAGACAATGGAAGGCGTGGTAAGAATGTTTCTTTCTCTGCTGAAGTCATCAGGGGAAGGTAAAAAACGGTCATGGTGGCTGACGTTGCTGGGACGCTTAATCCAGAAACGCCTGGCGAAGCGCTTCGGGCAACTCAACCCTGACCAGTACAATGGCGCTTGTCTGTTAGGATTGCGCGGAACAGTGATCAAGAGTCACGGCGCAGCAAATCAACACGCTTTCGCCGTGGCGATAGAACAGGCAGAGCAGGCGGTGAGGCAGCAAATTCCCGAGCGAATTGCTGCGCGCCTTGATGCTGTATTAGCCAGGAGTGACAAAGCCTAGATGTATACCAAAATTATCGGTACGGGCAGTTATCTGCCCAGCCAGGTTCGCACCAATGCCGATCTGGAAAAAATGGTGGAGACGTCGGACGAGTGGATTGTGACCCGTACGGGCATCCGTGAGCGCCGCATTGCTGCGCCTGACGAAACCGTCGCCACCATGGGATTCAGTGCGGCGCAACGCGCCCTTGAAATGGCCGGCGTTGACGCGAACGAGATTGGGCTGATTATTGTCGCCACAACCTCTTCCAGCCACGCCTTCCCAAGCTCCGCCTGCATGATCCAGCAAATGCTGGAGATCAAAGACTGTGCGGCATTTGACCTTGCTGCCGCCTGTGCAGGTTTTACCTATGCGCTGAGCGTGGCCGATCAATACATTAAAAATGGCGCGGTTAAACACGCTCTGGTGATTGGTGCTGATGTCCTGGCGCGCGCGCTGGATCCGGAAGATCGCGGTACCATCATCCTGTTCGGTGATGGTGCCGGTGCGGTCGTGCTGGGTCAGAGCGAAGAGCAGGGGATTATCTCAACTCATCTTCATGCTGATGGTCGCTATGCCCAGTTGCTGACGCTGCCTTATCAGGATCGCGCTCATCAGGATCAGCCTGCTTATGTCACCATGGCAGGCAACGAAGTCTTCAAAGTCGCGGTTACCGAGCTGGCTCACATCGTTGACGAAACGCTTCAGGCCAATAATCTCGATCGCGAAATGCTGGACTGGCTGGTGCCGCATCAGGCTAATCTGCGCATCATCAGCGCCACCGCGAAAAAACTCGGTATGACCATGGATAAAGTGGTCGTTACACTGGATCGTCACGGCAATACCTCTGCCGCATCGGTGCCAAGTGCACTGGATGAAGCGGTTCGTGATGGCCGCATCAAACCCGGACACCTTATTTTGCTGGAAGCCTTTGGTGGTGGATTCACCTGGGGTTCTGCGCTGGTTCGCTTTTGATTGACAGGAACGAAAGATGACGCAAATTGCATTTGTTTTTCCAGGTCAGGGTTCACAGACCGTGGGCATGCTGACTGAATTAGCCGCGACTTATCCGCTGGTTGAAGAGACCTTTCGTGAAGCCTCGGACGCGCTGGGATATGATCTGTGGCAGTTAGTGAGTCAGGGTCCGGCTGAAGAGCTGAATAAAACCTGGCAGACTCAGCCTGCATTGCTTGCCGCCTCGGTGGCTATCTATCGTGTCTGGCAGCAGCAGGGCGGTCAACAGCCAGTCCTGATGGCCGGTCACAGCCTGGGTGAATACTCTGCGCTGGTTTGCGCCGGTGTGCTCAGCTTTGCTGATGCCGTGAAGCTGGTTGAGCTGCGCGGCAAACTGATGCAGGAAGCCGTGCCAGAAGGCACTGGCGCGATGCAGGCGATTATTGGCCTGGATGACGCAGCTATTCGCAAAGCCTGCGAGGAGAGCGCGCAGGGACAGGTGGTTTCACCGGTTAACTTCAATTCGCCGGGCCAGGTGGTCATTGCGGGTAACAAAGAAGCCGTTGAGCGTGCAGGTGCTGCCTGTAAAGCCGCGGGCGCTAAACGTGCCCTGCCACTGCCCGTCAGCGTGCCTTCCCACTGCGCACTGATGAAGCCCGCAGCGGATAAACTGGCGGTCGCGCTGGAAAACATTACGTTTGCTGCGCCTGCGGTGCCAGTGATTAATAACGTCGATGTGAAAGCAGAAACCGATGCTGCGGCAATCCGGCATGCGCTGGTTCGTCAGCTTTACAGCCCGGTTCGCTGGACTGAGAGTGTGGAAGCGATGGCAGAACAGGGCGTTACGCAACTCCTGGAGATGGGTCCAGGTAAAGTCCTGACCGGTCTGACGAAACGTATTGTCGATAGTCTGACAGCGGCTGCCGTTAACGATACAGCATCCCTGACAGCTGCACTCGGTAAGGAATAAGAGGAAAATCATGAGCTTTGAAGGTAAAGTTGCGCTGGTTACCGGCGCGAGTCGCGGCATTGGTCGTGCGATTGCAGAAACCCTGGCGGCACGTGGTGCTAAAGTTGTGGGTACTGCAACCAGCCAGAATGGCGCCGACGCCATCAGTGCTTACCTTGGCGACAAGGGTAAAGGCCTGTTACTGAATGTGACAGATGCTGACTCCATCAGCAGCGTTTTAGAGAATATTCGCGCGGAATTTGGCGAAGTGGATATTTTAGTCAATAATGCAGGCATTACGCGTGATAATCTCCTCATGCGCATGAAGGACGATGAGTGGGAGGATATCTTAGATACTAACCTCACATCGGTATTCCGCCTTTCTAAGGCGGTCCTGCGTGCCATGATGAAAAAGCGCGTGGGCCGTATCATCACCATTGGTTCCGTTGTTGGAACCATGGGTAATGCGGGCCAGGCAAACTACGCGGCAGCTAAAGCGGGTTTGATTGGTTTTAGCAAATCACTGGCGCGCGAAATCGCGTCACGTGGCATTACCGTCAACGTCGTGGCTCCAGGCTTTATTGAGACTGACATGACGCGGGCACTGAACGAAGATCAACGTTCCGGTATTTTGGCGGAAGTCCCTGCGGGTCGCTTAGGCGATGCACAGGAAATCGCCAATGCTGTCGCATTTTTAGCCTCTGACGAAGCAGCCTACATCACAGGTGAAACGCTGCACGTCAATGGCGGAATGTACATGGTCTGATAAATCACGAAATCATTTGCTTTATTTGCGGTTAAAACCGCAAAATAACGCAAAATCGTGGTTCGACCAGCCGGGATTTTGTTGCATCTTTTTCACCATTTTATACACTACGAAAACCATCGCGAAAGCGAGTTTTGATAGGAAATTAAATAGTATGAGCGATATCGAACAACGCGTTAAGAAAATCATCAGTGAGCAGCTGGGTGTGAAAGAGGAAGAAGTCACCAACTCTGCATCTTTCGTAGAAGACCTGGGTGCCGATTCTCTTGATACCGTTGAGCTGGTGATGGCTCTGGAAGAAGAGTTTGACACTGAGATTCCAGACGAAGAAGCTGAGAAAATCACTACCGTTCAGGCAGCGATCGACTATATCAATAGCCATAAAGGCTAATGAATATCTTCAGGCGGTCGCTCGACCGCCTGATTTTTTTGTTTGTCCCACATAGTTCCCTATTTCCCCTCCCTGGAGGACGAACGTGTCTAAGCGTCGTGTAGTTGTGACTGGTCTTGGCATGTTGTCTCCTGTCGGCAATACCGTAGAGTCTACCTGGAGTGCTCTCCTTGCCGGTCAGAGCGGCATTACCCTGATCGACCATTTTGATACCAGTGCTTATGCAACGCGTTTTGCAGGTCTGGTAAGAGGTTTTAATTGTGATGACTACATCTCGCGCAAAGATCAGCGCAAGATGGATGCCTTCATCCAGTACGGCATTGTAGCCGGTATGCAGGCCATGCAGGACAGTGGTCTGGTTGTCACCGACGAAAATGCAGGCCGTGTTGGCGCGGCAATTGGCTCCGGCATCGGTGGTTTAGGTCTGATTGAAGAGAATCATACTTCACTGGTCAACGGCGGTCCGCGCAAAATCAGCCCATTCTTTGTGCCTTCAACCATCGTTAACATGGTGGCGGGGCATCTCAGCATCATGTATGGCCTGAAAGGTCCAAGCATCTCTATCGCGACAGCCTGTACCTCTGGTGTGCACAACATCGGTCATGCTGCACGTATCATCGCTTATAACGATGCTGACGTGATGCTGGCGGGTGGCGCAGAGAAAGCCAGTACGCCATTAGGCGTGGGTGGTTTTGGTGCAGCACGTGCCCTCTCAACCCGAAACGAAAACCCGCAAGCGGCCAGCCGCCCGTGGGATAAAGATCGCGACGGTTTTGTGCTGGGTGACGGTGCCGGCATTGTGGTTCTCGAAGAGTACGAGCATGCGAAGAAGCGTGGCGCAAAAATCTACGCTGAAATCGTAGGTTTTGGTATGAGCAGCGATGCCTACCACATGACTTCACCACCAGAAGATGGTTCAGGTGCCGCGGCGGCCATGATCAATGCGCTGCGCGATGCCCAAATGACGCCAGAGCAGATTGGCTATGTCAACGCGCACGGTACGTCCACGCCAGCGGGTGATAAAGCGGAAGCGCAGGCGGTGAAATCGGTCTTCGGGGCAGCGGCCAGCAGTGTGATGGTCAGCTCAACCAAATCAATGACCGGGCACTTGCTGGGTGCCGCAGGCGCTGTTGAAGCGATTTACTCGATTCTGGCACTGCGCGACCAGGCTGTTCCTCCGACTATCAATCTCGACAATCCGGATGAGGGCTGCGATCTTGACTTCGTACCTCACACCGCGCGTCAGGTTTCTGGTCTGGAATACACGCTGTGTAACTCTTTCGGATTCGGCGGAACCAACGGTTCATTGATTTTCCGTAAAGTGTAATCGTTGCTGATTGCTAAAAAGGCCCGCGATGCGGGCCTTTTTTTATCCTGCAAAATGCGGTGAAATCAGAGGTCACGCTCAGGAGAGAACGATGTGGATTAACGGGTTCAGACAATCGACAGTGGCCGCCAGCGACCGCGCACTGCAGTTCGGCGATGGCTGTTTTACTACCGCCGCCGTGCGTCAGGGTAAAATTGTGATGCTGGAAAGCCATATTCAGCGCCTTAAAGAGGGCTGTGAGCGGTTATGGATCGCTGGCGTCGACTGGCATCAGCTTGAGACCGAGATGAAGCAGGCCGCTTATGAACAAACCCAGGCGGTGCTGAAAGTGATTATCAGCACGGGCAGCGGCGGGCGGGGTTACAGCCGTCGCGGCTGTGGTGAACCTGTGCGAATCGTCTCTCTGACCGCCTGGCCACAACACTACACCGATATACAGCAGCGTGGTGCCCGACTCCGGCTTAGTCCGATTCGTCTGGCGCGAAACCCGCAATTTGCCGGTATCAAGCACCTGAACCGCGTGGAGCAGGTGATGATCCGGGCTCATCTTGACCAGACAGACGCCGACGAGGCGCTGGTGCTTGACACTGAAGGTTGGGTGGTGGAATGCTGTGCGGCCAATTTATTCTGGCGTCAGGGCACGCAGATTTTCACGCCCGATCTCTCGGCATCGGGTGTCGATGGCATTATGCGGCGGAGTCTTATGGCGCAACTTGCTGCCGCAGGTCAGGCTTGCCAGATAGTGAAAAGCGAACCGGCGCAACTGCTGGCAGCCGATGAAGTGGTGATATGTAACGCGCTGATGCCGGTTCTGCCGGTCCGACAGATAGAAGCGGTGCAGTTTACTGAGCGCTCGCTGTTTAAGCAGCTGCTGGCAAGCTGTGAACAAATAATGGATGCATCATGATTCGAAGTAAAAAGATTCTCGTCAGCCTGCTGGCAATCGTCGTTCTCGCAGCGGTGCTGAGTTACTGGCAGGTTAAGCAGTTTGCTGCCACCCCATTGACGCTGAAACAGGAAACGATTTATACGCTGCCTGCCGGCACGGGGCGGGTTGCGCTTGAAGCGCAGCTGGAAGAGCAGAAAATTATTCCCCACAGTATCTGGTTTGGTGCGCTGCTGCGTCTGGAGCCGGAACTGGCGACCTTTAAGGCGGGCACTTATCGCCTTGAGCCAACCATGACCGTACGCTCGCTGTTACAGCTGCTGGCCAGCGGCAAAGAGACGCAATTCCCGGTGCGGTTCGTCGAAGGTCAGCGGCTCAAAGAGTGGCTGAGTGAACTGCGTAAAGCGCCCTACATCCGGCACACCCTGAAAGACGATCAGTTCGCCACCCTGGCCAGCGCACTCAAGGTGGAGCCTGAACAACTGGAAGGCAACTTCTTCCCGGATACCTATCTCTACACGGCGAACACCACCGATATGGCGCTGTTGCAGCGGGCGCATGATCGGATGAAAAAGACCATTGATGCGGTGTGGCAGGGACGGGCGGACAATCTGCCCTATAAAACGCCACAGGATATGGTGACGATGGCCTCCATCATTGAGAAAGAGACCGGTGTCAGCGAAGAGCGCGCACGTGTCGCCTCGGTGTTTATTAATCGCCTGCGCACGGGAATGCGGTTACAGACCGATCCCACCGTCATCTATGGCATGGGTGACAGTTATAACGGCACGCTGACCCGCAAAGATCTTGAAACCGCCAGCGCGTACAATACTTACACGATTAACGGGCTGCCGCCTGGCCCGATTGCCATGCCGGGCAAAGCGTCACTTCAGGCAGCAGCGCATCCTGAAAAAACGAACTATCTCTACTTCGTTGCAGACGGGAAGGGTGGACATACGTTCACCACCAACCTTGCCAGCCATAACAAAGCGGTGCAGATTTACCGGCAGACACTGAAGGAAAAAAATGAACAGTAAGTTTATCGTCATTGAAGGCCTGGAAGGCGCCGGAAAGACCACTGCGCGTGATGCTGTTGTTGCCACGCTGCGCGCCCGGGGCATCAACGATCTGGTCTTTACCCGTGAACCGGGCGGCACGCCGCTGGCAGAACAGCTGCGGACACTGGTCAAGCAGGGGATTGAGGGTGAGCAGGTTACGGATAAAGCAGAGCTGCTGATGCTCTATGCAGCGCGCGTTCAGCTGGTGGAGACCGTCATCAAACCTGCGCTGGCTCGCGGTGCCTGGGTGATTGGCGATCGACACGATCTCTCTTCTCAGGCTTACCAGGGCGGCGGTCGGGGACTCGACAGTGAACTGATGCAGACGCTGCGTGATGCTGTCTTAGGCGATTTCCGTCCCGACCTGACGCTCTATCTGGATGTGACACCTGATATTGGTCTCCAGCGTGCCCGTGCACGTGGCGAGCTGGATCGTATTGAGCAGGAGTCATTGCGCTTCTTTGAGCGCACCCGCGCGCGCTATCTGACGCTGGCAGCAGACGATCCCACCATTCTTACCATTGATGCCACTCAGTCGCTGGAAGAAGTGACCGCGTCACTTAAAGCGACGCTGGATAGCTGGCTGGCGGAGCAGGCGTGATGAACTGGTATCCGTGGCTGAATCAGCCTTACCGTCAGGTGATCAGTCAGCACCAGGAAAATCGCGCGCACCATGCGCTGATGATCCAGGCGATGGCGGGCATGGGCGATGAGGCACTGGTCTGGGGAATGAGCCGCTGGCTGATGTGCCAGCAGCGGGATGGCCTGAAAAGTTGCGGAGAGTGCCACGGTTGTCAGCTGATGCAGGCCAACACCCATCCTGACTGGTATCGGCTTGAGGCAGAGAAGGGCAAAAGTACCCTGGGCATTGATGCGGTGCGTCAGGTGACGGAAAAGATGTATCACTTTGGTCAGCAGGGCGGCGCGAAAGTGGTCTGGCTGCCAGATGCTGCGCAGCTTTCGGAAGCCGCAGCTAACGCACTGCTGAAAACCCTTGAAGAGCCGCCTGCCAACAGCTGGTTCTTCCTCAGCAGCCGTGACCCCTCACGCCTTTTGGCCACGCTGCGCAGCCGCTGCATGACGCTTCATCTGACACCGCCGGACGAAGGACAAAGTCTGCTTTGGCTGAAGAAGCAATCCTCCCACGATGAACAGATGCTGCTGGCAGCGTTGCGCCTGGGCGCGGGCGCACCCGGAGCGGCACTGAGCCTGCTGGAAACCGGACCGTGGCAAGCCCGTCAGAAGCTCTGTGATGCGCTGCCCGCTGCGTTACAGCAGGACATCCTGCAACTGCTGCCTGCACTGAACGCGGACGACGCGGCCGCACGTATCGGCTGGCTGCTCTCGTTATTGCTGGATGCCATGAAATGGCAGCAAAATGCGGGACAATGGCTGAGTAATATTGATCGCCAGGATGTGGTGCAGCTCCTGGCCGGTTACTTTTCCGCTAGTGCGCTCAACAGCAGCACCCAGGCATGGATGCGCTGTCGTGAGCAGTTACTGCATGTGGCGTCAGTCAATCGCGAATTATTGCTGACCGATCAGCTCCTGAGCTGGGCGGACCTACAGAAGCCCGCGCTGGTCGGCTAAACCTACCTGAGAGTAATTATGTTTATTGTTGATTCCCATTGCCATCTTGATGGCCTGGATTATGAAAAGCACCACCGTGACCTTGATGATGTGATCGCTAAAGCAGCAGCGCGTGATGTGAAATTTATGCTGGCTATTGCCACCACGCTGCCGGGTTTTCACACCCTGAAAAGTCTGGTTGGCGATCGAAAAAACATTGCGCTCTCCTGCGGCGTGCATCCGCTGAATCAGGAAGAGGCCTATGACGTTGAGGAGTTTCGCCGGCTCTCTGCCGATCCTCAGGTCGTGGCACTGGGTGAAACCGGGCTGGATTATCACTATCAGCCAGAGACCAAAGATCAGCAGCAGCGCTCATTCCGGGAACATATCCGTACTGGCATCGCGCTGAATAAACCGATTATTGTTCATACCCGGGATGCACGCGAAGATACGCTGGCGATTTTGCGTGAAGAGCAGGTCGAGCGTTGTGGCGGCGTGCTGCATTGCTTCACCGAGGATCAGCCCACCGCCGCAAAGCTGCTGGATATGGGCTTTTACATCTCATTTTCCGGTATTGTCACCTTCCGCAATGCTGAACAGTTACGCGAAGCTGCGCGTTATGTGCCGCTGGACAGGATGCTGGTGGAAACGGATTCACCTTATCTGGCACCCGTGCCGTATCGCGGTAAAGAGAATCAGCCCGCTTATACGCGCGATGTTGCCGAATATCTGGCCGTATTAAAAGGCGTGGATATGGAAACGCTGGCCGCTGCCACCACTCAAAACTTTTCAACGCTGTTTCATATCCCCATGAGTAAGCTGGGCGGCTAACCGTCTTTTATTTCACTCTCTGTAATTAATCTGCAACCTGCTTATATGACCCTGTCTATTCAGCCAGGGTCAGCTTTTTATCGTCGATTACTCGTGCGGATCAGTCAGAAATTTCGTAAAGTGCGCGGCTCTGTTTGTTGAAACGTGATAGCCGTCAAAGTAACAATTCGGGATTTATTTTACCCTTCGTAATAAATCAAAAGGCGGTCACCGCCAGCCCGGCAAAGAATCCTCCCTCTTTGCCACGCGCTCTGCGCAAATATGCACTCATACTCAGGAGCTTCACGCTATGTTCAAAAATGCTTTTGCCAACCTTCAAAAGGTCGGTAAATCGCTGATGCTGCCGGTATCGGTTCTGCCGATTGCCGGTATTTTGTTAGGGGTCGGTTCAGCCAATTTCAGCTGGTTACCAGCAGTGGTTTCCCATGTAATGGCAGAAGCGGGTGGATCGGTGTTCGCCAACATGCCACTGATTTTTGCTATCGGCGTGGCGCTGGGCTTTACTAACAACGACGGCGTTTCGGCACTGGCCGCCGTTGTCGCGTATGGCATCATGGTGAAAACCATGGCGGTCGTTGCACCGCTGGTGCTGCATCTGCCAGCGGCAGAGATCGAGGCGAAACACCTCGCCGATACCGGGGTGCTGGGCGGTATCATCGCCGGTTCCATCGCCGCTTACATGTTCAACCGCTTCTACCGCATCAAGCTGCCAGAATATCTGGGCTTCTTTGCCGGTAAACGCTTTGTGCCGATTATCTCTGGCCTGGCGGCGATTGTGCTGGGTGTGCTGCTCTCCTTTATCTGGCCACCCGTCGGTGCTGCGATTCAGGAGTTCTCACAGTGGGCGGCCTATCAGAACCCGGTTGTTGCCTTTGGTATCTACGGCGTTGTTGAGCGCGCGCTGGTGCCATTTGGTCTGCATCACATCTGGAACGTACCTTTCCAGATGCAGATTGGTGAATATACCAATGCGGCAGGTCAGGTATTCCACGGCGACATCCCACGTTACATGGCAGGTGACCCGACCGCAGGTAAACTCTCAGGTGGCTTCCTGTTCAAAATGTACGGTCTGCCAGCGGCCGCGATTGCTATCTGGCATTCAGCGAAACCTGAAAACCGTGCCAAAGTTGGCGGCATCATGATCTCTGCTGCGCTGACCTCATTCCTGACCGGTATCACCGAACCGATTGAATTCTCATTCATGTTCGTGGCGCCGATTCTGTATGTGATCCATGCGCTGCTGGCAGGTCTGGCCTTCCCAATCTGTATCCTGCTCGGAATGCGTGATGGCACCAGCTTCTCACACGGTCTGATCGACTTCATCGTGCTGAGCGGCAACAGCAGCAAAATCTGGTTGTTCCCGATTATCGGCATCATCTACGGCCTGGTTTACTACACCGTATTCCGCGTTCTGATTGCGAAACTGGATCTGAAAACGCCTGGCCGTGAAGAGAGCAGCAGCAGCGAGCAGTCTACCGCGACCGGAACGGAGATGGCGGGCAAACTGGTAGCTGCGTTTGGTGGTAAAGAGAACATCACCAACCTGGATGCCTGTATCACCCGTTTACGTGTCAGCGTTGCTGATGTAGCGAAAGTGGATCAGTCTGAACTGAAAAACCTCGGCGCTCGTGGCGTGGTGGTTGCGGGTTCCGGTGTACAGGCAATTTTCGGAACCAAATCCGATAACCTGAAAACCGATATGGATGATTACATCCGCAGCATGTAATCATTAAGAGATGAAAAAGCCCCGCTAAGCGGGGCTTTTTTTTGGCCAGGACTCAGAGGTAAACACGCAGATACTCAGTCAGACAGAGCAGGGCCATCGCCTGACCGTACGGCATGGAGGTCAGAGGAACCGTGCGGTAATAGTCCAGGTCACTGCCCATTGCAGTACCAAAAGAGACCTGCATCAGCTCACCATCTTCATCAATATTGGCAATTACGCCGCGCAGCGCTTTTTCTGCCACCTCACGATACGCAGCGGGCAGATAACGCTTGCGCACCGCTTTCAGGATGCCATAGGCAAACCCGGCGGTGGCAGACGCTTCCGGATAGCTGTGCGGATCATCGAGCAGGGTGTGCCACAATCCGCTGCTGTGCTGACAGGCCTTCAACGCGTTGACCTGGCTCTCCAGCACCTGCTGCAGAAAGCGACGGGTCGCGTGATGTTCAGGCCAGTTCATCATCTCCAGGAAGTCGGGAATGACAATCGTCACCCAGCTGTTGCCGCGCGCCCAGCGCGCATTGGCGAAGTTATGGCGGCCATCAAAGTTCCAGCCGTGAAACCATAAGCCGGTTTCGCGATCCATCAGATACTGGGTATGCAGCAGAAACTGATAGCTCGCTTCTTCAACCCACTCATCGCGCTTCAGCAACTGACCAATTTTAGCCAGCGCCATTACGCTCATCATCAGCGTATCGTCCCAGAGCTGCTGGGTGTTCTCATTGTTATAGACAATATGCTGCAGGCCGCCCTGTTCAGTACGCGGCATTTCATACATGACCCATTCTGCCCAGCGCTCCAGCACCGGCACCCAGGCCGGGTTTCTGGTCTCTTCGTAACGATAAGCCAGCGTCAGAAAGGGGCACACGGTATTCACGTTTTTGGTCGGCGTGCCTTCCGCCAGACGCTGCGTAAACCACCTGTCAATGATGGCCAGCGTCTGCGCGTCACCGGTCTGCTGATAGTAGTGCAGCATGCCGTACAGGCCGATGCCGTGTGTCCATTCCCAGCCCGCCCAGCCTTTAGTATCAATCACCCGGCCATCGTCCAGCCGTAATAAAAATTCGCCTGTTTCATCCGTGATATTGACCAGATTCTGAGTCAGTTTCTGAATCAGCTGAACCAGTTCGCTGCGTGGCAGCAGATACTCAGGCTGGCACAATAACTTGCTGTGTTTAACGGGAAATACAGTCATGGTTTATTCCTGTCGTTTTAAGGTGGTGTTTAAAGAAGGGGTTAATACGGGATGTGCGGTAAGTTTTTCCGGCGCGGGCTTGTTGCGATTAAGGAAGCCAATGTTGTTGTTACCCCACAGATTCTCGTAAGGCATGCCTGCCAGCGTTTCGACAATGCTCCGTGCTTCCGGGGTGAGACTTTCCGGCACGATACGGCCTGCCTCGCGCATCTTCAGCGTCTCCTGGCGCAGCACGGTGTGCGTCTGCAAATTCAGTTTAAAACGCAGTGAGACAATAAAGCCGCAGGTCAGCACGGCCACCGTGCCGATGCTGAGAATCGCCAGAATAGTGTGGCTGACGCCCGGCGCCTGCGTGGCCTGGCCAGAGACAAAGCCGGAGAGCTGCAGCACGATGCCCACCAGCATGACGGCACCCGCCTGGGACGCTTTACGCGTCAGGGTCATGATGCCGGCAAATATCCCTTCACGGCGCTGACCGGTGATCACCTCATCCACATCAGCGATATAGGTGTAGGTGTTCCACGGCACATAGTTGATGCCGCCACGCCCCAGGCCTGCGACGGCAGAGATCACCAGCAGCAGAGACATGTTGTCGTTCATTCCGGTATACCAAAGACCGGCATAGGAGAGCGCGGCGAGGCCAAAGAGTATGGCGACCAGACGATAGGCAGGGGCCGGTCCCATACGGATACAGAGCGGGATCATCACCATCACAGCAATAAACTGCAAGACTGCCATTGTGCCCATCAGGCTGGAGGCAACCTGTGCACTCTGCATCAGCACAAACACCACGTACCATGTAAAGACGGCGTTAAACACATCCTGAGCAATATAGCCGCCGAGATACATGCCAAGGTGTTGCCGGAAGATACGGATACGTAAGGTTGAGGCCAGTTCGACATAGAGCCGTTTAAGACTCTGCATCAGCGTCAGCTGCTGCTTTTCCTGCTCCGCACGGCGTGATTCGGCAGAAAAGTCATCGGGGTGACGTTCCCAGGTAAAGCACCACACCAGCGTCAGTACCAGCGCGCAAATTACTGAGAACACCAGGCTGGCATAGAAAAAGGAGAGGGGATTTTCTTTGCCCAGCATGCTCAGCAAAATACCGGGTAAGAATGCGGCCAGTATCGCTGATAATTGTGCCAGACCAATTCGCGCCCCGGAAAAGCGGGTCTTCTGTTTAAAGTCGTCGGTCATTTCCGGCACCAGCGTTTCATAAGGCACCAGAATCATGGTGTAGACGATATCAAACAGCAGGTAAGTGCAGAGATACCACCAGAAACTCATGTCGCTAACCCACATCAGGCTATAACTGAAGACACAGGGTATGCCGAGCAGGATAAAGAATTTCCGGCGGCCAAAACGTTTGCCCAGCCAGGTTGAACCGAAGTTGTCGGTAAGGAAGCCCATCAGCGGGCTGACCACGGCGTCCAGCACGCGAGCGGCGGCGAAAATCAGCGTGGCCTGAATGGGGGTTAATCCACAAAAGGTCGTGTAAAAATAGAGTAACCAGGCGGCAGTCAGCGCCGTTGTGCCTGCTCCGAGAAAATCGCCAGATCCATAGGCCAGATAGTGGCCAGGACCAATTTTACGTGAGCGCATGTGTGAGGCTCCTTAATGTTATGGGGCAATTTGACCGGGTGACGCCAGACATCTCCCCCGGACTGATTAGCAAAGTAGAGCTGACGCGGCGGTTAAACCTTCGCAATCTGGCAACCAAAAGCGTTGAAGTGGCAATCAGGCAAAGAAAAGGGGGGCATAATTCTAATTTATAAAACAGCGTTTCATTTTTATGTGATGGCGGCTGCTTTATGGGTATTCATACTGGGGTTTCAGGCAGGGGAGTGAGGGGCTGCTGCAAAGGCACGCGAACAATGCAAGAAAAGTGGTACTGAGGTTGAAAGAAAACAAATTTCTCCCGCATACTGATTGATTACGACTCAGGCTAAAGGAATTGCACCATGGCTGAAGAAACCATTTTTAGTAAAATTATCCGCCGCGAAATCCCCGCTGATGTGGTTTACCAGGACGAGCTGGTCACGGCCTTCCGTGATATTTCGCCTAAAGCACCGACGCATATTTTAATCGTGCCGAATGTGCTGATCCCCACGGTCAACGAGGTGGAAGCCGCGCACGAGCACGCGCTGGGACGCATGTTTACCACCGCGGCGAAAATCGCCCGCCAGGAAGGTATCGACCAAAATGGTTATCGTCTGATTGTGAACTGCAATCAACATGGTGGTCAGGAGGTTTATCACATTCATATGCATCTGCTGGGCGGCGAACCGCTGGGTCCGATGCTCTCTAACTGATAACTGATAACTGATAACGGAAACGTGCTATGCGATCCTGGCTGACTGGCCTGCCGATCCTGCTCTGCCTGACGGCTTGCAGCAGTGATAAACCGATGATCAATACGTCACAGTCACTGGTGATGGAGTCCTCTGTGCTGTCGGCAGGGATTATTACCGATGAGCCGACGCTGGATGAGAACGATGGACTCAAACGTGCCACCAGCGTGCTCTATAATCAGCGCGAAACACCGGTCGTTGTGCACTACCGTTATTACTGGTATGACGACAAAGGGCTGGAAATCACCCCGCAGGAACCGGCGCAGACCGTCACCGTTCCGGCGCAGGGCAGCATAGTCGCCGCCTCGCAAATGGGTAACCTGACTGCCAGTAAGGTTCGTCTTTATCTCTATCTTTAAGGATTTTCATCGTGATACGCAGTTTTAATCGTACCGGAACGCTTCTGATGGCGCTCATTCTGACCGGCTGTGTTGTGAAACAACAGCAGCAGCCTGCACCGGTTGAACCGACCCAGCCTGCTGAGCCAACCCAGCCCGTTCCGCAACCTGAACCGGTACCGCAACCGCAGCCTGTGCCGCAGCCGCCAAAACTGGTGACTATCAACTGGGATGCCACCGTTCAGCCGCTGGTGGCGCAGATGTTACAGGCCGCCAGCGCCGAGCCTGGCAGCGTGCTGCTGGTCGATCGGATCAAAAACAGCACCAATGGCTCGCTGCAAAGCGACAAAGCCACGGCAGCAATCCAGAATGCGCTGAATAATAACGGTAAATTCACCCTCGTCTCTGCAGATCAACTGGCACAGGCCAAGCAGACGCTGGGATTATCGCCGGATGACAGCCTGAACTCGCGCAGTAAAGCCATTGGCCTGGCGCGTAACCTCAACGCACAGTATGTGCTCTACAGTAACGCGCGTGGCGATGTTAAAACACCGACCCTGCAGATGCAGCTGATGCTGGTTCAGACCGGCGAGATCATCTGGTCCGGCAACGGCATTGCTCAGAATTAATCCGGCATTCCAGCGGATCATTGAACAGGTCACGGGCGAACCAGACAAAGCATTGATTATGCCGCTGGCCGGTCTGACCGGACACAGCCAGAAGATTGTCAGCCCGTCCGGCACCTTTATCGTTCGGGCGACACCGCAACCGGCTATTCCCTTTGTGGACCGGCAGCGAGAATTCCGACTGTTACGAAAGTTGAGAACCACGGGGCTGGCGCCGCAGCCCGTAGCGTCACATCGTCAGGGAATTATCCTGACCTGGTGCGCGGGCGAGGCGCTGGATGCACAACGCTTCGGCGAGCAACGTCCGCAGATCGTGGCCCTTCTGAAGCAACTGCACCAGCAGCCGCTGACCGGCTATCAACTGTCGATGTTATCGCTACTGTGGGATTACTGGCAGCTTACACCTCAGCGGCATCATCGCTGGCTGCGAGCGCTCAGACGCCTGACGCAGCAGGGTGAGCCCCGGCCGCTGAGGCTTGCACCGCTGCACATGGATCTGCATGCCGGCAATGTCATACAAGGTCCCGAAGGCCTGCGTCTGATTGACTGGGAATATGCCGCCGATGGCGACGTGGCGCTGGAACTGGCGGCCGTCTGTGCCAGCGATCCGCAGCACGATGCCGACTGGCTGGCAGAGTATGCAGCGGCGATGCAGCTGCCGCTTCCCGCGCTGGTGCAGCAGGTCAGACGCTGGCAACCCTGGCTGCGTTTGCTGATGGCCAGCTGGTATCAGCTGCGTGCCAGTCAGAGTGAAAACGAAACATTACACCAGCTGGCCCGACAGAGCTGGGAACAGATTTAATCGCGTTATGCAGCTGCATAACGCCACAGGATTCAGGTTATGAGAACACATTTACCCGGCCCGCTGATGCTTGACGTTGAGGGCTATGAACTGGATGGCGAAGAGCGCGACATCCTGAAGCACCCGCTGGTCGGCGGCTTAATTTTATTTGCCCGAAATTATCACGACCCGGCTCAGCTGGCAGAGCTGGTGCGGCAGATCCGCGCGGCCTCTCACTCCCGGCTGGTGGTTGCGGTGGACCAGGAGGGCGGTCGCGTTCAGCGTTTCCGTGACGGCTTTACTCAACTGCCCGCGATGCAATCCTTCGCCGCGCTTCACGATGCAGACACCGCAGGTGAGATGGCGCAGCAGGCGGGCTGGCAGATGGCGGCCGAAATGATCGCGATGGATATCGATATCAGCTTTGCGCCGGTGCTCGACATTGGTCATATCAGCGCTGCCATCGGCGACCGCTCTTTCCACGCCAATCCGGCCATTGCTCTTGCTGTTGCCCGCCGCTTTATTGCGGGGATGCACGAGGCGGGCATGAAGACCACAGGTAAACATTTCCCGGGGCATGGTGCGGTCAGCGCCGATTCGCATAAAGAGACGCCACGGGATCCGCGCGACGAAAAAACGCTGCGTGAGCATGACATGTCGATCTTCAGCAAGCTGATCACCGAGCAGGCGCTGGATGCCATCATGCCTGCTCACGTCATCTACACCGACGTTGATCCGCTGCCCGCCAGCGGCTCGCCATACTGGCTGAAAACCGTGTTGCGGGAGCAACTGGGCTTTAATGGCGTGATTTTCTCCGACGATTTGTCGATGGAGGGCGCCGCCGTGATGGGAAGCTATTCTGAGCGGGCGCAGCAGTCCCTTTCTGCCGGTTGCGACATGATTCTGGTCTGCAATCAGCGCCAGGGAGCCATCAGTGTGCTGGATAACCTGATCCCGGTCGGGTCAGAGCGCGTGACGCAGCTGTATCATCAGGGCAGGTTTACCCGCGGTGAGCTGCAGGCTACGCATCGCTGGAAAACCAATGCCCAGCAACTGAGTGCGCTTCAGGAACGCTGGCTGGCTCACAAGGCGTCGTGGTAAGCAGTGACTGCCCGGCGCTATCTCAACCCTGAGGATTATCATGATCATTTATCTGCACGGTTTTGATTCCAACAGTCCGGGCAATCACGAAAAGGTGCTGCAACTGCAATTTATCGATCCTGACGTCAGGTTGATCAGTTACAGCACCCGCCATCCTAAACATGATATGCAGTTTCTGCTGAAAGAGACCGATAAGATGCTGACGCTGTCCGACGATGACCGCCCTCTGATTTGCGGTGTCGGGCTGGGCGGCTTCTGGTCAGAGCGCATCGGGTTTTTGTGCGGCATCCGCCAGGCGATCTTCAATCCCAACCTCTTTCCGCAGGAGAATATGGAAGGGAAGATCGACCGTCCCGAGGAGTATCAGGACATCGCCACCAAATGCGTCAGCGATTTTCGCGAGCGCAATCGTGACCGCTGTCTGACCTTCCTCTCCCGTCATGATGAGGCGCTGGACAGCCAGCGCATCGCCGACCAGTTGCATCCGTTTTATGACATCGTCTGGGATGAGACAGAAGGACACAAATTCATAAACATATCCCCACATCTTCAGCGGATAAAATCTTTTAAAACATCAGGTTAAACCTGTCAGGCACCGCAAGGTGCCTGTTTTCATTACGTAATTATCTGAGTTTTATTTCTCCGCTTTGATGTATATCAATATTCTTATGTTCTCCTCTTCCCGCCATGCTATTCTGCCCGCAGATTGCGATTTTAACTTCGCCAACCCTATGTTTCTTAAGGTTTAATTTAACCTTTGGTTAACTTTTGGTTCACAATTTGAGGGGGTCTTTGTTGACTACGTCTGTTAAGAGAATTGTTATTGTCGGCGGGGGAGCGGGCGGCCTGGAAATGGCGACGCAGCTGGGCCATAAACTGGGTCGTAAAAAGAAAGCCGAAATTATCCTGGTTGATCGTAACCATAGCCATTTGTGGAAGCCGCTGCTGCACGAAGTGGCCACGGGTTCGATGGATGAAGGCATTGACGCACTGAGCTATCTGGCCCATGCCCGCAACCACGGTTTTGAGTTCCAGTTGGGTTCGCTCACCGATATTGATCGCAGCCGCAAAGTGATCCGCCTGGCCGAAGTGCTGAACGCACAGGGCGAAGTGCTGGTGCCACAGCGTGAAGTGGCCTACGACCAGTTGGTCATGGCGCTGGGCAGCACCTCCAATGATTTCGGAACGCCGGGTGTCAAAGATCACTGCATCTTCCTGGACAATCCACATCAGGCGCGTCGTTTCCACAACGAAATGCTCAACCTGTTCCTGAAATTCTCTGCCAGCGAAGGCAAGGTCGAGAAAGTGAACATCGCTATCGTGGGCGGCGGCGCAACAGGCGTTGAGCTGTCAGCGGAGCTGCACAACGCGGTGAAACAGCTGCACAGCTACGGCTTCAAAGGCCTCGGACGCGAAGCGCTGAACGTGACGCTGGTGGAGGCGGGCGAACGTATTCTGCCTGCACTCCCACCGCGCATCTCTGCTGCTGCGCACCAGGAGCTGACCAAACTGGGCGTGCGCGTTCTGACGCAGACCATGGTCACCAGCGCTGAGCGTAATGGCCTGAATACCAAAGGCGGCGAGTTTATCGAAGCCGACCTGATGGTCTGGGCAGCAGGGATCAAAGCGCCTGACTTCCTGAAAGAGATTGGCGGACTGGAAACCAACCGTATCAACCAGCTGGTGGTGAAAGAGACCTTGCAGACCACGCTGGACGATGACATTTACGCCATTGGCGACTGTGCCTCCTGCGCCCTGCCAGGCGGCGGTTTTGTTCCGCCACGTGCCCAGTCGGCGCACCAGATGGCCTCACGCGCGATGGAAAACATCCTGGCGCAGCGTCACGGTAAACCGCTGAAAGCCTATGTCTATAAAGACCATGGCTCGCTGGTGTCGCTTTCCCGCTTCAGTACGGTCGGCAGCCTGATGGGTAACCTGATGCGTGGCTCGATGATGGTGGAAGGGCGTATTGCACGCTTTGTCTATATCTCACTCTACCGTATGCACCAGGTCGCGCTGCACGGCTACTTTAAAACTGGCCTGATGATGCTGGTGGGCAGCATTAACCGGGTGATCCGTCCCCGGCTTAAGCTGCACTAAGCAAATGTAATCAGTCTGGTCAAGGCTAAGCCTCCTCGATATTGAGGGGGCTTTTTTATGCGCCGGACTGGCCGGGAGTCGCGGCTGGCGGACAGCCGTGCAACGGTTTATTCGTCGCGCTGGAGCCCCGTTCAGTCAGCTATGCCGCGCTAACCCTGAGGCGTCAGCGTGAATGGGATATCACCAGTCTGACTGGTTTACAGCCGCTTATTGTTCCTGCGAATCGGCTCACTGTATCGAATCTGACAGGGTTCATGTGTCAATATGATCAGGGCGTAGCGCCAATATTGGTCATCTCTTAATGTATTGAATTTGAAGTGATTAAAGTAAATTCTGGTGTCGATTACTTCTGGCTTACATCTCATCAGAACTCTCCTAAAAACTGGCCCTGATAGCAAAGTGACCAATTTCCTCCATTTATCTGATGTTGCATTTTCGGTCCATCTGTAAAACTTCATCTCAACAAACACGGCGCGTCGCGCACGCCGGTTATACCTCAGTTAACGAGGATGCTTTAACAGCAGGATTGCGCGGTAACACTTTTCAGGAGGAACTTCCTGTGAATAAATCAATGTTAGCGGGTATCGGTATTGGTGTGGCAGCAGCGCTGGGTGTTGCAGCCGTAGCAGGCATGAATGTGTTTGATCGCGGTCCTCAATACGCTCAGGTACTCTCTGCAACACCAATCAAAGAGAGCATCAAACAGCCACGTCAGGAGTGCCGGAACGTCACACTGACCCACCGTCGGGCCGTACAGGATGAAAACCGTCTTGCTGGCTCTGTATTAGGTGCAGTGGCAGGTGGGGTGCTGGGTCACCAGTTTGGTGGCGGTCGCGGCAGGGATGTGGCGACAGTAGCGGGTGCGGTAGCGGGCGGGTATGCCGGTAATCAGGTCCAGGGTGGACTGCAGGATCGGGATACCTACACCACAACCGAACAGCGCTGCAAAACAGTTTATGATAAACAAGAGAAAAAACTGGGATATGACGTGACCTATAAAATAGGCGATCAGCAGGGTAAAATCCGCATGGAAAATGACCCCGGCACGCGTATTCCTCTGGATCGCAATGGTCAGCTGGTTCTCAACGGCGACCAGGCGTAATTGGGCAAAGCTTTGCTGCACTCGCGGCCACACAGCACGACGTAATAGTGAAAAAATGAAAAAGGCGCATCGTATGATGCGCCTTTTTTATCGCCATTTCCCGCGCTTTACCGATTAGCTCAGTAGCGCGCGGGCAGAGGTGTTACGCCTGATGCTCAGCCAGTTGTGAAACAAAGCCCTGCACCCACTCCATGCGAATCTTTCTTTCCGACAGCTCGCGGGTAAACCGCAGGCGTGTCGGGCCATCCAGCTTCCACTGCTGTGGCTCTTTCTGCAACAGGCCGATCAGCCATGCTGGATCCACATTGTTCTTCGGCGCAAAATCGAAATAACCGCCTTTGTCGCTGGCTTCGATCTTACGCAGACCGACAGCACGGGCCTTCAGACGGATAATCGCCACTTCCAGCAGATTTCGGGCTGGATCGGGCAGCAGGCCAAATCGGTCGATCATCTCCACTTTCAGCTCCTGTAATTCCTCTTCAACCTCTGCGCTGGCGATGCGCTTATAGAGCGAAAGACGGGTGCTGACATCCGGGATAAACGTCTCTGGCAGCAGGGCGGGCATCCGCAGCTCTACCTCTGTCTGATTACTGGTGAGATCTTCCAGTGACGGCTCGCGACCCGCTTTTAGCGCGTCGACCGCATTCTCCAGCAGTTCCATATAGAGTGTGAAGCCCAGCGTCTCCATCTGTCCGCTCTGCTCATCACCCAGTAGCTCGCCGGCACCGCGAATCTCCAGGTCGTGCGTAGCCAGCGCAAAACCGGCTCCCAGATCTTCCAGAGAGGCGATCGCTTCCAGTCGCTTATGTGCATCGGCGGTCATCGATTTTGGATGCGGCGTTAACAGCCAGGCATAAGCCTGATGATGCGAACGGCCAACGCGACCACGCAGCTGATGCAGCTGTGCCAGACCAAAGTGATCGGCCCGCTCAATGATGATGGTATTGGCAGTCGGAATGTCGATACCGGTTTCGATAATGGTGGTACAGACCAGCACGTTAAAACGCTGATGATGGAAATCGTTCATCACCCGTTCCAGATCGCGCTCACGCATCTGGCCATGACCAATCGCCACACGCGCTTCCGGCACCAGTTCGCTGAGACGCTGCGCCGCTTTCTCAATATTTTCAACGTCGTTGTAAAGATAGTAGACCTGTCCGCCACGCAGAACTTCACGCAGGATCGCTTCACGGATCACCAGATCGTCAAATTCACGCACAAAGGTTTTTACCGCTAAACGGCGGGCAGGCGGTGTGGCGATAATCGAGAGATCGCGCATGCCGCTCATGGCCATATTCAGCGTACGCGGGATCGGCGTGGCGGTCAGGGTCAGAATGTCCACATCGGCACGCATCGCCTTGATGCGCTCTTTGTGACGCACCCCGAAGCGGTGCTCTTCATCAACAATCAGCAGGCCGAGATCGTGCCATTTGAGATCGCTCATCAGCAGCTTATGGGTGCCGATTAAAATGTCGATCTTGCCGTCACTGGCCTGTTCCAGCACCTGTGCCTGCTCTTTGGCGGTACGGAAACGGGAGAGCATCTCAATGCGGACCGGCCAGTTGGCGAAGCGATCGCGGAAGTTATCGTAGTGCTGCTGTGCCAGCAGGGTGGTCGGCACCAGCACGGCCACCTGTTTATGGTTCTCAATCGCCAGAAACGCCGCGCGCATTGCCACTTCGGTTTTACCGAAGCCGACGTCGCCGCACACCAGGCGGTCCATGGCCAGCGGCTGGCACATATCACTCAGCACCGCATTGATTGCCTGCGCCTGGTCCGGTGTGGTTTCAAAGGGGAAGCTTTCGCAGAACAGCTGATACTGTTCACGATTATGCTTAAAGGCAAAGCCGGATTTGGCGGCGCGCTGGGCATAGATATCCAGCAGTTCCGCCGCCACATCACGCACTTTCTCAGCCGCTTTCTGCCGGGCGCGTGACCAGGCATCACTGCCCAGTTTATGCAGTGGGGCGTTATCGTCCGCGCCACCCGCGTAGCGACTGATCAGGTGCAGGGACGAAACCGGCACATAGAGTTTGGCGTCATTGGCGTAAGAGAGCATCAGGTATTCCGCCTGAATACCACCCGCTTCCAGCGTCGTCAGGCCGATATAGCGCCCCACACCGTGCTCCAGATGCACCACCGGCTGGCCGGGGCTCAGCTCCGCCAGGTTACGGATCAGAATGTCCGGATTGATAGTGCGACGGGTATCCTGACGGCGACGACTGACGCGTTCGCCCAGCAGATCGCTTTCGCAAATCAGTGCCCGGTTACCCTGGGTATCAATGAAACCGCGCTCGCTGGCACCAATCATCAGACTGAAACGATCGTCGACGGTTTCATCGAAACGATGTACCGGCTGAGGGCGCAGTTTAATCCGGGCCAGCAGTTCCTGCAGGGTCTCGCGGCGGCCTTCGCTTTCAACCGAGAAGACGACTGCACCGCTGAAGGTTTCAATAAACTGACGCAGATGGTCGAGCGGCGCTTTCGCCTGCGCCTGAACGGCAAGGTCGGGCAGCGGGGTGTAACCGAGATTGGTATTCGCCGCTTTGTCGGGCAGCACTTCATTGGTCATCTGAATGCGTGGCCAGGCTTTCAACTCACCCATCAGGGCATCGGGACGCAGCCACAGGGTAACCGGCTCCAGCAGCGGACGCATCGGGTCAACGCGGCGGTTCTCATAACGCGCCTCAGCATCCTGCCAGAAGCGGCGGGCGCTGCCTTCCAGATCGCCACAGTTCACAATCAGGGTGTTATCTGGCAGATAGCTGAACAGGCTGGGTAACGGCTGTTCAAAAAAGAGCGGCTGCCAGTATTCAATGCCCGCAGGCAGCGTGCCTTTACTTACCTGCTGATAGACATGCTCCGACTCGCGGCGCACATCAAAAATTTCGCGCCAGCGGCTGCGAAACAGCTCAATAGCCGCTTTGTCGCTGGGAAACTCATGGGCCGGCAACAGGTTAATTTCCGGGACGGCTTCCAGCGTACGCTGACTGTCGACGTCGAACAGGCGCAGGCTATCAATCTCATCATCGAAAAAGTCGATGCGATAAGGCTGATCGCTGCCCATCGGGAAAAGGTCGAGCAGGGCGCCGCGCGTGGCGTATTCACCGTGCTCCATCACCTGATCGACATGGCGATAACCGGCCTGCTCAAGCTGGTCGCGCAGCCGGTCGCGTGACAGTTTTTGTCCCTGCTTCATCACCAGCGCATGGCCGTGCAGGAAACTGTGCGGGCAGACGCGCTGCATCAGGGTGTTGACCGGCATGATCAGCATACCGCGCTGCATCACCGGCAGCTGGTAGAGTGTCGACAGTCGCGCGGAGATAATATCCTGATGCGGCGAGAAGCTGTCGTAGGGGAGTGTCTCCCAGTCAGCGAGGTGCGTCACCGGCAGATCGGTAAACTGACGGATCTCATCCAGCAGACGCAGGGCGGTTTGGGTATCGGGGGTAATCATCAATACCGGACCCGCATGGTGTTCGGTAATGCTGGCACACTCCACCGCGTGCGCTGCGCCTATAATCTGGCCAAGCTGACGGTGGTCGCCGGATTTAACGGGCAGGGTATAACGAGTCTGTTCGGGCATGGGATCTCGGGGTTGCTCCATTTTTCCAGGACGTAATCATTCCATATTATGTCAGGGGGATCACCTTTGCGGCACAATTTTCCTGCCGCGCCGCGCTGAATCCAGGGATTGGTCAGCCATTACCTGGCGTCAGCGGTAATGCAGCGGATAGAGAGAGAATAGACGGAGTCTGGCGAGGCAACATAAAAAACCGCCGTCGCTATGCAGCGACGGGGTTAAGCGGGCATTTTATTTTATGGATTGCTGTGTGTAATGCATGCGTGGGCGGTCGATATTTGCCCAGGATAGTTCCTGCTCAGGATGGTAGCTGAGGTTGCCGTCGTCCCACTTTACGTAGTAGCCGGCGGGTGCGTTTCCCTGCTCAAAGACATTGATAATTTCGCCTCTGATCTCCCCGGATTTATGTTTGACGATACTGCCTTTGGGAAATTTCAACATGGTCGCTACCTCTACCGCTGTGCGATAAATTCACCCCTTATCCTGTTACTGATTATAGTCTACACCCCACCTGCGCTGAATAATCAGCCAATAAGCGGCGGCTTTATCGGCTATTCCGCGGCTTTGGGGCAAGAGATGACGCATCCGGATGCAACTTTGCTGCCGACTCAGAGGGTTAGAGGTTTCATAAAGCCAGCCGCTCCTTTATCATCCCACTACCTATTTTCAGGCAACGGCTTACTGGATTCCATGTATCAACCTGTCGCGCTATTTATCGGTCTGCGTTACATGCGCGGACGAGCATCGGATCGCTTCGGTCGCTTTGTCTCCTGGCTCTCAACGATTGGCATTACGCTTGGCGTGCTGGCGATGGTCACCGTGTTATCGGTGATGAACGGTTTTGAGCGTGAACTCGAAGGCAATATTCTTGGGCTGATGCCGCAGGCGCTGATTACCAGCGACAAAGGCAGTCTCAATCCCCAACAGCAACCCGCCGCCTCGCTGAATCTGCAGGGCGTTAACCGCATTGCGCCGCTGACCACCGCCAATGTGGTGCTGCAAAGCCCGCGCAGCGTCTCCGTTGGCGTAATGCTGGGCATTAATCCGGATGAAAAAGATCCGCTGACGCCGTTCCTGGTGAATACCCAGCAGAGCGTGCTGCAGCCCGGACAGTACAATGTCATTCTCGGCGAACAGCTGGCATCACAACTTGGCGTAAAACGTGGCGATCAGCTGCGTCTGATGGTGCCGTCTGTCAGCCAGTTCACGCCAATGGGGCGGGTGCCGAGTCAGCGTCTGTTTACGGTAGCGGGCACCTATGCTGCCAATAGCGAAGTCGACGGGTATCAGATTCTGGTCAATCTGCAGGATGCGTCGCGCGTCATGCGTTATCCGGCCGGGAATATTACTGGCTGGCGACTGTGGCTGGATAAACCGCTATCAGTCGACAGTCTGAGTCAGCAGACATTGCCTGCGGGCCTTATCTGGAAAGACTGGCGTGAGCGCAAAGGCGATCTTTTCCAGGCAGTGCGCATGGAGAAAAACATGATGGGCCTGCTGCTGAGCCTGATCATCGCCGTCGCAGCCTTTAACATCATCACGTCATTAGGCCTGCTGATCATGGAGAAGCAGGGCGAAGTGGCGATCCTCCAGACCCAGGGCCTGACACGCCGGCAAATCGTGGCGGTGTTTATGGTTCAGGGTGCCAGCGCCGGGATTATCGGCACGCTGCTCGGCACGCTGCTCGGCGTCCTGCTCGCCAGCCAGCTCAACAACTTAATGCCGGTAATTGGCCTGTTCCTTGATGGGGCCGCGTTGCCGGTTGATATTAATGTGTGGCAGGTGGTCACTATCGCCCTCAGCGCGATGATTGTGGCGCTGTTGTCTACGCTCTATCCTTCGTGGCGCGCTGCCGCCGTTCAACCTGCTGAGGCTTTACGTTATGAGTAACACTCCTTTGTTGCAGTGCCGCGACCTGTGCAAACGCTATCAGGAAGGCAGCGTGCAGACCGATGTGCTGCGCAATGTGGCTTTCAGCCTCCAGCCCGGTGAACTGACGGCTATCGTTGGCAGCTCAGGCTCCGGTAAAAGTACGCTGCTGCACCTGCTGGGCGGTCTGGATGCGCCGACCTCGGGTGACGTGGTGTTTGATGGTCAGTCACTTAATGCCATGTCCTCATCAGCCAAAGCCGAACTGCGTAACCGCGAGCTGGGCTTTATCTATCAGTTCCACCATCTGTTGCCGGACTTCAGTGCGCTGGAGAACGTGGCGATGCCACTGCTCATTGGCAAAACTGCGAAAGCGGAAGCGCAGGATCGCGCCCGTGAGATGCTGGCGGCAGTCGGTCTGGACCATCGCGCCACGCACCGGCCTTCTGAACTGTCAGGCGGCGAACGCCAGCGCGTGGCGATTGCCCGTGCGCTGGTCAACCGTCCTCGTCTGGTGATGGCGGATGAGCCAACCGGCAACCTGGATGCGCGCAACGCTGACGCTATTTTTGAACTGCTGGGCGAACTGAACGTGCGTCAGGGCACCGCGTTTCTGGTGGTCACGCACGATCTGATGCTGGCAAAACGCATGACGCGACAGATGGAGATGCGTGACGGTCAGTTAAGCGAGCAGCTTACTATGGCAGGAGCGCTGTAATGGGCTCGTCGTTATCCCTGTTGCTGGGCCTGCGCTTTAGCCGCGGCCGCCGTCGTGGCGGCATGGTCTCGCTGATTTCGGTGATCTCTACTATCGGGATTGCGCTGGGCGTGGCGGTGCTGATTATCGGTCTGAGCGCCATGAACGGTTTTGAGCGTGAGCTGAACAATCGCATTCTGGCGGTGGTGCCGCACGGTGAGATCGAGGCGGTCAATCAGCCGTTTCAGCACTGGCAGTCGATGATTGCCCCGATTGAAAAGGTGCCCGGCATTGCAGCGGCAGCGCCCTACGTGAACTTCACTGGCCTGATTGAGAGCGGTGCCCGGCTGGAAGCGCTGCAGGTTAAAGGCGTTGATCCCGCACAAGAGCCGCGTCTCAGCGCACTGCCACAGTTTGTCGCCAATAACGCCTGGTCCACTTTTGCCGCCGGTAAGCAGCAAATCATTCTGGGCGGCGGCATCGCGAAATCGCTGAATGTGAAGCAGGGCGACTGGATCACCATTATGATCCCCAATAACGATGGTGATAACAAACTGCTGCAGCCAAAACGTATCCGGCTTCAGGTCAGCGGTATCCTGCAATTGAGCGGCATGCTCGATCACAGTCTGGCGCTGGTGCCGCTGGCCGATGCGCAGCACTATCTGGAGATGGGTGACAGCGTGTCGGGCATCGCCCTGAAGATGACCGACCCCTTCCAGGCGGTCAAACTGGTGCGCGATGCGGGTGAGGCGACCCGCTCTTACGTCTACATCAAGAGCTGGATTGGCACTTACGGCTATATGTATCGCGACATTCAGATGATCCGCGCGATCATGTATCTGGCGATGGTGCTGGTGATTGGCGTTGCCTGTTTTAACATCGTTTCCACGCTGGTAATGGCGGTAAAAGACAAAAGCAGTGACATTGCAGTGCTGCGCACACTCGGCGCTAAAGATCGGCTGATCCGCGCCATCTTTATCTGGTACGGTTTGCTGGCGGGTCTGCTGGGCAGCGTCAGCGGCGTGGTCGTGGGCGTGCTGGTGGCGCTTAACCTGACCTCGCTGGTGCGCGGACTGGAGTCGATTACCGGCCATCATCTGCTGGCGGGGGATATTTACTTCATTGATTTCCTGCCGTCGGAATTGCACTGGATTGATGTGTTCTCAGTACTGATTACGGCGATTCTGCTGAGCCTGCTGGCGAGCTGGTATCCCGCCAGACGTGCCAGCCGCATTGACCCGGCTCGGGTATTAAGCGGTCAGTGAAAAAATGCGGCGCGAGAGGTTTTCGCGCCGCATCTGTTTAAGACCTTTGCTGTTGGGTTGTGCCCTCAGCAACCGTTACTATCGGGTGATGTTGACCCGGAATCTGTTTAGAGCGGCTCACCGCAGCCGCTACGCCAGGAGATTTTATGCGTACACCACGTCGCCGCATACGACTTGCCCGCCTGAAGAAAACCCGGAGAAAAGTGCATCAGCGCTTTCGCCAGCGCATTTTTGAGCGCGATCGTCAGGCCGAACTTGCCGCCCATCCTCAGCCGCATGTTGTGGTGCTGACCGGCGCAGGCATTTCAGCGGAGTCCGGCATCCGGACCTTTCGCGCGGCTGACGGCCTGTGGGAAGAGCACCACGTGGAAGATGTTGCAACGCCTGAAGGCTTCAGGCGCGATCCCGCGCTGGTGCAGCGCTTCTATAATGCGCGCCGCCAGCAGTTACAGGAGGCGGAGATTCAGCCCAATGCCGCTCATCTGGCGCTGGCAGAACTGGAGCAGGTATTAGGCGATAATTTCCTGCTGGTCACACAAAACATCGACAATCTGCATGAGCGAGCCGGAAACAGTCGGGTGCTGCACATGCACGGTGAGCTGTTAAAAGTGCGCTGTGTCACCAGCGGTCAGGTGATTGAGTGGACCGGTGATATCACGCCGGACGATCGCTGCACCTGTTGCCAGTTCCCCTCTGCACTGCGGCCGCATGTGGTGTGGTTTGGCGAAATGCCGCTGGGCATGGAGCAGATTTATCAGGCGCTTGAACAGGCGGACTACTTTATTGCTATCGGCACTTCAGGCCACGTTTATCCGGCCGCAGGTTTTGTCCATGAAGCCAAAATCCAGGGCGCGCATACCGTTGAGCTGAATCTGGAACCGAGCCAGGTGGGCAACGAATTTGCCGAGCGGCACTATGGTCTGGCGAGCGAAGTGGTGCCGGAGTTTGTGCATAAGCTGCTGCGCGGGCTTTATAAGTAAGCGGGGCGGCTATAACCGCACCCGAGGTTACAGGCAAAATCTGGCCCGATTAGCGGTGAGATCCAGCCTGCACCGGGAACACGGTCAGATCGGAAAGCCGCAAAACCGTCATCCATAACTGCCTGGCCCGCACGATGACGCACCTCATCCCTGAGGTGCGCCCGTAAACAGGCCGACGCTTATGTTATTCAAAACGCGCCCGGATTTTTGTCCCAGCCACGGGACGCTTTTCTCCTCTGACCCTGTAACCGTTGTGTTGAGTCTGCATGCTGCGGTGATTTTCTCGCCGGGTCAAACCGCCTCTTTGTTATTAACATTGCGAGGTTTACTGCAACAATCTTGTAATAAGGCTTTTATTTCGGGCTTATTGCTTTCCCAAAGGTTATCGACAGCGCTAACCTGTCTCCAGATGATTTTACGCAACGTTATAACCGCCGGGTCTGTGAATAATATCGGACGGCACTTTTAAAGGATGGGCTATGGAACAGTTACTTGAGCGCTTTTTAAGTTATGTGGCAGTTGAGACGCAGGCTAAGCCGCAGGCTCGTCAGGTCCCCAGCAGTGAAGGGCAGTGGACGCTGGCGCGTCAGCTTCAGGAAGAGCTGCTGGCGCTGGGTTTTGTCGATGTCACCCTAAGCGATCACTGCTGCGTCATGGGCACATTGCCCGCCAATGTCGACTGGCCGACGCCGGTCATCGGTTTTATCTCGCACATGGATACGTCGCCTGACTTTACGGCAAAACATGTGAACCCTCAGATTATCGAAAATTATCGCGGCGGAGACATTGCCCTGGGTAATGGCAACGAGATTCTCTCGCCAGTGATGTTCCCGGTGCTGCACAAGCTGATTGGACACACACTGATTACCACCGATGGCAAAACCCTGCTGGGTGCGGACGATAAAGCGGGTATTGCCGAGATCATGACGGCAATGGCGCACCTGGCAAAAAGCGACACGCCGCACGGTGCGATCCGCGTCGCCTTTACGCCCGATGAAGAGATTGGTCGTGGCACCTCACATTTTGATGTGGACGCGTTCGCGGCTGACTGGGCATACACCATTGATGGCAGCGATCTGGGCGAGTTCGAGTATGAGAACTTCAATGCCGCCTCCGCCACCGTCAAAATTGTCGGTAATAACGTGCACCCGGGCTCCGCAAAAGGCGTGATGGTCAATGCGCTGGAGCTGGCAAATCAGTTCCATGCTGCCGTTCCGGCCAGTGAAAAACCGCAATATACCGACGGCTATGAGGGCTTCTATCATCTGCATCAGATCAAAGGCAGTGTAGAGCACGCTGAGATGCTCTATATCATTCGTGACTTCGAAACAGAGAGTTTTGAACAGCGTAAACAGACGCTGCTGCAGATTGCAGTGGAGATTAACAAAACGTTGCACCCGGACTGCTCCGTCACGGTTGAGATCACTAACAGCTATCGCAACATGCGTGAAAAGGTCGAGCCGTTCCCGCATATTATCGACCTGGCTTTACAGGCGATGCGTGACTGTGACATTGAACCGGTGGTGAAACCGATTCGCGGTGGTACAGATGGCTCGTCACTGTCGTGGAAAGGGTTGCCTTGCCCGAATATTTTTACCGGCGGCTATAACTATCACGGCAAGCATGAATTCGCGTCGCTGAATATCATGGCGAAGTCGGTGGAAGTGATTGTGCGTCTGTCAGAGCTGGCAGCGCAGAAGAAGAGTTAAATAAAAAGGCTCTCTGCCACAAGGGTCAGAGAGCCTGATTCAGCAGCAGCGCCCGATAGCGCTGTGTTGATTATTCGTCGTCGCCAAAGAACCAGTAACCGGCATTCACCAGACCGGCGATCTGCGCCAGTACGGCGGGATCATCCAGCGCATCACCCAGATCGTCGAGTGTGATGCGATAGTGATTCGCCAGCACTGCCATCACATCGGGGCGTGAACACTCAACCCGCTCGCCGTTGATATAAACCGCGTCGCCAAGGGTCAGAACACGCAGGCCACCTAACCGACTCAGGGTATCACCCTGTTGCAGCGCATCATAAATTTCGTCAGGCTGATAAGGCGGTTCCGGCGGCGCGACGTCGAGTTCGTGACGCGACTGCGAAATAAATTCGCCAAACCACTGCTCAAAATGCTCTGGCTGATTGACCACATCCAGCATCAGCTGACGAACGCCTTCAATCTCCTGCGGCAGGATCTGTGATGGACAGTCGCGAGAAGGCACATCCGGATCGCTAAAGCGCAGGCTGCCCAGCTCATTGGCCAGCGCGTAATCAGCAAAGCCGCTAATTAACTCCCGGCCGCTTGGAGCGCGGAAACCCACGGAGTAGTTCAGGGCGTTTTCCAGTGAGTAACCTTCGTGCGGGAATCCTGGCGGGATGTAGAGAATATCGCCCGGCTCCATTTCTTCATCAATGATGGCATCGAACGGTTCAACCTGCAGCAGATCCGGGTGCGGGCAGTGCTGCTTCATCGGCACTTTCTCACCAACGCGCCAGCGACGGCGACCGGTACCCTGAATGATAAATACATCATACTGATCGAAATGCGGGCCGACACCGCCGCCAGGCACGGCAAAAGATACCATCAGGTCATCGACGCGCCAGTCAGGCAGGAAACGGAAAGGGCGCATCAGCGCGGCAGAAGGCTCATGCCAGTGATTGACCGCCTGGACCAGCAGCGACCAGTTGTTCTCTCCCAGATGATCGTAGCTCTCGAACGGGCCGTGGCTGACCTGCCATTTGCCATCCTGATGACTGACGAGGCGGCTGTCCACCTCGTTTTCCATCGCCAGACCAGCAAGTTCATCCGGTGAAAGAGGATCGACAAAGTTTTTAAAACCACGCTTCAGCACTACCGGGCGTTTCTGCCAGTAGCGCTGAATAAAATCGGGCCAGTTAATATCGAGCTGATAGTCCATAAAAGGGTTCCGCTTAGGGCTGTAAATGCCAGCAAGTATAACAGCCCTGAGGGTTTTCTACTCGCGGCGATGTTCGACTTCCTGGCGCTGAAAGACTACTTCCATGCGTGTTCCGCCAAGTGCGCTGCTGGAGGCAATCACGTTGCCTTCATACTGCTCCAGAATGTCGCGCACCACCGCCAGACCCAGCCCCTGACCGGGACGCAGGGTATCGGCGCGCTGACCCCGGACGAAGACTAAATCACGCTTGCTTTCAGGAATGCCCGGACCATCATCGTCGATATAGAGATGCAGTGCATTTTCGCTCTGATAAGCGCTGACTTCGATAAACTCCAGGCAGTACTTGCAGGCGTTATCCAGCACGTTGCCCAGCACTTCCATAAAATCATTCTGGTCGCCCACAAAGGTCAGCTCCGGGGATATATCCAGCGAAATCGCCACACCCTTGCGCTGATAGACTTTATTCAGCGCCGAACAGAGGCTGTCGAGCAAACCGGACACGGAATGGATGTCGCGCTGCAAGGGGTTGTGGTCGGCCTGCATACTGGCGCGATGCAGATAATATCCGACCTGCTGCGAGATACGGCTGATCTGCTCCAGCATGACCGGCTCAGCCTGCTCTATTGTCAGCTCTTTGCCGTTTCGCAGCGACCGCAGGGTGCTCTGTAAGACGGCCAGCGGGGTTTTCAGGCTGTGGGTCAGATCCGAAAGCGTGGTGCGATAGCGGGTATAACGCTGCCGCTCATTCGTCAGTAACAGATTGAGGTTGCGCACCAGACTGCGCAGCTCCTGCGGTGGATTATCTGCCAGGTTCTCGCGCTGACTGGTCTCCAGTTCACGCACCTGCTGTGTCAGCGCGCCAATCGGTCGCAGACTCCAGTGCGCCGCCAGCCACAACAGCGGAATAATCAGTATCAGGTTGGCCGCCAGCACATAGCTGAACCATGACCAGACCACATCAGAATGCTGCAGCTCCTGCGGGATCGAATCGACGACCACGATGGTGAGCGCAGGGAGATTGGTGGTGGCATCGTAACGGTTAACGGCAACTGAGTGGGTAAAGGTGTCGTTGCTGTCCGTGTCCCAGTCGTTGAGCCGCTGCTTAGCATTCACGTTATTGCCCATCGCCACCATGCTGGTGCGGTTGCTGGTATCAATCTCGTAAAAGTCGGGCTTCAGCAGCCATTCACGACGGATTTTTTTGCGGATCTCAGGCACATCGCGTTGCTGCCACAGCAGCTTACCGTGCTCATCGTAAATGAACACCAGTGTCGGGAAATTGAGTGTCATCCGTTCCGGCTGGGCGATGGTGAGCGTGTTGTCATGCCATTGCGCCAGCGTAAAGAACAGATTGCTCTCGCCGCGCATGACGCGGTAGGTGTTTTTATCGAAACTCACCACATAGCCAATCACGGCGACCATGCCGTAAGAGAGCGAGAGGAAGAGAACTATTGCTGCAGACGCCAGCAGAAAGCGGGCGCGCAGCGAGATAGGGCGATAACGGTTAAACCAGGACATGGTCAGAGATCAAAGCGGTAACCCTGGCCACGGACAGTGGCGATGACGTCGGTTGGGTGCAACGCCAGAATTTTTTTGCGCAGACGCCCCATCAGAACATCGATGGTGTGGCTTTCACGCAGTTCAGCGTCAGGATAAAGCTGCAGCATCAGCGAGTCTTTACTGACCACTTTGCCCGCGTTACGGATCAGCGTCTCGACAATGGTGTATTCAAAGGCGGTAAGCTTCACCGGCTCTTCATTGACCGTGAGTTCACGGCGCGAGAGATCCACCTGAAACGGTGCCATATCGATGATCTGCGACGCATGCCCACTGTTACGGCGCATCAGCGCCTGCAGACGTGCCGCGACCTCTTCAATGTGAAACGGCTTGGTGACGTAGTCATCCGCTCCGGCTTCCAGCGCTTCCACTTTCGCCTGCCAGCCTTCGCGGGCGGTTAGCACCAGAATCGGCTGACGCACGGCATCACTGCGCCAGCGGCGAATCAGCGACATGCCATCTTCATCCGGCAGGCCGAGATCGACCAGTGCGATATCGGGCAGATGTTCGCGAAGAAAATAGTCGGCTTCTTTGGCGTCTTCGGCGGCATCGACCTGATGGCCCATGTCACGTAACTGGACGGCGAGATGATGGCGCAGCAGGGCATTGTCTTCAACAACCAGAACACGCATAGAAATTCCTTACACTCTGTTTGAGTCAACCTGCAGAAAGTATACGCGAAATGTATTAAACAAGATGTTAACGCAGACCGGACGGGGCCGGTCTGCGGCGGGTATTATTTCAGATCGTCAACCATCTGAATAGCGCGGCCAATATAGTTTGCTGGCGTCATCTGCTTAAGACGGACTTTTTCTTCTTCTGGCAACGCCAGACTGTCGATAAACGCCTGCATACCAGCGGCATCCACGCGTTTACCACGCGTCAGCTCTTTCAACTTCTCATAAGGTTTTTCAATACCGTAACGGCGCATCACCGTCTGAATCGGTTCTGCCAGCACTTCCCAGTTGTGGTCCAGCTCATCCAGCAGGCGGTCACGGTTCACTTCCAGCTTCGAGATGCCTTTCAGGGTGGCCTGATAGGCGATCAGCGCATAACCGACGCCCACACCGAGGTTACGCAGCACGGTGGAGTCGGTCAGATCGCGCTGCCAGCGTGAAACCGGCAGCTTGCTGGCCAGATGCTGCATTACGGCATTCGCCAGACCCAGATTGCCTTCCGAGTTTTCGAAGTCGATAGGGTTCACTTTATGCGGCATGGTGGATGAACCAATCTCGCCCGCAATGGTTTTCTGTTTAAAATGGTTCAGTGCCACATAGCCCCAGATATCGCGATCGAAATCGATCAGGATGGTGTTAAAGCGGGCGATACAGTCGAACATCTCAGCGATATAGTCGTGCGGCTCAATCTGCGTGGTGTAGGGGTTCCACGTGATCCCCAGCGAGGTGACAAAGTTCTCGCTCAGTTCATGCCAGTCCACTTCCGGATAGGCGGCAATGTGGGCATTGTAGTTACCGACCGCGCCGTTGATTTTGCCCAGCACCTCGATCTGCTTCAGCTGACGTAACTGACGCTCCAGACGGTAAGCCACGTTAGCCATCTCTTTACCCATGGTCGACGGCGTGGCTGGCTGGCCGTGGGTGCGGGAGAGCAGCGGGATATCACGGTATTCGCTGGCAAGGCCTTTGACAGCGCTGATCAGCTGCTGCCAGTAGGGCAGGATGACGTCACAACGGGCGGTTTCCAGCATCAGCGCGTGCGACAGATTGTTAATATCTTCTGAAGTGCAGGCGAAGTGGATAAATTCAGAAACGGCGTGCAGGGCAGGCAGATCGGCGACTTTCTCTTTCAGGAAATACTCTACCGCTTTCACATCGTGGTTAGTGGTGCGCTCGATAGCTTTAATGCGTGCCGCATCATCTTCAGAAAAACCGGCGACAATCGCATCAAGGAAAGCGTTTGCGTCGGCATCAAATGCAGGAACTTCCTTGATCTCTGCGGTCCCGGCCAGTTTTTGTAACCAGCGAACTTCAACCTCAACGCGGAATTTCAGCAAACCGTATTCGCTGAAAATCGCACGCAGCGGGCTGACTTTATCGCCGTAACGACCATCGACAGGTGAAACGGCGGTCAGAGAGGATAATTCCATCAGTGCAACTCCTGAATCATTTAGCGTGTTTTGCCGCACCGACTTAGTAAGTCAGTGGCAGCCGGGATAAGAGGGTTTTTGCTTCACGCAGCAAACGCTGACGCGAGAACATCAGTTGCAGTCGGCCACCACCGACCTGCTGCCACAAGACAGCCGCACGGATACCGGCTAACAGCGTGGCGCGCACTTTACTCTGCACCTGCGTATTCTGCAGCACTGCAGGCGAACCGGTAACCTGAATACGTGGGCCAAGCGGGCTGATCACATCTACATAGATGGCCGCCATCGCGCTCAGTATGGTGTCGGACTCAAGTTCATAATGCGCCAGCTGGCGATCCAGCTGTGTAATGCGCTGTGCCAGTGTGGCCATGGCGGATTTACTGGCGCTAAGCTTGCGCTCCAGCACCATCATGCTCAGGGTATAACGCGTCAGTTCTGCGCCTGCGCCCTGGCGACTGCTGCTGTTCAGCACCGCCATCAGGGTTTCGAGCCCGAGGCGCAGGTTGGCTTCATTGTTGCCAAACACCGCCAGCGTGGAGCCAGGATTAAGGTCCAGCACGCTGCGCAGCGACACGGTCAGCGCCTCTGGCTGGCAGTGACCCTGCTGAGCCAGCTGCTGCACCAGATGGGCGGACTGACAGATGCCCGCCAGCGCCAGCGTAATTTCCTGATAATTTTTCGCCACGGTTACTCCTGTTTACGCGTCATCAACGCGGGCTGTTCCCGCTTACTCCGCCACTAACGGCAGGCGCTGTTCGATAATACCGCCACCGAGGCAAACGTCACCAAGGTAAAACACCGCAGACTGACCCGGCGTGACCGCAGCGACGGGTTCATCGAAACGCACTTCAATGCGATCGTCGCCGTGTGGAATAATCTCACAGGGAATATCGGTCTGACGATAGCGGGTTTTCACGGTGCAGCGAAGCGGGGCGGTAATCGGCTGGCGATCAACCCAGTGCAGCTGCTGTGCAATCAGGCCTACGGACATCAGCCGCGGATGATCGCCGCCCTGGGCGACAATCAGGCGGTTACGTGCCACATCTTTGTCGACAACATACCAGGGATCATCTTTGCTCTCTTTCAGGCCGCCAATCCCCAGGCCTTTACGCTGTCCCAGAGTATGGTACATCAGCCCCTGATGTTCACCGACAATCTGGCCTTCCGTGGTTTCAATCTCGCCAGGCTGAGCGGGGAGATAGCGCGCCAGGAAGTCGCGGAATTTGCGTTCGCCGATAAAGCAGATGCCGGTCGAATCTTTCTTCTTCGCGGTGATCAGGTCCAGCTGTTCGGCAATGCGGCGCACTTCCGGTTTTTCCAGCTCGCCGACCGGGAACAGACTCTGGGCGATCTGCTGGTGGCTCAGCGTATAGAGGAAATAGCTCTGGTCTTTGTTGCCATCCAGACCGCGTAACAGCTGGCTCTGGCCGTCCACGTCATGGCGGCGCACGTAGTGACCTGTGGCGATGAAATCTGCGCCCAGGTCCTCTGCGGCGAACTCCAGGAACGCTTTGAATTTGATCTCTTTGTTGCAGAGAATATCGGGGTTAGGCGTGCGGCCCGCTTTGTACTCTTCGAGGAAATGCTCAAAGACGTTATCCCAGTATTCAGCCGCAAAGTTAACTTTGTGCAGCTTCATACCCAGCTTGTCGCAGACCGCTTGCGCATCCGCCAGATCGTCCGCGGCGGTACAATACTCCTCGCCATCGTCCTCCTCCCAGTTCTTCATGAACAGGCCTTCAACCTGGTAACCCTGCTGCTGCAGTAACCAGGCGGAAACGGAAGAATCGACGCCGCCGGACATACCGACGATCACTTTTTTCTGGCTGTTGTCAGACATGACACGCTCGCATTACGATAAAAAAACAGGCGGCGCATTCTATCATGCAGAAGGCAGGCGCGCACCCTCGTGAAACGGCCACTGGAACGGGCTGACCAGATGTAGCGGGTAGCGCGTGCCCTGTTGCCACAGCCGTACGCTTTCCGCAACCAGCGGCGAACGCAGGTTGGAGGCAGTGAGAATCTGCGCTGGCGGCAGCCACCAGCAACAATCGATGTCGCTGTCCTGCGGCTGGGTTGGTGCTTTCTCCGCCAGATCGACGCCAAATAAAAAACGCACAAAAGGCGTACTGTCGGGCGCGATCCACTGGTTTATTCCGATGAAATAGTGCATCGAAGCGGCGATGCCGGTCTCTTCATAGAGTTCACGTTCGGCAGCTTCCAGCAGCGTTTCATCCGCTTCGAGATGTCCGGCTGGCTGGTTCCAGGTGGCACGACCGTTAATCGTCTCTTCTACCACCAGCAGTTCACCTTCAGCCTGAACCAGACAGGCGACAGTAACATGAGGTTTAAACATCTCTTCTCCGCAATTGTTAACCTGAGGTTATAAAAGATAGAAGCTCAAGGCGCAATATTGCTGAGTTCGCGCCATGCACCGGTAGCCAGATCGTCGAGTGAATACTGTCCCATCGCGTAGCGAATTAACCGTAAGGTGGGGAAACCAATATGGGCTGTCATCCGGCGTACCTGACGATTACGGCCTTCATACAGTGTGACTTTCAGCCACTGCGTCGGGATATTTTTACGTTCGCGGATCGGCGGCTGACGTGGCCAAAGCCACTGAGGCTCAGGCACTTTCTCTATGCCAGCGGGCAGGGTCATGCCATCTTTAAGATTAACCCCATCCCGCAGCGGCTGCAGATCCGCCTCCTGTGGCTCGCCTTCTACCTGCACATAATAGACCTTGCCGGTCCGTTTACCGGGCTGCGTCAGCGCGGCCTGCAGCGCGCCGTCGTTGGTCAGCACCATCAAACCTTCACTGTCGCGATCGAGGCGGCCTGCGGCATAGACTTCTGCGACGCTGACAAAATCTTTCAGGGTGCGGCGACCTGCTTCATCGGTGAATTGTGGCAGCACGTCGAACGGTTTGTTAAACAAAATCACACGGCGCGGCATCGCAGGGCGAGCAGGGGGGCGTCGCGCATCACGCGTCGGGCGGCTGAATCGTTTATCCTGGTGAATTCGTTGAGTTGTTTTTCGCATGGGCTTTGCAGTCAGAGACAATCGGCGCATTATAACGTGAAATTGCGGTGATTGGCGTGGCCGAAATATTCAAGTAGTATTGACGCGCATCTTACAAATCATTAACAAACGCCCAGGAGAGGTTAATGGAAAGCAAAGTAGTTGTTCCGGCGGAAGGTCAGAAAATCACCCTGAATCAGGGCAAGCTTACCGTGCCAAACAATCCAGTCATTCCTTACATTGAGGGTGACGGTATCGGTGTTGATGTTTCCCCGGTCATGCTGAAAGTGGTCGACGCGGCGGTGAAGAAAGCCTACAACGGCGAGCGTAAAATCTCCTGGATGGAGATTTACACCGGTGAGAAGTCAGTTGAACTCTACGGCCAGGACGTCTGGCTGCCACAGGAAACGCTCGACTTAATCAAAGAATATCGCGTGGCCATCAAAGGCCCACTGACCACCCCGGTCGGCGGCGGTATTCGTTCACTGAACGTGGCACTGCGTCAGGAGCTTGACCTCTACGTCTGCCTGCGTCCTGTACGTTACTACAAAGGCACGCCAAGCCCGGTTAAACGCCCTGAAGAGACCGACATGGTGATCTTCCGTGAAAACTCCGAAGATATCTATGCGGGTATCGAGTGGAAAGCGGGCTCTGCCGAAGCGGACAAAGTGATCAAGTTCCTGCGCGAAGAGATGGGCGTGAAGAAAATTCGCTTCCCTGAGCAGTGCGGTATCGGCGTTAAGCCGTGTTCAGAAGCGGGTACCAAACGTCTGGTACGGGCGGCAGTAGAATACACCATTACCAACGATCGTGATTCACTGACCCTGGTTCACAAAGGCAACATCATGAAGTTCACCGAAGGCTCTTTCAAAGACTGGGGATACCAGTTAGTGAAAGAAGAGTTCGGCGGCGAACTGATCGACGGCGGCCCGTGGATGAAGTTTAAGAACCCGAACACCGGCAAAGAGATCATCGTTAAAGATGTGATTGCTGATGCGTTCCTGCAACAGATCCTGCTGCGTCCGGCAGAATATGATGTTATCGCCTGTATGAACCTGAACGGTGACTACATCTCTGACGCCCTGGCGGCGCAGGTTGGCGGTATCGGTATCGCCCCAGGCGCGAACATCGGTGACGAATGTGCACTGTTCGAAGCAACCCACGGTACAGCACCTAAGTATGCTGGTCAGGATAAAGTGAACCCAGGTTCAGTCATTCTGTCAGCGGAAATGATGCTGCGTCACATGGAGTGGTTCGAAGCGGCTGACCTGATTGTTAAAGGTGTTGAAGGCGCTATCGCTAACAAAACCGTGACTTACGATTTCGAACGCCTGATGGATGGCGCTAAACTGCTGAAATGTTCAGAGTTTGGTGACGCGATCATCGAAAATATGTAATGTCTGCCTGAGCCAGCATAGCGTTCAACGCTGTGCTGGTTTTTTTGTTTCTGCTTTCACCCCTCGCGCTTTCTTACGCATCATTTTTAGTCATAACAGATTCAGCAGACGCACGCTTTAAAGACGCAGAAAACCCAACGACATTTATTGCTTTCGCACCGCATGCTGCAGGTGTCTTTTCAGGTAAGTGTGTGGATGAATCATTTATCGCTGCGTATCACGGTAATATTTCTATACGTTCCTCTGCCTGATTACACGGTAAAAGAAACACCGCGATCGTCAATCTTCCCTCCAGCATCATCTGAATAATGATTAATGAAATAGCGTACTCAGAGAAAAGTTTTCAGAACGTTAAATAGTTAATGACGCTGAATATCTTTCGCCTTTTTTCTGCTCAGGTTTTGCCGGCGTTATAAGTGGGTAATTAATTCATAGTCATGAAGTCATGTCTGAAAAAATTCATTGCGTGTTTGTTGGCATTGAGTTTTGAAGTGTTATTTACTTTTTCAATCAACAGTCCGGCTAATGAATCAGTCAGAGAACGGGATTTTAAAATGGCCAATGTCTTTCCAGAATATCGTGACTATTGAACCAACCTCAATCTGCGCTGACTAATTTGCTGACTTGTGCCGTTACGTTAACGCGTTCAGAACGTTGAATGGGCAAGTCTTACTTTAATTCAGCCAGTACGGCGTAGCCTGTGCGCAGAGGATGTCAGATATGCGGGTTTTAATTATTTGTCGGGATAATATTGGCGACACGTTACTGACCACGCCGCTCATTAGTGCGCTGGCGCAATCTGGCCAGCATCAGGTCGATGTGCTGACCAACAATTACGCTGCGCCCGTGTTGCAGCATAATCCCGATATCCGGCAGCTCTTCTTTTACACCAAGCTGCATCACCGCGAGGCAGGGCAGAGCCGGCTGGCTTGTGTTTTACAGCGACTGAAGCTGATGCTGACCCTGAAAAAGCAACGTTATGACGCTGTGATTCTGGCAAAAAGCCGCTGGGATCAGCACGGTATGAAGTGGGTTAAAACGGTGCGGCCCACCAGAGTGATTGCTTTAGGTGAACAGTCGCATCCGCTAATTACCGATCTGTTGCCCCCGCCGGGCAAGTCTCCGTGTCATATCAGCGAAACCCTGTTCAGTCTGGGGCGGCCCTTCAGTCTCAGCGCCATAGCGCCGGGCAAACTGACGCTGTTGCCGGATACGGCAATTGCCGCCAGCCTGCGTGATACCTGTGCGATTGATTCCACTGTGCCGGTCTATGCCTTACAGATCAGCGCCCGTAAGCCGAGCCAGCAGTGGGAAGCCACCCGATTTGCCGAACTGGCTGAAAAGATTGCAACGCGGCATGCCTGTCAGATTATGCTGCTGTGGTCACCCGGCAGTCGCGATAATCCGCGTCATCCAGGTGATGACGAAAAAGCGCATGAAATTATGGCGCTCTGCCCGCACCTGCCGATCAAGGCGGTGTCAACCACCAGCCTGCCGCAGCTGATTGCAGCCATGTCGTTGTGTCAGGGGCTGGTGAGCAGTGATGGTGGGGCAATGCACATGGGTGCCGCGCTGGGATTACCGGTGGTGGCGCTGTTTGGCGACAGCGATCCGGCGTGCTGGCATCCGTGGCAGGTTAACTATCAGGTTCTGCAACCAGCGTCACGTGAGGTCAACGCGCTGAGCAGTCGCGAAGTTTATGACGCCTTCGTCCAGACCATTATTCCCTAATCATTTTCAGGCCAGTGTCCCTGTCTGGCCGCTTCACACAGCATGGCAACGGTTAATGGACAATATGTGCCTGCGCTGAACCACCGGTCAGGCAGGAAGCGCCGCGGGGCAGAGGCCGGAAAATAGCGCGCTTCATTGTAGTGCTCTGCGCTGACGCCAAAAGTGCTAAAGAAATCGCTCATCAGAAGGGCAAACTCTACCTCATTCAGCGGTAATTGCTGCAGATGAAAATTTCTCCGATCCACTTTCCGGAACCAGCCCAGCGCGGTTGGCTGATTGTGATACTCAATCAGCGCAACAATGGCTTGAGAAAAATCGTTCATTAACCCACCAGCTTAGCCACGGCCTGCCCGACCTCTTCGACCCTGATATTTGCCATCGGATGCTGTGACGCCGTTTTATCCGGGCGATGAATGATAATGTGGCGATCGCTGTCCTGGCAGGGGCCGGTATAGCGAGGATTGGCGGTTGAGAACAGGCTAACCGTTGGCGTCTGCGCTGCTACGGCGATGTGCAGTGGACCGGTATCACCGGTGACCAGCAGGTCCAGTGTGCGAATCAGGTTAATCAACCCACTGAGATTAGTTTTCCCTGCCATGGATGTAACATTCTTACGGTAGTCCAGCGGCAGGCTTTCGATAAATTCCCGCTCCAGCGGTTGTTCAGCGGCGGTACCCGTAATGATAATCTCAGTGTCGGGCCAGCGTTCCAGCAGGGTCATTGCCAGCTGCTGGAAAGAGGCCAGCGGCCAGCGGCGAATATCTTTCGATGCGCCCAACTGAAAACCAATACGGCGATGGTTAGCGTTAGGGGGCAGGCTGCTATTCGTCTCGGGCAGATGCATCCGGGTCTGCTCTGTCTCTGCACCCAGGGCTTCAATCAGTTTCAGCTTACGCTTGATGGTATGGTCGTCAAAATAGCCTGAATAGTGATCCAGATATTTATTTAACACCGGCGACTCGCTGCCATAATGGTCGCGCACAATGACCTTACTGCCCGTCAGTACTGAACTCATAATATCGTAGGGGAAATGGGCGTGTAATATGACTGAGAGGTCAGGTTTGTGGCGACGCAGTTTGAAAAACAGCGGCAGGAAATTCGCAATTTTGTTATCCCATATATAGATCCTGTCAAACCAATCATAACGGCTGACAAGGTCTTTATTTTTCTTGCTGGAGACCAGAACAAATTTGCTCTCAGGATAGTGCTTTTTCAGGCTACAGATAGCCGGGGTGTTCATCAGGAAATCCCCCAGCGCTGTCGTGGAGTAGATCACCACCGTATCGGGCGTCAGCGTCTTAAGGTCCTGAGGTTTTTTTCTGGTGGAAAATCGAGAATAAAGCGTTAAAAGTCGGTCTATCAGATAAATCTTTTTTTTCTTCACGTCAGAATTCTCTTGAACTTAATAATGTTATTAAAATGAAAATATTATGGAGTGTTAGAGATTGACGCTACAGATAAAGTTCATTAATACGAAATGTTTTTCTGAGCCGTTGAATTTTCGTTTGAACTTTGGCCGATTTTTTTACTTAAATAAAAATGCAATTTAATTATTTGTGATCAAATTGAAATTTTCTGGGAAGTTTTATTAATGAATTAGGCAGGTTTTAATTTCAGGCAGGACTACTAGCAGCTTAATCATTAGCGAAGATATTTTATGTGACTGAGGAATAATACAACGCCATGAATGAACCCCGGCATAGGTGCCGGGGCTGGGAATTATGACTGAGGCTGCCCCACGGGTCCGGCGCCCAGCGTACCGCCCGGTGAAGACTGACCGCTTGGCGCATGAGGACGGCCATCGGCTTTAATCGCGTCACTCCTCTGTGAGCAGCCCGCCAGAGAGGTAAACGTTGCTGCAACCAGCAGCAGAGCAGAAAGTGTTTTCATAAGGTCACCTTGATGTTGTCAGAAAGAGAACATAACTCAACGCTGAGTCTCCCGGCACGCTGACCTGAAAAGGCTTATCTTTCAGATATATCTCAGCTGGCGAGACGCGTCGGAGCAAAAAAAACGGAAGCGCGCGGCTTCCGTTCTGTTGGCGTTCAGCGGGTTTACTTGCGGCCCAGCAGGAAGCCGATAAATACGCCAACGCCTGCAGCAACGGCCAGACCGGCGACAGGATTAGACTGAACCTGATCGCGGATAGTTTCAGCAGCGTCGCGGGCAGCATAGGTTGCCTGGTTGGTGTAACGGCGTGCTGCGCCTTTAGCCTGATGCTCAGATGAACCGGTTGCTGCACCCCATTGTTCCTGAACTGCGCCAGCGGCTTCTTTTACTTTATCTTCGATTTTTCCTGACATTTATTGCTCCTTGGTTATGAGTGAGACCCTCAAAGCGTAGCAAAGATAGTGAATTCTGCTCTTCCAGCGGGAGATTTAGGGCTAAGAAATCATTTCTGGCTGTTAATGGCGTGGTGTTTGCGGGCCAGCCATTTCCTGTCTGGCCTTTGAAAAAGCGGCACAGGAAGCCACAGCCCGAGGAGAAGCGATGAAACGTGATACACTGAATGATGATGACTATGAAGAAGTCTGCCGGGTGATTGGCGATGCGGTGATTGTGCTGATGGAGCGCGGTCATGACACCCGCCGTGGCGAAATCTATGACCTGCTAAAACGTACGCGCCAGCAGCGCGCCCACAGTGAACGGGATGAACAGCGGAGGCTGGATCATGCCATCCGGCTGGTCAAACCCGACGTATAGCGGGGGAGCGCCGCGCTACTGCAGCAGCACGCCCTGAATCAGGCTGGCCTCAACAAGGGTGACCTGATCTATTTTCAGCGCCTGCATAAACCCTTCCACCAGTAACAGATTGCTGACGTCGGTGGCGCGGTAGTCACCCGACAGTTCACTGTCGCCTTTCCAGACCTGTTGCTGCGAAAGCTGCTGTAATTCCGTCAGCGTATAGCGATGGGGTTTTCCCGGTAACTGATTGCGGATCGAAAAACCGTGTACGCCCCCGATGCCAATGACCCGACGACCGGCCACATCCTGTTTAATCTGCGGGCTGACCTCATTCGTCGCGTAAAACTGCACAAAGCGCAGCACCGACGGCCGCCAGGAGCCAATCGGGTTAGGGGAGCTGACCTGCGGGCTATTCTTCAGCACCGTCAGAATAAAGTTCTTTAACGTTACCGAGGCCAGCTTACCCTGATAGATATCGGCTACCAGCTTGCCGGACTGCTGTCGCCAGGCGGTCATCTGCATCGACCCGCCGCCAATATCCCAGACCAGTAACTGCTCATCGAGGATTGCCGGATCGTTAAGCGCGGCTTTAGCGGAAAGGAAACCGAGTTTCGCTTCCTGCTGTTGCGAGATGATGTTGATTTCCGCACCGGTCTGACGCTGCAACTGTTCAATGACTGCCTGACCGTTACTGGCGTTGCGGAACACCGCCGTGGCGACGCCGCTGATTCGCTGTGGATGAAAGCGCTTTGCGTGCGCAACAAGCTGCTGTAGGGCGGCTACGCCTTCCTGTGTTATCGCCGGATTGAGCTGGTTATCTGCTGAATGCGCTAAGGCATCGTTCCAGGCCACGGCGCGCTGATCCTGATACAGCACTTTTTCAATGCGTAGCTGGCAGACGTTGACGCGCGCAACCGCAACTTTCGTGGTGCCAGAACCGATATCCAGGCCGGCGCGAATTTGCTGGCAACGATCGGCCTGGGCAGCGGCGGCAAAAAACAGCGAGCAGACGAGTGTAAAAGCAGACAGCGCAGCAGAACGCATAGCGACTCCGGAAGCAAAGGGGATCAGCGTGAACGAGCGGCAACGCAGGCCGGATAGACGCTCACCAGAAAATGACGAAGATGATCAAAACACCATTCGGCGTCATCCGCCTCAGGACAATAGAACTGAATAGTGATTTTTTCGTAATCGCGCTGACGCTGGCGCAGCGGTGACCAGCTCCAGTCGAGTACAGAACGGGCATAATTGACCAGGCTCTCTGCGGGCATCTGATGCTGCTTCTCCTGCCCGGCCAGATAACGGTAGAAGCTCGCCTCCAGCTGCAATGCCTCCTCGTGCCCGTGTTGCGGAAGATCGGGTCGAAAGGCCACATCGATAAAACCGCAGATAGCATCAGCCTGCTGCTGCCAGTCACAAGCCAGCGTCATAAACAGCCCTTCCTGCAGATTGATCTCTTCGACCAGCCGCCGAAGATTTACTGAGCGGTTCAGCACCGCGATCTCCTCAAGCCGACCGGTTTCCAGCGTCAAATCAAAACCACACGGATTCACTGAGCCATCTGCGTTGCGGGTGGCGGGGAAGGGGAAGTCAATATAACCGTTGTTATCCAGACGCTTTTCCATCGGAGGGACCTGCTGCTTGACGTTTCCTGACAATAAACGATCTGGCAGCAGGATTCATCCCCTATGGACAGGTCCAGGTGATTTGGGTGTCCTGATAAGGATTAATCAGGCGGAACTGCTTATCTGACAAGCGTTGCGCATAGTAGCCTTCAGGCGTAATGGCGGAGGGAACATATTTAAATCGATCCAGCGACTGCAGCGGACCACTCTTCACGCTGACATTCTCACGGGTCACCGTGAAGCTGTTAACCAGGTCAAAAATCACGCCCTGAGTTTCCCCCATCGACTGACCATAAATTGTCGAGACCTCACCTGGGCACTCCACCCCTTTCGGGCCAGATGAACATCCAGTCATCATCGTGATGAGGATAAACATGCTTAGTCGCATCATGATTTTCTACCTGCTTCAATCCCTGGGCGTTTTATGACACCGCGTCTTTCCTGCGGCGCCACTAATGACTTAATCATAGCAGTTTCCACTACGCTTTCTGTTTGAGATTTGTTTAATCGTTAAGCAACAGGAATGTAAAAGGGTGACTTTGCTTATCAATAAACGTTATTCTTGGCTCCTTTGCGCACCACTTAGGCAAATCCAGGGATAAATGATGAAAGAAGAAGAAGCAAGTCTAATGATTATTCGCCATGCAGTTGACCAGCTTGAAGCCGATAAGAAGCAACAAGTGATCGCCTGCTCAGCGGATATTCGTGCAGCAATGCAGGCTTACGATAGCGAGAATGCGGGGCTGGCGCTGATGTTAGTGGCGGCCGAGGTGGCGGCTGAATAATCCTTATCCGGCCAGTATGGCTGCCTGTCTGACTGGCCGGATTACTTTATCTTTTCTCAACTTTCAGCTTTTTGCGCACACCGATTCCATTTTTTAATGGTCTTGGTGTCAATCCCTCATTACCCTCCTGCGAACGTTAATATGTTAAGCTAAAAATTCTTAGTAAAATCAGCGGAGACACAGCATGAAGGCAGCGTTAATTGCCCTGGGCCTGCTGGCCTGTCACATTGCACCCGCCTGGAGCGAAACCGAATTTCAGCTTAACTGCCCTGGCAGGGCGACCATGACCGTTTCACGTGCTGAATATGGTTTAACCACCCTCATGTGGCCAGAAAATCATTTCCAGATTGCGGCCGGTCAGCAGCGTACCCGTCTGGAAGCGGGCGATAAGGTGGCGATTACCCGATTTCGCAACGGCGATCAGCTGATTGTAAACCAGCGCACTCAAGCCAGTTTCTTTGTCTATCACGACAGCGATAAACTGCTGCCCTGCAGCCGCACCGAAAAACGCGATGTGGATGCGCTGAGCCTGGAGCGCTATGACGATCGTCAGCGTTCCGACAGTTAACCGCCCTGGAGCCACTATGCAACCTGAGATTACCGATAACGTCACCGCGCAGGACCTGGATGAAGTCAGACTGGGTCTGACTGCGTTCAACAGCAAATATATTAATACTAATGAGATCAGGTCGATCGGCGTGTTTATTCGTGATGACCAGGGCAGAAAGCTGGCCGGGCTGACCGGATCAACCGCCGGAAACTGGCTGCGGATTGATATGCTGTGGGTGAGTGAGGCGCTACGCGGGCAGGGGGCGGGCAGCAAGTTGATGCAGGCGGCAGAGCAGGAGGCGCGGGATCGCGGCTGTCGTTTTGCGCAGGTGGATACCGCCAGTTTTCAGGCGCGACCGTTTTATGAAAAGCTCGGCTATACGCTGCGCTTCAGTCTGGATAACTATCCACGGCATCACCAGCGCCACTATCTGACGAAAGCCCTGTAATCAAAACAAGGGTTGCTGACGCAAATCCAGCGGATTCTGTTCAGCCTCATCAATCGCCGCCAGCCAGCTCTGCAGCGTGACCTTTTTCCAGGAGAGATGTCCACGCGTAGTGCTCATCAGCACCACGTCAGGACGCAGCGATCGATAAAACTCCAGCGTTTGACTCAGCTCAGCCAGATTACTGTCCGGCACCAGCACCGTGACCCACTGATCATGAGAACGTGTCACAGTGTCGCCGACAAACAGATAGGTCAGCCCCAGCGGCGAGGTATAGAGATAACTGCAACTGCCTGGTGTGTGTCCTGGCGTTGACAGTAATTGAAAATCCCCGAAGTGCGTCTCGTGCTGTGAAAAGGTGTCGTCAGGTTCAGCAAAACGGCTTATCGCTCCCAGCGACCGGCTATGGCAGTAAAGCGCGCTACTAAAGCGTTGCTGAATCACCGCCGCGCCGGGCGCAGATTCGTGCCAGTGGGTCAGATAGTGGCGGATGACGCCGCCGCTATCGGCGATGACTTCATGATCAAGCGGGTTTTCTACACGGCCAATCAGCAGATTGCCGCGCGGGTGACGCAGCATAAAGCCATGCATCATCAGGTCGTTAACGGCATCTTCCACCGGAAATTCCGGGGTCGAGATCCACAAATCGTCATACAACGGCTTCAATGTCGATCTCCTGAAACGTACTTTATTCCCGCAGGACGGGGTGGCCGGTTGCCTGTAAATGGGCGTGGCCCTGACTGACCGCTAATCGTGCGCGGGTACCCAGCGGCAGTGTGACGGTGTCAGCAGCATGACCAAAATCTAATCCACTGATCACTGGCAAACCACTGATGTCACGCACGTGTTGCCAGACGGTCTCGAAATTAAACCCATTGTCATACTCTGACAGAGCCGTGCTGGTGAAGCTGCCTGTGACGATCGCCCGCTGGCGCGCCAGAATGCCGCTCTGCTGCAACTGAATGAGCATGCGCTCAATGCGGAACGGATGTTCATTCACATCTTCGATCACCAGAATGCCGTTCTCAATCTGTGGCATCCACGGCGTGCCAATCAGTGAGCAGATCATCGCCAGATTTCCGCCCCACAGCGTACCCTGCCATTCGCCCTGATCTGGCGTTTCACTCTGCCATTTCACCTCTACTGTAGGCGATGTTAGTGCCTGCCAGAAGTGGTGGAGGGTAAATTCAGATAAGGTCGCGGCGCCGAAATTACCCGCCAGCATGGGGGCGCTGAAGGTAATCAGGCCGACCTGCGCCAGTAACGCCAGCTGAATCACGGTGAAGTCGCTGTGGCCACACAGCGCTACTGGCTGATTCATCAGACGGCGCTGCAGGCCGATGTAGTCGATGGATTCCAGTAACCGGCTGGCCCCATAACCGCCTCGCACTGCCAGCACGATATCGGGCAGGGTGCTCAGGCTGGCAAGCTGATTGATATCCGCCAGGCGTTCTGCATCTGTTCCCGCAAAGCGCTGAAAACGGCGGGTGATCACCTGTTCGTTCTCTATCTGATGGCCCGCCGCACGCAGGCGCGTAATAGCCTGCTGCGCCGCAGGTTGGTTGTGACAGTAACCGGAGGGGGAGATAAGACGAACTGAACGTGAAATCATCATACTTTCCTGCTGTTGGCGGCTGACTAACGGCGATGATGGCGAAAAGCCTCGCTGAAGTCACGGTACGCGCCGCATTTTAATGCATTTAGGATAAACGGTAATTTTGCTCTCAGGCTGCCTGGGTATGATAGCATTCGCCACAACAGCTAAGAGACGAAAAATTGCTGAAAATCCGACACCTTATACTCCCGGCGTTACTCCTGACCGGCTGTGCCAGCGAGCCACCGCATCAGGTCGTTAAGCAACGCAACACGCCATTAACTCAGGCACCCCCGTCCAGCGTCAATGGGACCTGGGCAATGTTTACCGAAGATGCCGCCAGTCATTATGGCGTTGATGAGAAGTTGATCAGCGCCATTATCAGTGTCGAGTCGGGAGGAAATCCGGGCGTGGTGAGCCGTTCTAATGCGGTGGGTCTCATGCAGATTAAAGCGTCAACTGCCGGGCGCGAGGTCTATCGCACACTGGGCCGTCGTGGTCAGCCATCGAATGCTGAGTTGCGCGATCCGGCCAAAAATATTGATATCGGCACCGCCTACATCCGTATTCTGCAGAATTCAGCACTGTCAGGCATTCGTGATCCGCTGACACTGCGTTATGCCACCATCGTCTCTTATGCCAACGGTGCAGGGGCGTTGCTGAGGACGTTTTCCAGCGATCGCGATCGGGCCATTGCGATGATTAATTCCATGTCCCCGGATGAGTTTTATCAGCACGTACAGAAAAAGCATCCGGCGGCGCAGGCACCGCGCTATCTCTGGAAAGTGACCACAGCCTACCGCACAATCTGATGGCGTGTGATTACTCCTGCGGCGTGAGCAGTAGTCGCGCCGTGGGATAATCGATAATCAGCACCTTAATGTAACCTCCCAGCAACGCGCCCCGAATCGCCTGCGCTTTTTCCCGTCCGCCTGCCAGCCCCACGACCTGCGGGCACTGTTTAACCTGCGCCAGTTCCATCCCAATCACCGGATCTTCCTCGGCTTTCAGCACCGGCTGACCACAGGCATCAAAGTAGTGCAGGCAGATATCGCCTACTGCGCCGCGCGCTGCCAGCGTCTGCAGCATGTTGCCATCGTAGTAGTTGCCGGAGTTGCGCAGCAGTGCTGACGGCTCCAGGTCGCCAATACCGACAATCGCCAGGTCTACCTGATCAAATTTACTCAGGACTTCGGCGACCTCTGCGTTGGCTGATAGTCGCTGACGATCGGTGACCGAATGCTCAATTGACTGCGACGGCAACAGCCAGGCGGGACAGTTCAGCAGCGCCGCCAGATTCTGCGTCAGAATGGTGGCCTGTACGTTGCCGTTAGCCCCAACGCCGCCCAGCAGCTGAATCACCCCTTTACAGGCGCTGTTAAGCGGATGCAGCGCATCTACCATCGCCCGGATAGTGCCGCTCCATGACGAAATGCCAATCAGTTCATCATTACGCAGCCGGGTCTCCAGATAGTGAGCAGCCGCCGATCCAATCGCCTGTTTAATCTGTAGCGACGACGCCTGCTCGGGCACATCCACCACAATCGCCTGCGGCAGGTTATAGGTCTGTTCAATGGCCTTTTCCAGCTCCGGATAGACGTTGGCCGGTGGCACCACACTGATCTTGACCACACCTTCTTTCACGCTGCGATTAAGTATGCGTGAGACAAACGACTGCGATAAGGTCAGTGACTGCGCAATGTCGGACTGCTTCATCCCTTCGACATAGTAAAGCGTAGCAATCTTCACCATCAGTCGTTGTTCATCCTGTTTTGCCATCGGTTTTCCCTCTCTGAATCTGCCCGGTATTGTTAACCAGGATGATCAAAATCACAACGCAGGCTAATTTGTGATCGTTTTCGCTTTTTAAAGATCGCGCATTGGACGGCGTGTCCGCGCAGGCGCATAGTCATTATGCATATAAAATCGCATGTGAATATATATTCAAGCGGAGAATAATAATGACTCGTCCTCTGATTAAACTGACCCTGCTGGCTTCAATGATCGCTTTTTCTGCAACGGCGCTGGCGGCGGAGCAAGGCCTGCTGGCGATTATCACCCCATCCCATGACAACCCTTTCTTTAAAGCCGAGGCGGAAGGCGCTCTGGCCAAAGCGAAAGAGCTGGGTTACGCCACGCTGGTGGCGTCGCATGACGATGATGTTAATAAGCAAAACCAGCTGATTGAGACCGCAATTGCACGAAAAGCCAAAGCGATCATTCTGGACAACGCCGGTGCGGACGCCACCGTCGGACCGGTGCAGAAAGCCAAAGATGCCGGCATCCCGGTTTTCCTGATTGACCGTGAAATTAATAAAACCGGCATCGCCGTGGCGCAGATCGTCTCCAATAACTATCAGGGCGCGCAGCTGGGTGCAGAGAAATTTGCCAAATTGCTGGGCGGCAAAGGAGACTACATTGAACTGCTCGGCAAGGAGTCTGATACCAATGCGGGCGTGCGGTCGCAGGGTTATCACGATGTACTGGATGATTATACCGACATGAAAATGGTGGCGCAGCAGAGCGCCAACTGGAGTCAGACCGAAGCCTTCAGCCGCATGGAAACCCTGCTGCAAAAACACCCCAACATCGTGGGCGTGATTTCCGGCAACGACACCATGGCACTGGGCGCAGAAGCGGCGCTGAAAGCCGCGGGAAAAACATCGGTGATCGTGGTGGGCTTCGACGGCAGTGACTACACCCGCGATTCTATCCTCAACAAAGGCAATATCAAAGCGACGGTGCTGCAGCCGGGCTGGGATCAGGCGCAGATGGCGGTCTCGCAGGCGGATTACTACCTGAAGAACGGCAAAGCGCAGAAGCAGGAGAAGCAGCTGATGGACTGCGTGCTGATTGACGAAAGCAACGCCGCGAAGCTGAAAAACTTCAATCTGGCGAAATAACCATGAAACGGATACTGGCGGTATTGATCGGGATGGCGCTGCTCAGCGCCTGCACCGTGGTGGATCTGGATGCGGACGGTAACCCGATCATGCCGAAAGATCCGCACGCGAAGCCCAGCTATACCACCCAGACGCCGCAGCAGATTGCGGAGGAAACCTGGCAGCCGCGTGTTATGGCCACTGCGAACAGCCACGCGCTGAGCTGGGCCGACATGGAAGCGAAAAGTCAGACGGTGAAATCTGGCGGCCGCGAAAGTGTCTTTGTGCGGGCCAGCGGGACGGCCAGCGCTTTTGATGAGAGTAACCCGCGTGAACGCACGCTGACGCTGATGATTAATGGTAAGCCGGTGGCGATCAGCGTTGGCCCGGTACTGCGCAGCAACGCTATCCGGGATGCCGCCGGTTTCCGTTTCGAAGAATTTACTAATCAGGTGCAGTACGCCCAGCTCACCCGGGCACTCAACCGTCATGCAGTGAAGCAGTTGCCGCCACTGGATGCCAGTTGGGTCAACCAGCCAGTGCAGGCGCTGCTGGCCGTAAGCATCGGGCAGAACAGCGTTGAAGAGGTGGTGGCGATTGAGCTGAAGCGGGGGACGCCCTGATGGAAGATGAAATTATTCTGCGGGCCGAACAGATCTCCATGCTGTTTCCCGGCACGCTGGCGCTGGATCGCGTCGATTACCGGGTCTGGCGCGGCAAAGTGAATGTGATTATCGGTGAAAACGGCGCGGGCAAATCGACGCTGATGAAGATTCTGGCGGGCGTGCAGCAGCCTACCGCCGGGTCGCTGTTTCTGAATGGTGAGCCGCTGACGCTGAGCAGCACCCGCGATGCCGCCCGGCACGGCATCGGCATGGTGCATCAGGAGCTGAATCTGTTTGAAAACCTTACCGTGGCGGAGAACCTGTTTCTGGGCCGGGAGATCCAGCGTGGCCTGGCGCCGATCAATGAGGCGGAGCAGGCACGACGCACCGCCGCACTGATGGCGCGTCTTGACCAGCCTATCCCGCCCGGTGAGCGGGTCGGCAATCTCAAAGTGGGTCAGCAGCAGCTAGTGGAGATCGCTAAAGCGCTGGCGGAAGATGCAGACATTCTGATTCTTGACGAGCCCACCTCGGCGCTGAGTAAAACCGAAGTTGAGATCCTCTTCCGGGTCATCCGCGACCTGACGCAGCAGGGCGTTACCCTCATTTATATTTCGCATCGGCTGGAAGAGCTGATGGCAATTGGCGACGTGATTACGATTCTGCGCGACGGACGCTTTCAGGCAGAAGCGCCGGTCAGCACCATCGATGTGCCGTGGATCGTTCGCGAGATGCTCGGCAGTGAGCCGGTTACCACCTTCCTGCCGGACGAGCGTGAGTTTGGCGCGCCGGTTCTTGAGGCGCAGCACATCACCTGCGTCAGCCCCAACGGCAATACCCTGGTTGATGACGTCAGTTTTCAGGTGCGGGCCGGGGAGATTGTCGGTATCTACGGCCTGATGGGGGCGGGTCGCACGGAGCTGTTTGAGTGTCTGCTCGGCAGCCAGCGTCACTATCTGGGCAAGCTGTGGCTCGACAGTAAACCGCTGCCTACGCGCCTGCCCACTGCCGATCGCATCCGCATGGGGATGAGTCTGGTGCCGGAGGATCGCAAACGCGCCGGGATTTTCCCGGTCTCGTCAGTTGCCAGTAATCTCACCATCGCCAGCCTGTGGCGGCGATTGTCGCACCGCTTTGCCATTGCGCACCGGGCGGAGCAGCAGGCAGTGACTCAGACGGTCGGTAATCTGGCAATCAAAATCTCCTCGCCGGACATCGCGATCAGCGCACTGAGTGGTGGCAACCAGCAGAAAGTGGTGATTGGCCGCGCGCTGCTGACGAATCCGCGTCTGCTGCTGCTGGATGAGCCGAGTCGCGGCATTGATGTCGGGGCTAAAGCGGAGGTGTTTCGCATGATGGTGGCGCTGTCGCAGCAGGGTATTGCGGTGCTGTTCTCCACCTCAGACCTGAAAGAGATTATGGCGGTAGCCGATCGCATCCTGGTGATGTCGGGCGGCAAACTTACGGCTGACCTTCCGCGAGACCAGGCGGAAGAGGCAGCGCTGGTGAAAGCAAGTGCGCAGGGGTTCTGAGCATGAAAAGCAATAACAGCGTCGCGCTGAACACACTTCCGGCGAAAGCGTTTAGTTCACGCGAAAGCATTCTGCTGCTGCTTCTGAAGCTGCGTACTTTTATTGCGCTGATTCTGATTGTCGGCTTCTTCGCCATCACCGTGCCGGACTTTCTTGCCACCGGCAGTCTGGTGATCATGGTGAAACACATCGCCATCAACGCCTTTCTGGCGCTGGGTATCACCTTTGTCATTATCACCGCCGGCATTGACCTGTCGATTGGGGCGACGCTGGGGCTGTGCGGCATGATCGCGGGCTGGCTGATCACCAAAGGGATTGTGCTGCCGATGTTTGGCATCGCCATCTTCCCCAGCGTCTGGGTAATCGTGCCGGTCGTGCTGTTGATCGGTGCGCTTATTGGCGCAGGCAACGGCTGGATCATTACCCGCTACAACGTCGCACCTTTTATCTGCACCCTTGGCACCATGTACATCCTGCGCGGTGCGGCGATGCTGACCTCCGGTGGCGAAACCTTTCCCGGTTTGCAGGGTAATCCGCTATTGGGTAATACCGGCTTCGATCGAATCGGGGCCGGCACCTTTCTCGGGCTGCCTTATGCCATCTGGATGATGGTGGTGCTGGCGCTGGTGATCGCCTATATCGCTCGTCGCCTGCCGTTTGGCCGTCAGGTTTATGCCATCGGCGACAACGAGCGCGCCGCTGAACTCTCAGGCGTGAAAACCCGTCAGGTGAAGATTCTGGTTTATACCCTGTCGGGATTCTGCGCAGCGATTGCCGGCATTGTGGTCTCATCACAACTGGTCGCCAGCCATCCGGCAAACGGCACAGCGTTTGAGATGAACGCCATTGCGGCTGTGGTACTGGGCGGCACCTCACTGGCGGGCGGACGTGGCACGATTGTCGGGACGCTGATCGGTGCGTTCGTCATCGGCTTTCTGGCGGATGGTCTGATCATGATGGGCGTCAGCGAATTCTGGCAGATGGTGATCAAAGGCATCGTCATCATCATCGCGGTCATCATCGACCAGACTCAGAGCCGGATGCAGCAGAAGGCGGCGGTCGTGGCGCAGAAAGCATTAATTGAGGAGGGGGCACCGGCTAAATCCTGACTGGTTTATCGCCGTCCGGGCAGGGTGCACCGCTAAGCGATTCTGCATAAGCGGCAGCAGTCAGCCCGGAGTGACGGGCAGTGTGGTGAACAGAGGACAAGACCTTTATCAGCCACACACTTTTTTAGGCACAAAATTTTTTAACTGGCGTGAATATATATTCATAACCGATTTAAAATTCAGAGGTAGTGTATGAATCCTTTCAATCTTCCGGTCGAAGACCTTGAGCGCCGGGCGCGGGCTATCCGTCGGCGCATCATCCAGCTTAACGCAGGCAGCCCGGCAGGCGGTCATACCGGCGCTGACCTGTCGCAGGTGGAGATCCTCACTGCGCTCTACTTTCGCATTCTGAACTGCGCACCGGATCGCACGGATGATAATCAGCGTGACATCTACATCCAGTCGAAAGGGCACGCGGTGGGCGGCTACTACTGCGTGCTGGCGGAAGCGGGCTACTTCCCGACCGACTGGCTGGCGACCTATCAGCACGCGGACTCGCATCTGCCCGGCCATCCGGTCCGGCAGAAAACGCCGGGCGTCGAACTCAATACCGGCGCGCTGGGCCATGGCCTGCCTGTGGCGGTCGGTATCGCTATCGCGGCGAAAAAAGATAACAGTTCGCGCCGCATCTTTGTGGTCACCGGCGATGGTGAGCTGGCGGAAGGCAGTAACTGGGAAGCGGCACTGGTGGCGGCGCATTACGGCCTCGATAACCTGATCATCATCAATGACAAGAACAAGCTGCAACTGGCAGGTGCGACCCGCGACATCATGAACACCGATCCGCTGCCGGAAAAATGGCGCGCCTTTGGGCTGGAGGTCACCGAGTGCAACGGCAATGCGATGGCATCAGTGGTCGACACCATTGAAAACCTGCCGAAGAACGGCAAACCGCAGGTGATTGTGGCGCATACCGAAAAAGGCTTTGGCGTCTCCTTTATCCAGAGCAAGGCGGAATGGCATCACCGGGTGCCGAAAGGCGAAGAGATCGCACTGGCACTGGAGGAGCTCAAAGATGAGTAATGCACAACATTTAGCAAGCGTCATGGTGACGGCCTTTATCGACGCGGTGAATCGCGGCGTGGATCTGGTTCCTGTGGTGGCCGACTCAACCTCAACCGCCAAAATTGCCCCCTTTATTAAGGCATTTCCCGACCGGCTGATTAATGTCGGCATCGCCGAGCAGACGCTGGTGGGAACAGCGGCAGGTCTGGCACTGGGCGGCAAAGTCGCGGTGACCTGTAACGCCGCGCCGTTTCTGGTGTCACGTGCCAATGAGCAGGTGAAAGTCGACGTCTGCTACAACAACACCAACGTCAAACTGTTCGGGCTGAATGCCGGGGCCAGTTATGGCCCGTTAGCCAGCACCCATCACAGCATTGATGACATCGCGGTGATGCGCGGATTCGGCAATATTGAGATCTATGCGCCTTCCTGCCCGCTGGAGTGCCGCCAGATCATCGACTACGCCCTTGAGCATGTCGGGCCGGTCTATATCCGTCTGGATGGCAAAGATCTGCCGCAGCTGCACGATGAAAATTATCAGTTCAGACCAGGCGCGATCGATGTGCTGCGGGAAGGCAGTGACATCGCGCTGGTGGCGATGGGCTCAACGGTTCACGAGGTGGTTCACGCCGCCGAGCAACTGACTGAACAGGGCATTTCAGCCGGTGTGATCGCGGTTCCATCGATTCGACCCTGTGATACCCAACAGCTGCGCAACCTGCTAAATCACTATCCAGCGGTGATTACCGTGGAAGAGCACAACGTCAATGGCGGCGTCGGCAGCCTTGTGGCTGAGGTGCTGGCGGAAGGCGGTTGTGGCATCCCGCTGTTGCGGCTTGGCATTGCGGATGGGGAATATGCGATTGCAGGCGATCGCGCCTCCACCCGCGCCCATCACGGCATTGATGCCCGCAGCGTGGTCAACAGTGCAGCGCGCATCTGCGCAGGAGCATAAACATGGTGGGACCTCTGATTCTGGCGATTGACGAAGGCACCACCAATGCCAAGGCGATTGCGGTTGATCGCGACGGCCGTGTGGTGGCACGCGGTAGCCAGAGTTTAACCCTGCAACACCCGAAGCCCGGTCTGGCTGAGCAGGATCCTGTGGCAATCTGGCAGGCGGTAAAACAGGCCATCGCCCATTGTCTGGCGTCGTGTGCAGGTGCGCCTGTCGCGGCGGTGGCGATCAGTAATCAGCGTGAGTCGGTGATGATCTGGCAGCGGCGTGATGGTCAGCCGCTGACACCGCTGGTGAGCTGGCAGGATCGACGCTCCGAGTCATTCTGTCGCGACCTTCGGCAGGCGGGTAAAGCGCCTCGCATCACCGGCCTGACCGGGCTGGCCGTTGATCCGATGTTTCCGGCCGCCAAGCTGACCGGGATGCTGGCCACCATTCCCGACGGCGCGGCGCGGGCGGCGGCCGGCGAACTTTGCATCGGCACGGTCGACAGCTGGCTCACCTGGCAGCTCAGCGCGGGCGAAGTCTTTATTACCGATCACGCCAATGCCTCGCGCACGCAGCTCTACAGTCTGCACATCAACGACTGGGATGACGAGCTGCTGGCGCTGTTTCAGTTGCCGCGCGCCGCACTGCCGCGTATCACCTCCTCAGCCAGTGAACAGGGCGTGGTGGCGGTAAATGACATTCCCGGTCTGGCGCCAGGCACGCCGATTCTGGCGCGTATTGGTGATTCCCATGCCGCGCTGCAGGCGCAACGCCGCGGCGAGTCTGAAGTGGTAAAAGCCACCTATGGCACCGGCTCTTCATTGATGATGTCCATGGCGACGCCGCTGCTGACGGAAAATGGCCTCAGCACCACGGTGGCCTGGCATGACGGCACGCTGCGTTATGCGTTTGAAGGCAACATCACCCACACCGGTTCCGGTGCCGCCTGGCTGAGTAAACTGCTCGGCGTACAGGATCCACGTGAGCTGACCGCGATGGCGCAACGCTGCGACGACAATCAGGGCATCTATTTTGTCCCTGCGCTCTCAGGTCTGGGCGCGCCCTGGTGGGATCTTCAGGCACGCGGCATGGTGTGCGGACTGACGGATGCCGCAACACCCGACGTGCTGGCGCGGGTGGCACTGGAGTCGATCGTCTGGCAAATCGCCGATGTCTTTTTCGCGATGGAGCAGGCCAGCGGACAGCAGCTTCCGGCGCTCTGTGTCGATGGCAGCGCCACTGAAAATAGCTGGCTGATGCAGTTACAGGCCGATGTGTTGCAGCGGCCGCTGCAGCGGGTCCCGACTGCTGAGGTCTCCGCGCTGGGCGCGGCACTGCTGGCAGGCAAAGTGCTGGAGTGGTGGCAGCAGGGCAGTGATATGCAGGCTTTACAGGGCGGCAGCGTCATCCTGCCGCGTGAAGAGAACGCGCAGCGTATGCAGGAAAATTATAAAGGCTGGATCGATGCCGTTGCACGCTGTCGTTATCAGCCACATTAATCCTTATCCGGAGCAGAGCCATGTCAACACTTCCTCAGCAGTTAACCTTCGGTGTCATTATTGGCAACCGGGGTTTTTTTCCCAGCTATCTGGTGGGCGAGGCGCGCCAGCAGGCGGTCGCGCTGTTTGAAAAAATGAACATCAATACCGTCATGCTGGACGAAACCCAGACCAATCTGGGCGGCGTGGAGACGCGGCAGGAGGCAAAAATCTGCGCTGCACTGTTTCGCGAGCACCGCGAAAAAATTCACGGCATTGTGGTGCTGCTGCCTAACTTTGGTGATGAAAAAGCGATTGCAGAAGCGCTGCGTCTGGCCGGCCTGAATGTGCCAGTGCTGGTGCAGGCGGAAGAGGATAATCTTGATAAAATGGGGCTGGCGACCCGTCGCGACAGCTTCTGCGGCAAAATTTCGCTCTGCAATAACCTGCGGCAATATGGTATTCCGTTTACCCTGACCCGCCAGCACGTCTGCGCCCTGAGCGGTGAGGTCTTCAGGCAGGATCTGCAGCGGTTTAGCCAGCTCTGTCGTGTCGTGAATGCCATGCGTCGGGTGCGCGTCGGGGCGATTGGTGCGCGGCCCGCCGGATTTAACACCGTGCGTTATAGCGAAAAGCTGCTGGAGAAGATGGGCATCGCGGTGGAAACCCTGGATTTATCGGAGATTTTTACGCGTACCAACCGGCTGCGCGATGATGATATCCGCGTAGCAGAGAAGCGTGAAATCCTGGAGGCTAACGCTGATGCGCGCGGCATTCCGGGTGACAAACTGGTGACCATGGCCAAACTGTTTGTGGTGATCAGCGAATGGATCAGTGACAACGATATTGATACCACCGCTATTCAGTGCTGGACCTCACTGCAGGAGAATCTGGGGATTAACGTCTGCTCAATCATGAGCGTGATGTCGGGCCAGCTGATGCCCAGCGCCTGCGAAGTGGATGTAATGGGCGCGCTGTCGATGTACGCGCTCGCCAGCTGTTCGCTGAGTCCTGCCTCACTGGCGGACTGGAACAACAACTTTGGCGATGAACGGGACAAATGCGTGCTGTTTCACTGTGGTAACTTCGCCAGTGCCAGCCTGGAGTCACCGACGATGGGCACGGCCGATATCATCGGCACCACGGTGGGCAAAGAGAACACCTGCGGTGCAGTGCATGGCCGGATGAAGCAGGGTGATCTGACCTACTTCCGTCTTTCAACCGACGATTTTAGCGGCGAAATCAAAGCCTATGTCGGTGAGGGAATGTCGGTCACCGATCCGCTGGACACGGTGGGCTGTCGTGCGGTGATTCAGGTGCCGCAGCTGGAAACATTGCTGGCGTGGATCTGCCGTAATGGCTTTGAGCATCACGTGGCGATGAATCACTCAGCGACGGCAGATGTGCTGCAGGAAGCGTTTAGTGAGTATCTCGGTGTAAGTTGTTACCGGCATGAGTAAACGGTGAGACTGAATTGCAGAACGCCATAGGGGAAGGTGGGACAGCCGATGCGCTTACGGTTCTGGCCGCATCGGTATCCCTGCCCGCCATCCCAGTACAGGAGGGCGGGCCTGGGTTTAGCGCGCCATCCTGCGCACCTCGCCATCTTCATTTTCCACCGCAACCAGATCCACCGGAGGCAGATTGCCGCCGCTGAACTCCACCTGACGAATCGGGAAGGCGAAGCGGATGTTACGCGCTTCAAGAGCCGCCATCAGCTGCAGGTTAATCTCCTGCTGAATATCCATGTATTTGTTGTAATCCGCATCGAGCACAAAATAGACCACTTCAAAGGTCAGCTTTGAGTCTTCAAAGGCCAGGAAGTGGGCGCGGTCAAAACGGGTCGTCTCAATGTCCTGGATAATCTCTTTAACCAGCGGGCTGATCGCCCGAACCTGATCAGAGGGCGTGGCATAGCTGATACCAAACTTAAAGACGATGCGGCGCTGCTGCATGCGTTTGTAGTTATGGATGGTCTGCTGCAACAGAATAGTGTTTGAGCAAACAATCTGCTCACCGCTCAGGCTGCGCAGACGCGTGGTTTTCAGGCCAATATGTTCAATAGTGCCCGCAATATCACCAAACACAATAAAGTCGCCGTGCTCAAACGGCTTGTCAAAGCCTATCGCCAGCGACGCAAACACATCACTCAGCACGGTCTGAATTGCCAGCGCAATCGCGATACCGCCAACGCCAAGGCTGGCAACCAGTGCTGTAATGTTGATGCCGATGTTCGACAGAATGGCCAGGAACATCATGATCCAGACCACCACCCGCAGCAGAATGCCCAGGATCACCGTCGTCACCGGATTACGCACATGAATCGGATCGCGCAGCAGGCTTTTCAGCCACAGCCGGATGCCGCAGTCTATCCATAGCGCGAGCTGCACAATCAGCGCCAGGAACCAGCCGTGCGCAATGGTCACGCTCCATGAAGCAGGCAGGTCGACAAACTTCAGGGCAATCAGCAGCGAAAAGATCAGCAGCAGTGTCTGGCTGGTGCTGCGCAATATCTCCACCAGAATCGCAGTGGCGCGGACGTGACGATGTTCGCTATAGAGGGCAATCCGGTTGGAGATAAAGCGAATCAGGGTACGTAATACCCAGTAAATCACCAGGGTAGAGACGATAACGATAGCGCTGTTGAGCCAGAGTTCCTGATTAAAAAAGAGGGCGTGAAAACGACGTGAAGAGAGCCAGTTTTCCATTGGGGAGGGTCTCCTTGCTGGGTTCCGGTTTAAAAGAAAACAAGCAAGAAGCATAGCCTGGATGCGGCCCACCTGTGTGGCGCATCCATAAAGCGGTTACTGGAATCGGGTCGATTTATCGCGCGCCAGGCGCTCAAGAGCAAAGATAATCTGCTGAAGCTGTCGCTCCTGTGCCGGATTCAGCGTGGCAAAACGAAAGCTCAGGCGGGGTGTAATCAGGGTTTCATTTTTGCGGTTCACGACACAGCGTTCGCCAATACTCAACAGCTTCACCGGCACTTCAAAAATGCCATATTCGCCCAGCTCAACCCGGAACTGATTGAAGCTGTCGCCATTCTGCAAGCCTTCCGGCAGCGGTTCATCCACCAGCACACCGATACCGCCCAGAGAGAGATCCTGTAATCGCAGACGCGTTTTACTGCCATCCGGCCACAGGGTGTGGCACCAGAACTGCGGCTCCATCGGTGCGCAGACCCGAAAAAATTCCCGTCGCTGAATCTGCCACAGCAGGTCCGGCAGCGGTGAGCTGAAAGCGGGTAAGCCTTCAAACTCAATTTTTTCCAGTGAGGTGAGGCTGAACTCCACTTTTGCACCAAAGGTTTCAGCGGTGATACTGAGATCATCGCTGGTTAGTGCGTACTCGTTATCCAGGTTATTACTGCCGAGGTCAAACACCACGCGATCTTTATCGGCAGTCAGCATCCGGCTGATAAACTGCCCGCGCGGGAAGCGCACCAGTAAGGGCGTCTGCAATCGCAGCAAATCTTTCATAACGCCCAGAACCGCCAGCGTGCCACGTTTTAAATATTGTTCCTGGTCGGCTTCTTTCACGTCCTGCTCCACAAGGGGTTACTGTATTTACACTCTTTTTTTGCCTCGTCACGGTTATCGGCGCGGCTGGAAAAAGCTTTAATTTGCTCGTCATCAATAATAACTGTGAGCGGACGAGCAATTTTCGAAATGCTGGCTATACTTATCGCGGTAAACCGCTTGATAAATCAGGCGTTCACGATTTAATCATAAAAAGGAAGGAGCAACAGATGGGTATTATTTCCTGGATCGTCTTTGGCTTGATCGCGGGTATTCTGGCGAAGTGGATTATGCCAGGTAAAGACGGTGGCGGTTTCATTCTGACTGTTGTACTGGGTATTATCGGTGCAGTAGTGGGTGGCTGGATCAGTACGCTGTTTGGCTTCGGCCGCGTCGATGGGTTTAACTTCGGCAGTTTTGTGGTCGCAGTGATCGGTGCCATCGTGGTGCTGTTCGTGTACCGCAAAGTACGCAGTTAAACGTAACAGTTTTAACAGAAAAGGGGACGAAGCGATTCGTCCCCTTTTTTTATCTTTTACTCTGCTATCAGAAGTCGTAACCGACAGTCGCCATCACGCTGCGCTCCGCGCCCCAGTAGCAATAGCCGGTGCCGTAACAGCCCGCTACATAGGTGCGGTCGGTCAGGTTATTGGCATTGACCTGAACCCATGCGCCTTTCAGGCTGCTGTTCCAGACACCCAGATCGGCCCGCACTGATGCATCAAACAGCGTCACCGACGGCACGCGCGTGGTATTTTCATTGTCCGCCCACTGTTTGCCGATGTAACGCACGCCCGCGCCCGCACTCAGACCGTAATCAAACTGATAGTGACCCCAGAGTGCAGCCATGCTGTTAGGGGTGACATACGGCGTATGGCCGCTGTTGCCATCCACCGAATCTTTGAAGCGCAGATGGTTCAGCGTATAGCTCGCCACGGTGCTCAGACGCGGGGTTAACTGATTACGTGCTTCCAGCTCAATACCCTGTGAATGGACTTTGCCCGATGGCGTAAAGGTGCCGTCTTTAACATTACGGTTTGCCACATCCTTCTGCGTCAGGTCATAAACCGCCATGCTGTAAAGATCGCGGGTGCCCACCGGCTGATATTTCACCCCGGCTTCATACTGCTCTGAGGTGGTCGGCTTCAGCAGGTTATTGTTGGGATCGGTAAGCGCAGTCGGGGTAATCGCCTGGCTCCAGCTGACATAAGGCGAAATGCCGTTGTCGAAGGCATAGAGCAGCGCGGCGCGTCCGCTAATGTGATCATCCTGACGACGATCGCTGCCGCTGTTTTGTGCGACGATGCGATCGTAACGGCCGGAGAGATCGAGATGCCAGCGATCCAGCTTCATCTCATCCTGCAGATAGAGGCCGGTCTGGTAGTAACGGCGGGTGCTATCTGCCCAGGTCTGCTCAGGCATATCGCCCACCTGATCGCCGGTCACGGCATTCAGCTGGTTAGCCGGACCGCCAGCCTCACTAATCTCATTTTTGTAACGATGATACTCGGCACCCAGCGTGACGCGGTGCTCCAGTTCGCCGGTGTTGAACTCCGCCTGTAAGCGGTTATCCGTGGACCAGGCGGAGAGTGACGAGCGCTCGCCAGAGTAGTAGCGATTCAGCAGATCGGGATTATTTTCATCCCAGCCAATCTGATAAACCTGATCGAGATCGACATTCGAGTGGCTGTAACTGCCGGTTGATGAGAACGACCAGACGTCGTTAAAGCGATGGGCGAAATCGAAGCTGTAGATCTGCTCGTGGCGTTTGAACTGATCAAGATCGCTGTTGCCCTCATAGAAGCCGTTGCTCAACTTATAGCCGTTGTGTTCGGTAAGGCTGCCGTCACCCGGCACGGAACCGTGATAACCGCCTGACGGATCTTTTTGCAGGTAGGCTTTCAGAATCAGATGGGTATCTTCATCAGGTTGCCACATCAGCTGCGGCATCAGCGCATATTTCTCTTCACGGGTATGATCGTACTGGGTATCGCTATTGCGGGTTACGCCGGTCAGGCGAAACGCCCACTGGTCATTAATGGCATTGGTGTAGTCAAACATCGTGCCGGTGGTCGCGTTGCTGCCCGCCTGCACTTGAATGTGACCCTCTTCCGCGAACTGAGGACGTTTAGTCACCATGTTCACCAGTCCGCCCGGCACTGTCTGGCCATAGAGCGCGGAAGAGGGGCCTTTGATCACGTCGATGCGTTCCAGGAAAGCATTATCCACCTGCAATATGTTGAAACTGCCGCCGTCACTCATCAGCTGCATCCCGTCGAGGAAGGTGTTATCGACATCGCCACCGTGGAAGCCGCGCAGGGCAATGGTGTCGTAACGGGTAGCGGCCCCGCCGAAGTTAGTAAAGACGCCTGAGCTGTAACCCAGCGCCTGATTCAGGGTCAGTGCGCCCTGATCCTGCATCTGCTGGCGGGTGACTACGGATATTGATTGCGGCGTGGTGATCAATGGACGATCGCTCTTGGTTGCGCCCTGGCTGGTGGTCGCCAGATAGCCCTGGGTGGGCGTGGTCGAATCCTCCAGCGGTTGGGCAGTCACAACCATATCAGCAGCAAAACTCAGAGCAGGCGCAGTCAGCGCCAGGGTGCAGAGGTGAACATAACCTTTCAGCGACAATGACAGTTTCATCAAAATTCCTTTCTTGGCAAAGGGTCAGGCGGGTGAATAAAATTATTGATAGGCAATCTCATTATCATAATGAGAACTATTACCTTTTGTAAATTTGCTGCAATTTTGCCTGTAGATGAAAGAAGGTCAAGTAAAATTCGCTGAAAGGGAGTGCGGATACCTCCGGCGGGGCCAGAGGTATCCAGAGTGACTTAGTTTTGTGAGGCAGACGCCTGAGGAATATCGTGGGCGCTGTTACAGGTTTTATCTTTCGGGCAATACTTATCGAGCAGTTTCAGCGTAACGCCGTTTGTCCAGCCGAAACCATCCTGCAGCGGATATTCACCGCCACCGCCGCCGCCAAGATTTTTGCCGTCAACGACATATTTCTCTACCAGTTTATGCTCACGGTCATAGGTGTTCTGGACGTTTTGCAGGAAGCGTAAGCCGACCTCTTTTGCGAGTTTCGGCTGGTTATAGTGCTCAAGACCTTCCACAGCAACCCACTGCAGCGGAGCCCAGCCATTCGGTGCGTCCCACTGCTGACCGTTGTTTACGGTGGTTGTTACCAGACCACCAGGCTTCAGCAGCTGTTTTTCTACCGCGCTGGCGGTGCTTTCAGCCTGCCTGTCACTGGCTACCTGAAGATAGAGCGGGAACAGCGCAGCAGCCGTTAACTGCGGATGGACCTGTTTTTTCTGCCAGTCATAGTCGGCGTACCAGTTCTGTTTGCTGTCCCACAGATAGCGGTTGATTGCTGCCTGACGCTTCTCTGCGCGATCGGCAAACTGCTTTGCCAGATCGCTCTGCTTATTCATCTGGTAGCCTTTTGACAGCGTCTGCTCCAGGTGGAACATCAGGCTGTTAAGGTCAACGGGCGCCAGCTGTGTGGTGCGGATTGTCGACAGATTATGCGCATCGGTGAACCAGCGGGAACTGAAATCCCAGCCCGACGCGGCACCGGAACGCAGCTCGCGGTAGAGCTCGGCTTTATTGCGCTGCGGCGCTTTCTGCGCGGTGGCAATATCATCCATCCAGGATTCAGTACGTGGCACGTCGCGCGCATCCCAGTAGCGATTGAGCAACGTACCATCCGCCAGTTTAATCACCCGCTTGCTGGCGGCACCGGCCGCGACTTTATCGCTGTCGGCCATCCAGTAGTCATACTCTTTCTGCAATTGCGGCAGGTAGCGGGTATAGGCTTTGCCGTCATCATGTGTGGCCAGCAACTCGACCATCATGCTGAAGAACGGTGGCTGTGAACGGCTCAGGTAGTAGCTGCGGTTGCCGTTGGGAATGTGGCCATAGCGGTCAAGCAGCGAGGCGAAGTTATCCGTCATATCCTGGACTTTATCCCAGTGTCCGCTCTCGGCCAGCCCCAGCATGGTGAAGTAGCTGTCCCAGTAATAAACTTCGCGGAAACGCCCGCCAGGCACCACGTAGGGTTTTGGCAATGGCAGCAGCGAGTCGTACTGACCCACGCTGCTGGTGGTGCGGGTCAGTACTGGCCACAGGCCATCAATGTGCTCACGCAGGTTTTGTCCCGCGGGCGGGACATATTTGTCGCCCGCAGCGGGCAACGTAAAGTTGGTATCTACAAAACGTTTCAGATCGAAATTGCGCTGTTTCTTCTGCATCTGCCAGTCGGCAAGAATCGAGGCGGGATCGAATTTCGGCACGGCATCAGCAAAGGTCTTTTGATCGGGATAGAACTTCGCCTGTTGCACGGCGTTAAACAGCGGCCCTAAACGAACGTCCGGCGGCTGCGGCTGATTGTTCAGCATGCGGCTGTTATCGTCGGCATGGGTGGTGAAAGCGGGAACGCTCAGCAGCAACGTGAGCAGAAAGGGCGCATAACGCTGACGCCGTGGGTTGGCGTTTACCTCAATTTTTGTCATCGGTTTTTCTCCTTGTCCGAAATGCGGCCGCGCGTAACGCATTGACCACAGGACCAACTTTAGACCTTATCTGTCTATTTAACCCTGACGCGAGCCGGAAATGTGAAGCCACGGGAATTATTTTTATGGAAAAAACCGCTTTTTCACGCCGGTTTTTTCTTGCTCTCACCCCACTTTTCCCCGACGCTGAAAGAAAAAAGGAGAGCAGGATGGAGATCATCTGGTATCACCCGTCGCAGTCTGCAGCGGCCTGGATTAACGGTTTACAACAACGCCTGCCTCAGGCGCGGGTTCGCGCCTGGCAGCCAGGCGACAACGGTCCGGCTGATTATGCGCTGGTCCGCTCCCCGCCCGCAGAGATGCTGCAGGGACGCGCCACACTGCGCGGCGTTTTTGCACTGGGCGCAGGTGTTGACGAAATTCTTAAGCAGCTGCAGCAGCATCCTGAGATGCTGCCCGACAGCGTGCCGCTGTACCGGCTGGAAGATACCGGGATGGCGCGTCAGATGCAGGAGTACGCGGTGCATAGCGTGCTGAGCTGGTTCCGTCGTTTTGACGACTACCGTCTTCAGCAGCAGCAACAGTGCTGGCAGCCGCTGCCCGCTTACACGCGTGAAGCGTTTACCATCGGCATCCTGGGCGCCGGCGTACTGGGACAAAGCGTGGCGGAGAGCCTGAAACCCTGGGGATTTCCGCTGCGTGTCTGGAGCCGCTCACCAAAAAAAATTGATGGCGTAACCAGCTTTGCCGGACACGATGCGTTGCCTGCGTTTCTGCAGGAGACGCGGGTGATCATCAACCTGCTGCCGAGCACACACGAGACAATCAATCTCATCGATCAGCACTTTTTACAGCAGCTGCCGCACGGCGCGTTCTTCCTTAACATCGCACGCGGCGCGCAGGTGGTGGAAGAGGATCTGCTGGCTGCGCTCAACAGCGGTCAGCTGAAAGCGGCAGCACTGGATGTCTTTCAGGTGGAACCGCTGCCCGAAGCACATCCGCTATGGTCCCATCCGCGTGTCACGATCACACCCCATAATGCGGCGGTAACCTTAATCGACGAAGCTATCGACTACATCGCCCGTGCCATCAATCAGGATCAAGCAGGCGAGCCGCCGCAGGGCAGGGTGGATCGTCAGCGCGGCTATTAATGAAACGGCCCCGTCAGGGGCATTCAGCAGGAGAAGAGGATGTATCCGGTAGATCTGCATATGCACACCATCGCCAGCACGCATGCTTACAGCACGCTGCATGACTACGTGACTCAGGCGAAGCAAACCGGCCTGAAACTGTTTGCCATCACCGATCACGGCCCTGACATGGCCGACGCGCCGCACTACTGGCACTTTATTAATATGCGCGTCTGGCCGCGTGTTATTGATGGTGTAGGGATTCTGCGCGGTATCGAAGCCAATATTAAAAATCAGCAGGGCGAGATCGACTGTTCAGGTCCGATGCTTGATGCGCTGGATTTAATCGTCGCCGGTTTTCACGAGCCGGTTTATGCGCCGCGGGACAGAAAGCATCACACTGACGCAATGATTGCCGCCATGGCAGGTGGTCTGGTCCATATCATCAGCCATCCGGGCAACCCGAAATTCCCTGTCGATATCCCGGCGATTGCCGAGGCCGCAGCGCATTACAATGTGGCGCTGGAGCTGAATAACTCCTCCTTTACCCACTCGCGTCCGGGCAGTGAACCTAACTGCCGGGCTATCGCCGCCGCCGTGCGCGATGCAGGTGGACGACTGGCATTTGGCTCCGACTCCCATACGGCTTTCACGCTCGGCCATTTCGAGCACTGCCTGCGCATTGCCCGCGAGGTGGATTTTCCCGAGGATCGGGTGTTAAATGTCACGCCGCGTCGCCTGCTCGACTTTCTGGAAATGCGTAGCGGCAAATCTATTGCTGAACTGGCTGACTTTTAATTTATTTTGCCTCAAGGAAATCTGACTCATGAATGAGTTTTCCATTCTGTGCCGTGTGATTGGCTCACTGTTTAATCGTCAGCCGCAGGACCCGTTGCTGGTGCCGCTGTTCACACTGCTGCGTGAAGGCAAACTGCAGTCGCAGTGGCCGCTGGAGCAGGATGAGCTGCTGACGCGTCTGCAACAGAACAGCGATCCGCAGGCGCTGGCTGCTGATTACAATGCGCTGTTCGTTGGCAGCGACTGTAATGTGCCGCCTTACGCGTCACAGTGGCCGGAAGGCAAAGCTGAAGCGGACGTGCGTGCATTTCTGACCTCACGCGGAATGCCGCTGAGCGATGCGCCTGCTGACCATTTTGGTGTGCTGCTGCTGGCCGCATCATGGCTGGAAGATCAGTCCGCGGAAGATGAGAGCGCAGCGCAACTGGCGCTGTTTGAAGAGTATCTGCTGCCGTGGTGCGGTACGTTCCTGGGTAAAGTGGAAGCGCACGCTACCACTGCGTTCTACCGCACCCTCGCGATGCTGAGCCGCGAAGCGATTCAGGCGATGTACAACGAATTGCTGGATAGCAGCGAAGAAACGCCCGACGCCTGATTCACCAGGTCGCCGGGTGCGTACCCGGCGCGGAGCCAGATGTCGCGAACATCTGCGGGGTGCCGGGGAGCCAGGCTGCTGCCCGCAGCCTTACCCCCAATCCCCACGGCGTTAATTCGTAACAGGGCAGGTTATCTTTAACCTGTGGCTCAATGCCAGCGCCTGCGCACTGCCCGAGTGGGTGCTGCTGCAATAGCCATGCGGTGCGCGCCAGTGACAGCCGAACCTGGCTGCCGTGACCATCTGTAACGCGTCGCCTCAATCCCTCCAGCACCGCCGCCGCCAGCAGATAGCCAGTGGCATGATCCAGTGCCTGAACTGGCAGCGGAACCGGTTTGTCGCTCTGCTGCCACTGCATACCCCGTTCAGCAATGCCACATCCCATCTGCACCAGACTGTCAAACCCCCGGCGGTTGCGCCACGGTCCCTGCCAGCCCCACGCATTAAGCCCGGCAAGGACAAGGCCAGGTGAGAGCGCCTGAAGGGTCTCTGCGTCAAACCCAAGCCGTTCCAGCGCATCCGCCCGATAGCCATGCACCAGCACGTCTGCCTCGCGCAGCAGGCGGATAAACTGCTCGCGATCGGCAGTCTGAGTCAGGTCGAGCACCGCACGGCGCTTGCCGCAGCTCAGCTCCTCATCCAGTGTCGGCTCCTGCCAGCCCGGCGGATCGATGCGCAGCACGCGGGCCCCCAGGCTGGCAAGAATCCGGGTAGCGACCGGCCCGGCAATAATCCGCGTCAGATCCAGAACTTTTATACCCATTAACGGACGCGCCTCGGCCAGCGGCCAGTCGGGCAGAGGAGCTGGCTGGGTGATCTGCCAGCTAAACAGCGGTTCGCGCTGCACTGCCTGACCCTGCGGATGCTGCTGCCAGGCAGCGGCGCTTCGCATCTCTGCGGCACAGCCACCGGCATCAATAATCGCCTGCTCCAGTTCGCTGGCCTGCCACCGCTGGACCTGCATCGCCAGCGCCGCGCGATCGGCGTGCGCGCCCAGCACCTGCTCCATCGCCAGCCGGTGATGTGCGGCATTGGTATGCAGGCGGATCCAGCCATCGCGGCTGCGATAGTCACCGGCAAACGCATCCCACATCGCGGGTGCAGCACGGTTCAGCGGATAAAAACTCTGCTGAAACCAGCGCGATGCCAGGCGCACATTAACGGCGACGGGCGGAGAGCAATAGTCAGGGCGGGAGGCGGCGATGAGCGCGGCGGTGGCCTGAGTTGCCAGACCAATGCTGGTGGCCGCCAGTTCACTGACGGCAAAAGCAGAAGAGAAGGTGGCGCGATCAACGAAAGCGGGAAGAGGCAAGGCGTCGGCGTCGCCCCGCAATCCCTGCTGCATCTGCTGCCACAAAGAAGCGGCAAGCTTTAAGTCCATGTTGTGCTCCCTGAGAAAGGTCATTTCTCAAGCATAGCACGCCGGATTAACGCCGCCGCAGGCGCGGGAAGCGGGCATGCATCCGCAGGTTACGCAGGTTAATCACCGCGATGGCCGTGCCGAGGATCACCAGTGAAGCACCGATAATCTTAAAGCTGTTCAGGCTGTCACCGAGTACCACAATCCCCATCAGCACGGATAAAACCGGCGTCAGCAGCGAGTAGGGCATGATCAGATTGACGTTATATTTCTTCAGCAGCATATACCACAGCGTATACGCCACAATCGATGAGGCGATGGCGCTGTAGAGAATTGCGAACCAGCCGTGCCAGCCTGCATGCTGCAGGGCATAGAGCTGGTTCGACTCCATCACAAAGCTGGACGCGCCTGTGATTGGAATCGCCAGGAACGCAATCCATCCGGTCATGGTTAAGGGCTTTATCGGCGGTGACTTCTTCACAATCAGATTACTGACGGCCCAGCCGGTGGCGCTGCACAGCAGCAGACAAAGCACCCACCAGGACGGAATCGTCGGGCTGCCGGAGAGCACGACCACGCCGCTCAGCGAGATCATAATGCCCATCAACTGCACCAGCTTCAGCTTCTCTTTCAACACCACCATTGCCAGCAGCATCGCAATGGGCGTTCCCAGCTGCACCACAATGGCGCCAGTGCCGGCATCGGTGTAGCGCAGGCCCACAAACAGCAGCGAGAAGTGCATAAAGCCGAACGTAAACGCCAGCAGCAGCAGCCAGCGTAACTGTTGACGATTAATCCGGCAAAACGGCACCAGCACGATGGCCACGACCACAAATCTCATAAACGTCAGAAACAGAGGCGGCAGCTCCAGCAGGCCCCATTTCACTGCAACGTTGTTGAAGGCCCAGATTGAAACCACCATCAGAATCAGAAAAAAATGCCGCACAGCCACGATAATATCCTTTTGATGATTTTTGCTTAGCCCGCTAATGATGGCACGAACTGCGGCATTCCAGCCAATCGCAGCAACAAATTTTCTGCAATTGCCGCGCAGCCGCTGAGACTTTTGCGTGCGATGCTGGCAGACTGATTTGAAACGACTTCTTAAGGAACCGATTCGGTATGACACCTGTGTCCGCGTTACCCCTTGCGTTAATTCAGCTTGAAGTCCCACCCGCAAATGTCATCTCAGAGATTGGTGAACAGCCGCGCTGGTTTATTGATGCGCTGGATTTGCAACCTGATGCGTACCTGATTGTCCGGCCCCATCTGGGCGAGGCATTACCCAATTTCGATCAGATATCTGGTGCGATCCTCAGCGGCTCCTGGGCGATGGTCACCGACCATGCTGAGTGGAGCGAACGCAGCGCTGCGTGGATACGGGCGGCTATTGATCACGAGCTGCCGCTGCTGGGCGTCTGCTATGGTCATCAGCTGATGGCCTATGCGCTGGGCGGCGAAGTGGCAGATAACCCCAATGGATGGGAGCGTGGTCTGTTACCGATTCGCTGCTCAGCTCAGGCGCAGCGCGATCCGCTGCTGCAAAACCTGCCACAGGATTTCAGCGTCTGGCTATCGCATCGTCAGTCGGTTATCAGCGCGCCGCCTCAGGCGCAGGTGCTGGCCGCGTCTGCACGCGATGGCTGCCAGATTGTGCGCTATACACCGCATGCGCTCTCAGTGCAGTTTCATCCCGAATTTTCACGGCACATCATGAACGTCTGTACGCCGCAGGGCTGCGCAGAGGATGGGGCAAACGAGATTGAAGGAAAAGACTGGGCGCGTGCGTTGCTGGTGGCATTCTGGCAACAGACGCGCCCGGCAATGGGGCGTGCTCAGGGCGCGTAGTGACGCGTGCAGCGATAAACCCAGGCGGGTGGCACATTTTTCAGCACCCGCTGGCGCTCCCAGGTGAAGTAGCGCGACAAGTCAGGCTGGGTCAGCGAGGTGTACTGGAACTGCACAAACACGCCCTTCGGGCCGAGGGCGTTATAAACCGCGCGCAGAATGGCTTCACGCAGCTCAGGCGGAAGTGACAGCAGCGGCAGGCCAGAGAAAATCACGTCATATTCCCCGCTCAGGTACTCCGCAGAACAGGTCCGTACTGTCATGCGTGGATCATCCATCGCGACAAGTTTGTCTGCCAGCGTGTTACTGATCTCAAAAGCATCCAGCGTGGCATCAGGTGACATCTGATCCAGTATCCAGCGCGTCAGCACCCCATCACCCGCGCCGAGTTCGGCAACACGTAATGTTTCAGGCCATTCGACTGATGCGATCATGGCGCGGCACAACGCCTCAGATGAGGGCGTAATGCTGCCCATCTTGCGTGGGTTGCGGATAAACTGATGCACGAAATTGGCTTTAGCGCGCATCAGGGTAATAGCTGAAGCCAGCATGTTCATCTCCAGAATGAATTTATCCTCAGGTTGACCCTCTTTGTGCCGCAGAAGTTTCTCTTTGAACAGCCGTTTGGGTAAAAGTCGGAATTATCTAAAGACGAAGCGGAAACGCCTATTCCTTCGGGGCGGTCACAGTTTCCGGATAACAGACCTGACAGACTCTCAATGATGCTTCATGTTAATAATAAGTTTCATCATTGTTACATCAGTCACCTGTCAGGAGAATGACCATGCGTTACGCCGCCCCCGGAGAACAGGGTTCTCTGATCACATTACAAAAGAATTATGGCAACTTCATTAATGGTGAATTCGTCGCGCCGGTGAACGGCAACTACTTCACCAATACTTCGCCAGTGAACGGCTCTGCGGCCGGTGAGTTTCCCCGCTCAGATGCCGCCGATGTTGATAACGCCGTCGCCGCTGCGGCTGCGGCGGCTGACGCCTGGGGAAAGACATCGCCACAACAACGTTCTCTGCTGTTACTGAAGATCGCCGATCGGCTGGAACAGCATCTGGAGACCATGGCGGTCTATGAAACCTGGGACAACGGGAAACCGGTACGCGAAACGCTGGCGGCGGATATGCCGCTGGCGGTCGATCACTTCCGCTACTTTGCCGGTTGTGTGCGGGCGCAGGAAGGCAGTGCGGCAGAGATTGATGAGTTCACCGCTGCCTACCATTTCCACGAGCCGCTGGGCGTGGTGGCGCAAATTATCCCCTGGAACTTCCCGTTGTTAATGGCGGCCTGGAAACTGGCGCCGGCGCTGGGCGCAGGTAACTGCGTTGTACTTAAACCGGCAGAACAGACGCCGCTGTCGATCACCGTTTTTGTCGATCTGATTAAAGACCTGCTGCCGCCAGGCGTGCTGAACGTGGTGCACGGCTTTGGTAAAGAGGCAGGCGAAGCGCTGGCTTCTCACTCCGGCATTGCTAAGGTGGCCTTTACCGGCTCTACCGCCACCGGGGGTCACATTCTGGAACTGGCAGCGAAAAGCCTGATTCCCTCAACGGTCGAACTGGGGGGCAAATCACCCAACATCTTCTTTGAAGACATCATGCAGGCGGAAGAGAGCTTTATTGAGAAAGCCGCTGAAGGCGTGGTGCTGGGCTTCCTGAATCAGGGCGAAATCTGTACCTGTCCGTCACGTGCACTGGTGCAGGAGTCCATCTACGAACCGTTTATGGCCGCCGTAATGAAGCGGGTAAAAACCATTAAACGGGGCGATCCGCTGGACACCGAGACCATGGTGGGCGCGCAGGCGTCACAGCAGCAGTTTGATAAAATTCTCTCTTACCTTGAGGTTGCCCGTCAGGAGGGTGCCGAAGTACTGGTGGGTGGCGGTGTAGAGAAGCTGGATGATGAACTTAACAGCGGTTACTACATTCAGCCCACCCTGCTGAAAGGCAACAACAGCATGCGGGTTTTCCAGGAGGAGATCTTTGGACCGGTGATCGGCATCACCACTTTTAGGGATGAGGCGGAAGCGGTCAGCATTGCTAACGACTCTATTTATGGGCTGGGTGCGGGCGTCTGGACACGAGATATCAACCGTGCTTATCGGGTGGGCAGGGCGATTAAAGCCGGTCGCGTCTGGACTAACTGCTACCACCTCTATCCGGCACACGCCGCGTTTGGTGGGTATAAAAAATCGGGTATTGGTCGCGAGACGCACAAAATGATGCTGGACCACTATCAGCAGACCAAAAACCTGCTGGTCAGTTACAGCATCGAGCCGCTGGGCTTCTTCTGATCGACCTGACCAAATAATTTTTCCGTTTGTTACCGTTAAACCACGCTGAGGCGTGGTTTTTTTATGTCCCGACTTTGTAACCTGCTGACACACTTAAACTTATCAGCGGTCAGATTTTTGTAAAGAACGCTTAATCAGTCCTGGCTGCGCACAGAGTGTGGCCGTGTAGCGTTTCGCTTATCTGCCTTAATTCCTTTCCCTTCTTCACTCACGGCAACGCTGTCATTCAATCAATTAACTCATTGATAAATTGTCTCTTTACAGATAAATCCTGCCGCTTTAACGGCACTTCAGTGAAGGATGCCGTTTCTCACCACGCTTCCGTCACCCGCAATCAGCACCACTTTTTACATGAGTTACTTTAATGATGCTTCAGGGGTGAAAACACTAATTTGTAAAAATACTTTATATTTTTGCATGTTGTTAAGATTTGTCCTAAGTGGGTGCTTAAAAGCTCGACATATTTGGCTTAACTTATTTAGTTAATTATTTCTTAAGTAAATTCTAATGAAATAGGCCCGTTGAAATTTTGTCAATCTTCTGTAAACTCGAAGCTTATATTTACACATGGATCGTAATTTCAGACCCACGGGCAGGGACTACCTGGCTCGTGCGGTAGCTATGAAATTTTATAATGATAATAAGTACATGAAAGTTAAGCATTTAATTCATGTGTTAACAGGTGTGTTAAGTCATTTTATTTCGTAAGCGAATAGCGTTATGTATGTAAATCGTATTCAGTTTGTCGGTTTTACGACCAGGGATGGCATTAGTAAAACTTGGGTTTTGCCTGCCTGCTAAAATTTGCCGGGAAAAAATTGATCATGTTTCTGATCGTTTATTGCCAGGTCAGATTCTTCTCCATTCCCGCTCATACCTTCGCTGATGGTTTTTCATACTTAACTTTAACTGATCGTTTTTTGTAAGGTTACGCAACAGTTTTGCGCCGTTCGTTTAAGAATGATCATTCTGAATGGCCCTGATTGCGCTTCTTTCAAGCCCTGTTTCTAAATTTTCAACACTCACAACCGGCCTTTGGCCTCTCTCCAGGATATGAATGGAACACAACATGAAAAAAATGGCGAAGCTCCACATTGCACTAGGCCTGATGTTTGTTTTCTCTCTCGCGGGTTGTAAAACACCGCCAAAAATGACCGATGACACACTGGTCACCAGCACGGTGGACGGCGTAGCGCTCAGCCACCGTTATGCCGTAAAACCCCCCGCGCAGTTCAGCCCGATTAACGAGACTTACCGCGCGCTCTATCCTGGCTCGGTGATGAGCCAGCCAGGCTACGGTGGCAAGGTGGTGGAGACGCTGAAAACCGGTGAAAGCTATACCGTGATTGGTCAGGTGGAGAACAACTGGCTGGCGCTGGGTGAACCGGCCCAGGCTGCAGAAGCGAAACCGGATAGCGGCACGGCTACCGTGAAAGATGCACCGCAATCTGCCACGCCGCAGGCGACAGTTACGTTGACGGGCTATGTGCCGTTTCGCGCCGTGGTGAAAAGCGATCTCTACGATCAGACAGTTAAAGCCGATCAGCCTAAACGTCGTGCGCGCAGTAGCAGCAAGAAGAAAACCTGTGTCGCGGTGAATGGTGACAGCACTGCCTGTCAGAACAGCACCAACGGAACCTGGATCATTAACTAATCGCAAAAAGCAGGGAGGGCTTGATGATGAGAACAACTCAACTGCGTGGTGGGCTGATAGTGCTGCTGGCGTTGCTGCTGGCGGCCTGTAGCAGCAGTAAGCAGCCTGTGGCTTATTACAACCTGGACGTGCAAGGACAGAATCAGCTCAATGGCGGTGCGCCGCTGAAAGTCCGGGTGTTGTTACTGAGCTCCGATGCGGAGTTCATGTCAGCAGACTTCTTCTCCCTGCAAAACCAGTCCGCCACCGTACTGGGCAGCGCACAACTCAATACCCAGCAGTTCTTCCTGACACCCGAGCAGCGCAGTAAAACGCTGCGCATCAAGAGCCTGCCGGAGACACGCTTCATCGGCATCATGGCGGAATATCAGGCGCTGGACGGCAAAGTCTGGCGCCTGTCGCTGCCGGTGCCTGAAGATGCGTCGCCCTCATTCTGGGCGTTCTGGAAACGTAACGATGGCGAGCTGAATGCGCGCATTGTGGCGGGGATTAATGGCCTTCGCGTGGAAAAACAGTGATGCCTATGAACAGAGCCGAAAAAGTGGTCTGGACCGAGGGGATGTTCCTGCGTCCCCATCATTTCCAGCAGTCAGAAAATTATCTTCTCAGCACCCTGCGTGAGTGGGGCCAGTCACAGCGCGCTTATACCTGGGGCTTTTACGATCTGGAGTTTGATGAAGCGTTGCTGCGTCAGGGAAAACTTGCGCTGAGCGCCGCCAGCGGCTGCCTGCCGGATGGCACATTTTTCTCCTTCAGCCAGCCACAGCATGGCCCGGCACCGCTGGATCTTCCGGCCTCTGTTGACCGCAGCAAGGTCGTGCTGGCGATACCGGCCCGACGCAATGGCCGTGAAGCCGTCGCTTTCCAGGAGTCGCAGGACTCTCTGGCGCGCTACCTTGCCTGGGAAGCGGACGTGGAAGATGACAACGCACAGGCCGTGGGCAGCGCCACAGTGCAATTCGGCAAGCTGCGCCTGCGTCTGATGCTGGAGCAGGATCTCACCGCCGAGTGGACTGCGATGGGCGTGGCGCAGGTGATTGAAAAACGCAGCGACAACCACATCCGGCTCGACAGCGACTACATCCCGCCGATGCTGGGCCTGAACAGCAGTCGTCCACTGCAAAACATGTTTAACGACCTGCACGGGCTGATCCAGCAGCGCAGTCAGCAACTGAGTCAGCGAGCGCCGGGCACCGGCCGCTTCAACAGCGCTGATATGGTCGATTTTATGCTGCTGGCGCTGCTCAATCGTCAGCTTGGCCTGCACAGCCATCTGCAACATCTGCCGTTACTGCATCCTGAAACGCTCTATAGCCACTGGCTGCAACTGGCGGCGGAACTCAGCACCTGGACGCCCGCCCGCGCACCTGATGCGCTGCCGCTTTATGACCATGACGATCTTCACAGCTGCTTTAGCCGTCTGTCGCTGCTGTTGCGCCAGGGACTGTCGCAGGTCATGGAAGAGAGCGCGATTCAGCTGCCGCTGACCCAGCGCTCGCACGGCCTGAACGTCGCCACTGTACCGGAAAGCAGCATGGTGCATGAGTTTGGCTTTGTGCTGGCAGTAAAAGCCAGCGTGCCGGCTGATACCCTAAAAACCCATTTCCCGGCGCAGATGAAAGTCGCGCCGGTCAGTAAAATCCGCGATCTGGTGCAGCTGCAACTACCGGGCCTGGCACTTCGGGCGATGCCTGGCGCGCCGCCGCAGATCCCGTGGCATGCCGGATACAGCTATTTCGAACTGGATAAGAACAGCGAGCTATGGAAAGAGATGGAGCGCTCGGGCGCTTTTGCGCTGCATCTTGCCGGTGAGTTTCCGGGCCTGAACATGGAGTTCTGGGCCATCCGCAGTCAGTCAGAATAATAAACTGAGCACGCAGCATGATGCAGGAACAACAAAAATCACACAGCGATCTTGCGCCCGATGCCAGCCACCAGAATGTGCTGGTCGCGGCGGCTAACCCCCTGATTAACGCGATTCCACAGATCCGCCATTCGGTATCGCATGACGATCCGGCGCAACTGCGCCAGCAACTGATTGACCAGATTCGCCGCTTCGAGCTGAGCTGCCAGCAGTCCGGTCTCGGCTACGAAGTGATCATCGGCGCGCGTTACTGCCTTTGTACCGCGCTGGATGAGGCGGCGGCGCTGACCCCGTGGGGCAGCCGCGGCGTCTGGACCAGCAACGGCTTACTGGTGACGTTTCACAACGAAACCTGGGGTGGCGAGAAGTTTTTCCAGCTACTGGCCAAGCTGTCGCAGAACCCAAGACGCCACATTCTGATGCTGGAGCTGATCTACTTCTGCCTGCTGCTGGGGTTCGAAGGCCGCTACCGGGTGCTGGACAATGGCCGATCGCAGCTGGAGACCATCAAACAGCGTCTGCTGCAGATGATCAGAAGCGTGCGCGGCAATTACGCGACGGCGCTGTCACCGCATCCCACCGATCAGCCGGTGCTGCGCAAGCTGTGGCGACCGATGATCCCGCTCTGGGCCTGCGCCGCAGTCGCCGGGCTGGCGGCCTGTCTGTTCTATATCGTGCTCAACTGGCGTCTGGGCGATTACACCTCGCCGGTGCTGGCCCGCATCTATCAGACGGCGCTACCGGAAGTGAAGATCGGCAACCCTGCGCCGCCACCGCCCGCCACGCTCGACCTGCGCGGTTTCCTGAAACCGGAAATTGATGCCGGGCTGGTGGCGGTACGTGATGAAGCGGACCGTAGCGTAGTGACTCTGAAAGGGGATGGGTTGTTTGCTTCGGCGGCCACCGACGTGCGCGGACGCTATGTCGACGTGATCCAGCGCATTGCCGCCGCCATGAACAACGTCAGTGGCCAGATTCAGGTGATTGGTTACAGCGATAACGTACCGATCCGCAGTGCGCGCTTCGGCTCCAACTTTGAGCTTTCGCTGGCACGCGCGCGGTCGGTGCAGTCCCTGCTGCAACAGCAACTGGCAGATCCATCACGGGTGAAAGCGGAAGGACGCGGCGAAAGCAATCCGCTGGTGCCAAACAACAGCGCAGAAAATCGCGCACGTAACCGTCGCGTTGAAATCACACTGCTGGTGGCGCCGGATGCGACGCATGCCGAACTCAACGGCCTGGCGAGAGGGAACTGATCCATGCTGAATATTCTGTTTGCGGTGCTGACCAGCCGCCTCGCGTGGGGCTTCGTCGGCATCACCGCGCTCTCATTCATTATCTGGGTCATTGGCCCGGTCTTCTCAATCGTTGATTCGCGGCCGCTTGAACCAGAGCAGAACCGGATGATCAGTATCGCACTGCTCTATCTGGTCTGGGGTCTGGGGCAGGCGATCCCACGGCTTTACAATTACTGGCTCAACCGCAAGCTGATGTCGAGTCTGGAAACCGGCAAAAGCGATGCGCCGGAAGCAGATCGTCAGCGTCTGACCAGTGAAGAGCAGGTGCTGGCAGGGCGCTTCTCTGAAGCCACAGAGATGCTGAGAAAGGCGCATTTTCAGCGCCACAGCAGCAAGGGTACGCCGTTCTGGGCGCAGCGCTTTGGCCGCCAGTATCTCTATCAGCTGCCGTGGTACATGATCATCGGCGCACCCGGTGCCGGTAAAACCACCGCGCTGGTCAACTCCGGCCTGCAGTTTCCGCTGGCGGACAAGTTCGGCAAGTCGGCGCTGCGCGGCATCGGCGGCACCCGCAACTGCGACTGGTGGTTCACCAATGATGCAGTCCTTCTCGATACCGCCGGGCGCTACAGCACCCAGGAGAGTCAGCAGGATAGCGATGCCAGCGAATGGCATCATTTCCTCGACCTGCTGCGTAAATATCGCGGACGTCAGCCAATTAACGGTGTCATCGTCACCCTGAGCGTCTCCGATCTGCTGAGCCAGTCGCCCGAGGCACTGCGCAACCAGGCACTGGCACTGCGTCAGCGTCTGATGGAGCTGCACGATCGTCTCGGCATCCGTTTCCCGGTCTATGTGCTGGTCACCAAAGCCGACCTGCTTAAAGGCTTCCGCAGCTACTTCGGCTCGCTGGACAAAGCCCAGCGCGAACAAATCTGGGGGTTCACTTTTCCGTGGGCGAAGGCATCTGCCGCCGATTTTGAGCTGAACAGCCAGTTCCAGCAGGAGTATTCACTGCTGCAGCAGCGACTTGATGCCGGACTGGCCGACCGTCTGCTGATGGAGAGTGACGCCCAGGCGCGGGCGGAAAGTTATCTCTTCCCACAGGAGTTTGCGGCGTTACGTCCATTGCTGGCAGACGCACTTGATACGCTGTTTGCCCGCTCCGATTTTGAAACCCAGTTCGCGCCACGCGGCATCTATTTTGCCAGCGGCACCCAGGAAGGACTGCCGTTTGACCGGGTGATGGGCGAGCTGAACCGCGCGCTGAATCTGCCAGGCCAGCAGGCGGGCGAATCAGGCAGATGGGATCAGGTTGATAAAGACGCCCCAATTCCGCAGAACAAAGGCCAGAGCTTCTTCCTGAAAGGGGTGCTGGAAAATGTGATTTTCCAGGAGTCGGGCCTGGCGGGCAGTAATCGCTGGTGGGAACTGCGCAACCGCGCCGGATTGTGGTCGGGGTATCTGGCGCTGCTGGTGCTGCTACTGGTGGCGGGCGGACTGTGGCTTACCAGTTACAGCAAGAACAAAACTTACCTGCAGGAGATGGCTGCTAAAGGGCCACAGGTTGAGCAACTGGGCAATCAGCTTCAGCAGCAGGTCAACGGCGATCTCTTTGCGCTGGTGCCCTATCTCAACACCCTGTTGCACCTGCCAGAAAGCGCCGACTTCTCGCTGGAGTCTCCACCGCTGACGCGCCGCATGGGGCTTTATCGCGGCACCGAGGTCAGCGATGCAACCCGCGCGCTTTACGACAAAGCACTGAAACAGCTGCTGTTGCCGCAGGTGGCACAGAACATCACCCGCTGGCTGCGTAATGACACTGGCAGCGATGCGGACTACAGCTATGAAGCGCTGAAGGCGTATCAGATGCTCTATCAGCCGAAGCACTACGATGGCAAATTCCTGCAGGCCTGGCTGATGCTGAATCTCTCACGTGAGCTGCCGCAGAACGTCACGCAGCAGCAGGTAAAACAGCTGGCGTGGCATCTGCAACAGCTGCTGGAAACGCAGATCCACTCGTCGCCCTACGCGAAGGATGACGCACTGGTAAAGCGCGAGCAGGAAATGATTAATCAGATGCCGCTGTCACAGCGGGTTTATGGACGACTGAAGCGCCTGCTGCAACGGGATGACAGCCTGCAACCGGTCACGCTGGCGTCGCTGGGCGGCCCTCAGAGCGAGCTGGTGTTTTCCCGCAAAAGCGGTAAATCGGTGAATGACGGGGTGTCCGGTCTCTATACACCGGACGGTTACTGGCAGCATGTCGATAAGCAGATTGCCCCGGTAACGCAGGCACTTTATCAGGACGATCTCTGGGTACTGGGCGGTGCTGCGCCGCAACAGAAAAGTGAGCAGACCGATCTCGCGGTGCGTCAGCTCTATGTGCAGGACTATATCCGCCAGTGGGAGCAGTTTCTGAGTGATATCCAGCTCAACAGCAGCGCCGACCTTTCGCAACGTATCAACACCGCGCGTCTGCTGTCAGGCAATCACTCGCCGCTGCGCCAGCTGGTCATCAATCTCAGCAATCTGCTGACGCTGAACCGGGCGCAACCCGATGAGAAAACCGCGCAGGCAGCAAAACCGTCGGATAACAGCGCCACCCGTACTCTGGAAGCGCTGTTTACGTCACCTGAAGCGAGCGCTGCGCGTGGACAGGCGGCAACGCAGGTCTCTCCGGAACAGGCCGTTGCTGTGCACTTTGCGCCGATCCTTGAGCTGGCACAGCCGCTGCAGCAGGGCAGCAAGGTGCTGGCGGTGGATGACTTCCTGCACCAGATTGACGACCTTTATCGCTACCTCACGGCGGTGCAGGATGCCGCCAACAGCGGAATGCCGCCACCGGCCAGCGATGCGATCAGTCGTCTTCAGGCCAGTGCCGGACGACTTCCCGGTTCGCTACAGAATATGGTCTCCAGCATGGCGGTCGGCGCCAGCAGTGATGCACAGCGCCGCGACATGGATAACGTCCGTAAACGTATCACGATGGAGGTGGGCAGTTTCTGTCGTCAGGCGATCGCCGGTCGTTATCCGCTGGTGCGCTCCGCGCGCAGTGAAGTGACACCTGACGACCTGGCCCGGATGTTTGCGCCTGGCAGCGGCATGATGGACAGCTTCTTCCGCGACAACCTGGCCAGCAAAGTCGACACCACCAACGCATCGTGGCGCTTTACGCCAGGTATTGACGGCAAAACGCTGCCGGGTGGCGAAGCGCTGCTTCGTCCTTTCCAGCAGGCGCAGTCAATTCGTGATGCGTTCTTTGCCAATGGCGCAACCACGCCAGGCTTCCGCGTCACGCTACGCACCGTAAAAATGGACAATGACATCCTAAACCTGACGCTGGATGTGGATGGTCAGCAATTGCGTTACAGCCACGGGCCGCAGGCCGTGCAGATGGTCAGCTGGCCCGGCCCTGGCGGCACCAGCCAGGTGCGGATGCAGCTGGGCCTGACCAACGGTACCACGTCGACGCTGGTCACCAGCGGCCCCTGGGCGCTCAATCGTTTCTTTGACCGCGCCCGGGTTACTGCTGCAGGCGGCCTGACCCGTGAAGCCACGTTCAGCGTGGAGGGCCATCAGGTCACGCTGTCGTTCACCCCTGGCAGCATTCGTAACCCGTTCCAGCTTCCCGGCTTTAGCTGCCCCTGAAACAGGACCCGACAATGACTCATTACGCTGCACCCTGCTGGTACGGCAAATTGCCCAGCGCAGGTGACTTTGTGAAGCGCCGCTTTCCTGACGTGCTCTATCGCCAATGGTCCAGCTGGTTTCAGGTGGGCCTGCATCACTGGCAGAGCAGCCAGGAGAGTGAAAACGCCCCGTCGCGCCCGTTCCTTAACGCGCCGGTCTGGAATTTTGTGGTGCCGCCGATGCTGGGCAGTCAGCTGATCCAGATGGGCTGCCTGATCGCCGCACGGGACAGCGTAGGGCGTAACTATCCGCTCTGCGCGCTGCGCCACTTCACCCCCGCCGAGTGGTCTCCCGCGCTGCTGGCCCGCTCCGGCGAGTGGTATCAGCAGGTGGGCAATACGCTGCTGCGGGTGGTGCAGGGTGGCGGATCGCCGGAACAACTGGATCAGGCGCTGATCAGCATTCCGCAGCCGCAACCGCCGCAGGAAGCGGGCGAGTCATCAGATATTCTCAACGTCATCGGGCATGGCGACACGCCCTCGACGCTGAACTGGGCGCTGCCGGGCGAGAACTTCGACCCGCAGTTTTACACCAGTTTCTGGTGGACCAATCAAAGCGACGGCTTCCCGCTTTATACCCAGGTCCACAGCGGTAACTTCACCGCTCAGCTCTTTTCATTGCTGTTTGATCCGGCCGGTGGGGCAAAGCCGGGACGAAACGGACTTTATCCCCCGATGTTTGAATCCTGAGGCGACACGCATGACGATGAATACAGAGGCCTTGCTGGCTCCGGTCAGTGAAGAGAATCCCGGCGGCGATAACCTGGAGTACGACGCCGATTTTCAGGCGATGGAGCAGGCCAGTGCCGGCAAAGCGGAACAGCAGTTCGGCGATACCATCATTCCCGCGGAACCCGCCGACTGGAACAAAGTTGAGAAGCTGGCAATAGCCTTACTGGGCCGCAGCAAAGATTTGCGGGTGATGCTGGCGCTGACGCATGCCTGGACGGAGCTGAAAGGGTTGCCGGGCTATGCGCAGGGTCTGAAGCTGATTGAACAGGCGCTGCTGCTTTACTGGGAGCCGCTGTGGCCTCGTCTGGAAGAGTACGGCGAACAGGATCCCTTCTACCGTATCAACGCTCTGGCGTTGCTGGGTGACAAGACCTCCCTGAGCGGCGCGGTGCGTCAGTGCTGGCTGCTGCGCTATCCGTCCGACGGCATCTCGCTGCGCGATGCTGCCGCCCTGTGTGACGGCAGCAAAACCGAAGTGGCGGATTATCCCGGCGGCCTGCCGCGTCTGATCGACGAACTGGCACGCGGCGACCAGCCCGGCATTGAGGCGGTACTGCAGATTCATGAGCGGCTGCAGACCATCTGCGAAACCATCGCCGAACGGCTGGGCGAGGCGGCAGTGCCTGAACTGATACAGATGCGCCGACAGATTGCACTGATCGCCGAACGCTGCCAGGCCACGGACCTCAGCCAGCTGATTCCCACCGCAGCGGCGGAACAGACCGCAGAAGCCGCTGCACCGGCGGCTGTCGCAGCGGCCCCGCGCGCTGCAGCGGACTGGCGCACGGTACAGATCAGTTCCCGCGCCGACGCGCAGCTGATGCTGGAGAAAGTGAAACTGTACTTCACCCAGCATGAGCCGAGTCATCCGGCCCCGCTGATGATTGATCGGGTACAGCGCTTAATCGAGCGCGACTTTCTGGAGATCATCCGCGAACTGGCACCCGATGGCGTTCATCAGCTGGAAACCATTTTCGGACGTCGCGACTAAGCAGGCGTGACCCACTCACACAGCGGGACCTGCGCGCCTGCTGTGACACATTATCCGCGCATCATTGATGGAGAAAACCATGGCAACAAGCAAATCCAGTGGGCAGAAGTTCATTGCCCGCAATCGCGCGCCTCGCGTCCAGATTGAATATGACGTGGAAATTTATGGCGCGGAACGCAAAATCCAGCTGCCGTTTGTGATGGGCGTGCTGGCGGATCTGGTGGGTAAACCGCTGGAGCCGCAGCCGGGCATCGACGAACGGAAATTCCTGGAGATCGACATCGACAACTTCGATGAGCGCATGAAAGCGCTGAAGCCGCGCGCCGCGTTCCAGGTGGACAACACCCTGAATGGCGAAGGCAAGCTGAACATCGATCTCACCTTTGACAGCATGGATGACTTTTCGCCGGATGCGGTGGCCCGTAACGTCGAGCCACTGAGCAAGCTGCTGGAAGCGCGTACCCAGCTGGCGAACCTGCTGACCTATATGGACGGCAAAAACGGTGCGGAAGAGCTGATTGGTAAGGTGCTGCAGGATCCTACGCTGTTGCAGGCCCTGACCCATCTGCCAAAGCAGGATGAGGCCACTGAAGGTAAGGAGCCGCAGGCATGACGCAGACTTCACAACAACCGCAGTCGCAGGGCGCAGCCAGTTTCAGTCAGGATGAGTTCAGTGCGCTGCTGAATAAAGAGTTCCGGCCAAAAAGCGATCAGGCGCGCGCGGCGGTCGAAAGCGCGGTGAAAACTCTGGCGCAGCAGGCGCTGGAAAACACCGTCACCGTCTCCAGCGATGCGTATCGGACCATTCAGGCGCTGATTGCGGAGATCGACGAAAAGCTGTCGCAGCAGGTAAACCAGATTATTCACCACCCGGAGTTTCAGTCGCTGGAAAGCGCCTGGCGCGGCCTGAGCTATCTGGTGAACAATACCGAAACTGACGAGATGCTGAAAATCCGCTTTATGAGCATCTCCAAGCAGGAGCTGGGTCGTACTCTGAAGCGTTACAAGGGTGCCGGCTGGGATCAAAGCCCGCTGTTCAAGAAGATTTATGAGCAGGAGTATGGTCAGTTCGGCGGCGAGCCGTTTGGCTGCCTGGTGGGTGACTACTACTTCGATCATAGCCCGCAGGATGTTGAGCTGCTGGGTGAGATGGCACGTATCGGTTCGGCCGCGCACTGTCCGTTCATTACCGGTACCGCGCCGGAAGTGATGCAGATGGAGTCCTGGCAGGAGCTGGCGAACCCACGCGATCTGACCAAGATCTTCCAGAACACCGAATATGCTGCCTGGCGCAGCCTGCGTGAATCGGAAGATGCACGCTATCTGGGTCTGGTGATGCCGCGTTTCCTGGCGCGTCTGCCTTATGGCATTCGTACCAACCCGGTCGACAGCTTCGACTTCGAAGAGCAGACCGACGGTTCCGATCACGGCAACTACACCTGGAGCAATGCCGCCTACGCCATGGCCGCCAACATCAACCGCTCATTTAAAGAGTATGGCTGGTGTACGGCGATCCGCGGCGTGGAGTCGGGCGGTGCAGTGGAAAACCTGCCGTGCCACACCTTCCCGAGCGATGACGGCGGCGTGGACATGAAGTGCCCGACCGAAATCGCTATCAGCGATCGTCGCGAAGCCGAACTGGCGAAAAACGGCTTTATGCCGCTGGTGCATCGCAAAAACTCTGACTTCGCCGCCTTTATCGGTGCGCAGTCACTGCAGAAGCCGATGGAGTATCACGACGCCGATGCCACCGCCAATGCCCGTCTGGCGGCGCGTCTGCCTTACCTGTTCGCCTGCTGTCGCTTCGCGCATTACCTGAAGTGCATTGTGCGTGACAAGATCGGCTCTTTCCGCGAGCGCGACGAGATGGAACGCTGGCTGAACGACTGGGTGATGAACTACGTCGATGGCGATCCGGCTAACTCCTCGCAGGAGACCAAGTCCCGCAAGCCGCTGGCCGCTGCCGAGGTGAATGTGGAAGAGCAGGAAGATAACCCAGGCTATTACGCTGCGAAGTTCTTCCTGCGTCCGCACTATCAGCTGGAAGGCCTGACCGTTTCGCTGCGTCTGGTTTCTAAGCTGCCGTCACTGAAAAATGACAATGCTTAAACGTTGAGTCGCAAGGTTTTCAGGCGCGAAAGGGGTTTGCGCCTGATGCCTGACAGAAAGTTTGCTGAAATGAGTGTCAGGGAGGATGACAGCATGGTTAAAAAGCTAGTCCTGTATTTATTACATCTCTGCTGAAATTTATTTCTGGCCTGATTTTATTTAGCTGTACATGTTATTTCATTTTCTTCTGTGACTGGAATGTCACGATAATGATGAAAATAATTAACGGTATTGTGATTGCTCTTTCAGTCACTGTTTCGTTAGGTTTTTACTGGGCAGGAGATAAGCTAAGAAGAATTTATTAAGTGCTTCTCTGCTTTCTGAATACAAGGTGAAAACCTCGATTCCGCATTATGAAAAGATGAATATATATTGCCCGGCTTAATGCCTGGTAATTCGGTATCTGAAATATCGTTTATGACGATATTTCAGAAGCAAGGCAAAGGTAAAATATGGACTGTTTTATTCAGCCCCATGCTTTTCTTTTTGCCATATCCTTGCTTTTTTGAAAGCAATAATCTCAACCAATAAAGAGTGAAAGATAATGGCTATTGATATGTTTATGAAGGTTGACGGTGTTACTGGCGAGTCGAAAGACTCAAACCACACTGGCTGGACCGATATTACCTCTTTCTCATGGGGTGCCTCTCAGCCAGGCAACATGTCTGTTGGCGGCGGCGGCGGTGCCGGTAAGGTTAACTTTAACGACCTGCACGTGAATGCATTGATCGACAAGTCAACTACGGCGCTGCTGAAGAACTGCGCAAGCGGTAAGCATCTCGCTAAAGTTGAACTCTCTATCTGTAAAGCGGGCGGCTCTCAGGTTGAGTATGCACGCATCACCCTGGAAGACGTTCTGGTGACCGCTGTGAATTACAATGGCTCCGACAACGGCGATACACTGGGAATGACTTACTCCTTCCAGGCATCCAAAGTGAAGCAGCAGTACTGGGAGCAGAGCGCTTCCGGCGGCAAAGGCGCAGAGAGCAGCGCAGGCTGGGACATCAAAGGCAACAAAGAAGCGTAATAAACGACGCCTCCGAAAAGGGGGCGTATCTTCATTAAAATTAATGAATTAATGCAGTGGTTATACGTTTAGCTCATTTAATTGCAAAAGGAGGTTGTTTATGGCTGAAAAAATTCAATTGAGCCGGGATTTTGTGTTGTTCAGCGTCCGGGAAGACTGACTGAGCAGGCAATGTGGCTTTATGGCACGCGCAATATGTCTGCCGCGAACTATTTTTTGCAATTAAATGCTGATGTTGCATGGGCTAAACCAGGCCAGATTTTAATCGTTGCTGACCCTGACGGTAACAATCATCCTGCAGCCATGCGCACTCTGGAAGAGACTAAATCCAGAACCAATAATAGTGTCACTCATCTGACGGTTGATGAGGCTGATTTCTTTAACCGCCATTATGCCTCTATTGCTGCAATTACCAACTTTATGGATAAAGCCTCAGGTATCATAGGTGACGCAGGCGAGAAGTGTTTTAATGAAATTGGCAATAAACTTACCGCCATTGAAAATGCCTATCGTAATCAATATCTGACATCTGGAACATTGTTCGGTCAGCAGTTTTTTGTTGAGCGGAAGCGGTTGTTTGGTGAGCTTGAAGTGTTACTGAATCGTTTATCCCGATTTGTGCTGAATTTGCGCCCCTACGAGAAGATAAAACATGCATTAAACCTTTCCAGTTCCTCTATCATCCATGATTGGCAAACGGCAGGCACAACAGCAATACGTGGTTATTCGACCTATGTAGATAGTGCAGCCAAAGCAGCAAAATTCATGAAAATGGGTGGGTGGGTTTCGATAGGATTTAGTGCTGTAAATACGACTAATGAGGTTTATCACAGTTGTACCAAAGAAAGAGAAAATGAATGCTCTAAAGTGGCGGTGAAAGAGTATTCTAAGTTTGCAGCAAGCACGACTGCAGCTATCTTAGGTGGTGCGGCGTCTGCAACACTTGCAACATCTGCCTGTGTGGCACTGGGTGTTGCAACCGGAGGCATTGGTGCATTAGCTTGTGGAATAGTTGGTTCCACAGTGGGTGGTTATGGCTCTGCTAAGCTGGGTGAAAAAGGGGCGGGTATTTTGATGGATAAGATTTTATGATTTGGTATGATTTTTTTATGTATGGCTGCTTAATTTTATCTGTTTTAGTTATTTCGCTGCATGTTTATACTGCGTGGTTCTTTAGAGTTAATCAAAAAGCTTATCAGGATTTTATCAATCTTTATAAAAGTACAGGGTTGCAACTAGACTTGACCACTAAAGTTGCAAACCATTTGGGATTCTATGCTAATTATCAGAAAGTAGCATTTTTCATGAATCTCAGAAAGGGGCGGAAAATGCGTTTTTCTAAGTCTGAAAATGTCAGTATTCAGGCCTATGAATTTGTGCAGCAACAACCCAGAGAGAAAATGGTGTGGATGGAAAAAACGCTCCACCTTTACCAGTTTACATTTTTCCTGACCGTTGGCTGGGCTGTTTTTATGGCAGTTTTCGTTTATGTATTTAACTGAGGTTAGGGATAAGACTGCAGCAATGCCCGAGGGCGTGTGACACTCTGGAACGGCAATATCTGCTCTGATACCTGTCACTTCCTGGGTGGTGCAGAAAATGGTAGTTTTGTTCCTGATGTTGCCTCCCTGTGGATACTGAAATGAAAAAGTTACTGATTTTACTGGCTCTGACGTCATCTCCTGCGGCGCTGGCGATAACGCCTCCTGCTCCTGACTCGTTTAAACAACCGCAGATTTTCAGCAACTGGCTTCTCAACCGTTGCGCAGGTAAAGCTACCACTGACAAGGCTTTCACTGATGATGCCTTTAAAAGCGCTTCAGCCTGGTTAGAGATAAGCCATCTTCCCGTTGAAGCATTCAGCGAGGGCGATAAGTTAATCAATGACTATCTGAAGATGAACCTTACAGGCTCGGTTTCAGGAAATTTCAATATGATGAAATGCACGCTACTTGCGCAAAGCCAGGATGCTGAATCTCTCTATAATAAATATAAAAATTAATTTATTTCTTGTGGGAAGCTCTAAGTATACAGTAGCGATAAATATCATAAATGAATTTTCATAGAAGATGTTTTTAGTTAAATGTAATCGCGTATTACAGCTGAAGTTGAGCATGATAGTGACTCGTAAATGGAATCAACATATGATAAAGAAAATAATCCATATTATTATCATGGTGCTTATTGGTTTGCCTTCATTGTCTTTAGCAAAATCAGTTTCACAGTTTGAAGGAAAAATATTCAAGGCGGATATCACCTATAGTTGTGAGGAAGGTAATCTCACTTGTGATAACGTTTCGCTCAAGTCAATAAGAGTAAAAGATAATTCTTATATTGTCCTTAAAGGCGAGACCATCAATACAAATTGCCCTGATGTCTGCGACTTCAGGGGATATCGCTTTACGAATGGAAAGTACGACTATTCTTTTTATCCCAGTCAGAAGGGCGATAACCTCTGGGATTATATCGTGACATTCAAGGGGAATGTTATTGCTCAGGATGTTGGCGTGATGAAATAAACCGCTTATAAAGTGCTGCATAATGAGTCTGCCCATTTGCTCAGGCATGGGTAAGTTATTACAGGTAAAGATTTTAATGAGAACATGTTTTTCTATATTGCTGTCTATCACGGTTATGTATGTTTCGCCCGTCCACGCAATGAGTGATTGTTCAAAAGGGAATAACGACCAGGAAGTTTACAATTGCGCCCGGAAAAACAGAAGCCAGACTGAGATTGATTTAAATAAAGAATATAAACTGGCTAAAGCCAGAGTTGAAACTCTTTTTGAAGGTGATAATAAAGCGCTTAGTCAATATATGAGTACATTAACTGACGCTCAACGAGCGTGGCTACAGTACCGGGATAATGACTGTAAACTGGCTTCTTATGTTGCAGATAAAGGAAGTGATTTAAGTAACGCTAATTTTAATATGTGCACTTCTGAGCTTAACGAGCAAAGAATCATAAAGCTTAAGTTGATTCCCTATCATTGATCGTTAAGAGTGCTGAGATAATTATGAAAAGAATAAGTAAACTGATTTTGATCGGTGTGTCCCTTTCCGTAAGTGCTTCAGCGATCGCTGATGAGACCTGTGCAAAACAGCCTTCAGACGGCACGCTGTTTCAGTGTACTGTTCAGCAGAAGACGCTGGCGGAAGATGACCTGAACAAAGCGTACCAGACGGCTAAAAAGCGGATTGTACAGATGTACGGCACACAGAAAAAACTGGCTGATGACTATGTCGCAACGCTGGTAGATACCCAGCGCAACTGGCTGAAGTATCGTGATGGACAGTGCAGGCTGGAGGCCTTTGCGGCTGAAGAAGGCAGCAATGCGAGTGCGGTGGCGACTAATCTCTGTGTTATCCGCATCGATAAAGAGCGTTTTGCTCTTCTGAAACAACTGCCTTACTGATGATTTTCCTTGCTCAGGCTTTACAAGTCTGGCACGACATTCTCTTTAACTATCGCGCATGGCGTTACGCTTTAATCCCGTTTTTTTCAATGCTGTAAATGATTCTGAATAAATGCTATTTAAGCAAGAGAGTCTCTGGTGCTCATAATAAGATTATCTTTGAATTTATTTTAATTATTACCCTGTTCGTTAGTTAAAAATAAACCTTTAACGCAATGTTATCGGCTTAACTAAATATGATGGCTTTTCTGTTTATAAGTCTTAATTAACCGCCAGCTATTTAAGAAAACCAATTCTAAAATCTCCCGCTCCCTATACCCCGCGCCTTTCCCTGAGAGGTGCGCGGTATAGATGCCGAACCGCTAACCGCAGGAATCCGTTATGCGCTTTACGATAATAACGACTAAACCGGGCCAACAGCCGCCTCAGACTCATTGTGATTTCTTCCCGCCCGGCGGCACCATTGGTCGCGGCGTGGATAACAATCTGGTGCTGCCAGATGATGACCGGACGCTCTCCCGCCTGCAGGCGATTGTGCACATCACCGCGAACGGCGAATGTCGCCTGACCAACCGTGGCAATGTGACACGTGTGCTGCTCAACGATATTCCGCTGGAGCGCGGTCGGCAGGTTGAACTGCAGGATGGAGACATTCTCGGCATTGATGATTATCAACTGCTGGTCAGCGACCTCAACAGTGATCATCAGCCGCAGATGGAAAGGGCCGTTCCTCGTCCTGAACCCGTGCAGCCCGCTGCACCTGTTCGCGAACCGGCAGCTGAAAAAGCCAGCACCACCGCTGCCATTCCCAGCGAAATCTGGGACAGCCTGGCGAAAGAGTTTTCGATTTCAGACGATCTCTCTAAACGCAAAGCGGTGCCGGAGATGCCGGATGCCCATCCGCTGACCACGCCTGCTGCGTCTGACCGGAATCCGGAAGATCCGCTGGCGCAACTGATCAACGATGCGCCGCTGGATTATGGTCAGCAGCCTAAAAGCAGCAGCCTGTTTGATGACGGCGATGCGCTCTTCGCACAGCAGAGCATTTTTGACGATCGGACGCCGAGCACGCTGTCGGCTCAGCAGCATAACGCGCCAAAGCAGGCTGAAGCGCCCGCCGCTGAACTGGATCCGCTTAGTCTGTTTGACGGCGAGAGCCAGACTGATGTGCGCAACCATGACGATCCATTAGGACTGATGATGGGCAATGCGGTGCCGCTGGCACAGCCTGAGCTGCCGACAGCGAAACCGTCCACGTCGCCGGTATCGCCTCAGCAAGAGGCAAAACCTGAGCCGGTTACTGCACGCGCACCTGAGCAGGTCTCCGTCAGCCTGAACGAAATGGAAAACTCACCGCTGTTCAGCGGTATCGACTTACCGGTTGATGACCAGCCTCAGAGCCAGGTGCACAGCGAAGCCCCACGCCAGGCGGATGACGCGGAGTCCAGCCAGCCAGACGCGGTGAATCCGCAGAACGACTACGGCGGGATCACGCTGCCCACGCCGCAGGCAGTGCAGCGCACGCCATCGCCGACGCCCAAAGGGCGCCTGCGCATCGATCCGGTTGCTTCCGGTCATCATCATGCCGCTGCAGTTCCTCTCTCAACACCAAGCCAGAGCAGCGGCGACGCCCTCAAGGGCGAACTGCTGGATGCGCTGCTGGAAGGCATGGGCCTGCGTGACCTGCAGCCGACGCCACAGTTTGATCGCGAACAGATGCTGCAGTTTGGTCAGATGCTCAGCATGTTCTCACAGGGCACGGTGGCACTGCTGTCGTCGCGTTCGATCCTCAAGCGCGGCGTCAAAGCCGACATGACGGTGATCCTTGATGATGCCAACAACCCCTTCAAGCTGCTGCCGTCGGGTAAAACCGTATTAATGCAGATGTTCGGCAGCCGGATGCCGGGCTTTATGCCGCCGCGTCAGGCGGTGCGTGATGCGCTGATCGATCTGCAGGCGCACCAGCTGGGCATGATCGCCGGTATCCGCGCCATTATCGCCTCAATGCTGCAATCCTTTAACCCGGAGCAGCTGGAAGAAGAGGCGCGTCAGGCAGGTTCAGTGTCACGTATTGGTCTGCCGGGCAGCCGCAAAGCAGCACTGTGGGAGCATTTTGTTGAGCGCTACGGCGAGACAGCGGGCGAGATCGAAGACGACTTTCATACCCTGTTTGGCGAAGCGTTTCTGCACGCCTATGACCTGGAAGTCAATCAGTACAAAGACTCACAAACCCACACGGATGACGCATGAATATCACTATTGCCTCGACGTCCAATCAGGGCGATCGCGCCAGTAATCAGGATCAGATCGGTGATGTCATCGGTACGCGTTCAGCCTGCTTTGTCGTCTGCGACGGTGTAGCCGGGTTTCCCGGCGGTGACAGGGCGGCCGCCATCGCCCGCAGCAGCCTGCTGCAGGCCTTTGATGGCGATGCGCACCTCAATGCGCAGTCGATTCGCAACTACGTTAATCACGCGAACCACGCCATCCGGCAGCAGCAGAAAGCCAGCAGCGAACACAGCCGGATGGGGACCACGCTGGTCAGCCTGTTCATTGACCGCGACTACCATCTTGCCTGCTGGGCCCATGCAGGCGATAGCCGCCTCTATCTGTTTCGTCGCGGCTATCTCTATCTTGTCACCACCGACCACAGCCTGGTGCAGCAGATGAAAGATGCCGGACATCGCACCGAAGGCATCAACAGCAACCTGCTCTATTTTGCGCTGGGGATGGGTGATGAGCAGCGTGACGCCAGTTACAGCGACGTGGTCGAAATCGAAGATGGCGATGCCTTTTTACTCTGCACCGATGGTTTCTGGCATGGCGTTTCGCTGGAGCAGATGCAGCAGTCACTGCACATGGTGAACACACCGGAAGAGTGGCTGACGCTGATGCAGCAAATCATCAAAAACGATCAGTCGGATCAGGGGCAGCAGGATAATTTCAGCGCGCTGGCCGTCTGGATTGGATCGCCCCAGGACACCACCTTGCTGCACTCGCTCTCTGAAGCGGCGCAGTTCTTCCCTCTGCGAGATTGAGAACGCCAACATGAAATATGGATTACTGGGTCTGGCTGCGCTGGTGCTCAGCACGCAGGCTTATGCTGAAAACTATCGCATCGTACAGTCCCCGGCACAGAAACTGGATGTCTGGATTGATGACGTCAAAAACAATCAGCTGTCGAGCTGGTGTAACAGCACCATTAACCTGCGCATCGTGACGATGGGTGAGAAAAACCCGACTGTTTTAAAAGAGTTCTTGCCACGGGTAGCCGGATTGATGGCCACGCAGTGTAAACCGCTGCAGCAACTGCACTGGCAGCTGACCGATCCAGAGGGCAGTGAGATCGCCACCGGCAGTGCCGCCCGTGCGCAGCAGTGGAAAACCGTGGTGACGCCAGCGGCACCGCAGCAGCAACAGCAACAGCCAACCACGGCGGCCGTGCCTGTTGACGCTCTGCGCAATGCCGCCCAGGCGGATACCTCGCCGTGGCTGCAATTCAGTCTGCTGGATGGCTGCCATTTCCGCACCTGGTGGCAGCATCCGGCGCAGGGTAGCGCGCTGTTTGTTCCCGCAAAACAGGGGCTGGTCTGCGGTTCTGACGGCTGGCTCAGCGGGCAAAGCCGCCTGACTCAGCAAGGTAACGGTGCATCTGCGGCAATCGGCGTGACCTTCCTGCAGGGTTTCCCGGTGACGGGCCTGAGCAATCAGTCATCCACGGCCGAACTCCACATCACCACGGTCAATAGCGAGCGTATGGTGCTGAGCAACGAAAAATCCCCTGACAGCTGGCTGGTTCTTCCGTTCAGTAACCGTTTTAACGGCTGGCAGGCGGTGCGTCAGGTGGTGGTGCAGATGCCCGCCAGCGAAGCGGCTGATGAGAGTGCGGTTCAGGCGCGTCTGCAGGAAGTTCGCAAAGTCTGGTCACCGTGGGTCAGTGGGGATGGCACGCTCAGCGTACAGCTGGTGGAAAAACTCCATCCTGAACTGAAAAATCCCGCCGCTGCGGTCTATCGCACCCTTAACTGACGCAAAAGGAGTTTGCATGGAATCCTTACAACACCGTCTGGCTAACGCCACGCTCGGCGAAACACTGGCTGACGTCACCCGCCAGATTCAGGCGAATCCGGCAAATGCCGATCTGCGGGCTGCCTTTGTGCAATTGCTTTGCCTGTCAGGTAACTGGTCGCGCGCGCAGACGCAGCTGCAATCCTGGCTGGCGTTAAGTCCGCAGGCGCAACCAACCGTCAATCTGTTGCAGCAGGCGATCGCCGGTGAGCTGCAGCGTGACGCGGTACTGCGCGGTGAGGCCGACCCGGTTCTGCCGGGTAGCGCCTGGCACTGGTGCGACACACTGCTGGCCGCCTTACAGGCCGACACCGCGGGCGATGTCGCGCGCGGCACTGCACTGCGGGCTGAGGCACTCGACCTCGCTGACGCCAATCCCGGCACCGCCACCCAACAGGATCAGCCAACCGCATTCAGCTGGCTGATGGATGGCGACAGCCGTTTCGGTCCGGTGTGTGAAGTGATCAATCAGGGGCGTTACTACTGGATCCCGTTTGCCGCCATTCGTGAGATGCAGTTCCAGGCGCCTGCCAGCGTCACCGATCTGGTGTGGCGTCACACACGCGTGCAGCTGGTGGATGGCAGCGAGCAGGTGTGTCAGATTCCGGCGCGCTATCCGCTGCTGGCGGGTGCAGACGAGCGTTTTCTGCGTGCCAGCGTCACCGAATGGCAGACACTTGGCGATGATACGGATCAGTTCATTGGCCAGGGACAAAAAATGTGGCTCAGCGACAGCGCGGAATTCTCGCTGCTGAGCCTGCAGCAGGTCACGTTCGACAATACAGAGTCTGCCGATGAGTCATGATTCAGGCGCGCACAATGATGGCTATGCCCAGCTGCACGGCGGCTTTCGCGCGCGCAAAAAGCGCGATGCGTTGACCGCCCGCGACAAGCTGCAATCCTCATTGCTGGATCGCCTGACCGACAACGCGCCGGACAAGCAGCAGGAGGCGGAGAACAGCATGCTGATCAGCCACAGCACGCTGCGTCGCCACGTCCTGCGCGATCTGCAGTGGCTGTTCAACACTATTAATAACGAAGCGCAGCAGGATCTCAGTGGTTTCGATCAGGTGCAGCGCTCGGTCTGGAATTTCGGCGTTGCGCCGCTGGCCGGGCAGAACGTCTCCGATATTGAATGGCAGGATATGCAGCGCAAAATGACCAACGCCATTCTGCACTTCGAGCCGCGTATTCTGCCGCAGGGGCTGCAGGTGCGCTGCGTCAGCGATCTCGGCTCGCTCAGCCTGCACAACGTGCTGTCGATTGAGATCAAAGGGCGGCTCTGGTGTGTGCCTTATCCACTGGCGTTTCTGTTCCGCACTCAGGTTGATCTGGAGAGCGGCCATTTCGAACTTCAGGATGCAGGATAACCATGGACAGCAATCTGCTCGACTACTACAACCGTGAACTGGCCTACCTGCGCGAGATGGGGGCAGAGTTTGCGACGCGCTACCCGAAAGTGGCGGGACGTCTTGGCATGCATGGCATTGACGTGGCGGATCCCTATGTGGAACGGCTTATGGAGGGGTTTGCCTTCCTGACGTCGCGCGTGCAACTGAAGATGGATGCGGAGTTTCCGCGCTTCTCACAGCGTCTGCTGGAGATGATTGCGCCATCTTATCTCTCGCCAACGCCCTCCATGGCGATTGCGCAGCTGACGCCGGACAGCCGCAAAGGTGATATCACTCAGGGTTTCCGGGTGCCGCGCGGCACCATGATGGAGAGCCAGAACCTGAAAAAAACCGGGGTGACCTGCAGCTACTCCACCGCACACGATGTGGTGCTGCATCCGCTGCGCATCACTGAAGCCAGCCTCGGCGGCGTGCCAGGTGATCTGCCTTCTGGCGAGCTGAAACTCACGGGCCTGGGCGCGGCAAGTGCGCTGCGCATCCGTATCACCTGTGAAGGGATCTCCTCGCTGAGTCAGCTCAACGTCGAGGACCTGATGCTGTTCCTCAGCGGCCCGGATATTCAGGCGCTGAAGCTGCTTGAGCTGCTGATGCAGCATCGGGTAGGTATCGTGCTGCAGTCGGTAGAGAAACGGCCACAGCGTCAGGTGCTGACAGATGACGCCCTGCAGCAGGAGGGTTTTGCGCCAGAGCAGGCGCTGCTGCCCGACGACCTGCGCAACTTCGACGGCTATCGTCTGTTGCAGGAATATTTCGCTTTTCCGGCACGCTTTCAGTTTATCAGCCTGAGTCAGCTCGGCCCGTTTTTGCGCCGCTGCGACAACGCCACGGCGTTCGACATCATCATCCTGCTCGACAAAGCGGACAGCGCGCTGGAAAGCGTGGTCGATCACAGCCATCTGGCGCTGCACTGCACGCCGGTCATTAACCTCTTCCCGAAAACCGCCGAGCGTCTGAAGGTCAGCGACAGTCAGCATGAATATCATCTGGTAGTGGATAACATCCGGCCGCTGGATTATGAGGTGCATTCGGTGCAGCGGCTGTTTGCCACCGTAGAGGGCAAGCGGGAAGAGCAGGTATTCCGCCCGTTCTGGAGCACCTTCAGCGGCGATCAGGGTGACTATGGCGCCTACTTCTCGCTGCGCCGCGAACAGCGCACCCTGTCAGAGCAGGCACAACGTTATGGCACGCGCACCGGCTACATCGGTTCAGAAGTGTTTCTGTCGCTGGTGGATGAGCATCATGCGCCGTGGCGCGACGACGTGCGCTATCTCTCTGCCGAGGTGATGTGTACCAGCCGCGATCTGCCGCTGATGCTGCAGCAGGATCAGGGCAATTTCGTGATGCCGGATTCCATTCCGGTGTCGGAGCTGAAGCTGTGCAAAGGACCGACGCCACCACGTCCGGCGCTGGCAGAAGGCCTTTCAGCGTGGCGGCTGATCAGCCATCTGCAGATGAACTATCTCAGTCTGATGGACAGCAGCGACGGGGAAGGTGCGGCGGCGCTGCGCCAGTTGCTGAGCCTCTACGCTAATCTCGCCGAAGCGCCGGTTGCCCGCCAGATTGACGGCATTCGCCACTGTACGCTCAGCGCGGTAAACCGCCGTGTGCCCGAGCCAGGGCCGGTGGTGTTTGCGCGCGGTGTCAGCATCACGCTGGAAGTGGATGAGCAGGCGTTTTCGGGTGCCAGCCCATGGCTGTTTGGCAGCGTACTGGAGCGGGTTTGTGGTCGGCTGGTGGCACTTAACAGCTTCACAGAATTCACCCTGAACAGCCAGCAGCGCGGGGAAGTGGGCTACTGGCCACCGCGCATGGGCAGGAAAGCGCTGATATGAGTGGCGAAAAAGTCATTACGCTGCCGCGTCTGACCCGACTGCCGGATGATTTCTGGCAGAAAGTCATGGCCGCGCCGTGGCGCTACGATCTGTTTCAGCTGCTGCGACGGCTGGACGCGCAGGGCGGTCAGCGCTATCCGCTGGGCCGTGCGCCGCTGCCGAAGTTCGAATCGGTACGCATCGGTCAGACGCCGTCACTGGCGTTTGCACCGGCCACCGTCGCCAGTGCCACCCCGCGTGAGGGTTCGGAGCGTCATGAGCTGTCGATCTACAGCTTTGGCCTGTTTGGCCCCAACGGCCCGCTGCCAACCCATCTGACCGAATATGTGCATGAACGCATCGTGCATCATCAGGATCACAGCCTGTCGGCGTTTGCTGACCTGTTTCACCACCGCGCCACGCTGCTGTTCTATCGTGCCTGGGCGGATGCGCAGCCGACCGTGTCGCTGGATCGTCCCGACGACAGTCGCTTTTTGAACTATCTCGCCTGTCTGGCGGGCATCGGTTTGCCGGCCCAGCAGCAGGCCAGCTCGCTGAGTCTCCATGCCCGACTGATGCTGGTGGGCCATCTCAGCCGTCACGGTCATGATGCGGAAGGGCTGGTGCGCATTCTGCGCCACTACTTTGGCGTACCGGTCCGGCTCACGCAGAACCTGCCGCACTGGCTGACGCTGGACAGCCGCGATCAGGCCCGACTGGGCGCGGGACGTCACATGCCCCGGCTGGGCGCCTCCGCGTTTCTCGGTGTGGCGGTACGTGATGTGCAGCACCGTTTTCGCCTGCACCTGGGCCCGCTCAACGCCGCGCAGTATGCCCATTTTCTGCCGGATGCGCCCGGCGCGCAGGAAGTGCGCGACTGGGTGCGTCACTACCTTGGCATCGAAATGCAGTGGGATCTCAGTCTGATCCTGGCCGCTGACGAGGTGCAGGGTGTGGCGCTGGGCGGCACTGCCCGACTCGGCTATACCAGCTGGCTGGGGCAGATGCCGCAGCCGCACGATCGTGAAGATTTCATGTTTGAGGTTGAGGCTGCTTCACGCTAGCCCAGCCGCTTTCCCTGTTACACAGCCTGCGTCTTTCATTGAAGAGAGCCCCCTATGTCAGAAATCAGCCGTGCCGTGCTATTCGGCAAACTGGATACGCTGTTATTTACCTCGCTGGAAAGCGCCACCGCCTTTTGCAAACTGCGCGGCAATCCCTATGTCGAACTGGTGCACTGGCTGCATCAACTGATGCAGCAGCAGGATGGCGACTTACAGCAGGTCATCACACATTTTTCACTGGATGAAAAGGCCCTGACTCAGGACATCGTTGCCGCGCTGGATCGCCTGCCTCGCGGTGCCAGTGCGGTCTCCGACCTCTCTGAGCATATCGACAGCGCCGTTGAGCGGGCGTGGGTTTACGCCTCGCTGAAATATGGCGCGACCCGCATTCGCGGCGGTCATCTGCTGATTGGTATGCTGAAAACCTTCAACCTGGCCAGCGTACTGAAAGGCATCTCCGGCCAGTTCAGCCGGGTTAATGCCGATGCGCTGCTGGCGGATTTCGACACGCTACTCAGTAACAGCAAAGAAGCGCAGCAGGCGATGAGCGCACCGGCGGACGCGGCGGGCGCACCGCCTGCGGCCGGTGGCACGACGCTGGAACAATATGGACAGGACCTGACTGCGCGCGCCCGTGAAGGCCGCATCGATCCGGTGACCGGACGTGACGATGAGATCCGCCAGATGGTCGATATCCTGATGCGTCGTCGTCAGAACAACCCGTTGCTGACCGGTGAAGCGGGCGTCGGCAAAACCGCGGTGGTCGAAGGCCTCGCGCTGCGTATTGCCGCGGGGGATGTGCCTGCGCCGCTGCGCGATGTGCAGCTCTGGCTGCTGGATATCGGCCTGCTGCAGGCGGGTGCCGGGATGAAAGGGGAGTTCGAAGCGCGACTGCAGGCGCTGATCAATGAGGTGCAGTCCAGCCCGACGCCGATCGTGCTGTTTGTCGATGAGATCCACACTCTGGTTGGCGCGGGTGGTCAGCAGGGCACCGGCGATGCCGCCAACCTGCTGAAACCGGCGCTGGCGCGCGGCCAGCTTCGCACTATCGGCGCGACCACCTGGGCCGAATACAAAAAGTACATCGAGAAAGATCCGGCGCTGACCCGCCGCTTCCAGACCGTGCAGGTGCAGGAGCCCGATGAAGCCAAAGCGATTCTGATGCTGCGCAGCACCGTCAGCGCGCTGGAGAAACACCATCGGGTGCTGTTGCTGGATGATGCAGTCACTGCGGCAGTGAAACTATCCCATCGCTACATTCCGGCGCGTCAGCTGCCCGATAAAGCGGTGGCGCTGCTGGATACTGCCTGCGCGCGCGTGGCGGTCAGTCAGGGCGCACAGCCTGCGGCGCTGGAAGATTGTCTGCATCGTCTGGCCGCGCTGGAGATTGAAGCGGAGATCATTGAACGTGAAATCCGCGTCGGCCTTGGCGATGTGACCCGCCAGCAGGCGATTGCCGCAGAGCGCACCGCCCTGGAAACTGAACGTGATGCACTGCAACAGCGCTGGCTGCAGGAGCGCGAACTGGTTGAGACGCTGATTGCGCTGCGCGCCCGCTGTGTAACCGAAGAGGATCCGGCGCTGCGTGAACAGCGCGATGCAACGCAGCAGCAACTCACGGCGCTGCAGGGCGACTCGCCGCTGCTGTTTGCCGCCGTGGATGCAGGCGTGGTGGCTGCCGTGGTCTCGGACTGGACCGGTATTCCACTGGGCCGGATGGTGAAGAATGAGATCGACGCCGTCCTGAATCTGGCTGACACCCTGAACCAGCGCGTCATCGGCCAGCGTCACGGTCTGGATCTGATCGCCAAACGGGTTCGCACTACGCGCGCTCGCCTGGATAACCCCAACAAGCCCGCAGGCGTCTTTATGCTGTGCGGCCCGTCCGGTGTCGGTAAAACCGAGACCGCGCTGGCGCTGGCCGAGTCGCTGTATGGCGGCGAGCAGAACATTATCACCATCAACATGAGTGAGTTTCAGGAGGCGCACACCGTCTCGACGCTGAAAGGTGCTCCGCCGGGCTACGTCGGCTACGGCGAAGGCGGCGTGCTGACCGAAGCCGTTCGCCGTCGTCCCTACAGCGTGGTGTTGCTGGATGAGATTGAGAAAGCCCATCCGGATGTGCATGAGCTGTTCTTCCAGGTGTTTGATAAGGGCTGGATGGAGGATGGCGAAGGTCGCCACATTGATTTCCGCAACACCATCATCATTCTGACCTCGAATGTCGGCACGCAGCTAATCAGCGCAATGTGTGCCGATCCTGAACTGATGCCCGATCCCGATGCCCTGAGCACCGCGCTGCGTAAACCGCTGCTGGAGGTGTTCCCGCCTGCGCTGCTGGGCCGTCTGCTGGTGGTACCGTATTACCCGCTCAGCGATGAAATGCTGGCGGAGATTGTGCGGCTACAGCTGGCGCGCATTGTGCGTCGTCTGGCCGACAACCATGGGATTGAGGCGCAGATCGACGAGTCGGTGGTGAGCCAGATTGTCCAGCGCTGCACCGAGGTAGAGTCGGGCGGTCGCATGGTGGATGCCATCCTCACTAACACGCTGTTGCCGCAGATGAGCCAGATATTGCTGAGTGCGCACGCCCGCGATGAACGCTATCGCCGCGTCGAAGTGCGTTGTGAGCAGGGCGAATTTGTCTGCCAGTTCGCTGTTTAAAGCTTAGTTATCAGAGAGTTTTCGAATATGTCGGAACATGATCAACCCCTGAATGTCCCCAACGCGCTGCCGCTGGGTTACCGCTTTAATGAGTTTGAAATCAAAGAGGTTATCGGCGGTGGTGGCTTTGGTATCGTCTATCGCGCCTGGGATCACCAGCTGGAACGTGATATCGCCATCAAAGAGTTTATGCCCGCGTCACTGGCGGTGCGCAGCGATGACCTTAATCTGGTGCTGCGCAGTGAACGTTTCAGCAAAACTTTTCACGCCGGACTGAACAGCTTTATTCAGGAGGCGCGTCTGCTGGCGCGCTTTAACCATCCGAACCTGCTGCACGTGCTGCGTTTCTGGGTGCAGAACGACACCGCTTATATGGGCACGGTGTTCTACAGCGGCACCACGCTCTCAAACTTCCGCGAACGCAATCCGCAGTCGGTAGATGAAACCTGGATCCGTCGCATGCTGCCGCCGCTGCTGGGCGCGATTAAAACCATCCATGAAGCGGGTTACCTGCATCGTGATATCTCGCTGGATAACATCCAGATTCAGAGCAGCGGCGAGCCGATCCTGCTGGACTTCGGGTCGGCGCGCAAAACCATCGGCAACCTGTCGGATGAGAGCGAGACCATGCTGCGTCCCGGCTATGCGCCGATTGAGCAATACAGCGACAACGACGAGAGCGAGCAGGGCGCGTGGACCGATATCTACGCGCTGGGCGCGGTGCTGCATACGCTGATTACCGGTGCACCGCCACCGGTCAGCGTGGTGCGTAGCATCGAAGATAATTATCAGCCGCTGGTGCAGCGTCGTCTGGGAGGATTTTCCACGGCGCTGCTCAGTGCGGTGGATCGCGCACTGGCGCTGAAGCCGGAAGATCGCCCGCAGAGCATTGATGATTTTGCTGTGCTGATGGCGCTGCCGGAACGCGAGTCAGAACCGCTGCTCAGCGCAAAAATGAGCGGGCCAGGTACGATGCTGGTGCCGATCACAGAAGAAGAGGAGGAGGTCAAATCCGCCTCGCCGCTGAAAACGCTGCTGGGACACCGGTTTGCTCTGCCAGGCCTGGTGGCTGCGGGTGTGCTGGTTGGCCTGTGCGCCGGTCTGCTGATGTCACGCGGTAATGAACAGACGGATTCCGCTGAGGTCGCGCAGAACAGCGCGCCTGCCGTCACCGTCGCGCCGGTTAACCAACCAGTTGCTGCGCCACCGACCCAGGCTGAGACCCCGGCAGAGAAGGTTGTCAGCGCCCCGGCTCAGACTGCTGAGCCTGCGCAGACCGCCGCACGTGAACCCGATCCTCAGCCGGCACCGCCACCCGCGCCGGTCGCTCAGGTCTATATCCGTCTGCAGCAGGGTGAACGCGTTCAGGTTAACGGTCAGCCGCAGGCGCTGGTCCCGGCGGTGAATGGCTTCGCGACGCTGCAACTGGCCCCGGGTAACTACACCTTTGCCATCAGCGGCCAGAGTGGCACCCGTCAGCAGACGCTGAACATCAGCGAAGAAGGCGTCTGGTTGCTCGATCCACACAGTTAATAGTCAGGGATTACTTATGTTCTCACGCATTACTGCTCAGCTGCCGGCGGACGGCCTGCTGTTCCATACGCTCACCGGC